>NC_013889.1:427500-1027500 GCF_000025545.1 Thioalkalivibrio sp. K90mix
CAAAAGGGTGCTTAACTGCGAGACAGACACGTCGAGCAGGTGCGAAAGCAGGTCTTAGTGATCCGGTGGTTCTGTATGGAAGGGCCATCGCTCAACGGATAAAAGGTACTCCGGGGATAACAGGCTGATACTGCCCAAGAGTCCATATCGACGGCAGTGTTTGGCACCTCGATGTCGGCTCATCACATCCTGGGGCTGAAGCAGGTCCCAAGGGTATGGCTGTTCGCCATTTAAAGTGGTACGCGAGCTGGGTTTAGAACGTCGTGAGACAGTTCGGTCCCTATCTGCCGTGGGCGTCGGAGATTTGACAGGATCTGTCCTTAGTACGAGAGGACCGGGATGGACGCACCTCTGGTGTTCCGGTTGTCACGCCAGTGGCATTGCCGGGTAGCTATGTGCGGAAGGGATAACCGCTGAAAGCATCTAAGCGGGAAACCCACCTGAAGATTAGATCTCCCTGGACCCTCGAGGTCCCTAAAGGGCCGTTGAAGACTACAACGTTGATAGGCTGGGTGTGGAAGCGCGGTAACGCGTGCAGCTAACCAGTACTAATTGCCCGTGCGGCTTGACCATATAACACCCAAGGTGTTGATGGTTGGTCTCGTCTGACACATCACTGTTGTACACATCACCTAGAATGCATTCCGAATTCAGATGACGCAGCGTTCGCGCTGGGTGATCTGGCCAGTTTGTCTGGCGGCAATAGCGAGTAGGAACCACCCGATCCCATCCCGAACTCGGAAGTGAAACTGCTCTGCGCCGATGGTAGTGTGGGGCCTCCCCATGTGAGAGTAGGTCACCGCCAGGCATTAATCCGAAGCCCGGTTCCCAATATGGGGGCCGGGCTTTTTTTATGGCTGCAAACGCAGGCATGATCCTGAATGCACCTTCGCCCAGGCGAATAGAGACGGTTTGAAGAGATGGCTCGAGGCAAGAAACGGACAGACGGTGGGTTGGTGACGGTCGGGTTGGTGCTGATCGGGATCGGGACCTACGCGGTACTCGGGGGCGAGGTCGCGTTTACACCGATTGCGCCTCGCGAGGGTTCGGGCTTTGGCGGGCCGATCGCGACCATTATCGGGCTGGCCTTCATTGCGGGCGGGGTGTATTTCCTGCGGGAGTCACGCCGCTAGCCAGAGTTATGGTCAAGTCTGGTGTATGAGCGATGGCGGGTTCAGGCGGCGCTCCGGTCGGTGATGGAGGATGCCTCGTCGTTGGTCGGTTCGGTCTGCTCGATGCCGTCGATGAACTTGACCCCGCGCTCGAGCTTGTCGAGCCATTCGTAACCCCGGAGCCGACGCCAGCGCTTCTGCGTGCTCTGACCGAGCTTGAACGTCAGGCTCAAGACGGTGTTGCGGGTCACGCAGCCCCGGGTCTTGTCGGTGCGCAGCCGCACGGTGGCGAAGGTCGATTCGATCGGATTGGTGGTCCGGATCGACTGCCAGTGCGCGGCTGGGAAGTCGTAGAACGCGAGCAGGTCTTCCCGGTCCTTGGCCAGCGTCTCGGCGGCTTTCGGGTACTTGTCGCCGTAGGCGGTCAGGAAGGCGTCGAAGGCCTGTTCGGCGTCGGCGCGGGTCTCGGCCATCCAGATCGCCTGCAAGGCGGACTTGGCCTTGGGCTGACTGCGCTTGGGCAGCCGGTTCAGCACATTGGCGGTCTTGTGGACCCAGCAGCGCTGGCGGCGGGTGTCCGGGTAGACCCGGGCCAGGGCCTTCCAGAAGCCCAGCGCGCCATCGCCGATGGCGAGCTTCGGGCCGTTCGCGAGGCCCTGATGATCCCGCAGGCGCACCAGCAGTTCGTACCAGCTCTGCTCGGACTCGCGCATCCCGTCGTCGAGGGCAACAAACTCCTTGGTCCCGTCGGGCAGGACCCCGATGATGACCAGCACACAGGCGCGTTCGTCGTCCTCCCCGCGCAGGTTGAAGTGGATACCGTCCGCCCACCAGTAGCTGTAGCGGTAGGCGCGGAGATCACGCTCGCGCCATTCGGCGTGCTCGGTCAGCCACTGCTGCTTGAGGCGGCCCAGTGTCGAGGCCGACAGCCCCTGGGCCTGCTCGCCCAGCAGCGCGCTCAGCGCCTCCTGGAAGTCGCCCGAGGACACCCCCTTGAGATAGAGCCAGGGCAGCAGCTCCTCGACCGAGCGCGCCCGGCGCAGATACGGGGGCAGCAGGCTCGACGTGAAGTGCCGGCCACCGCCGGACCGATCCCGGGTCTTCGGCACCTGCACCGGTACATCGCCGATGCCGGTCTGAACCCGGCGCTGGGGCTGATAGCCATTGCGTACGACCGCCCGGCGACCGTCCGGCATGCGATCCTCCGCGTAGGTCTCCATGAACGTCCGCAACTCTGCCTCCACCGCTTGCTGGATCAGATCCCGCGCCCCGCGGCGCAGCAGATCGGTCAACGGGTCCTCTGGTCCGTTCGGGTTCTCTGTCGTATCGTGAGCCATGTTGGCGTATCTCCTCTGGCTGGCTGGTTGGTCGCACTTCCATTCCAGCCGGATACGCCGCCTTCCTCAATCCCCCCGTACACCACTTTTGACAGTAACTCCGCTAGCCATCGGTCTACCGGTAGGGCGCGGGCGGAACAAGAGCGCTGGCTAGGGGATGCAGCGCCATTCAAAGCCGTGGTCCTGGGATGCGATTGCGATCTCGTCGCGACTGGCACCGACGCCCTCGCATAAGGCCTGCTCGGCCAACTCGGGGCGATTATTGTCGCTCGAAAGGTGCATTCCGATCAGGTGTTCCAACTTGGATGTGTCGGCGCTTTGAAGGAGTCGGGTCGCGTCGTGGTTGGGCAGGTGTCCGTACCCATCAGCGATGCGTCGTTTGAGCTTGGCCGGGTATCGACCGGACGCGAGCATCTCCGGGCAGTGGTTGCATTCGAGCAGGAGGCCCTGGGCGCCGGAGGCAGTGTCGATCATGTGAGGTGAAATGTGGCCAGCATCGGTCATCAGGACGAGACGGGACGCGCCGTCGGAAAAGGCAAACTGGGTTGGTTCGCGGGCGTCATGCGGGACTGTATAGGGGATGATCAGGGCGTCATCCAGCTCGACCGGGATATCCGGCTGAATCTCTTCGAGGTGTGCAAATGCGCTGTCGCGCGCCGCCAGGCGGGTTCCGGCTGAGGCATAGACGCGCAGGTCATAGCGTCGGGAGAGAGCCGGCGCAGATCCCAGGTGGTCGCCGTGTTCGTGGGTGACGAACACGGCGTCGAGGTCAGAGGCAGCACGCCCCTGACGTGCGAGGCGGCGCTCAATCTCCTGTACGGAAAATCCGCAGTCCACCAGCAGACGAGTCGACCCGATTTCGACCACGAGCGCGTTGCCGCCACTCCCGCTGCCAAGTGAACAGAATCGGATCACGCGCTACTCCGAAGGTAAATGCAGGGTGGGCTACTGGCGCACGCTATCAGGGTTCCGCGGCCGGGGGGGTACGTGCTCCATCCGGCCACATCTTCGCTGAAGTGGTCCCCGTGCGCGTCCTACCGCTGCATCTGCGTCTGAATACGCTCGAGCACAAACTCGGCGTCACGATTGCTCAGGCGGTCACCTTCAATGTCGCGTGCCTCGATCAACAGGTCGCCATCGCCTCGATCCTCCAGGCGGATCTGGTAGCGTTCGTTTTCGCGGCGGTCTCCGCCGCGACCGAAGATGCGGCCGAAGAAACCGGGCTCGTCGCGGTCGCCGGTCATGTCCGGTCGGTAGGTGACCTCGTAGATGCCGGCCTGGCGGTCCTGTTCGTCCACCAGCAATCCGGCACGGTCCAGGAAGGTGCCCAGTTGGCGCCAGACGCGTTCATATTCACCGCCCAGCAGCAGGGCGGGCGAACCATCCTGTTCCGTCATCTGCAGTTCGGTGGGACGGTCGACGAGAGTCTCGGCAACGCGTGCGCCCCCTTCACCCGGATCGCCGGTGGTGAGGTAAACCAGCAGGCGGTTCAGCATCTCGGCTTCGAGTTCCGGGTCCGACGGGCGCATGGCCCAGCGCCAGGACTGGCCCTCGGCCTGTTCTTCGGCACCCCGGTGGGTGATATAGATTTCCGACTGTCCGTTGACGCGCTCGACGCGCATCCGGTACTGGTCCCGGGTGTTGGCGTCGTACACGTTGCCAAGGGCGCGCGCGAAGATGTTCTGCGTGCCACGCAGCGGGATGCCGGCGCGATCTTCGGCCCACTCGGTCTGCATCACGCCCACCTGTGGTTCGTTGCGTTCGAGCCGGAGGTTCTGGCTGTCCCAGAAGGCGACCAAACGGTCCCAGATCTCGCCGGGATCGCCGTCGACCTGGAGCCAGCGCGTGCCCCCGTCGCGCATGAGCTGCACCTCGGCGGACTCCGGCAGTACCTGGACGGTGCGGGTCGGGGCGCCGGGCTGGGCCTGCGCGGGCTGTTGCTGGCGCTGGGCGGTGTCCTGCTGCATGTCGCGGGCACTGATGCGGCCGCCCGGGTCATCGGGCAGGCGGTAGGCCCGTTCGGTATCAGGCGCGATCAGATCCGGCGGGACTTCAAGGTCCTCCATCTGCCGGCTCATTTCGTATTCCGGGCCGGACTGGCGATCACCGCCCCAGCCTCCGCAACCAGCGACGGCGAGACCCGTGGCGATCGCGAGGGTGGCGCGCGTGGCGGAGTGGTAGGGCTTGAAAGGCAATTTCATGATCGGGCTCAGACCTCAATGCCGGCTTGGCGCATCGCGTCCAGTACCGGTGCATGGAACGGTTCGGAAAGGGGTGTCAGAGGCAGGCGGATACCTTCCTCTATCATCCCCATGCGCTGCAAGGCCCATTTTACCGGGATGGGATTCGCTTCGAGAAAGAGGGCCGAATGCAGGCCGTCGAGCTGGCGATTGATCTCGCGCGCTTCGTCCGCGTGGCCCTCGCGCACGGCTCGGCACATGCGAGACATCAGTGCCGGCGCGACATTGGCCGTCACCGAGATGACGCCCTGCCCTCCGGCCAGCATGAACGCGAGACCATTGGCGTCTTCGCCACTGAACAGGTCCAATCGCCCCCCCACGCGCTGGACAAGCTCCGCGGTGCGCTCGTTATTGCCCGTTGCCTCCTTGAGCCCGACGATGTTGGGGATGTCGGCCAGGCGTTCGACCGTCTCGGGGAGCATGTCGACGGCCGTGCGTCCCGGGACGTTATAGAGGATCTGCGGGATATCCACGGCCTCGGCGATGGCCTTGTGGTGCAGATACAAGCCCTCCTGTGTGGGCTTGTTGTAGTACGGGGATACCAGCAGGCAGGCATCAGCGCCGGCCTCGCGGGCGCAGCGCGTGAGGGCGATCGCCTCGCGCGTGGAGTTCGCGCCGGTGCCGGCGATGACCGGCAGGCGACCGCCCACGGTCTTGACCGTATGGGCAATCGCTTCGCAGTGTTCGTCGAAATCGAGGGTGGCGGATTCGCCGGTAGTACCGACCGCTACGATGGCGTCGGTTCCGGCCTCGATGTGGAATTCGAGGAGCCGATCAAGCGCCGGCCAGTCAAGACTGCCGTCCGCGTGCATCGGGGTCGCCAGTGCGACCATGCTGCCTTGAAACATCGACTCCTCCAGCGACGGTAATGGTGCAGTCTAACGGGCGCGCGACAAGGCGTTCAAGAAGCCGCGCGAAGCCCCCGTCTGGATGACCCTTCCATGCCACCCCGACCGTTGGCGCCACCAGGGCGAGGTGGTATGTTCCCAGCCATCATGCCCGCAGATGCATCCAACCCGTCCAGCATTGCCTCAGGCCTTTGGCCGTTCGGCGGCGCTCTGCGCTCCAGGGGCCGGCATGGCTGAGGTCGTCGGGGCCGGCTCGCACACCCATCTGATCCTGAACCTGATCGGACCCGATCAGCCTGGCCTGGTGGCCGGCGTCACGCGGGTAATCGTCGATACAGGCTGCAACCTGGAGTCCAGCCGCATTACGACCCTGGACGGCTATTGCTGCATGGCGCTGAGCGCCAGCGGCAACTGGAAGACCCTCGCCACGCTGGAATCCCGCCTGGAACGGCTGGAGGCCGAGCTGGATCTCGCGATCACCGTGCGCCGTGGGCCGCTGGATGAGTCCAGCCAGCCCGCGATGGCCTATGCGGTGGACGTGGTCGCGCTGGACGCCCCGGGGCTGGTCAATGCCCTGGCCGATTTCTTCACCAGCCGTGGCGTGAACCTGCGCGATGTGCAGACGCGCGTCTATACCGCTCAGCACACGGGGGCGCGCATGTTCGCCGCCAACATGGTGGTGGACATCCCGGCGGGACAGCACCTGGCCAGCCTGCGCGGCGAATTCATGGATTTTTGCGACGAACTGAACCTGGACGGGGTGCTGGATCCGATCAAGGCCTGATCCGATCCGGGGCTGTCCGGCCCAACCTCGACACGGAGTGACAGCTGATGACGATCGCCATTGACCAGACCGTTCCCGAAGACCTGCGCGTGCCCGCCACCGGCGAGCAGACCCTGGGCCCGGGTGATTTTCGCGGCAAGGTCGTGGTGCTCTATTTCTACCCGAAGGACAGCACCCCGGGCTGCACCAACGAAAGCCGCGATTTTGCCGCCAACAAGGCCGCGTTCGACGCCGCCGGCGCCGTCATCCTCGGGGTTTCGCGCGACAGCGTGAAAAGCCACGAGAACTTCCGCACCAAACAGGAGTTGCCGTTCGACCTGCTGAGCGACGCCGACGAGCAGTTGTGCGAGGCGTTTGACGTAATCAAGATGAAGAACATGTACGGCAAGCAGGTGCGCGGTATCGAACGCTCCACTTTCCTGATCGACGAGCAGGGCGTGCTGCGCCGGGAATGGCGCAAGGTCAAGGTGCCGGGGCATGTGGACGAGGTCCTGGCCGCGGTGCGCGAGATGGCCGGCCAGTGAGGCGCCGCGCGAATTCTTCGAGAGCACTGGCAGTAGACGTTCGACCCATTTGTTTTCGACTCACCCCGGCCGCGGAGGCGCCATGAGCGAAACACCGGAGGACCCGAAACGCCTGTTTGTCCTGGACACCAATGTCCTGATGCACGATCCCACCGCGCTGTTCCGCTTCAAGGAACACGACATCTTCCTGCCCATGGTCGTGCTCGAGGAGCTCGACCGCGGCAAGAAGGGGGTCTCCGAGGTCGCGCGCAACGTGCGCCAGGTCTCGCGCTTTATCGACGAGTTGATGAGTGGCGCGACCCACGAGCAGATCGCCGCCGGGTTGCCGCTACAGGCCGAATCGCTCAGCGAGTCGACGCTTGCACCCTCCGGGCGGCTGTTTTTTCAGACCCGCAATCTGACCTCGCGCCTGCCGGACTCGCTGCCCGGCTCGACGCCGGACAACGACATCCTGGCCACCGCCCAGGCACTCAAGACGGAGTGGTCGGATCTCCCGGTCACGCTGGTCTCCAAGGACATCAACCTGCGCATCAAGGCGGCGGTGATCGGCCTGCACGCGGAGGACTACTACAACGACCAGGTCCTGGACGACGTCAGTCTGCTGTTCTCCGGCATGACCGAGCTGCCGGCGGACTTCTGGGAGACCCACGGGGCCAAGATGGACTCCTGGCAGGAGTCCGGCCGGACCTACTACCGGGTCACCGGACCCCTGGTCAGCGAGTGGCAGCCCAACCAGTTCGTGTACCGCGAGGGGGAGAACCCGCTGTCCGCGATCGTGCTGGAGATCGATCAGCCGAACGAGTCCGCGGTGATCGAGCTGGTGGACGACTACATGACCCCGCGCCACAGCGTCTGGGGTATCAATGCCCGCAACCGCGAGCAGAACTACGCCCTGAACCTGCTGATGGACCCGGAGGTGGATTTCGTCTCCCTGCTGGGGGCTGCCGGCACCGGCAAGACCCTGCTGGCGCTGGCCGCGGGGCTCGCGCAGACGCTGGAGGACAACACCTACAAGGAGATCATAATGACCCGGGTCACGGTCCCGGTGGGCGAGGATATCGGCTTCCTGCCCGGGACCGAGGAGGAAAAGATGACCCCCTGGATGGGCGCACTGATGGACAACCTCGAGGTGCTCGCCAAGTCCGAGGGTGCGGGCGACTGGGGGCGGGCGGCCACGAACGACGTGCTGACCAGCCGCATCAAGATCCGCTCGCTGAATTTCATGCGCGGGCGCACCTTCCTCAACCGATACATCATCCTCGACGAGGCGCAGAACCTGACCTCCAAGCAGATGAAGACCCTGGTCACCCGCGCCGGGCCGGGCACCAAGGTGGTGGCGCTGGGCAACATCGCGCAGATCGACACCCCGTACCTGACCGAGACCTCGTCCGGCCTGACCTACGTGGTGGACCGCTTCCGCAACTGGACCCACAGCGGCCACATCACGCTCACCCGCGGCGAGCGCTCGCGGCTGGCGGACTACGCCTCGAATCATCTTTAGGGAAACACTGATTAATGTGCACGCTCGCGCTCGAGTCGCTTTTGCGTGCGAACAAGGCGCGGTGACTGCCGTGCAGCACTCTGCACAAAGGAACCGCAACGCCGTTCCCACGCAAAAGCGGCCGAGCCCCTGCTTTGAATGGCTTGTGGGGTTGGCACCCCAGGTTCCCCGATCCTGCGTTGCGCCGCTTGCGGGTAGAACCACTACCCGCTGCGCGACGCGCCTGGTCTCGGAAAACCTGGGGTACCAACGCGAGCGTGTACATTAATCAGTGTTTCCCCAGGGGTTGTCGGATGCGCCCCGTCGTTGCGGGGCGCAAGAGGAGGGACTAGCCGTCCTCGCTGTAGCGTACGCAGGCGCGGTCGGTCTCCCACAGGGTCAGCGCGTGCATGCGCAGGCCCGGGCGGTTCAGGCGTTCGGACATCTGACGGAAGAACCACTGCGCGATGTTCTCGGCGGTCGGGTTGACCGTGTCAAACGGCGGGACGTCGTTCAGATAGCGGTGGTCCAGTTGCCCGGCGATCTCGCGCGCGGCGGTCTTGACCACCTTGAAGTCCACCGCCATGCCGGCGTCGTCCAGGGTCTCGGCCTGGACTTCGGCCTCCACCTTCCAGTTGTGTCCGTGCATGTTCGCGCACTGCCCCGGGTAGTCGCGCAGGGTATGCGCGGAGGCAAAGTCGGTCAGGACACGAAGGGTGTAGCGGGCACTCATGATCTTTTCCGGGCGAGCGGCCGTCGCCGGCCGGGGTTGTGTCAGCCCGCGAAGCCTAGCCGGCCGTTGTCTTCGGCGCAATTCTCCTGCCCGGATGCGTGGCGAATCGCGGCCAGCACGCCCTCGGTGTCGAGGCCGCAGTCGGCCAGGATCTGTTCGCGCGAGCCGTGTTCGGTGAAGACGTCCGGGATGCCCAGTACCTGACAGGGCAGGGTCAGGCCCTCGGCGGACAGCCATTCCAGCACCGCGCTGCCGGCGCCACCGGCTCGGGCATGATCCTCGAGCGCCACGAAGCGTTCGTGGCTGGAGGCCAGCCGCGCCAGCAGTTCGGTGTCGAGTGGCTTGATAAAGCGCATGCTCACCACGGTCGCATCCAGCGCTTCGCCGGCGGCCAGGGCGGTCTCCAGCAGCGCGCCGAAGCTGAGGATCGCCAGACCCCGGCCCTCGCGTACGACCTCGGCGCGTCCGATCGGCAGGGTCTCCAAATCCTCGCTGCCCCCTTCCGGCAGGACGCCGGGGCCGCCCCCGCGCGGATAGCGCACCGCCGCCGGGCCCTCGTAGGCGTAGCCAGTGGACAGCATCTGGCGGCACTCGCGCTCGCTGGCCGGGGCCATCAGCAGCATGTTGGGGACACTGCGCAGCAGCGCGGTATCGAAGGTGCCGGCATGGGTCGGGCCATCAGCGCCAACGATCCCCGCGCGGTCGACCGCGAACAGTACCGGGAGTTTTTGCAGGGCGACGTCGTGGATCACCTGGTCCATCGCCCGCTGCAGGAAGGTCGAGTAGATCGCGACCACGGGCTTCTGTCCCTCGCAGGCCATGCCGGCGGCTAGCGTGACCGCGTGCTGCTCGGCGATTCCGACATCGAAGTAGCGCTCGGGGAACTGCTCGGAGAAGGCGACCAGGCCGGAACCCTCGCGCATCGCCGGGGTAATGCCCAGCAGGCGCTCGTCGGCCGCGGCCTGATCGCAAAGCCACTGGCTGAAGATGTCGGTATAGGTCGGTGCCTTCGGGCCCGAGGGCTTCAGGCCGTTTTCCGGCTCGAACTTGGAGACCCCGTGGTAGCGGCAGGGATCTTCCTCGGCCGGGGCGTAGCCCTGTCCCTTGCGCGTAACCACATGCAGCAGCTGTGGGCCGTGGCCGCCGCGCAGGTTCTTCAGGATCGATACCAGGCCGTTTACGTCGTGCCCGTCCACGGGGCCGAAATAGCGAAAACCCAGCTCCTCGAACAGCGTGCCAGGTACCAGCATGCCCTTCATGTGTTCCTCGGCGCGCTCGGCGAAGGCCTTCACCGGCGGGACGAACTCCAGCATGCGCTTGGAGCCCTCGCGCACCGAGCTGTAGATGCGTCCGGACAGCAGGCGAGTGAAGTACTGGTTCATCGCGCCGACGTTGGGCGAGATCGACATGTCGTTGTCGTTCAGGATGACCAGCAGATTGCAGTCAAGATCGCCGATATGGTTGAGCGCCTCGAAGGCCATGCCGGCGGTCATCGCCCCGTCGCCGATCACCGCGACATGGCGGCGGTCCAGTCCGGCGTGCTTGGCCGCCAGGGCCATCCCGGCGGCCGCGCTGATCGAGGTGCTGGAATGCCCGGCCCCGAAGGCGTCGTATTCGCTCTCCGCACGCTTGGGGAACCCGGCCAGTCCGCCGTACTGGCGCAGACTGGCCATGCCGGCCCGCCGCCCGGTCAGGATCTTGTGCGCGTAGGCCTGGTGGCCGACATCCCACACAATGCGATCATCCGGGGTGTTGAACGCGTAGTGCAGCGCGATCGCGAGCTCCACCGTGCCCAGGTTGGCGGCCAGGTGCCCGCCCGTGCGCGAGACGCTCTCGATCAGGAACTGGCGCAGCTCGCCGGCCAGGCCGGGCAGTTCCGAGGCCGGGTGTGCCCGCAGGTCGGCGGGCCATTCGATTGCATCCAGCAGGGGCGTGGGGGTCATGGGCAGGCCGTATCAGTTCATGCGGTCGACGATGTACCGCGCGAGGAAGCGAAGCAAGTCCGCCTCCTGGCCAAAGGGTTGCAGCTCGGCCAGCGCTTCGTCGACCAGGGCCACCGCGCGCTCGCGCGAAGCCTCCAGGCCCTGCAGCGAGGGAAAGGTGGCCTTGTCCAGTCGGGCATCCGCGCCGCAGGCCTTGCCGAGCACCTCCGGGTCACCCTCCACGTCGAGCACGTCATCGCGGATCTGGAAGGCCAGGCCAATGCATTCGGCGTAGCGGGTCAGGTGGCCAAGGGCGTCCCCCGGAACGCCGCCGGCGATGGCGCCCAGGCGCACCGAGACCCGGATCAGGGCACCGGTCTTGAGCCGGTGCATGCGCTCCAGTTCCGCCAGATCGATTGGCTTGCCGCAGGCGCCAAGGTCGATGGCCTGACCGCCGGCCATGCCGTGCAGGCCCGCTGCATGCGCGAGCTCGGCCAGGGCATCCAGAGCGGCTGTCCCGGGCAGGGCGCGCACGCCGGCGGTCATGATCTCGAAGGCGCAAGCCTGTAGTGCATCCCCGGCGAGGATGGCGGTGGCCTCGTCGAACGCACGGTGGCAGGTGGGCCGGCCACGGCGCAGGTCGTCGTTGTCCATCGCCGGAAGGTCGTCGTGGATCAGCGAATAGACATGGACCATCTCCACGGCCGCCGCCATCGCATCAAGCACGTCATCGGGGGCGCCGCAGGTGGCCCCGGCCGCGTATACCAGTACCGGTCGCAGGCGCTTGCCGCCGGAGAGGGTGGCATAGCGCATGGCCTCGATGAGCCGCGGGTCCGGGGCAGAGTCGGCCGCCAGGCGCTGGTCGAGTACGGTCTCGATACGACGCTGATAGGCTTTCAGCGCCTCGGATGGGTCAGGGGTGGCCAAGGCAGGATCCTAGAACGGGACGTCGTCGGGGTCGGTCGGGGTGCCGGCGGCGCTCCCGGACACCGTGCCCTGCTCCGCTGGCGCGCTGGCGAGTTTTTCAATGCGTGCCTGGGCGTCGTCCAGCGCCTTCTGGCAGAGGCCGACCAGCTCCATGCCGCGCTGGAATTCCTCCAGCGACTGTTCCAGGCCCAGTTCGCCGGACTCCATCCGCGCCACCAGGGCCTCCAGGGCCTCCAGGCTGGCTTCGAACTCGGCAGGGCTGTCGGTGGATGTGTCGGTCATGGTGTCGGATTACGTTTGGGTTCTTATTGGATCGCGGGGGCCAAAAGGTGAGAAAGTATCCGATCCGCCGCGGCGAGGAAAGAAGCCGGGATACCGGGGGCTTGAGTTTCGTGACCGTGCCCCCACGGTCACCGGGGCAATCGGTTGACATGCGACCGGGTGCTGACTAGAGTTTCGAAGTGGTTTAGACACAGTCTAAATGTCCGGTCTGCGCAGCGGTCGCATCGGTGTGCAGATCTTAACCAGCAAGAGGAGAGACCCATGGAACTGAAAGGTAGCAAGACCGAAGAAGCCCTCAAGGAGGCCTTTGCCGGCGAATCGATGGCCAACCGTCGTTACCTGTACTTCGCTTCCAAGGCGGACGTGGAAGGCTACAACGACGTCGCGACCGTGTTCCGTTCCACCGCCGAAGGCGAAACCGGCCACGCCCACGGTCACCTTGAGTACCTCGAGAGCTGCGGCGACCCGGCCACTGGTCTGGAGTTCGGCTCCACCGCCGCGAACCTGAAGACCGCCGTTGCCGGCGAGACCCATGAGTACACCGATATGTACCCGGGTATGGCCAAGACCGCCCGCGACGAAGGCTTCGACGAAGTCGCCGACTGGTTCGAGACCCTGGCCAAGGCGGAGCGTTCCCACGCCAACCGCTTCCAGAAGGCCCTGGACCAGCTGGACGACTGATCGTCCGGTAGTAACGGAAGCATGCGGGGCCGGTACTCCGGCCCCGTTTTCCGGGAGGTACGGAACAGCCTGTGAAGTCAGCCCTGCGGCTGCGTTCGCACGTTGTTCCGTGTTTCCCTCGAAGCATCGTCACTGATACGGATACCGGAGGGATGCATGTCTGCGCCGACGCACCAACGTGAAGGAAGTCTGGAAGCCCCGACCCGCCATCCGCTGGACTGGAAGAATCCCGAGTTCTACAACGAGGAATCGTTGTTCGCCGAGCTGGAGCGGGTCTACGACATCTGTCACGGCTGCCGGCGTTGCGTCAGCCTCTGCAATTCGTTCCCCACGCTGTTCGACCTGGTCGACGAATCCGAGACCATGGAGGTCGACGGGGTCGACAGGAAGGACTACTGGAAGGTGGTCGATCACTGCTACCTGTGTGATCTGTGCTACCTGACCAAGTGCCCCTACGTGCCCCCGCACGAATGGAACGTCGACTTCCCGCACCTGATGCTGCGGGCCAAAGCCGTGCGTTTCCAGAAAGAGGGAGCGAAGGCCGCGCACAAGTTCATGTCCAGCACCGATACCGTCGGCAAGCTGGCGGGCATCCCGGTGGTCGCCGGCGTAGTCAACGCCGCGAACAAGAACGGCGCAATGCGGAAGGTGCTGGACAAGACTATGGGCGTGCACCCGGATGCCCCGGTCCCCGAATACCACTCGAGCAAGGGTCGTTCGCGCATGGCGAAGGTTGCCAAGGGGGTTAGCAACCCCGAGCCGGCCGGTGCCACCCAGGGCAAGGTCGCCCTCTACGCTACCTGCTACGGCAACTACAACGAGCCGCACCTGGTGGAGGACCTAGTCAAGGTCTTCGAGCATAACGGCATCGAGGTCACCCTGGTCGAGAAAGAGCAGTGCTGCGGCATGCCCAAGCTCGAACTGGGCGACCTGAAGGCGGTCGAGTCCGCGAAGGATGCGAACATCCCGGCGATGAAGCGCATGATCGATCAGGGCTATGACATTGTCGCGCCGGTCCCCTCCTGCGTGCTGATGTACAAGCAGGAATTGCCGCTGATGTTCCCGGACGAGCCCGATGTCGCCGCCGTGCGCGATCGTATCTTCGACCCGTTCGAATACCTGATGGAGCGCCACAAGGAAGGCAAGCTGAAGACCGATTTCCCCGAGAAGCTCGGCAAGATCGCCTACCACGCGGCCTGTCACCTGCGGGTCCAGAACATGGGCCTGAAGACCCGTGACCTGCTGAAGCTCGTGCCGGATACCGAGATCGACGTGATCGAACGCTGCTCCGGGCACGATGGCACCTATGGTGTTAAGAGCGAGTTCTACGAGACCGCGGCCAAGATCTGCCGCCCGGTGGTGAACCGGGTGCAGAAGGCCGAGTCCGATCACTACTCGAGTGACTGCCCGATGGCCGGGCACATGATCGAGAACGGGCTGCAGGGCAAGGGCGAGGACAAGGCGCCCGAACACCCGCTGACCCTGCTGCGCCAGGCCTACGGCCTGTAGCGCCGGGCATCGGCTACTAGCAACACGATGCGCGCCCGCCGAGGCGCCACGGATGGAGACACGAAATGGCCAGTGACAGCTACCACGAACCCGTCGAGGAACTGAGCGACGAGTCGCGCGGGATGCATCGCGCCATCGTCTCGCTGATGGAAGAGCTCGAGGCGGTGGACTGGTACCAGCAGCGCATCGATGCCTGCAAGAACGAGGAACTCAAGGCGATCCTCGCGCACAACCGCGACGAGGAGATCGAACATGCGGCGATGGTGCTGGAGTGGATCCGTCGCCATAACCCGGTGTTCGACCATGAACTGAAAGACAACCTCTGGTCCGACAAGGACTACACGAAGATGGGACACCACGACCACTGAGGGGTCCTGCGGACCAGTCCGACGTGACGGAGGTAGCGAGATGGAGGCAAGTGTGGACAAGCTGAGTCGAGAAGACCTGTATTCGCTGGAGAAGTACCACGAGCTGCGGCCCCAGTTCCGCAACGAGGTCATGCAGCACAAGCGCAATCGCGTGGTGCAGGTGGGCCCGGCCGTGACCCTGCACTTCGAGGATCGCAAGACCATGCAGTACCAGATCCAGGAGATGCTGCGGGTCGAGAAGATTTTTGACGCCGAGGGCATCCAGGACGAGCTGGACGCCTACAACCCGCTGATCCCGGACGGCTCCAACTGGAAGGCGACCATGATGGTCGAGTATCCGGACGTGGACGAGCGCAAGGTCCAGCTGTCCAAGCTGATCGGGATCGAGCGCAAGACCTACGTGCAGGTCGAGGGCCATGACAAGGTCTACCCGATCGCGAACGAGGATCTGGACCGCGAGACTGACGACAAGACCTCGTCGGTGCACTTCCTGCGCTTCGAGCTGACCCCGGAGATGGTCTCCGCCGTGAAATCCGGTGCAGCCATCGCCATGGGGGTGGAGCACGAGAACTACAGCCACCGGCTGGACGCCGTCTCCGAGGGCACGCGCGAATCCCTCGCGTCCGACCTCGACGCCGTCAACTGACGCGGCCTTTTGACCGCTTCACCAAAGGCGCCTCCGGGCGCCTTTTTCGTTTCCGGCTTTTGCCGCGGCTGTTCAGGCTGGGCCTGGTTCGTCGTCTGGTGTTTACGATGGCTTCGTCCGGCCGCCTGCCAAGCGCTCACTCGCGAGCGCGCCGCGAGGTACTTTCTTGCTTGCCCAAGAAAGTACCCAAAGAAGGGCACCCGGATTCCGCCCGGGAACCTTGCTCCAGGGTCCTCGGGCCGGCGGCGCTGAAACTCGCTGCGCCTTCGGCTCCGCTCAGACAGTCAGCGCCTCTCTTCCGCCCCGAGGACCCTTCCGCAAGGGGCTTCATACGGGGGATGAAGGTCAAGACAACGGCGGTCCTGACGTTTGTGCGAATGGCTGGAGGCAAGGTGTTCCAACATCCTGGGCACGCGCGGCCTTCGGCCCTGGCGTGCCGCGCCTGCCAGTGGGCGCCAGAACCCGTCGTAGATACCGTCTTGCCCTATGAGGTGCAAGGCGTGTCATTTCGGGGTTGATACGGGGTTTGCGACTTGAGGACGCCGAAGGCGATGTGCAGGAGCTTGCGCATGGCCGCCCCGATGGCGGCCATCTTGGCTTTGCCCCGCCTCAGGAGGCGGTGGTACTGGCGCCGCACGTCCGGGTTGTAGCGGGTGGCCACCACAGCGGCCATGTAGAGCGTTTTGCGCAGCCGCCCCGAGCCGGCCTTCGCCAGCCGCGGGGGTCGCTGGACCGAGGTCCCGGACTCCTGCAGGACCGGTACCAGCCCATGGAACGCCGCCGCCTGCCGAGCACTCGTGAACGCACGGCTGCGCAACGTCGCGGCCATCGACGCCGACAACACCCGGCCGATGCCGGGGATGCTCTCCAGCAAGGCCCGATCCCGCTTGAGATGATCATGCGCGTCGAAGTGATCATCGATCTGCTGCTGTAGCCGACGGTGTTCCTCGCGCAGGGCTTGCAGCACGTTGTCGATCGACGCCTGGGCGAGGGTGTCCTCGCTGAACTGCGCCTTCTCCAGGCGATTCTCCTCGCGCCGGATGTCCTCCTCAAGGGCTTCCAGCCGGCTGAGCAGGCGCTTGAGCTCCCGCACCTCGGGCGGCTCGGGCTGCCAGCGCCGTGGCGCGCGCTCGATGCCGTAACGCGCCAGCATCATGCTGTCCTTGCGGTCGGTCTTGTTGCGCACCCCCATGCCCTGGGCGTGGAAGCGCACTTGGGCCGGGTTCAGCACATGGACCCGAACCCCCTGCTCATGCAGCCAGTAGGCCAGCGGTTCGTGATAGATGCCGGTGGCTTCCAGATACACCTGAAGCGTCTCGGGCGCTTCACCCGTGTTGCGCTGCAGCCAGCGCAGCAACTCCGGATACTGGTCCTGGCGGTTCGGGAATACCTTCGGCTTGACCTTGCCCGCCTCCAGATCCCGGACCCACATGCAGTCGAGCTTGTTCTTGCTGACATCAATGCCGATATGGGCCATCTCGTCCTCTCGCCTTGTCCGTACAGCCTCACCCGTCCCTTACGGGGGGCTTGGATACCGTTCAAACTTCGAGATGAAAAAGGACTCGGGGGCCCATCTACGGCACAGGTTCGTGACCTCAGGATGCGATCGGGTTACCCCGAGCCCGGTGCGGTCCATGGTAGCGATCCGTGAACCGCAAGACACAAGGATGCGGATGAGCGCAGCGAATCGCATCTGGGTTGCCCCGGCGTCGGAGTGGTGCGTTTCGCTGCGCTCAACGCACCCTACAGCTCGGGGCTTAGGACAGGTACGGGGACACCGTCGGTTTTGACCTACCCTCCCGATATGAGCCCTTTGTGGAGGGTGTGACAGGCCGGACGATTCAAAATAGTAACGGGGACGCTAACTGTCTGAGCGAAGCCGAAGGCGCAGCGAGTTTCAGCGCCGCCGGCCTGGCGCGTCCGGAGCAAGGTTCCCGGGCGAATCCCGGGCGTGTTTCTTGGGTACTTCTTTGCACGAGCAAAGAAGCCCGTTTTTGATTAAGAACTGGCGCGGCGCGCTGGCGAGACAGCGCAGGCAGGCGGCCGGACGAAGCCATCGTAAACACCAGATGACGAACCGAGCCTAGCCAGAAGAGGCGGCGGGGCCAGGCACTACAGGGCGTCGAGGACTTCCGAGAGGCGGGAGACCGCGACCACTTCCATGCCCTTGATGGGCTTGCGTGGCGCGTTGGCCGCCGGCGCGATCGCCCGGGTATAGCCGTGCTTGGCCGCCTCGCGCAGGCGCTCCTCGCCGTTCGGCACAGGCCGGATCTCGCCGGCCAGCCCGACCTCGCCAAAGGCCAGCATCTCCTGCGGCAGCGGCCGGTCGCGAAAGCTCGACAGGGCGGCGGCCAGCATCGGCAGGTCGGCGGCCGTCTCGGTGACGCGCACGCCGCCGACCACGTTAATGAAAACGTCCTGGTCGAACAGGGCCACGCCCCCGTGGCGGTGCAGGACGGCCAGCAGCATGGTCAGGCGGTTCTGTTCCAGGCCGACGGTGATGCGCCGTGGCTGCGGGGCATGGCTCTCGGAGACCAGGGCCTGTACCTCCACCAGCAGTGGTCGGGTGCCCTCGCGGGTGACCATTACCACGCTGCCGGGCACCGGGCCCTGGTGGCGCGAGAGGAAGATCGCGGAGGGGTTGGAGACTGCCTTCAGGCCGTTCTCCAGCATGGCGAACACGCCCAGCTCGTTGACCGCGCCAAAGCGGTTCTTCACCGCGCGCAGCATGCGGTAGCGCCCGTCCGGGTCGCCCTCGAAATAGAGCACGGTATCGACCATGTGCTCCAGCACGCGCGGGCCGGCGAGCTGGCCGTCCTTGGTCACATGGCCGACCAGGATCACGGTGATGCCACGCTGTTTGGCCAGGCGTACGAGTGCCGCGGCGCTCTCGCGCACCTGGCCGACCGAGCCGGGCGCGGACTGCAGCGCGGCGGTATAGAGCGTCTGGATGGAGTCGATCACCAGCACGCGCGGGCGTTCGCGTTCGCAGGTGGCGATCACGTTTTCCACCTGCGTCTCGGTCAAAAGGCGCAGTCCGTCGACCTCGAGCCCGAGGCGGCGCGCGCGCATGCTGATCTGCTGGGCGGATTCCTCGCCGGTCACATAGAGCGTGTCGCCGACCGGCAGCATGGCCAGGGTCTGCAGCAGCAGGGTGGACTTGCCGATCCCCGGATCGCCGCCCAGCAGCACGACCGATCCGTGTACCAGCCCGCCGCCCAGGGCACGGTCCAGTTCCGACAAGCCGGTGCCGGTGCGCGGGACCTCGCCGGCCTCCACTTCGCCCAGCCGGGTGATGCCGGCGACCTCGCCGGCGTAGCCGCCACGTGGGCCGGCCTGGGTGGCCGGTACGGCCTCCTCCAGGGTGTTCCAGGCGCCGCAGTCGCCGCACTGGCCGGCCCACTTGGGGCTCACCGCGCCGCATTCCCGGCAGACGTACTGGGTCTTCGCCTTCGCCATCAGGCTTCCTTGTTGTCCGGGCTTGTCGGTAGATCAGGGGCGACCACGCGCACCGTGCGGATGGTGTTGTTCTTGATCTGCACGATGTCCATCACCACGTCATTGATGCGCACGCTTACTGGCGCCTCGGGAATGCTCTCAAGGTATTCCACGATCAGTCCGCTGAGGGTCTTGGGGCCATCCACCGGGAGCTCCAGGCCCAGCGAGCGGTTGAGCTCGCGCAGGTGGATGCCGCCATCGACCATCGCCGAGCCGTCCTCCTGGCGCAGCACGTCGTCGCTCATGGCCGGGGAGTCGGTGGTGAACTCTCCGACAATCTCCTCCAGCAGGTCTTCCAGCGTGATCAGTCCCTCGATGTCGCCATACTCGTCCACCACCAGGCCGATCCGCTTTTTCTGCTGCTGGAAGTTGATCAGCTGGCGGTTCAGCGCCGTGCCTTCGGGGATGAAGTAGGGCGGGGTCAGGATCTGGCGCAGGTCTTCGGCATCGAAGTCATCGCGCTCGATCAGCGGGATCACGTCGCGCCGGTGCAGGAAGCCGACGATATGGTCCAGTTCGCCCTCGACCACCGGCAGGCGGGTGAAGCTGCCGTGTACCAGCTGCTCGACGACCTCGTTCCAGGGTTCGTTCAGATCCAGGACCACGATCTCGTTGCGCGGGATCATGATGTCCTCGACCGTCGTGCGCTCCAGATCCAGCAGATTCAGCAGCATGCGCTGATGGTTGGCCGGGATCAGCGCGCCGGCCTCGGAGACCACGCTGCGCAGCTCGTCGGTATTCAGGGCCGAGCGCTGGCCGGGCTTCATGTGTACCCCGAACAGGCGCAATACGCCATTGGCCATCACGTTGATCATCCAGACCACCGGCCACATCACCTTCAGCAGGCCGGTATAGACCCAGGCCGCCGGGTAGGCGACACGTTCGCTGTGCAGGGCCGCGAGGGTCTTGGGGGCTGTCTCGGCGAAGATCAGCAGGGTGAGCGTAAGAACGCCGGTAGCAATGGCCACGCCGGTATCGCCGAATAGTCGCCAGCCGATAAAGGTGGCGATTTGCGCGATCAGGATATTGACGAAATTGTTGCCCAGCAGGATCAGGCCAATCAGGCGGTCCGGCCGCTCCAGCAGCCGGGCGGCGAGTGCAGCGCCCCGGTGTCCAGTCTGCGCGCGGTGGCGCATGCGGTAGCGGTTCAGTGCCATCAGCGCGGTCTCCGAACCGGAGAAAAACGCCGACAGCAGGAACAGAACGATCAGGGCGCCGAACAGAAAGGAGAGCGGGATCTCTTGCAAGGGGCGGCCTGCGGGTCAGGGATGGGGTGGTCGCCCCGTGAAGGGCGTCTGGGTCATTTCAGGCAAGCGCCGCCGGGGTGTCAAGCCGGCCGGCCGGGAGTGCCATCAGACACGCCCGAGGATGACTTCCAGCACCAGCTTGGAGCCAAAGTAGGCCAGCACCAGCACCACGAAGCCGCCAGTAGTCCATGCAAGGGCGCGCGTCCCGCGCCAGCCCAGGCGCCAGCGCCCGAGCAGCAGGATGGAGAAGATCACCCAGGCCAGCAGCGACAGGATGGTCTTGTGTACCAGATGCTGGGCGAACAGGTCGTCGACGAAGATCAGGCCGGAGAGCAGGCTGAGCCCAAGGAACAGCCAGCCGATGAAGATCATGCGGAACAACCAGACCTCCATCGAGAACAGCGGCGGCAGGTAGCGCACGATCCCCGAGGTGTGATGGTTGTGCAGTGCGCGGTGCTGGGCAGCCATGACTGCGGCTTGGGCCGTGGACAGCGCGAGGAAGGCCCATCCGAGCGCCGAGAACAGGATATGCACGTCGATCCCGGCCGAGGTTGCGTAGCGGGTACCGTCTTCGCACAGCAGTGCGCCAAGGGCGGCCAGCGCAGTCAGCGGCAGGATCATCACGCCCAGTACGGCCAGCGGGTGGCGCAGGGCGGTCAGCCACAACAGCGCAGCCACCAGCCACAGCGACGCGGACAGGGCATTGCCCAGGCACAGGTTCAGCCCGGCCTCGGTTACGACCAGCGGGATCAGTGCCGCCAGGTGCACGATCAGGGCCGCCAGCCAGAGCACCAGGGGCGCGCGGGGCTGCCCGGCGGCCAGGGGCTGGGTGCGGGTGGCGACGATCAGGTATCCCGTGGTGGCGAGATACAGCGCTACGGCAAGCAATCCGGCAACGGTGGTCATGGGCGGCGATTATCCCCGCTCCCGATCCTGAATGCACATTCGGGGCGGCAATCCCGGAACACGACTGGGGCCGTGCAGGCCGGGTGGCGAGGCCGCTATACTGTACGGTCTTTCCCGGCACGGGCCGGGCCAGAACGAGCGAGACGAGGACAGACGATGTTCGACGGCCTTTCCAGCCGCCTCCAGGAGACCATGAAGCGCCTGAAAGGCCAGGCGCGGCTCACCGAGGACAATATTCAGGACGCCCTGCGCGAGGTGCGCATGGCACTGCTGGAGGCCGATGTGGCCCTGCCGGTGGTGCGCGAGTTCGTCAAGGACGTCAAGGAAAAGGCGCTGGGCCAGGAGGTCATTGGGAGCCTCACCCCGGGGCAGGCCCTGATCAAGGTCGTCCATGACGAGCTGGTCGCGACGATGGGCGGGGAGAACGCCGCGCTGAATCTGGCGGTCCAGCCGCCGGCCGTGGTGCTGGTGGCCGGTCTGCAGGGCGCGGGCAAGACCACCAGTATCGGCAAGCTCGCGCGCCTGTTGCGCGAGCGCGAGAAGAAGAAGGTCGCGGTGGTCAGCTGCGACGTCTATCGGCCGGCGGCGATCCAGCAGCTGGAGACCCTGGCCGGGCAGGTCGAGGTCACGTTCTATCCCAGCGATACCAGCCAGAAGCCCGAGGCGATCGCGAGCGAGGCCGTTGCCCGGGCGCGCCGCGATGGTACCGAGGTGCTGCTGGTGGATACCGCCGGGCGGCTGCATGTCGACGAAGACATGATGGCCGAGGTGAAGGCCCTGCATCAGGCGATCGACCCGATCGAGACCCTGTTTGTGGTCGACTCCATGACCGGCCAGGACGCGGCGAACACCGCGCGCGCTTTTGGCGAGGCCCTGCCGCTGACGGGGGTGGTGCTCACCAAGGCTGACGGTGACGCCCGCGGCGGCGCTGCGCTGTCGGTGCGCCAGATCACGGGGGTGCCGATCAAGTTCATCGGCATGGGCGAGCGCCCGGATGCGCTGGAGCCGTTCCACCCCGAACGTATCGCCTCGCGCATCCTCGGCAAGGGCGATGTCCTGTCGCTGGTCGAGGAGGCCAGCCGCCAGGTCGACCAGGACAAGGCCGCCAAGCTCACGCGCAAGCTGAAGAAGGGGCGCGGCTTTGACCTGAACGACCTGCGCGAACAGCTCGGTCAGATGCAGAAGATGGGCGGGATCAGCTCGATGCTGGAAAAGCTGCCCGGCGGCGGCAAGCTGCCGGACGCGGTGAAGAACCAGGCCAACGACAAGGAGATCGGTCGCATGATGGCGGTGATTTCGTCGATGACCGAGCACGAGCGTCGCCACCCGGACATCATCAAGGGTTCGCGCAAGCGCCGGATTGCCGCCGGGTCCGGCACCCAGATCCAGGATGTGAACCGCCTGCTCAAGCAGCACGCGCAGATGAGCAAGGCGATGAAAAAATTCTCCAAGGGTGGCGCATCGAAGATGATGCGCGCCCTGGGTGGAAAATTGGGCGGCATGGGTGGAATGGGTGGCCCCGGTGGGGGCATGCCGTTCCGCTAGCCGGAGGACGCTACCGGCCTCGGCACCTTGTGCTGGCGGCGGGATTCGTTATAATCGCGCGTTTTCTCGAGAAAACGGACTCAAACGGGGTTCAACAGAACATATGGTTACGATTCGCCTGCTTCGCCGCGGCGCCAAAAAGCGCCCGTTCTACTCGATCGTCGTCACCGATTCGCGCAAGCGTCGGGACAGCGGCTACAAGGAACAGATCGGCTTCTTCAACCCGGTCGCCCGCGGTCAGGAAGAGCCGCTGCGCATTGACCTGGAACGCGTGGACTACTGGCTGGGCCACGGTGCTGGCATGTCCGAGCGCGTGAACCACCTGGTCAAGGGCTACCGCAAGCAGCAAGCCGCGGCCTGAGGCCGTCGGCTCGCTGATTACGCGTAGTCCGAACCCCGGTGATGAACGAGGCGGGTGAACGCATCCGCGTCGGACGCGTCTCCGGGGTGTACGGCGTGAAGGGCTGGGTGCGGATCTTTTCCGAGACCGAGCCACGCGCCGCGATTGCCGACTTCCCCCATTTGTGGCTGCGTGCCGGCGCCGACTGGCGGCTGGTGGAGGTCGAAGCGGGCCGGGCCCACGGGCACGGCGTCGTGATGAAATTTGCCGAGACCGCCGATCGCGAGGCGGCCTACGGCCTGATGGGCGCCGAACTGGCGATCGAACGCGACTGGCTCCCGCCCGCCGAGGACGGCGAGTACTACTGGGCCGACCTGCTGGGTATGAAGGTCGAGCACCAGGACGGGACCGCGCTGGGGCGCATCTCCGGATTCATGGAGACGGGCGCCAACGATGTGCTGGTCGTGCGCGGCGATCGCGAACGACTGATCCCCTGGGTGCGGGGCCAGTACATCCTGGATGTGGACCTGGAGGGCCGGCGGTTGCGGGTCGACTGGGATCCGGAATTCTGAGGCGGACGATGCGCTTCGATATCGTCACGCTGTTTCCGGAACTGGTAACGGCGGTGGGCGAGTCCGGGGTGACCGGGCGGGCGGTGCAGCAGGGACGGCTCGCACTGGAGACCTGGAACCCGCGTGACTGGGGGGCCGGTTTCCATCAGGCGGTGGATGACCGCCCCTATGGCGGTGGTCCCGGCATGGTCATGCAGTATGGGCCGCTGGCGTCCGCGCTGGAGGCGGCGCGAGCCGACGCGACGGCGCCCCTGCACGTGATCGCCCTGACCCCCCAGGGGCGGCCGATCCGGCAGGCGATGTTGCGGGAGCTGGTCAGGAAGCCGCGGGTGGCACTGGTGTGCGGCCGCTACGAGGGCATCGACGAGCGCTTCATCGAGGCGCAGGTCGACGAGGAATGGTCGCTGGGCGACTATGTCCTGTCCGGTGGCGAGCTGGGCGCGATGGTAGTCATCGATGCCTGTGCGCGCCTGCTCCCGGGTGTGCTCGGGCACGCGGATTCCGCCGGGCAGGACTCGTTCAGCGAGGGCCTGCTCGACTGCCCGCACTACACGCGGCCAGAGGTTGTGGCTGGGCGCGCGGTACCGCAGGTTTTGCTGGGTGGCGACCATGGCGCGATCCGGCGCTGGCGGCGGCGCGAGGCGCTGGGGCGCACTTGGGAACGGCGGCCGGACGTGCTGGCGCGCGAAGAACTTGGGGTCGAGGATCTGGCCCTGTTGGACGAATACCGTGTGGAACGCCGGAAGGGCGGTCCGCACACCGAAAGCGATGATTGAGGTCGAACAATGAACAGCGTGATTCAGGAACTGGAAGCCGAACAGATGAAGTCCGACGTGCCGGACTTTGGTCCGGGCGACACCCTGGTGGTGCAGGTGAAGGTGCGCGAAGGCGAGCGCGAGCGCCTGCAGGCCTTCGAGGGCGTGGTGATCGGCAAGCGCAGCCGTGGCCTCAACTCGGCGTTCACCCTGCGCAAGGTCTCCTACGGCAATGGCGTGGAGCGGACCTTCCAGACGCACAGCCCGCAGATTGCCGAGATCAAGGTGAAGCGCCGCGGCAAGGTCCGTCGCTCCAAGCTGTACTTCCTGCGGGATCGCACTGGCAAGGCCGCGCGCATCAAGGAAGACATCAAGGCGAACCGGAACGGCGCCTGATGACCAGGGTGGCCGCGCAGCTCCGCTCGCGCCCACCCGGTTTTCCGTTGTCGGCCGACTTGGCCATGCGAAGCCAGCGCTGTCTCCTGCCGGGAGTCGCGCTGGCTTTTGTGTGGCTGGAGTCCGGGCAGGGGGATCTGCTGGCCTGTGGCTGGCAGCGCCCCGACGATCCACTCGATTTGTCCCCGCTGCGGGATATCCCGACCGCTGACCGGTCCCCTCCTGCCTTCGACCCTGCAGACTACGCCCGCGATCCGACCAAGTGGCGGGCAACGCCAGCGGTACCGCCGGGGACGGAGCACGCACGCCGGGTCTGGGCCGCGCTCTCGGCCATCCCCGTCGGCGAGGTGCGGACCTACGCGCAGATTGCCTCGCAGATCGGCTCGGCCCCGCGCGCGGTGGGCCAAGCCTGCCGCACCAACCCCTGGCCGTTGTTCATCCCCTGTCATCGCGTGGTGTCCGCGCGTCACCGCGGTACGCGCGACATTGGTGGCTACGCGGGCGACCAGGATGGCCCGTTGGCCGAAGTGAAACGCGCCCTGCTCGTTCACGAAGGTGTGCCCCAGCTCGGCTAGCGCTTCCCACTCCAGTTACTGGCAGCGTGCCCTTCGTGCGCGGCGCGGTTTTCTTCCTAGTTCAATGGCTTGCCAGGCACCTCGTCTGGCCTGGCCAGGGTCGGTGAGACGATACCCCCGAAAATTCCATCACCCGGCGGAATAGAATTCGCGTATGCTGCGTCTGCCAGACGGTGCTGGGCTCCGAGAATCCTTGAAAAACAGACTGTTAGAAAAAGCTAATATAGCTTTTTGTGTTGACAGCACGGACCCCGGTTCAGCACTCTGCTACACAGGTCCGGGCCGCTCCGGTCACGGACCGTATCGAAAAAACCGTGTGATGGAGGTTTCCATGTTCAAGAAAGCATTGCTTGCGTTGCCCGTAGCAATGGCGGTCGGGGTTGCGGGTACCGCGGCCCAAGCGGATGAATGGCAGGATCCGAACGACGTCCTGCAGATGCTGCTCGAGGCGCAGCCCGACTCGAAGTACCTGCATCAGAGTGAAATGAACATCATGATGATGCCGGACAACCCCGCCCTGTGGCTGCTGGATGACGGCGAGCGCCTGTTCCACGAAGAGCGCGGCCCGAATAACGCATCGCTCGAAAGCTGCGACTTCGGCAAGGGCGAGGGCGTGCTGGAAGGTGCCTACGTCGAACTGCCGCGGTACTTCGACGACGTCGGCAAGGTCATGGACTTCGAGCAGCGCCTCGTGCACTGCATGAAGGAAATCCAGGGCTTTACCAGCGACGATTCCGCTGTCTCCCAGCGTCATGGTTCCGGCTCGGACATCATGCGTCTGACGACTTATATCGCGCACCAGTCGTCCGGCTATGCCTGGAATCCGCCGCTGGACCACCCGGAAGAGCAGGCGATGCGTGACGCGGGCGAGAAGCTCTTCTTCCGCCGTGGCGGCGCGATGGACTTCAACTGCGCGGCTTGCCATGGCGATTCGGGCAAGCAGATCCGTGCGTCCGTGCTGCCGGAAATGCGTAACTCGCAGGAGTGGACCAAGGCGGTTTCCTGGCCGGCCCACCGCGCTGGACAGGATAACGTCCGCAGCCAGAACCACCGTATCCGTGGTTGCGTATGGCAGATGCGTCATGCCGGTATCCTGCCGGATACCCCGGTGAACACCGCGCTGATCTCCTACTGGAATGACGCGGCGCGTGGCGAACCGGCCATCCTGCCCGACCTGAAGCGGTAACTACGGACGCAATAGGAGACATCAAGTATGTTTAATAAAAACACTGTTGCGGCCGGTGTAGCCGCATTTGCATCCGTCGCCCTGGCTGCCGGCTGTGCCGTCGCCGATGGCAACAAGGCGGATGACGTGGATATCACGGCCATGAGTGCCGAGGAGCTGGCTGAGCATCTCATCTTCGAGACCAACAGCTGGCGTGATCAGGAGATGCAGGAAGGCGGTACCTGGCGCGACCGTATGACCCAGGACGAGATCCAGAAGGCCTGCTCGTTCGACTCCACCCGCAATGATCTGGACGGTGAAACTGCCGGTCGGGTTGTAGCACTCGCCCGCGAGCAGTACGAAGCGCCGGAAGGCGACATCGAGCTGGGTGACTGGCGCAGGGGCGCCGAGCTGGCGGATTCCGGCTTCGGCTACCGCATCGGCCACAACAACGATGATCACGGCACCCGCGAGCAGGGTGGCAACTGCTACAACTGCCACGTGATGGATTCGAGCGTTTCGGTACAGGGCACCATTGGCCCGAACCTCGAAAACTACGGTGCGCAGCGTGGCGACAGCCAGGAGATCCGTCAGTACGTGCATCAGGTGATCTCCAACCCGCACCAGTATTTCCCCTGCACGCAGATGCCGCGTTTCCAGGGGCTGCTGACCGAAGAGCAGATCAGCCACATCATGGCCTACCTGCTCGACCCGGAGTCCCCGGTTAACAACCGGTAGTCGTCTTGCACGACAGCTGCTCGGCCCCATCGGGGCCGGTGCAGCAAGGCAGTAGAACGGGTTGTCGCGCCAGGCGCGCGGCAACCCGCTTCCTTACAAATTTCTGCGGTTGGGTGTTTGCTCGGCTTTTTTGCGAGCGTGTCCGCCGGGCCGCACAGATGGGCTGAACAGGGGAACCGATGGGCCGCAGGACTGATGCGGCATGGGCTACGAAAGCCATCGGTCGTGACGGACGTGAGGGGAGGCTCAGGGATGTTCAATAAAAAAATTCTGACTGCCGCTGTAGTGGTTTCGGCATCGGCGGCGCTGGCGGGTTGCGACCAGTTCTTTCAGGACGCCTCGGATCGCGAGGTCGATATCACCCAGATGAGCCCCGAGGAACTGGCCGAGCACCTGGTGCTCGAGACCGACAGCTACCGCCTGGACCAGGAGGTTCAGGAAGGGGGTACCGGCCGGGAACGGATGCAGCAGGACGAGATCCAGGCGCTGTGCTCGCTCGAAGGGTCCCCGGACAGTGAAACCGCAGGCCAGGTCGTCGCAGCCGCGCGCGCGGCGTACGAACGCCCCGATGGCGGTGTGGAACTGGGCGACTGGCGCCGCGGCGCCGAGCTGGCCCGTTCCGGTTATGGCTATCGTGTCGGGCACAACAACGACGATCACGGCACCCGCGAGCCGGGGGCGAACTGCTACGCCTGTCACCAGATGGATCCGGCGGAAACCACCTACGGGACGATTGGCCCGAGTCTTGCCAACTACGGTCGCGAGCGCGGTACCGACGAGTCAGTACTGAACTATGTCCATGAGGTCGTCAGTAACCCGCACCAGTATTTCCCTTGCACCTACATGCCGCGATTCGGGCGCAACTTCCTGACCGAGGAGCAGATCAGCCACGTTATGGCCTATCTGCTGGATCCCGAATCGCCGGTGAATCAGTAAACCGTTCACACGGTCGCGGGCGGGTCTGAGAGGGCCGGCCCCCTTGGACCACCGCGGGCTGCCCGCGGTGGTTTTTTTGTTTGCAGGGGCCGGGTGCTGGCCACGGCTAGAGGACGTCGCGCGGAGCCTGCGGGCTTGAAAATGCGAACGCTGCCCCCAAGGTGCGTGCTGTAGAACCCATCCAAGCGCACGAGAGGAACGTACAGGACCATGACGGACACGCAGACCGCATCGGCCGCCGAGGCCCATACCGAGACCCGCCGCTTCGAGACCGAGGTCAGTCAGCTGTTGCAGCTGATGATCCACTCGCTGTATTCCAACCGCGAGATCTTCCTGCGGGAACTGATCTCCAACGGCGCCGATGCCTGCGACAAGCTGCGCTTCGAGGCGCTGGCCCAGCCCGACGCGATCCCGCAGCCGGCCGAGCTGGCGATCGACGTCGAGGTGGACAAGGAGGCCCGCACCGTCACCGTGCGTGATAATGGCATCGGCATGTCGCGCGACGAGGTCATCGAGCACATCGGCACCATCGCGCGTTCCGGCACGAAGGCCTTCCTCGAGAAGTTGACCGGAGACCAGAAAAAGGACTCGCAGCTGATCGGCCAGTTCGGCGTCGGGTTCTATTCCTCGTTCATCGTGGCCGACCACGTCCGCCTCGAGACCCGTCGAGCGGGGACGTCCGAGGCCAGCGGCACCCGCTGGGAGTCGCGCGGCGACGGCGAGTACAGCCTGAGCGACTGCGTGCGCCCCGAGGCGGGTACCGAGATCACGCTGACGCTGAAAGAGGACGCCGACGAGTTCCTCGAGCTCTTCCGTCTGCGTCACATCATCAGCCGCTATTCCGACCACCTGGCGTTCCCGATCCGCATGCGCAAGATGGATGACGACGGCAAGCCCACCGACGAGTGGGAGACCGTCAACCGTGCCAGCGCGCTGTGGACCCGGCCGAAGAGCGAGATCAGCGACGACGAATACCGTGAGTTCTACAAGCACGTCGCGCACGACTTCGAGGATCCGGCCGCCTGGACCCACAACCATGTCGAGGGGCGCCAGGAGTACACCACGCTGTTCTACATCCCGAAGCGCGCCCCGTTCGACCTGTGGGACCGCGACGCGCGCCACGGCGTCAAGCTCTACGTGAAGCGCGTGTTCATCATGGACGACGCCGAGAAACTGTTGCCCAGCTACCTGCGTTTCGTGCGCGGGGTGGTGGACTCGGCCGATCTGCCGCTGAACGTCTCGCGCGAGATCCTGCAGGACAACCGGCTGGTGGATTCGATCCGCTCGGGCTCGGTCAAGAAGATCCTCGGCCTGCTCGAGACGATCGCCAGAAACGAGCCGGAGAAATACGCCGAGATCTGGCAGAACTTCGGTCGCGTGCTGAAGGAGGGCCCGGGCGAGGACTACGCGAACCGCGAACAGATCGCGGGCCTGCTGCGCTTCGCCAGCACACATAACAGTGATGACACCCAGAACGTCTCGTTGGCCGACTACATCGGCCGGATGAAAGACGGGCAGGACGCGGTCTACGTGATCACCGCGGACAACGCCAGCGCGGCGCGCAACAGCCCGCACCTGGAGATCTTCCGCAAGCACGGTATCGAGGTGCTGCTGCTGTCCGACCGGGTCGACGAATGGCTGCTGTCGCACCTGCGCGAGTTCGACGGCAAGCCGATCAAGAATGTCGCCAAGGGCGACCTCGACCTGGACAAGATCATTGGCGAAGACGCGGCGAAAAAGGATGCCGCGGACGACAGCGCGAAGGCCGACGAGGACCTGGGCGATCTGCCGGAGCGCATCCAGGCCGCGCTGGGCGAGCGCGTCGACTCGGTACGCGCCTCGAAGCGCCTGGTCGCTTCACCGGCCTGCATCGTGCTCGGCGAGCACGAGATGGCGCTGTACCTGCAGGAACTGCTGAAGCAAGCCGGACAGGAGACTTTCTCCAGCAAGCCGGTGCTCGAGATCAATCCGAAGCACCCGCTGGTCGAGCGTCTGCGCACCGCCGAAGGGGACGACTTCGACGATCTGGCATCGCTGCTGTTTGACCAGTCACTGCTGGCCGAAGGGGGACAGCTTGAAGACCCCTCCGGCTTCGTCTCGCGCCTGAACCGCCTGCTGCTGCAAAAGGCCTGACGGCCAAGCCGGGGAGGGTCCGCCCCTCCCTGGAATCCGTCCCGGAAGCGGGTGGACCTGACGTCGCGGGGGTACGCGCGTTACCCTATGCGGCTCATATATCGAGAGGGCCAAGCCCATGCAAGTTGCACAAAACGCCGTGGTGTCCATCCACTACACCCTGACCAACGACGCTGGCGAGACCATCGACAGCTCCGAGGGCCGCGAGCCGCTCGCCTATCTGCACGGGAACGGCCAGCTGGTCCCGGGTCTCGAGCGCGAGCTTGAGGGCAAGGCCGCCGGTGACAAGGTTCAGGCCAAGGTTGCCCCCGCCGAGGGTTACGGCGAGAAAATCGACGCCATGGTGCAGGAGATCCCGCTGGAGGCCTTCCAGGGCGTGGATTCCGTGCAGCCGGGCATGCAGTTCCAGGCCGAGACTCAGAATGGTCCGCTGACCGTGACCGTGACCAAGGTCGAGGGCGACACCGCGACCGTGGACGGCAATCACCCGTTGGCCGGCGAAAACCTCAACTTCGACGTCGAGGTGGTCGAGGTCCGCGAGGCCTCCGCCGAGGAGCTGGAGCACGGCCACGCCCACGGCGTCGGCGGTCACCAGCACTGAGTTTGTTGCCAGGGCCTCGAAGGACGCGCATACATCGCGTTTCCTGGCCTGCCAAGCGCTTTATTGAGGCCCCGCGAATGCGGGGCTTTTTTCGTCTGGGTGCGCGGGGTGGCAGTGCGGTGCACTCCTCCAGCATGCGAAACCCTTCCAATCGCTAATGGTGTTGAAAACCATTCTCAGTCATCGTATCGTCTGCCTCGACAGTCAGGTAGGTCGAGGAAGGTGATGATCGTCTGTATCTGCAAATCGGTTCGCGAGCGCGATATCCGGGAATTGATCGACTCCAGCCAGGAAGGCCTGCGTATGCGGGATCTTCGTGATCGACTGGGTGTGAGTTCCGAATGTGGCAAGTGCGCTCGTCGAGCCAATTGCCTGCTGAAGGGGTGCTCCCGTGATACCGCCGTGAATGTGCTGCAGGTGTCGGGAGCGCGGACGCCCCCGGAGCCTGTCGGGCGACCCGACCCCGCCGTGGCCATGTAAGTCCATCATTCGCTTTATCGTATTGTAGTGGGGCGCGGTGGCGGGTCCGCCGCGCCCATTTTTTGCCCATACCGTCGCCTGCCATGGGCCATCGTGCTACGTCCGTTGCCAGGCGTTGCTTGCATGGGGCGGTGTGCATTTTCAGAACGCTCGGAGCTTAGCGATGAATTTCGATCAATGGATTCCATCGGAGCGCCTGGCCGGCTTTCTCGACGCGGGTGGGCCCGTCGTCCTGATCCTGCTGGGGGCCTCGGTGGTCGCACTGGCCTTTGTGCTGGTCAAGCTGTGGCAGTTGTGGCGCATGAGGGTCACCGATGTGCGTCCGGCGGATGAAGCGCTGAACCGCTTCCACCGCGGGGATATCCAGGGTGCGATCCAGTGTGCCGAGGCCACCCCCAATCCCGCCGCGCGGGCGGTGGCGCGGGGCATCCGGGGCCTGCAGGCCGGCGCGTCGGAGTCCATCGTGCGGGAGGAGGTCGTGCGCTACGGTAACGCGACCATCCAGTCCCTGCGTCAGGGGCTGCGGCCACTCGAAGTGATCGGCGCGCTGGCGCCTTTGCTGGGCCTGCTGGGTACCGTGATGGGGATGATCCGCGCCTTCCGAGCGATGGAAGAGGCCGGAAGTCAGGTGGACCCGGCGGTCCTGTCCGGTGGTATCTGGGAGGCCCTGCTGACGACCGCCGTCGGGCTGGCGGTCGCGATCCCGGTCGTGGCGGCACTCAACTGGCTGGAGACGCGGGTGGAGCGGGTCGCGCACCGCATGGATGATGCCGTGACCCGCCTGTTCACCGGGGGGCAGTACGCGGCCGTACCCCTGACCGCCGAGAGCCCGGTCCAACCGAGGCCTTGCGAGGCTGACGAGGCAAACTCGCCTGGGGGCGCTCTGCCCCGAACGGCCGATGCTGGACACTAGCCGCCCGCGCCGACGCAATCTGATCAGCCTCACTCCGCTGATCGATGTCGTCTTCATCCTGCTCGTGTTCTTCATGCTCGCCTCGAGCTTCCTTGAGTGGCGCGCGGTGCAACTCGAGGCGCCGGCCGAGGCCGGTGGGGCCGGCTCGATGGAAGGCGCCATGCTGGTCGAGATCCGGTCGGACGGGCTGCGGCTGGCGGGAGAGATGCTGTCGGAGGGCGACCTGCACGACCGTATCAGCGCGCGCGTGCGCGAAGAAGCGGACACGCGGGTCCTGGTGATGCCGGCCCCGGGGGTCAGCATGCAGGACACCGTCAACGTGCTGGAGGGACTCGCAGATGTTGGGGCGCGCAATCTTTCGGTAATCCGGCAGGCACAGCCATGATCGGACAGCGTCGCCACTTTCAGGTTGCCCATCGCCCGCGCAACGACGACGAGAGCATCCTGCCGCTGATCAACATTGTTTTCCTGTTGTTGATCTTCTTTATGGTGGCTGGCCAGTTGAGCGCGATCGATCCGTTCGAGGTCGAACCGGTGGAGTCGGCCGTGGATGGCCAGCCCGGGCCGGACGAGTTCATGGTGATCATCGGGACCGAGGGCCGGCTGGCGGTTAATCAGGATGAAGTCGATCTTGACGAAATGGCCGGCCTGGTACGCGAACACGTCGAGCGTCACGGAGATGCGGCCCGGGTCCGTGTGAAGTCGGATGGACGGGCGGAAGCCGTCGAGGTCGTCGGGGTGCTTGAACGCCTGCGCGAGGCGGGGATCGAGCGCATTGATCTGCTGACAGTACCGGAAGTCTGATGCAGCCGACGTTTCGACACTGGATGGTGGCCATCGTGCTGGCGGTCGCGTTGCACCTGCTGGTGGCGATGGCCTTCCTGCTGCGCGAGCCGCCGGCGGGCGCCGAGGATGCCGGAGTGGGCGGGCTGGAAATCTCCATGGCGGCCGCTGGTGGTGCTCCTCATGCCCAGCAGGCAGAGCCGGCCGAGACTACGGAGGCCGAGCCTGTAGACGACGAGCCCGTGGAGGCGGAGCCTGTCGAAGCGGTCGACGCGGAACCTGCGGAACCGGAACGTCAGCCCGTCGAAGAGGCCGAGGTTGTCGAACCCGAACCCGAACCCGAACCCGAACCCGAACCCGAACCCGAACCCGAACCCGAACCCGAACCCGAACCCGAACCCGAGCCCGAGCCAGAGCCCGAGCCAGAGCCAGAGCCAGAGCCAGAGCCAGAGCCAGAGCCAGAGCCAGAGCCAGAGCCAGAGCCAGAGCCAGAGCCAGACTCCGATGCGGACTCTGTGGAGGCCGCGGATGCCTCCCCGACGGATGAGGACGCCGAAGCGGTCGAGGACGACCCTGGCGACGAGGAAGCCGGTACTCCGGGTGCCGGTGCCACTCCTGCGGACGCTGATGCCGAAGGTGGTGGTGAGCCGGGTGTGGATCCCGATTATCTTGCGGAACTGCAGGCTTGGGTGGAGCAACACAAACGCTATCCGCGCCAGGCCCAGCGCCGCAGAGAAGAGGGCACGGCATCGGTCTGGTTGCGGCTCGATGGAGATGGCAACGTCGTCGACTATCGGATCGAGGAGGGATCCGGCAGCCGGATCCTGGATCGGGCGGTCGAGGAGATGGTCGAGCGCGCCGATCCGTTTCCGGCGCCGAGCGCGATCGATCGAGACGAGTTCGAGATCGTGGTTCCCGTAACGTTTTCCATTCGCTGACCAGGAGTGGAGCACCGTCACGGACACCGGCATGAGGACCGATGACCCGGACCTTGGCGGCAGACCCAGTTGAAAACGAGGACTTACCCATGCATTTACCAGGCAGGAGCATCCGGATACTGATCGCGGGCCTTTTCGTATTCGGCCTTTCGGGAAACGCGGCAGCCGAAGCGGACCCCGAGATCAGTGTCCAACTTAACAAGCTGGAAGCCGACGGTGATGACTGTCGTGCCCATCTGGTACTGGAAAATGCCCTGGGTGAAGCGCTGGAATCATTCCAGCTGGATATGGTGGTTTTCGACAAGGAGGGGGTTATTCAGCGCCGCACCGCAGTCGAACTGGCACCGCTGCGGGAGGGGAGCACTTCCGTGCGGGCCTTCCGGATGCCGGACACGGACTGCGACGGCATCGGGCGAATCCTGATCAACGAGATCGCCGCCTGCGAAGGCCCCGAGGGCGCGATAGAGGGCTGCGTCGATCGGCTGGAGATCGAAAGTCTGGCGGATGTGCCCCTGATTCGTTGAGGCAGGTGCCAGGAGATTACCGTGGCCTGTCCAGCCGGTTTCGCTGCAAATATAGATAATGGTGTTGCAAATCGTTCGCATTACCGATATTGTATCGACGCGTTGAGGGTGCCTTGCATCCGGGCGAAGCCGGGCGGGATAGTGGGGACGGACCCTGGCGGTCCCGGGGTCTCTTTAATCAATCCGGCGTTTGACCCGACCAACCCCAAAATATCTTCTCAGGAGAGTTCTGATGCAAGGCGATAAGGATGTAATTCGTTACCTCAACCAGGCCCTCAAGGGCGAGTTGACCGCGATAAACCAGTATTTCCTCCATTCCCGCATGTTCAAGGACTGGGGGCTGGAGAAACTGGCCGCGGCCGAATATGAAGAATCGATCGACGAGATGAAACACGCGGACGAGCTGATCAACCGCATCCTGTTTCTCGAAGGACTGCCCAACCTGCAGGACCTGGGCACGCTGAGCATTGGCGAGAACACCCGCGAGATCCTGGAAGCGGATCTGGCCCTCGAGCACGCGAGTACCCCTGTCTACCGCGACGCGATTGCCCATTGCGAACAGGTGCGGGATTTCGTGACGCGAGATCTGCTGCAGAAGATCCTGGACAGTGAAGAAAGCCATATCGACTGGCTGGAGACCCAGCTGCAGCTCATCGATCGCATCGGCTTGCAGAACTACGAGCAGAGCCAGGCGAGCTCCGCGTCGTAACCGTTTCAACAAGTTCGACCGTCCTTCAGGGCGGTCGGGGAGGCAATCATGAGTTCCAGCGAAGGCAGGCGTATCCCGGAATCCACTGACGCATCTCCAGTGAGCCTGAGGACGCATGATCACTCTCTCGGTACGCCGAGAGAGGTGGCCTCGAGTGAATTGCTGCGTGATGCCGACCGCCTGTTTATCCGCCACGAAGGGCAGTGTTACACCCTTCGGGTGACTTCCAGCAAGAAATTGATTCTGAACAAGTAAAACGAGCTTTACACCGCCGTCTCGACCGATACGGCCCCGCCAGCCAAGGGACCTTCTCCCTCAGCCAGCCTTCAATCACGACTGCTACGGACGTTTGTCGCCCGTGGCACGACGTCTGCTGTCCGAATAGAGGGAGAAAACTCATGGCTCGAAAGACGAAATGCCGTCAGGTGGGACTTCTGACCACCCCATACACCCGCAATCGTAGGGACTGGCGCCGCCACGCTGTCACGCTTGCGGTTCTGGGGGTTATGGGAGTCCCGGTGGCCCAGGCCCAGGATGCGGAGCCAACGCACTTGGCACCCGTGCAGATCATTGGTGACTCTGTGCATGCCCGGGATCTGGCTGGTTCGGGTGCCGTTGTGGAACCCGAACAGTTGGAACTGGATGGCACGACCGATATCCATCAGGCTCTTAAGACCGTCCCGGGCATGTATGTGCGTGAAGAAGAGGGTTATGGGCTAAGGCCGAACATTGGGGTCCGGGCCGCGCCCCCGGGCCGCAGCAGCAAGGTCACCATCATGGAGGACGGGGTGTTGATGGCGCCAGCGCCATACTCCAACCCGGCGGCGTACTATTTTCCGACCACCAAACGTATCCACTCCATTGAAATTCTCAAGGGTGCGCCGCTGCTACGGCATGGGCCGCAAACAACCGGCGGGGTGGTCAATCTGCTGTCGACTCCGATCCCGACCGAGCGTCAAGGCAGTATCGAGACCGTCGTCGGTGAGCGTGGAGGGCTGGACGTACACGGGACCTGGGGCGACCGCGTGGGGGATTGGAGCTACATGGTCGAAACGGTCCAGCGCCGTAGTGATGGGTTCAAGGATATCGACCGCAGTAACCGGGACAGTGGTTTCCGAGTCGAGGATTATGTCGCGAAGCTTCGGTGGGACGGGGACCGTCAGAGCGTCGAGCTCAAGGCACAGCATTCCGAGGAGGTTTCCAACGAGACCTACCTCGGCTTGACCGATGGCGACTTCTCCCGTGCGCCGAATCGCCGTTACGGGCTGTCCGAGATTGATCAGATGGATGTCGAGCATCAGGGTGCCAGCCTTACGCATGAATTCGACTGGTCGCCCCACGTGCGCCAGACCTCGACGGTCTACCGTAACGATACCGCTCGCAATTGGTTCAAGTTGAGCGGCGATCTGGTGGCGGATGCCAACGAGGGCGATGAACGTGCCTATCGGATCCTTCAGGGAACGGAAGATACCTCGGGTGGCGAGTTGACCTATCGCAACAACAATCGAGAGTACGTCTCCCAGGGAGTGCAAACCGAGTTTGACCTGGCTTTGGGTGATCACTGGATTCGTACGGGAGTGCGTTATCACGAAGACGAAATGGATCGGTTCCAGCCAGACGAACTCTATGACCAGGTTAATGGTTCGTTGGTACGCCAGAGTCGCGTCGAACCGACTGGTAGCAATAACCGTCTCGAGGATGCCAAGGCCTGGAGCCTCTGGATCACCGATGAATGGCGAGTGACGAACCGCCTGCGACTGAATCTCGCGATGCGCTACGAGGATGTGAGGACGTCCCGTGTCCAATATGCCGACCCGGGTCGGAACACCGTGGAAGACCGGCGCTCGAACGCCTACAGCGAATGGTTGCCCGGGGCTTCCATGACGTTCGATGTCAACGACAATTGGCAGCTACTGGCGGGGGTTCATCGCGGTTTCTCGCCTCTGGGTGGTGGATCGAGCGACGGTGAGCAACCCGAGACCAGCATCAACTGGGAGCTTGGAGGGCGTTATCGAACCAATAACCTTTTTGTCGAGGCGATTGGTTTCCATAGCGACTTTACCGACCAGAGAGAGGATTGTTCGGTAGGCTCGCCCTGCTCGGATGGCTCCACTTCCGGCACGTTCACCACCGGTGAAGCGGAGATCTCCGGGCTTGAACTCCAGGCCGGGACGCAATTTGCCATGGGACGTTTTCAAGTGCCGGTGTCGGCCGCCTATACCTATACCCGGGCGCGCATCAGTCGCGACAACCCGGCACAGGGTCTGGAGAAGGGCGATCACCTGCAGGATATCCCGCGCCATCAACTCAACCTGCGCGCGGGCCTGGAGCATCCCAGTGGCTGGGATCACTATGCGGTGCTGAACTACACCGATTCGTCCTGTAGCTCGGTTGGTTGCAATCGCAGTGGATCGTCCTTTGACGAGACGGATTCTTTGATGACGGTTGATCTGACAAGCCGTTATGCACTATCCAGCCAGACCGACATCTTCCTGCGGGCCAGCAACGTTTTCGATGAGCAACGCATCGTGGCACGTTCGCCCTACGGAGCCCGGCCGAACCAACCCCGTACGATTTCCGTCGGTTTGAAACACCGGTTCTGAGCTGCGGCCGCCGAGAACGGGGCGGCTCGGCTCGGATAGATCCCGGCGGGTTGGCCGGTCGGGCCTTGGATCCAGACGCAATAAGGACGAGGTCGTCTGCGCCCCTATTGCCGGCCTTGAGCCTGGAAGCATGGATTGAAGCTTCGGTCCGAGCGCCGCGACAGACTTCACAAAACCAGGGTCGATGCGTGGATTGCAGTGATCGTTCGGTGTTGTGGACGGTCCCAACGCCCGAGTCCAGCAAGCGGCGGTCCTCGACAGAGGTCGCCGATTGGACTATCTACGAGAAGGATCCATTTTCCGGTAAAGGAGCGAACCGATGCTCAACAAGTCTCGACTGACGATTTTCTTCCTGGCGCTGATGCTGGCGCTGGGCGGTGCCAGCCTCGCCGGCTGTGACAACCAGGGCCCGGCCGAAGAGGCGGGCGAAGACATTGATGACGCCATGGATGATGCCGGCGATACGATGGAAGATGCGGGCGAAGAGATGGAAGACACCTTCGACAACTGATTGCCAGTTGTCAGGTTTTCTGATCCAGGAGGGCAGCGGCCGTTGTCGCTGCCCTTTTTGATTTTGTGTCCGGGGCAGTCGGCCGGGCACAAAAAAGGAGGGGACAGGCCCCTCCCTTCGTACGCTTCAGGCGTGCAGCAGGACTAGAAGTCCTGTTCACCACCCCCGTCCGCGGGCGGTTCCATGCTGCCCTCTTCATCCGGCATCTGGCCGCCTTCCTGCGGGGGCTGCTGCTGTTGCATGCCCTCATCGGCCGGCGGTTGCATCGGTTCACCCCCGCCCTGTTCCTGCTGCTCCATCTGCTGCTGCTCGAATTCTTCCATGTCCATGTCGCCATTGCCGCAGCCGGCCAGGATCAGGGCAAACGGGGCGATCGCAAGCGTTGCCAGAATTCCAGTGGATCGTTTCATGATGGCTCTCCTTGTTGCTCGAAGGCTTGGGTGAGTCGTGTGTGAAAACACTCTGCTTTCCGGTCAGGGGACAATCGCCGTTTTCATGAGTTCGACCGAATTTTTCGGAGCGTCCCCGGCTGTGCCGGCCGTCACGAAAGACTGTGTGCCAAATCGCCCTCCGCATGGGGGGGCGTTAAAGTGAACTCACTACTACCCGGAGGGTCCCGGACAATATCGGGTTCGCAAGACATAACGATGGCTGATACTCCAGAACTGGAAAACCTCGTGGAACAGGCCCGCAAGGCCTGGGGGCGCGGCGATATCGAGGCCGCGATCGATGGCTGGCGTGCCGGTGCCGCTGCTGGCGATGCCCGCTGCGCCTACAACCTGGGTGTACTGGCCGACGAGGGGCAATATCAGCCGCGCAATCCGGAAGCAGCCGCCCGCTGGTACCGCCGAGCCGCGGAGGCCGGCTTTCCGGATGCCGCCTTCAATCTCGCGGTCCTCTACGAACAGGGCGATGGTGTCGCCCCCGATGCCAACGAGGCCGCCCGCTGGTTTCACGTAGCCGCCGAGCGCGGCAATGCCCAGGCGATGTTCAATCTCGGACTCAAGTTCGATGAGGGCCGCGGGCTGCCCCAGGACGCCGAGCAGGCCGCGCAGTGGTACCTGCTGGCAGCCGAGGGTGGCGAGGGCCGGGGTGCCGCGAATCTGGGGCGGCTGTTCGCGATGGGTGAGGGTGTGGAGCGCTCGGACGTGTCGGCGTTCAAGTGGTACGCGATTGCCGCTGAAATGGGCGTGGCCAATGCCGCCCGCTATCGCGAGCGCGTGGCCCGGGAGCTGTCTCCCGACGAGCGCTTGCATGCGGGCGAGAAGGCCCGCGAGTGGCTGCAAAGTCAGGGACAGCCGGTGACGCGGTTGCAATAACCGGCGGGGTTGGTGCGTAAGGTGGCGTGACTAGACCACCACGTTAAGTTCGCGCCGTGGCTCCTCAGTGGGGCCTGCCAGGCGCACGGCCAGTTCCACCCGACGGCGCAAGGCCTCGACGCCGTCCTGCCCCAGCGAACTGCCATCACGAATCGCTGAATCGTCCGGCGTGTCGCCATCGCGGCGCATGCGGGCCGCCTCCTGCTCGGCGCTGATGCGCGCACGGCTCGACAGTTCCTGTTCGGAACGCGCGCCGAACTCCAGTGAGCGGTCACTCTGGTCGCCACCGCGGCGATCGCTATCCTGCTCCGCATCGTCCTCGATCGGACGGCGGGCCTCGCCGGCCTCGGGGTCGTTCAGCGGGCGGTCAAACTCCGCGGGTGCCGAGGTCTGGCCGAGTCCCAGGCGATCGGAACCCGTCGGCCGCGTGCCGAGCGGGACTGCCGCTGAAGGATTACTGACGGGGACTTCCATCCTGCGCCTCCCGGAATCCGCCTTCTCAGGCGCGCACGTCCAGCAGCGAGCCGATCATGCGATCTTCGGCCTGCAGGGTTTTCACCGAGGCCTCGACCTGATTCTGGCTCGCGATCATGCCGACCTGTGCGGTTGTGCTTTCGCGCCCGCCGGCCGGCTCGGTGGCCACCGTATGCGCCTGCTGGCGCAGGCGGGTGACCCCATTCTGGATGCCCGTCAGGGACGCGCTGCCATCGATCATCGGGTGAATCCGTTAAATGAACGTCTTGACAATTATAGATCAATTACTTGGAAGACGCTTCATGCGTTGGCGAGACTGCCGGTCAGGGCATCGCGAATGGTGGAGCGGGCATTGGCCTGGCGCTGCTGCCATTGCGCCAGGTCATCGCGTCGATCCTGTGCGGTCCGGCCCTCGGCCAGGCGTGCGAGGACCTCGTCGGCCACCTCTTCCGGTGTGCTGCCGCGCGACACCAGGCCGGTGTGCTCGGCGGCCAGCCGCAGGCGGGTAGCGGCGTCCGGCTGAGCCGGATTGTCCGCCGGGCCACAAACAACGGCACTGCCGTAGGCCAGGGGCAGCGCGAGATCCGGCGGCGTCTCGCTGGCGGCCAGTGTGCCGCCAGGGAGGGTCACGTGTGCGCAGCCATAGGCCGAATGCAGGGTGTCGGGGTCCTCGATGTAGTACACCCGATTCTTGCGGGGGACAAAGGACGTCATGAAGCGGTTGTGGCGGATGATGGGAAGCGAATACTTGATCGCGTCGCGGTACACCGGCTCGTGACGCTCGCGATCCGCGGGCGCCAGCAGCAGGATCGCGGCGGTTTGGCGCAGCACGGCGAACAGCGCGGCGAACGCAAAGGCCTCTTCGCCAGGCCCCGTGTTGGGGGCGAGCAGGATGGGGTGCCCCTTCTCGTGGTATTCGCGGAAGCGTTCGCAGAAGTCCGAGTCGGGAGGCGGGGCTGCGGGCAGTTCGACGGCGCCGGCGAGCGGATCGCCGATCACCTGTGCCCCGGGCGCTTTGCAGGCCTGATCGCGCGCGGCGAAGATCCCGGTCCACTCGACGCCAGCCGGGGCGTCGCCCTCGGCGTTCACCCAGAGGCGGGGCACGGTGATTGCGGCGAGTGGCGGACCCAGTTCGCCCGCCGGGCCGATGACGACCACGGCCCGTGGCTGCAGGCGTGCCAGCCGTTCCCGGGCCAGATTCGGCAGCAGCGCCACGGTGGGCCGGTCACCACCCGGGTCGGGCAGTTCTCCGTCGCGCTCGGAATCGGTCACGCCGAGCGTCAGTGGGCCCGCGGTAGCGGCCAGGTCGTCCAGCCAGTCGCTGGCGGCCAGCAGGGTCTGTTTCGGGGCCAGCACGACGATGCGGCCGGCACTGCCGGCAGGCACGGAGCGGGCGGTGATCCAGGCGGACAAACGTGAGAACATGGCGGGCTGTCATCCGGTGGTCAGCGGGAGGGCCGGCATTATACGAGAGCCGGCGCGCCGGGGCCGCCCCGCGTCGGAGAGTGCAAGGCATGCAGATACGCTGGATCGTGGGACTGATCGCGATGGCCGTGATTATGGCGCTGGCGATGTGGGTCTATTCCAACCCGGGCGGTCAGCGTACCCAGCAGTTCACCGACCTGCCCTGGCAGGTGCAGGTGATCGACGAGCAGCGTACCCGCGTGCTGGGTATTACGCTGGGTGAATCCACCATGGCGGACCAGATGGGCCGTCTGCCGGTGCCGGATATCCGCCTGTTCGTGGACCCGGACGGGAGCCGTTCGGTCGAGGCCTATTACGTGAACGCGCGCATTCCCCCGTTCGAGACGAACCTGGTTCTGCGCCCGGATCTGGACGAGGCCGACCTTGATCGCATCGAGTCCCAGACGACCTCCGATCGGCCCATGCCCAGCGGGGCATGGCGCTACGGGTTGAGCGACGAGGCGCTCAGTTCGCTGGGCAATGTGCCGATCGTCGAGATGAGCTACATCCCCCGCGCGCGCTGGACCCACGACGTTCTGGTGGAGCGCTTTGGCGAACCGGCCGAACGTATGCAGGTCGATTCCGACCACAGCTACTGGCTTTATCCCGACCGCGGCCTGGCCATCATGGTGCCGCGCCGGGGCCGCGTGCTGATGCATTTTGTCACCCAGGAGCGCTGGGCCCAGACGGTGAGTCGTTTGCGTGATGAAGGACGGCGCATGCTCGGCGAGGACCATGAGTGACCCTGCAGACGAGCCCCCGGTCCCGTTCTGGGAGCGCCCGCTCGAGACGCTGAGCCACGCCGAGTGGGAGGCCCTTTGCGACGGCTGCGGCCGCTGCTGCCTGCACAAGCTGGAAGACGAGGATTCGGGTGACCTGGCCTTTACCTGGCTGGCCTGCGACCTGCTCGACTGCGAGACCGGCGCCTGTTCGGACTACGCAAATCGCCGCAACTTCGTGCCCGACTGCATCCAGCTCACCCTGGAAGACCTGGCCAGCTACCACTGGCTGCCGCCGACCTGCGCCTACCGACTGCGCTTCGAAGGCCAGCCGCTGCCCACCTGGCACCCGCTGCTGACGGGCGATCCGGAGACGGTCAAGCAAGCCCGCGTCTCGGTGGCCGGCCGGGTCATCCGCGAGTGTGATGCCCCGGACCTCCCCCTGATCGACTACGTGGTCGACTGGCCCGGCGAGGTGCCGGAGTCCGCGCGTCTGTGGCGCCCGGTGGTACGGCTCCCGCAGGAGTAGCGATGTCGGGCTACGTCGACCTGTTCGTGTACGGGACACTGAAGCAGGGCTTCGCCAACCACCGGACGTTCTGCAAGAAGGCCCTGAAGATCCGCGCCGCCACGATTGCCGGACAGCTCTATGACCTGCCCGTGGGTTATCCCGCCGTGCAGATTCCCGACAACAGCATTCTCCTGAAGGCCGGTCAGGACCCGGCCCGTGACGCGGGGCGTCAGCACCGCTTTCGGGGTCTGACGCAGCCAGCCCCGGAGGGGGCGCAGGGGCTTGTGCACGGCGAGTGGATTCGCCTGCCCGACCCGCCACGGACCCTGCCGCACGTCGACGCCCTCGAGGGTGTACGCCCGGACGGCCGCGGGGAGTATCGCCGCGCCCTGGTGCCCGCCTGGACCGAGGATGGTCCGGCTGCCCTCTGGGTCTACTGGATGCCACGCCTGCCGCCCGGCGCGCGCCATCTGGCGGACGGCACCTGGCCGGCACGGCCCTGAACCGCCTGGCTCAGCTGTGGTGGTCCTGTAGCGTCCGCTCCACGATCCGCGCGGGGTGTAGGATGCTGATGGGCGCAGCGAATCGCATCACATTGGGGCTGAGATAGGTTCCACGCTTGAAGCGATGCGATGCGCTCATCGCATCCTGCGTTTTGCCTTGTGGTCTTCGTGCAGGACTAGCCAGCAGCGGCGAGGAGTTCGCGGGCGTGGGTGCGGGTGGTTTCGGTGAGCTGGGTGCCGCCGATCAGGCGGGCCAGGGCCTCTATGCGGCGCTCGTCGTCCAGCGGCTGGATGGCGGTGCGGGTGCCGTCCTTGCCGTGCGACTTCTGCACCTCCAGTTGCTGGTGGGCCTGGGCGGCGACCTGCGCCAGGTGGGTCACGCACAGGACCTGATGGCGCTCGCCCAGGGTGCGCAGCTTGCGCCCGACGACCTCGGCGACCGCGCCGCTGATGCCACTGTCGACCTCGTCGAAAATCAGCGTGGGCACGGTCTGCTGCTGGCTGGCCAGCACCTGTAGCGCGAGCCCGATACGCGAGAGTTCGCCGCCGGAGGCGACCTTCGCCATCGGCTGGGGGGCGGCGCCGGGGTTCGCGGCGACGCGGAACTCGATGTGATCCACGCCGTGTGCCTGCGGCTTGTCGGCGGGCTCGATGGCGATCTCGAAGTGGCCGCCGGCCATGCCCAGCTCCTGCATGGTGTCGGTGACTGCCTGACCGATGCGCTTGGCGGTCTGCCGGCGGGCCTTGCTGAGCGCCGCGGCGGCCGCATCAAAGGCCGTGCGAGTCTCCTGCTCGCGCGCCTCCAGGGCCTCGAGGGTCTGGTCGCCGTTCTCCAGGGCGTCCCGCTCGGTCTGCAGTTCGTCGTGCAGGCCCGGCAGGGCCTCGGGGTCGACCCGGTGCTTGCGCGCCAGGCGCAGGTATTCGCCGACGCGCTGGTCCAGTTCGGCCAGGCGCTCCGGGTCCAGTTCGATGCCGTCGGCCAGTCGGCGCAGGGTGTCGTTGGCCTCGTCGATCTGGATGCGCGCCGATTCCAGTAGCTCGACAGCCGGGTTGACCCGTTCGTCGTGCTGCGCGGCGTCCTGCAGCGCGTGCAGGACATGGCCGATCCGGGAATCGACGCCGGCGTCGTCCTCGATCTGCTGGCTGGCGGTCTGCAGCGCGGTCAGCACCTCGGTGCCGTGGGCGAGCTGGTTCTGCTCGACCAGCAGTTGCGGGTACTCGTCCTGTACCGGGGCCAGTTCGGCCAGCTCGGTGGTCTGGAAGCGCAGCAGGTCGAGGCGGTCGGAGGTGTCGGCCTGGCTCTCGCGGGCCTGTTCCAGCGCGCGGGCGGCCTCGCGCCAGGCGCCATGGGCCTCGCGCACGCGGGACACCCGGTCGCCCTCGAGGAAGCCGTCCAGCCAGTGGCGCTGGGTGTCGCGCTGCAGCAGTTGCTGGTGCGCGTGCTGACCGTGGATGTCCACCAGCCACTCGCCCAGCGTGCGCAACTGGCCGACCGCGACCGGGCGGCCGTTGATCCAGGCGCGGCTCTTGCCCTGACGGGTCAGGACCCGCCGCAGCAGCACCGTGTCGTCGTCGGGGTCCGCCAGCTCCTGTTCGGCCAGCCACCTGCCGGCCGGGCCCGTGTCGGGCAGGGCGAACTCGGCGGACAGGTCGGCCTGTTGGGTACCCTCGCGCACCATGCCGGCGTCGGCGCGATCCCCCAGCAGCTGGCCGATCACGTCGATCAGGATGGACTTGCCGGCGCCGGTCTCGCCGGTCAGGGCGCTCAGGCCCGTGTCCAGCTCCAGCTCGAGGTGGTCGATGATGGCGAAGTCGCGGATGCTGATCAGTCGCAGCATGGCGGGATCAGGGCTGCTCGCCCCAGCGCAGCTTGGTGCGCAGGACACGCAGGAAGTAGTGCTCGCGCGGGTGGATCAGGGTCAGGTTGCGCTCGCGGCGGCGAATGCGCACCAGATCGCCGGGGGCGAAATCGATGTTCTCCTGGCCATCCAGTGCGATCTGAGCCGGCGACCGGCTGCCGCTGGACAGGCGAATCTCCACCGTGGAGCGGCCGCTGACGACCAGAGGGCGGTGGTTCAGGCTGTGCGGGCAGACCGGCACCATGACCATCGCATCCAGCTGCGGGGTCAGAATCGGGCCGCCGGCGGACAGGGCATAGGCGGTGGAGCCGGTGGGCGTAGCCACGACCAGCCCATCGGCGCGCAGGCGGCCGATGTCCATGCCGTCGATCGCGGTGTCGAACTCGATGATGCGCACGACGCTGAGCACATGCAGCACGACGTCGTTGAGCGCGATGCCCTCGTGGATGGTGACACCGTCACGGATCAACTCGGCCTCGAGCATCGCACGCGGTTCCAGCTCATAGGCCCCGTCGAGCACCTCGCCCAGTTCCTCGCAGGCGGTCTCCGGCGAGACATCCACCAGAAAACCGAGACGCCCCAGGTTGATCCCGAGTACCGGCGTCTCGGCATCCGCGATCCGGCGTGCGGTGGACAGCAGCGTACCGTCGCCGCCGATGACAACCAGCAGGTCGGCCGCTTCGGCGAGTTCAGCCAGGGGGAGCAGCGGGATATCGTCCGGGCGCTCGAAGCCGGGGATGTCCTCCTCCATTCGGACCTGGCGGCCGCGCGTGCGAAGCAGTTCGACCAGCCGGCCCACCAGTGGGCCCGTGCGCGAGTCGCTGGCCTTGCCCACCAGCCCGATCGTGTTGAATTCCGGCATCATGGCGGCATTATCCGGAAAAGGGCGGGGGACTGCATCCGCGGTTTCTTGACGTCTCCTGGTCTGGGGCAAACACTTGGGCCTGTCACTCGCCCCAATGGAGCGCTGATCAACGATGGAAAATGCGGCGATCAATCTGGATGCCAGGGCCCGTACCCTGCTGCGGACCCTGATCGAGAGCTATATCCGCGACGGTCAGCCGGTCGGCTCGCGTACCCTCGCGCGCACCTCCGGGCTCAAGGTCAGCGCGGCCACGGTGCGCAATGTGATGGCCGATCTCGAGGATCTGGGTCTGATTCAGGCACCGCATACCTCCGCCGGGCGGATCCCGACCGCGAGCGGCTACCGCCTGTTCGTCGACAGTCTGCTGCAGGTGCGCGAACCGACGGTCGAGGAGATTCGCGCGATCCAGTCGGGTTTCGACCCGAACGCGACCACCCAGGACCTGATGGGGGCGACCTCCAACCTGTTGTCGCAGGTGACGCGCATGGCCGGCATGGTGCGCCTGCCGCGCCACCGCAACGTGGCGCTCAGTCAGCTCGAGTTCCTGCGCCTGGGCGAACGCCGGGTCCTGGCGATCCTGGTGATCGATGGCAAGGAGGTGCAGAACCGCGTGCTGGAACTGGAGCGCGACTTCGACCAGGACCAGCTTCAGCGCATGGCCAACTATCTGAACGCGCACCTGGCCGGCAAGAGCCTGCACGCGGTGCGCGATGCCCTGCTGCGCGAGATGCGCGACGTGCGCGAGAACCTGGACGCGATGATGCTGGCGGCCATTGATCTCGGCGAGAAGGCCGTGGCCGGCGAAGACCCGGACGACGTCGTGGTGGCGGGGCAGACCCACCTGCTCAGCTACGAGGAACTAGCCGACATCGACCGCCTGCGTCAGTTGCTGGAGGCCTTCAACGAGAAGCGCGAGATCCTCGGGATTCTGGATCAGTGCATCCGCAGCGATCGGGTACAGATCTTCATCGGCCGCGAGTCCGGGCTCGACTGGTTCGAAAACTGTTCGGTGGTCACGGCCCCCTACAGTGTCGACGGGGAAGTGGTCGGCGTGCTCGGGGTGATCGGACCCGCGCGCATGTCCTACGATCGCGTGATCCCGATTGTGGACGTGACCGCGCGCTTGCTGGGCTCGGCGCTCGGTGACCCGGTCCATGACACGAAATAGCCGGACACCCTTGAAACCGCTCCGGGTGCCCCCAGAGTCCCGATAGTTAAACCGAATTGATTCGCGTATGCCGCCCGCAGGGTCCGGCATGCGTTTTACTTTTCACCGATTCTTACGAGGCAGACATGTCCGATCAGCGTGAACCCCAGGAACCGGCGGAAGCATCCGAGGCCGCGGATTCGGAGCACACCCAGCCCGAGGGCGCCGAGGCCGTCGATAATACTGACGCGCGCCTGCAGGAGCTCGAGGCCCTGGCCGAGGAACGCCGCGACCAGGCCCTGCGTGCCCAGGCGGAGCTGGAAAACCAGCGCCGGCGCTTCGAGCGCGAGCTGGAGAATGCGCACAAGTACGCGATGGAAAAATTCGCCTCCGAGATGCTGGAGGTGGGCGATTCCCTGGAGATGGGCCTGCAGGCCGCCCGCGAGTCCAAGGATGTCGAGCGTATCATCGAGGGCGCCGAGCTGACCCTGAAGAACCTGAATCGGGTTTTCGAGAAGTTCGGTATCCAGGCCGAGGACCCCACCGGCGAGCGTTTCGATCCGGAGCGCCATCAGGCGATGTCCATGCAGGAAGACCCGGAGAATCCGCCGAATACCGTGGTGGCGACCATGCAGAAGGGCTACCTCCTGCAGGACCGCGTGCTGCGCCCGGCGATGGTCGTGGTCTCCAAGGCGCCCGCCTCGCCGAATATCGACGAGAGCGCCTGATCCGGTCCCTTCGGGCGGGTTTTCGGGGCGCGTGACACGGCGTCCCTTGAAAACACGGCCCGGGGCCCCAAATTCCCGTACAAGTTGGCAGAGACTCTTTCTCTGCCGAGCAACAATTTTCGCATCAGGAGAATTCAGCCATGGGCAAGATCATCGGTATCGACCTCGGGACCACCAACTCCTGCGTCGCCGTCATGGAAGGCGACCAGGCCAAGGTCATCGAAAACGCGGAAGGCACCCGCACCACCCCGTCCATCGTCGCGTTCAGTGACGATGGCGAGGTGCTGGTCGGCCAGTCCGCCAAGCGCCAGGCGGTCACCAACCCGCAGAACACCATCTTTGCGGCCAAGCGCCTGATCGGGCGCAAGTTCGAGGAAGACGAGGTCCAGAAGGACATCAAGCTCGTCTCCTACAACATCGTGAAGGCCGACAATGGCGATGCCTGGGTCGAGGTGCAGGGCAAGAAGATGGCCCCGCCGGAGATCTCCGCGCGTGTGCTGCAGAAGATGAAGAAGACCGCTGAGGACTACCTGGGCGAGCCCGTGACCGAGGCGGTCATTACCGTCCCGGCCTACTTCAACGACTCCCAGCGTCAGGCGACCAAGGACGCCGGCAAGATCGCCGGGCTCGAGGTCAAGCGCATCATCAACGAGCCGACCGCAGCCGCGCTGGCCTACGGCATGGACAAGCAGCGCGGGGATCGCAAGATCGCCGTGTATGACCTGGGTGGCGGTACCTTCGACGTCTCGATCATCGAGATCGCCGAGGTCGACGGCGAGCACCAGTTCGAGGTGCTGGCGACGAACGGCGATACCTTCCTGGGTGGCGAGGACTTCGACAACCGCCTGATCGACTACCTGGTCGAGGAGTTCAAAAAGGATCAGGGCATCGACATCAAGGGCGACCCGCTGGCGATGCAGCGCGTGAAGGAGGCCGCCGAGAAGGCCAAGATCGAGCTGTCCTCCAGCCAGCAGACCGAGGTCAACCTGCCGTACATCACGGCCGACAACACCGGGCCGAAGCACCTGGCGCTGAAGATTACCCGCGCCAAGCTGGAGAGCCTGGTTGACGACCTGGTCAAGCGTTCCATCGAGCCGTGCAAGGTCGCGCTGAAGGATGCCGGCCTGTCCGCCTCCGAGGTGGACGACGTGATCCTGGTCGGCGGCCAGACCCGCATGCCCAAGGTGCAGGAAGCGGTGCAGGCGTTCTTCGGCAAGGAGCCGCGCAAGGATGTGAACCCGGATGAGGCCGTCGCGGTCGGTGCCGCGGTGCAGGCCGGTGTGCTGGGTGGCGACGTCAAGGACGTGCTGCTGCTGGACGTGACCCCGCTGTCGCTCGGGATCGAGACGATGGGCGGCGTGATGACCAAGCTGATCGAGAAGAACACCACCATCCCGACCCGGGCCAATCAGGTGTTCTCCACCGCCGAGGACAACCAGACCGCGGTGACCGTGCACGTGCTGCAGGGTGAGCGCGAGATGGCCAGCGCCAACAAGTCGCTGGGTCGCTTCGACCTTCAGGACATCCCGGCCGCGCCGCGCGGTGTGCCGCAGATCGAGGTCACCTTTGACATCGACTCCAACGGCATCCTGAATGTGTCGGCCAAGGACAAGGCGACCGGCAAGGAAAACAAGATCGTGATCAAGGCCTCCTCCGGCCTGTCCGACGAAGAAGTCGAACAGATGGTCAAGGACGCCGAGGCCCACGCCGAGGAAGACAAGAAGTTCCAGCAGCTGGTCGGCGCGCGCAACCAGGCCGATGCCCTGGTGCACTCGGCCGAGAAATCGCTGAAGGACCTGAGTGACCAGGTCTCCGACGACGAGCGTTCCGCGATCGAGGCGGCCGTTGCCGAGGTCAAGAAGGCGATGGAGGGGGATGACGTCGAGGCCATCGAACAGTCCACCCAGAAGCTGGCCGAGGCCTCCGGCAAGCTGGCCGAGAAGGCCTACGCCCAGGGTGCCGATGCCGCGGGCGAGGCCGGGGCCGAGCAGGCCAGTGGCGAGCAGCAGGCCGACGACGTCGTGGACGCCGAGTTCGAGGAAGTCGACGACGACCAGAAGAAGCAGGGCTGATGCCACATCCGGTGGGGCCTGGTGCCCCACCGCCAGGGAGACCTGCGTTTCCCTGTCGTTTTAACGCAGCGCCCGGGGTACTCTCCGGGCGTTTGCGTGAAGGCGCTCCGCGTTCACGCAAACATTCGGGCTAGCTGGGAATGACCATGTCACAACGCGACTACTACGAGGTGCTGGGTGTCTCCAAGGACGCCTCGGCCGCCGACATCAAGAAGGCTTTTCGCCGCCTGGCGATGAAGTACCACCCCGACCGCAATCCGGGGGATGAGGAGGCCGAGGCCAAGTTCAAGGAGGCGCGCGCCGCCTATGACGTCCTCAGTGACGACCAGAAGCGTGCGGCCTACGACCGCTACGGCCATGCCGGTGTCGATGGCGCGGCCGGGGGCTTTGGTGGTGGTGCCGGGGCCTCCAATTTCTCGGATATCTTCGAGGATATCTTTGGCGACATCTTCGGGGGTGGCGGTGGTCGCGCGCGCGGTTCGCGTGCGTTCCGTGGTTCCGACCTGCAGTACAACCTGGACCTGACCCTCGAGGAGGCCGTGTTCGGCACCGAGGTCAAGATCCGCATCCCGACCACCGTCTCCTGCCAGGCCTGTGACGGTTCGGGTGCCGAACCGGGGACCTCGCCAGAGACCTGCCCGACCTGCAACGGCGTGGGGCAGGTGCGCATCCAGCAGGGCTTCTTCTCGGTGCAGCAGACCTGCCCGCGCTGCGAGGGCTCGGGCAAGATCGTCGCCAATCCCTGCAAGGCCTGTAACGGCAACGGCCGGGTGCAGGAGCAGAACACGCTGGATGTGAAGATCCCCGCCGGGGTCGACAGCGGTGACCGCATCCGCCTGGCCGGCCAGGGCGAGGCCGGGGTCAACGGCGGGCCCCCCGGAGATCTCTACGTGCAGGTGCGGGTCAAGCCGCACAAGCTGTTTCGCCGCGAGGGCTCGGACCTGCATATTGAGGTCCCGATCTCGTTTGCCACCGCCGCACTCGGCGGCGAGCTGGAGGTTCCCTGCCTGGATGGCCGAGTGAAGCTGAAGGTGCCGGCCGAGACCCAGACCGGCAAGCAGTTCCGCGTCGGTGGCAAGGGCGTGCAGTCCGTGCACGGGGGGGGTGTCGGCGATCTGATCTGCCGCGTGACCGTGGAGACCCCGATCAACCTGACCAAGGAGCAAAAGGCGCTGCTGCGCCAGTTCGAGGACTCGACCCAGGCAGGTGGCACCAAGCACAGCCCGCAGGCGCACTCCTGGCTGGATGGCGTGAAGGGCTTTTTCGAGGATCTGAACTTCTGGTCGAAATAGGCGGCGGTCAGGTCGCCTCGAAGTCGAACGTTGGTTTGGCGAGAGGCGACTGGATGAAGTACCCCTGCACCAGGTTGACGTTCAGCCCGTAGAGCACGGCCAGCACGCTGGCATCCTCCACGTGCGGCACGATTACCTGCTTGCCCTTGGCGTGTGCCGCATCGACATATTCGCGGATCGCCTCCTGGTTTTCCTCGTTCTCCGCCAGCCCCTCGACGAACGACGGGTCGAGCTTGATGTGGTCGGCCTCCAGGTGCTGCAGCAGCTGGAACGGGTTCAGGCCATTGCCGAAGTCGTCGATGCACAGGTGGCTGTGCATCTCGACCAGGCCGCGCGATACATTCATCGCTGGCTTCAGGTTGGTGACAACGGTCGGCTCCTTGAGCTCGACCACGACGTTGTCGGCCGGGATGCGCAGGGCGTGCAGGTCATCGTTGAGCCAGCTGACCACGGTCGGATCGCCCATTGAGCCGGTGCCCAGCTTCAGGAAAAACTGGGTCTTGGGCTGGGTCTTCAGGCACCCGGCGAGTTCGGTCAGCGCGGTCTTGACGATCCAGCGATCCACGGCCGGGGCCATGCCGGTGCGTTCGGCCGCAGGCAGGAAGGCGGGTGGTTCGTGCAGGTGGCCGTCGGCGTCGCGCAGGCGCACGAACACCGAATAGCGCGGCCGGTCGTTGCCGTGCAGATGCACGATCGGCTGGAAGCGAAGCTCCAGGCGGTCATGGTCCAGGGCGTCCTGGATACGCAGCTTCCACTGCTGGTCGGCCTGACCCTGGGTCAATTCGCCCTCGGCCGGGTGGTAGAACCGATGGACGCCGCCGCCCGCCTCGACGGCCTCCTCCAGCGCCCGGTGGGCCTGGTCGAGCAGATCTTCGGTGCTGGGGGCGCTCTCGTCGGCGATCACCACGCCGGCCGACAGGGTGCAGTTGGTCGACGACTGGTTGAGTTCGAAGACATGTGCGGTGACGGCCTGCATCAGGCCGTGGACCCGCTCTTCGACCTCCTGGCGGCGGGTCTCTGGCGCCAGCACGCCGAAGTGCTCGCCCTCCAGGCGCGCGGCAATCGCGGGTTCGGGGAAGTGATCCTCGATCAGCTTGCCCATGTCGGCCAGGAGCAGGTCGGCGGCGGACATCCCGACCTTCGCGCGGATCTCCGCGAAGCGGTCGACTGCCAGGGTCAGCAGGGCAAAGGGTTTCTCCGTCTCCTCGGCCCGGGTCTGAGCGCTCTCGATCGCGGACAGGAAGTGCTGGCGGTTGTACAAGCCGGTGACCAGATCGCGCTGCGAGAGGAAGTCGATTCGCTCCGCCAGCTCGGGGTCTTCCTGGCTGGCTTCCAGCTGGAGCTGGGTGCAGGCCTCGCCCTCCACGCTTGCGGCGGACAGGCGCAGGTCGGCCTCGAATGGCAGGCCATCGATGCTCTGCAGGTGGAAGTGGGCGCGAGCCGTATCGCCTTCCTCGCCATTCTGGAAGCGGCGCAGCAGCGCCTTCATCTCGCCGCGGTTATCGGCCGTGACCAAGTCCATCAGTGGCAGCCCGTCGACCTCGTCCGGATCCTCGATACCGAAGCGCTCGCGCCAGGAGGCGTTCGCGTACAGGTGCATGCCCTCGTGCACATAGGCAATCGCATCGCGCGAGTTGTCGAGCAGCAACTGGCAGCGGTTTTCCGACTCGTGCAGCGCGGCCTCGAGGCGCTGGATGCGTTGGCGCAGGCGCCGCTGTTCGGCCGCACGGATGGCCATCAGGCTCGCCAGTTCCACCTGTTCGTGATCGACCACGGCGAAACTCCCGGCCTCGTAGTCCAGGACGCGCTCGGGCTCCGGACGCTCGGTCAGCAGGACCAGCGGGATGCGGCGCCCACTGTCGCGCAGGGCGGTATCGACCACCTCGCGCGAGAGCGCGAGACCCGGCTCGATCAATACCACCACATCGTGTCGAGTGTTCTCCAGCGCGTTGATCAGGTCATCCTGGGTCTCGACCTGTTCCGGCCGTACCGCGCTACCCCGCGTACGAATGCTGCTGATGACTTGCTCGGCGAGATTCGGGTTCGCTGTGACGAAGAGGATTCGGATGGTTTCGCTCATGCGGGTCCATTATTTGCGTTCGCGCGGTGTGAGCGACAGCCCGGATCGGACCTGCTCGGTCACTGCTTCGTTGGCTTCCATGTCATCGGGAGGCGGTTCTCCCAGCGTCAGATCGGTCATCCGGCAGCCGGTTTCGGTAAACAGTGTCGTACCGGTGCGCTCGCTGTCCAGTGCCAGGACGCGCGGGCGCCCGGCCAGCCAGCATACGAGGCGGCTCTCGTGGTCGAATACCTGGGCCGGCATGAACAGCGCCGCACCGCCGCGATCCCTGCGCAGCGAGGCAAAAAGACCCGGGTGCGCCGGGCCGGCCGCGCGACCATTACGGTACTCCTGTAGTTGCACCGGAAGGCCGCGCTCGGCGAGAAATTCCACCCCGATGCTGATCTCGATCTCGCTTTCGTAGCGGATCCAGCGCAGGACGCCGATCGTCCAGTAGTGGTCGTCGGAGTGGCGCAGGGCGGCCAGGTCGCCAATCAGTAGTGACTGGCGGGGCTGAGCCAGCCGCAGGCGCAGTCCGCCCGCCCCGATATCGTCCACGGTCCATTGCTCGGGGGTATGCCGCTTGGTGATCGGGGTGCGGGGCTCGTCCGGACGGGCACTCTCCAGCCCGCGGCCGACGTTCTCCCAGGCGGCTGCGGCCGTATCGGGCGGCTCATCTGCCAGCTTGCGCAGCTCGGACGGTGGCCGGTGTGGACTCGCGGCGTCCACCAGGGCGAAGTCCGAGCCCCGCTCGGCGGCGGTCGACATGTGGTAAACGCCCACCCGATCCGTGTCCCGCGTGACTCCGCTTGGAGGGAATGCATCCGATGTGCCGCGCTTGCGCTCCTCCAGTTCCTCGCACAGGAAGTGCTGGATGCGCTTGATCCCCAGCAGGCACAAACGGTGCTGGCCCTCGGTGGTTTCGCGCGAATGCTGGCGGGTGGGCAGCTGCGACCAGAGCCGCAGCAGGCGTTCGGTCAGGCTGCGCTCGTCCGGGCGCCGATGCGGTTCCAGGCGGCGGGGTTCCTCTCGCAGCTGCTCCAGCACCGGTCCGAGTTCGACGCAACAGTCGCTGTGCAGCCGTGCGTGCTCGCGCAGCGTTAGCCCCGGAGGGTGGGCGCTGTCGAGGGCCGCACAGAGGACCGGGAGGCCGGGGTGCGGGGTTGCGGACAGCCCTTCGGCACAGGACAGCGGCAGCCGGTCCAGCCAGCGAGCCAGCAGGTCGACCTCGCCCACCTCCAGGGCGTTGGGGTCGCTGCCGCCCAGCAGCATCAGACGTGCCGCCAGGGTCTCGACCGGGACCATGGACAGGAGCCCATAGCGGGGCTTGTCACGCGGCTGTGCCTGCGCGAGGTTCTGTGCGCGGGCCCATGACAGGACGGCGTAGGTACGCTGCCAGAAGTCATCCGGGAGCGGTTGATACAGGCGCCAGTGGTGCACGGCCTGGGCGGCGCTCAAGGCCAGGGCGGCCTGCAACGCGCGCGCACCGCGTTCGCCCTGCCCATGGTGCTCGCGGGCAACCAGGAGCCAGGCGGTGAGCAGGCTGTCCAGTGCCTCGGCCTGCTCCCGCGCGCGCCTCAGACTGCGTGCCCCCAGGGGTAGCGTGCGCTGGGAAAGGGATCTTCCGTTCCGCTGCAGCAAGGGCAGCAGGGGCTCTTCCAACAGGGTGACCAGCAAGTAACGAACCCCGGGTTCCAGCGCGAGACTGTTCAGTTCTCTCAGGGCCTGACGCAAATGGGAAAAGGCCGATTCCGGGTCGGCCGACGGGAGCGCTCGACACCACTGGCGCAGGCTGCGCGGCTGGCGATGCGGGAAGCTCTCGGGGCCGGCGGAGCGGGTCGGCAGTTTAGGCAGGATGTCGGTCATTGAGGGGGTCTGGGGGTCGCACCGTTGGTGGCCGGGCATCCGTTCACTGTAGCACCTCCCGAGGGGGGTTACTCGAGACCTCTGTGCGCGTCTTCACAGCCCGGCCCAACGGGGCGTCTTGCCGGGCTCGCCCGGGATCTCGCGGACCAGTCGGGGCACCAGGTAACCGGGCAGCCGGGCATGCAGGGCCTGGTGCAGCTCCAGCGCGCGGTGTTCCGTGACCTCGAAATGGGCGGTGCCGCGGGTGCGGTCAAGCAAGTGGAGGTAATAGGGCAGGACCCCGTGGCGAAAGCCGGCCTCCTGGAGCTCGCACAGGGTGTCCGGGTCATCGTTGATCCCGGCCAGCAGTACCGCCTGGTTCAGCAGTGTGATGCCCCGCGCCTGCAGACGCGCAAGGGCGGGGGCGGCCGGGTCGGCAAACTCCCTGGGATGGTTGGCGTGCAGGACCAGTACATGATGCAGGCGCCCCTTGCCCAGCCAGCTCAGGAGTTGCTCGTCCACACGCTCCGGCAGGACGACCGGCAGCCGCGTGTGGATGCGCAGGCGCTCGAGGTGGGGGATGGCCTCCAGGCGCCGGACCAGATCGGCGAGGCGGCGGTCTGAAAGCGACAGGGGGTCGCCACCGCTCAGGATCACCTCGCGGATGGAGGTGTCCGCGTGGATGTAGGCGATCGCTGGCGCCCAGTCGTCCTGGGATGCGTTGTGCTCGGCATACGGGAACTCGCGGCGGAAACAGTAGCGACAGTGCACCGCGCAGGCCCCGGTCGTCAGCAGCAGCACACGACCGTGGTACTTGTGCACGAGACCCGGGGCGGCCAGGGCGTCGTGGTCGCCCACCGGATCCGCCACGAAGCCCGGGTGTTCCTCGCTCTCCTGCTGCTGCGGGAGGACCTGCAGCAGCAGCGGGTCTTGCGGGTCCGCCTTGCGCATGCGTGCGAGGTAGCTCCTCGGGACGCGCACTCGAAACAGGGTATGGCCCGCGTGCAGGCCGGGCAGGTGAGCCGGATCCAGCTCCAGTTCACGGGCCAGAGTTACGGGGTCGCGGATCGCGCGGGCGAGCGCCTGCTGCCAGAGCGGGGTGGTGTCCCCCGCGTGGGTTCGGTCGCTCGGCTGGGTTCCCCGCGGCGTGCGCGTTATCATGATGGGCTTTGTGGGCATGGCGGACTCGTTAGTGGGCGGTCATGTCCGCGCCACGCAATCGCTTGAGGACTGACGCGCAATGGCAACCTACAGTACCAACGAATTCAAGGCCGGTCTCAAACTCCTGCTGGATGGCGACCCGCAGGCCATCGTCGAGAACGAATTCGTCAAGCCGGGCAAGGGCCAGGCCTTCAACCGCGTCAAGCTGCGCAACCTGCGCACGGGGCGGGTGCTGGAAAAGACCTTCAAGTCCGGTGAATCGGTCGAGGCGGCCGATGTCATGGATACCGAGATGCAGTATCTCTACAACGATGGCGAGTTCTGGCACTTCATGGTGCCGGATACCTTCGAACAGTACGCCGTCGGCGAGGCCGCGCTGGGTGGCTGTGGCCAGTGGCTGAAGGAGCAGGACGTCTGCACCGTAACCCTGTGGAACGGCGAACCGCTGTCGGTGGTGCCCCCGGCCTTTGTCGAGATGAAGATCACCCAGTGCGATCCGGGCGTGCGCGGTGATACCGCCCAGGGCGGCACCAAGCCCGCAACGCTCGAGAGCGGTGCCGTGGTCAAGGTCCCGCTGTTCGTCGAGGAGGGCGAGACGGTCAAGGTCGACACCCGCTCCGGCGAGTACGTCTCGCGCGTCTGATCATCGCGGGATTTTCGGCATGACCGACTGGCGACCGGGCGCCGCGGCGGCCCGGGAGGCCCGTGCACGGCTGCTGACTGGCCTGCGTGGCTTCTTTGCCGCCCGCAATGTGCTCGAAGTAGAAACCCCGATCCTGAGCCACGGGGCGCCGCTGGATCCTATGGTCGAGAGCTGGACCGCGACGAGCCCGGACGGCGCCAGCGGCTATCTGCAGACCTCGCCGGAATACCCGATGAAGCGCCTGCTGGCGGATGGTGCGCCGGACATCTACCAGATCGCGCGCGTCTTTCGGGGTGGCGAAGCGGGGCCCCGTCACAACCCCGAATTCACGCTGCTGGAGTGGTACCGCCACGGGATGGATCATCATCGTCTGGCGCGCGAGGTGGTGGCCCTGATCATGAACCAGGCGGCACTGGATGCGAGCTGGAGGCGTCCGGCCCGCCTGCGCGAGATCTCGTATCAGGCGTTGTTTCAGGCACATCTGGGTATCGACCCGCTGGTGGCGGATGCCGACGAACTGCAGGCCGTCGCGGCACGGCAGGGGCTGGACATCCAGGGGGCACTGGATCGAGATGCCTGGCTGGATCTCCTGATCAGCCTGGCGATTGCCCCGGCGTTTCCGGACGACCGGCTCACCGTGGTGCATGACTATCCGGAGAGCCAGGCGGTGCTGGCGCGCCCCTGTGAACAGGATGCCCGGCTCGCGGCGCGCTTCGAGGTGTACTGGGGCGCACTGGAGCTGGCCAATGGCTACCACGAGCTGAGCGACCTCGCCCAGTTTCGCGAACGTCGCGATCGCGACCAGGCGCTGCGCAGGCAGCGCGGCCAGGTCCTGCCCCGGCCCGATGCCCATCTGGACGCCGCGCTGGCGTCGGGGCTGCCCGAGTGCGCCGGAGTGGCACTGGGGGTCGATCGTCTGCTGATGCGGCTGTTGGGGGTGGAGCGTATCGAGCAGGTAATCGACTTCCCGTTCGAGTCCGCCTGAGGCGTTTCACCGGTTTGTCCGGGATGGCCGGCGTTGCACCGATCCGGGGCTTGTCAGCCCCCACGTTGCGGGTGACTATTGTGGCGTCGATCCGGTGTCTGCTTCGGGATGGTAGCTTCGATGCGCAAGTGTTTTTTCTGGTTCGCCCGACGGACGTTCCGCCGGGCCTTGTCCCCCTGGACGCTGTGTGCCGCACTGTTGCTGGTTCTGCCGCCGGCGCAGGCGCAGTTCGAGCACCTGCCCGCGCCACTGCAGCGCGCGATCCAGGCTCAGGGGTTGCCCCCCGACTCGGTGGGCCTCTGGGTGCAACGCGTCCCGGACGGGGCCGTGCTGGCCCGGCTGAATGCCGATACCCCGTATAACCCGGCCTCCACGGTCAAGCTGGCCACCTCGCTGGCGGCCCTGCACGAACTCGGCCCCAATTACACCTGGACGACCGAGATCTGGGCCACCCGCCCGGTCCAGGACGGTGTGCTGCGTGGGGACCTGGTGATCCGCGGGACTGGCGACCCGGGCATGGTGACCGAGGAGTACTGGCGCATGATCGGCGAGCTGCGCCGAACCGGGCTCAAGCGCATCGAGGGGGATGTGATTCTGGATGCCAGCCACTTCCAGCTCCCGAATGGGGACCCTGGAGACTTCAACCGCCAGCCATTGCGGGCGTACAACCAGTTGCCGTATGCCCTGCACGTGAATTCCAACTCCCAGCGCTTCCATGTGCGTCCCGAGCGCCGCGGCAACGGCATCGATGTAGTGGTCGATCCGCCGTTGCCCGGGCTCGAGGTCGTCAACCGTCTGCAGCCGACCCGAGGGGGGTGTGGCGAGTGGCAGCGGGGTATCCAGTTCAATGTCGATCAGAACGCCCAGCGGGTGACCTTTTCCGGTCAGTACCCGGTGAATTGTGGCAACTACGAGATGCTGCGCTCGGTGCTCACGCCGGAGGCCAACCATGCCGAGATGTTTCGCATGGCCTGGGATCAATGGGGCGGCGAACTGACGGGCAGGGTGCGTACCGGCGTGTTGCCCGTGCTGCATGACGAGCCGATTGTGCGCCATCGCTCGCGCCCCCTGTCCGATCTGATCCGGGTGTCCAACAAGTGGAGCTCGAATGTCATGAGCGATCACTTGCTGCTGACCCTGGGGGCGCGCAAGAACGGCCCGCCCGCGACGATGGACAAGGGGCGCGAGGCCCTGGTCCACTCACTGCGCGATCTGGGCGTGGATGTCGGCGGTATGGTGGTCGACAACGGTTCGGGCCTCAGCCGCGATGCCCGCATGACCGCGCGCCAGCTCGGCGAGATCCTCGAGGCGGGCTGGAAGCACCCGCATCGGCCCGAGTTCCAGTCGTCGCTGGCCCTGTCGGGGCTGGACGGGACCCTGCGCAACCGTTTCCGCAACGGCGACCTGCGCGGGCAGATGCACCTGAAGACCGGGCACATCAACGAGGTCTCGGCGGTGGCGGGCTATGTCCGCACCTCCAGCGGCGATGACGTGATCGTCACGGTGCTGGTGAATGGGCCGCGTGCGCACATCGGGCATGGGCGCAATCTCCAGGACGCGGTCCTGGAGTGGGCGCACGGGCTCTAGGGAAACACCGATCTCAGGGTTTCCCTGGTTTAGCGGGTTTCGACCTGCCAGTTCGAGAGCACCGGTTTCTTCGATACCTCGACGTCCAGGCTCTCCAGCCACTGGGCGACCACGTGGTTCGAGTTGTGGCGCAGAGTGTAGGCATCCGGGTGGTGGACGAAGCTCATGCCCCAGGCCGCCGAGTCGACGCGCTCGTCGGCTCCTTCTTCCCATATGGCCTCGAGCTTTTCGATCAGCGCCTGCGCCCGCGTGGCGGGGACCTCGATGTGGTGGATGTCCTCCAGCGGGACCCGCAGACTCGTGCGCACGGCGGCGTTGAGATCGGCGCCCTCAAGTTCCTGGCGCCCCAGTGCTGCGCGGGTCGAGGCGAAGACGGCCGCCAGCATCGCACCCGGTCCGGTATTGCGTTCGACATAGAACGACCAGTCGCCATAGGAATAGCGCAGCCAGTGCCCGGGCGGCTCGGTCGGCAGCACCAGGCTGGAGTGGCGGCCATGGTCGAGCACGGCCACGGTCACCGGGTCTTCGGGTTCCGCCGGGGCCTTGAGGGTGGTCGGGGCGCAACCGGACAGGAGCCCGGCCAGGCCGATGACCAGGATCAGGGATGGCCAGCGTGTGGTCTGCCTTGGGCGCATGGTTCAGGGGGCCTTTGGCTATGTGTGTCGACGATCGCGACGGGCGATCGAATCGTTGTCCGTCACCCGCTCGGGCGGGTTCCATTGACTTGGTTCGCGTTGAGCGAGATTAGCATGGCCGGGAATGGTGACGACGAGTGCGTTCGCGACGGCCCTGCGGCACAATGGCGACCGTGTTTCCTCGCGGAAGGTGACAGTGGAAGATCAAACGGCAGTCGGGCTGTGGACGGCCCTCGGGATTCTGGCGATCGTGGTAGCCGGCCTGGTGGGTTTCTGGGTTGGGCGCGTCACCAGTGACGAACGCAAACTGATCCGCGAGCTGGAGGAAGAGCTGGATCGGCGCATGCAGGAACTGACGCGCTATCGCGGTCAGGTCAACGACCACTTCGATCGTACCGCCACCCTGTTCGCGACCATGGCCGGTTCCTATCGCGACCTCTACCACCACCTCGCCCAGAGTGCGGAGGAGCTGGCAGACAAGCCGACCCGGGACCGCCTGGAGGATCGCGCGGGGCGCCTGTTGTCGAACGTGCCGAATCGTGATTACGGCGGCAGTCCGGGCGAGGGCCGCAGTCACCGCGAACGCGACTCGGAGCCGGAGGGTGATGTACCCGACCGGCGCTACGAGAGCGACTACCGCGAGTCCTCCGACGCCGAGCAGTCGCCGTCGCGTCCGCGGGCCGATTAGGCGGGCGAACCCTCCTTCTGCTGCCGGTGCGTAATCGGATGAGCAGACCAGAGAAAGGCCGGGCAAATGCCCGGCCTTTCTGTTTGTCGGGGTGGCTATAGGGGAGTAACGGGATTAGAGCGCCGAGATTTCCGCGCGGATCTGGTTGTCCAGATTCTGTACCCAGTTGTTGTAGTTCGGGTGGATGCGGCCATCTTCGTAGTTGAGGTTCGAGCTGTCCTTGTAGCGGATGCTGTACGCCCCGTCGCTGTAGGGGATTTCGACCACTGCAATATGGTCGCGCAGCGACAGCCGACCTTCGAGCAGGCCGGATTCGGTCTCGCTCATCTGCCAGCCAAGTGCCGCACCGGCGTTGCGGATCGCCTTTTGCATCTGCTCCGCGCTCGGGCGTTCGCCGTGCACGTCGGTGACTGTGGTGTCGCTGACATTATGTACCGGTGCAGTACCGCGACAGCCTGCCAGCACGAGCACGCTGGCCACGAACAGGATCAGCAGGAGTCTTGCAGGCATGGAGGCGTCCTTATGGGGGATGATGGTTCACAGTGTAGGCATCGTGGCGGTGAATTGCCATGATCGGGCCCGTAAAAAAGATATATGAATCCGACTCTTGCCGCGATTCTCAAGGTCTGCGAAGCAGTCCCAGGTGCCGCAGCAGACCGAGTGGATGCAGGCCGCGTGCAAGTAGGCGCAGGGCGACCATCTGGATAATCCGCAGGGTGTCTGTCGCGGCTCGGAAATGGCTTGCGCGGTGCTGATCCGGGTAGATGCAGCGCACGGGCACCAGGGTGACCGGGAAGCCCAGGCGCTCGGCCTCGATCAGGGCCTCGCTCTCGAATACGAAGCTGCGGCGTTCGCCATGAGGCAGTTCCAGACGTCTTAACAGGTCAGCCGGATACAGACGAAAGCCGGACTGCGAATCGCGCAGCGGCTGTCCCGAGGCCCAGCCAATCCAGAAGTCGGCGGTGCGGTTGCCGAACAGGCGCAGAGGCGGTGTCGTTTCCCGGCCCTTGAGCCGGGCCCCGATTACCAGATGGTGGGGGTGGGCGCGCCAGGCGGCGATCAGGTTCGGGATCTCCGTGGCATCGTGCTGGCCATCCGCATCCAGTGTGATCACGGCATCCGCCCCTTGTTCCAGGGCGTGCTGCATGCCCGTCCACAGCGCATTCGCCTTGCCGCGATTGCGGGGTAGTCGCAGGAGTTCCACTATCCCGGGCTGTACCCCGATCCGGTCGGCAGTGCCGTCCTGCGAGCCGTCGTCGACCACGATCACCCGGTCGACATGAGGTTGCGTGGCCGCGACGACGGCGGCGATCGTGGGGGCCTCGTTATGGGCCGGTATCAGCGCGTGGACGACCGCCATCGGTTCGGGTCAGGCCAGTGCGCCATTGATGCCGATCACCTGGCCGGAGACATAGCCGGCCTGCTCGGAGGCCAGATACGCCACCAGCCCGGCGACCTCTTCGGGGCGTCCGGCGCGCTGCGCGGGCACCATGCGCCTGATCGTCTCGGCATCGAAGCTCGACTCGCTCATCGCGGTCTCGATGATTCCCGGCGCGACCGCGTTGGCCGTGATGCCGCGCGACCCGACCTCCTGGGCCAGCGAGCGGATGGCCCCGTGCAGTCCGGACTTGGCCGCGGCGTAGTTGGCCTGGCCGCGGTTGCCGACCACGCCGGCCACCGAGGAGATCGCAATCACGCGCCCCCAGCGGGTTGTAATCATGGGCAACAGCAGCGGCTGGGCGACGTTGTAGAACCCGTTGAGCGCGACATCGATCGGCCGGGCCCATTGTTCCGGGCTCATGCCGGCCAGCGGCGCGTCATCGTGCACGCCTGCGTTGTGCACCAGGATCTGCACCGGCTGCGCAGCCGCAACGGGCTCCAGCTGTGCCCGCGCGGCAGCGGCGTCGGTGATGTCGAAGACCAGGACATCCGCCTGCCCCCCCTCGGAGTGGATCTGTTCGGCCAGGTCCCAGGCGGGGCCCGGGTTGCGGTGTGCATGCAGCAGGACCTCGCAGCCGCTATCGGCCAGCGCCCGCGCGATGGCCTGGCCGATGGCGCCGCTGGCGCCGGTGATCAGTGCGCGATGGCTCATGTCGGATCATCCTCGGTTTGCAGGATCACGGTCGCGCGCGCGGACAGGACGGGCTCACCCTCGGCCGATACCTCGAGATCATAGATGGAGCTGTTGCGATCTGACATCACGCTGCGGGCCGTGATGTCGAGGTCCGCGTTCAGGTCGTCCAGCTCCGTCCGGTGCACGCGCAGGTTGCGGACCGCGGCCAGGAAACCGGCCCTGGGTGGTCCGGCGTCGGCCAGCAGGGCGCCATGCACGGCCATCGCCTGGGCGCCGTACTCCAGCGCCGACAGGGCCGGGAGCCCGGTGGTGTTGCGCAAGGGGTTATCAGGGGCGCGGTGGCTGATGGCGCGGCAACGGATCGCCTGTTCGTCCCATTCGACCACCGCCTCCAGCAGGCACATTGCGCCTGCATGCGGCAGCAGGCGGCAGATCGCCTCGTGGTTCAGTTGGGGGCTGGCGGCCTTCATGTGTGGGATCGTCCTGATCCGTCGCAGAGAGTGAGGCGAACCGCGGAAAGATCAGGGCGTGACGCGGATCTCCAGCGATCGCCCCAGCGGCGCGGCAAGCGTAACATGACCGCCTTCGCCGCGCGCGAGGACCTCCAGCAGGGGCAGGGCACGGGCTGCGGGGTTGGTGCCGCGCAGGGCCTCCAGCGAATCCTGGCGGCAGGGGGTTGGATCGCCTCCTTCGCCCAAGGCCAGTTCGAGGGTGGGCCGCCCGGCAACGGCGGGGCCCAGGCGCAGGCCGACGGCGAACGGCTCGGTGATGGGCCGTACACGCCGGAACGTGGCCATGGAAGCGACGTCGTAAGCAGCCAGCAGGACTTCGCCACCGTCAGCCTGCAGTAGCGTGGCGGCCTCCAGCAGTCCTGCCGCCAGCGTCGCATCGAAACCGGAGATGGCCGTTGCCGGGGCTGGATTTCCCGTCGCGATCGACCAGTTGCCGGCCGGTGCGTTGTGTACCGAATTGTGGAACTGCACCGGCGAGACCATGGGCTCCGCCTGTGTCAGCGCCTCGCAGATGCGGTCGATGATGTCCATGTCCCCGGAGGACGAGGCGAACACCGAGCGCAGCTGGCTGCGGTCGCAGTCGGCTGTGGCCTCCTCTGCGGCCTTCAGCGCCAGGCGAATCGTGTCCGTCGTGCGGCGGCGCTCGTTGGCCGGCAGCAGGGTGGTCGGCGGGATGGTCACCGGCGCCCGCTCATAGGGCTCCTGTCCGGCGAGGACGGGGCGCGCCGAGGCGAAATCGGCCAGGCCCGGGCCCAGCAGGCCAACGCCCGCAATACCAACCTTCATGCGGCCTCCAGCAGCAGGCTGCAGTTGTTGCCGCCGAAGCCGAAGGCATTTACGAGTACATGGCGGATCTCGCGTTCCTCGGCGACCCCTCGGGCGTCCAGTTCAAGCTCGGGGTCCGGATGGTCCAGTCCTGCCGTGGCGGGTACGAAGCCCCGCTCCAGGCTGGCCAGTGCCTGCGCGACCCCGACGGCCCCGGCCGCCCCGAGGGTGTGGCCGGTCAGGCCCTTGGTGCCGGTGGCGCGGCTGTCTGCACCAAACAGGCGCGCCAGGGCGCGTGCCTCGGAGCGGTCGTTGGCCGGGGTCGCGGTGGCATGCATGAGCACATAGTCGATGGCCCCGGCGGACCGCTGTGCCCGCGTGAGGGCCTGCTCCATGGCGCTCGCGGCGCCGAGTCCCTCCGGATGCGGGGCCGACATGTGGTGGGCATCGCTGGATTCGCCGTGGCCGATCAGCCGGGGACCGGCCGCACCGCTGTCGGGCCTCTCCAGCAGGAAGAAACCGGCGGCCTCGCCGATGGAGATGCCGGCGCGCTCGGCATGCAGCGGGCGGCAGGGTTCCGGTGCCACGAGTTGCAGCGCATTGAAGCCGTGCAGGGTCATCCCGCAGAGGCTGTCCACACCGCCGACCACCGCCGCATCGCAGAGCCCCGCCGCAATAAAGCGTTCGGCATCGGCAAAGACCTTGGCGCTGGACGAGCACGCCGTGGAGACCACCATCGCCGGGCCCCGCAGGCCGAGCCGGGTACTGACGAAATCGGCCAGCGAGAACATGTTCTGGGTGTGCTGGTAGTCGTAGTCCGGTGGCAGGTCCCCGGTAGCCGGTTCGCGGCGGCGGTAGGCCTGCTCCGTTGCGGCGATCCCCGAGGTGCTGGTGCCCATCAGGACTGCGATACGTCCGGCACCGTAACGTTCGCGCGCGGTCTCGACGGCCTCGATGAAGCCATCCTGGCGCAGCCCCAGCTCGGCCAACTGGTGGTTGCGGCACTGGAACGTGGCCAGGTGATCCGTCAGCACGATCTCCTCCACACCCGTCACACGCCCGATGTGGGTGTCCAGCTGCACGGAGTCCAGGTCGCAGGCGCGCAGCCCGCTATGCGCTTTGTGCAGGGCGTCGGCATTGGCCTGGCGGCCGGTTCCGGTGGCGGAGGTCAGGGTGTGGGCGGAGATGACCAGTGGATTCATTCGGCGGGCTGCGGTTGGCGGGACTTGTAGCGGCTGGGCTCAGTGATTTGCGGGTACTGTACGTCGCGACTGGGGGGGCTGCGCCAGAAGCGCGGCTGCGAGAAAGGAAAATACCACGCCCAGCACTACCGTGAGCCCCATGGCCCGCAGCACCGGCAGACTGGAAAGGGCCAGCAGGCCAAACACGGCCACGGTGGACAACGCGCAGATGCTGACCGAAGTGGCCGTGTCCTGCCGCGCCTGCAGGTCTCTCAGCGGACGACTGAAAAACACCGCGTAGTCCAGACACAGTCCGACGATCAGCAGCAGCGCAATCAGATGGAAAAGCGACAGGGAAACCCCGAGCAGGATCAGCGCAGCCACGGTCAGGACCAGCCCGCTCCCTACCGCGGTCAGGATGCGCAGGCTGCGCCCGGGCGCGCGCGTGACCAGCAGCAGTAACAGGGCGACGGCCACCACGCCGAGGGCCAGCCGCTCCAGCGCCTGATCGCGGAATCCGCTGACCAGGTCCTCCGAGGCGCGCAGAAAATCCACGTGCTGCACGCCCACATCGGCCAGGCCGGGCAGGTCTGCCAGCGGTTCCCGCTGCAGCCATTGTCTCACCGCGGTTGCATCCTCCACGCCGCTGAGCCGCACCCAGGCCAGCCAGTCGCCGCGGTCCACGTCCGGCATCAGCAGAGTCCCTGTCGTCTGGCGCAGCGGTCCTTCCGGAAGCGTCTCCGGTGTGAGCGGCTCCAGGTCGCGGGTCCGGGCCACATCCTCCAGAAAGGGCTCGAAGGCATCCGCGCGGAAACCCAGCCCGTCGACCGCGGTGTCCAGTCGCGCGCGCAGGGTGTCCGCGGCGGGCAGGGCCTCCTGGCGTATGCGCTGCAAGGTCTGGCTCGGCAGGACCTGGGCCGCATGGTCGTAGTCCGTCAGCGTCCCCTGGTCGCGCAGATCTTCAAGGCCCGGGTTCAGCGCTTCGATGGCCTGTAGCGCCCGCTCGGGGTCCGGAGCGGTAATCAGCAGGGCATGGCGGATATCTGGCAGTCCCAGGGCGTGGCGCAGTTCGCGGTCGCGGTCGATGTGCTCCTGCGGGACCGGGTGCAGGGCGCCCAGGTTGCCCTCCCAGGGGAACGGGTCGGTGCTGGCGATAACCACCAGCGCCCCCAGCACGGAGGCGGCCAGGATCCAGCGCGCCGCCACCGGAGGCTGCGTCAGAGCGGCCGGTACCGGGAGGCGGGCCGGTGGTACCCCGTCACGCTGCAACGCCTGTGGCATCAGGCGAGGCAGTACCCAGCGCGTGGTGATCGCGGCCACGCCAACTCCGGTCAGCACGAACAGCCCGAGCTGGGCCATGCCGGAAAACCCCGTGATCGCCATTAGCGCGTAGACCAGTACCGTGCTCCCGGCGCCCAGGCCAATCGCCGGCCACAGCTCGCGTGCCACGCCGCGCATCCCGTCACGCGGGGGCGGCCGGCTGTGCGCGAACAGGTGCAATGGGTAGTCGAGCGCGATGCCCAGCACGGTAATGCCGAACGCCAGTGCGATCCCGTGCAGGTGACCGAATACCATTGTCACCACCGCGGCGCCGGACAGAATGCCGGTCGCCAGTGGAACGGCCGCGAGCCAGACGGGGTGGGGGTGGCGGAACACGACCAGCAGGAGTGTGGCCAGGGCCAGGCTGGCGGCCAGGCTGAAGGCGGTGATCTCGCCCCGGATGCGCCCGCGCGCTTCGACCGCAATCACGGCGGGCCCCGCGACGAGCAGACCCAGGTCGTCCGCGTACTCGGCGAAGGCCTCGTCCAGCGCCTTCAGGAGCGCTTCCTGACCGTCCAGATCCATGCCTTCAGCCGCGCTGTGCAAGACCAGCAGGGCCCGCTCGCGCTCGGGGTCGACCCAGACGCCATGGCGGTCGCGTTCGCCCCCGCCACCAGCCTGTCCCAACTGTTCGAGCACCACCAGTGATTCGCCCGTGGGGTCGCGGCCGATCAGTTCCCGGGGCATCAGCGGGGCGGCACTACCGAGGTCCTCCCGACGTTCCTCGAGCTGGTCGCGCAGGGTGTCGACAGAGAAGCGCTCCGGGGTAACCTCGGGGCTCAGGAGATAGCGGTGCTCAAGCAGGAAATCCAGGGCGGGGTCATCCGGGTCGAGACGCCCGTTACGGATCTCCGCGACCGCGGGGTGGTCGCGCAGCGCCTGGACCAGATGGTCGCTGGCATCCGCGCGTGCCTGGCTGTTCCCGCCCTCGAGGCCCAGCAGCAGGATCTGTCCGGCCGGGCCGCCCCCGGGGTCCAGCGCCACCCCGGTCTCGGTGACCGGCTCCGGGGTGAAGCCCTGAAGGTCAGTGACCAGTTCGCCCCGCCACAGCAGGATGCTGGCTGCCACCAGCAGCCCGATCAGCCAGAGCGCCGGTCCCGGTGACAGGGGGAAGCGATTCGGCACCAATCAGTCGCCGTCTTGCGGATCGAGCTGCATGCGGCTGTGGCGACCTCCGGACTCCTCGGTATCCAGCCGCAGGAGGGCACCGCCCTCGCCCTGGAGCTCAAGTCCGAGGATCATGCGACGAAGGGCGCGGTCACGCGGGGCGAGTTCCAGCTTCCAGGCCTCCAGGTCGCCTTCGGTGTCGACTTCGAAGTGTTCTTCCAGTCCCTCGCGTTCCCCCTTGGCAAGGGAGCGGAACAAGGCGGCAAACGCGGCCAGGCCCGGCTGCTCGTCCAGGTCCACCTCGCGGCTGGAGCCTCGGCGTTCCACGATCACCTGGCGTCCCTCGATACGCACGCGTTCGCCGCCGTCGCCATCCATACGGCGCTCCAGGATGTCTGGCGGCTCGAACACCAGCGTGCCGGTCCGAGTCTCGGGGAATTCGAGCAGGGGGTCCTGGCGGGTTTCGCGAAAGTCGATACGTGATGGCGGATTGTCGGCCAGTGCTTCCAGGATCTGGTCCAGTGTGTCGCCGGAGGTCTCCGCCTTGGCAAATAGCGGGCAGGCCAGCAGGAGTACCGCCAGGGCCAGCGCCCGGACCCCGAGCAGTTGCCGGCAGCAAGGCTTAGCGGGACGAGTCATTCCAGAAATCATAGAAGTTGAACCAGTTGTACGGGGCCTCGCGCACGCGCGTCTCGAGGCGATCGGCGTAGCGTTGCACCCATTCGGCCAGGGCCTCTTCGCGTCGGCCGCGGGGGGCCTCGATGACGTCGGCAAAGCGCTCAAAGACGATATCGTAGCGATTGCCGCCGCGATAGAGGCCGAAGCACAGAATGACCGGGACCTTGAGCACTGCGGCCAGCAGCAACGGGCCCTGGGGAAAAAAGGCCCGGCCCCCGAGGAAACGGCATTCCACCATCTTGTCACTTTCGGCCACGCGATCGGCCAGGGTGGCCACAATCCCCCCCTGTTCCAGACAGTCGCGCGCGTGCAGCAGGGTCTCGGTGTCGCCCAGGGGAATGACCGACGCGGCGACCTCGGGGTTGAGCGCCTCCAGCAACTGGGTGATGCGCTGGTTGTGATTGCGGTACATCAGCACGCGAACGGGAAAGTCGTTTTTTCCGACCGCGAGTACCCGCAGGGCCTCGAAGCTGCCCAGGTGTGCCCCGAGCAGCAGGGCCCCGTGGCCGCTTTCGACGTGCTCAAGGAAGATCTCGCGATTGTGAACATGAAGATCCAGGCACGCGTCTTTGCCGGACAGCAGGAAGACGCGGTCCAGGATCACGGCTGCGAAGCTGTGGAAGTGCCGGGCAATCTCGCGCAGGCGCGGCTCGCGTCCGAGCACGCGGCGCAGGTAGTCCCGGCTGTAACCCCGGGATTTCGGGGCAAACAGAAGAAAGTAGGCGGTTATCGGGTAGAGCAGTGTGCGACCGGCCGGCCGCCCGAGATGCAAGGCAACCCACAGGATGATGCGCAGCGCCAGGGGGGACCCTCGCTCCCCCTGGCTGAACCACCCCCGGCTCACGCCGTTTGTCCGGCGTCGTGCAGCTTCAGTTGTCCGCTACACAGGGGTTCGGATGTCTCCGCACCGTCGCGGATAACGCGGAATGCGCGCAGGCCGCTGGTACCAGGGGGATCAATCTCCACCCGGAAATCGACCTCCGGAAGCAACGGCGCCAGAAATTTCGCCCGTGGCAGGGCGGCCACCGGCCCCAGGCCGCTTGCGCGCGCGACGGCGTCCACCGTGTCCAGGATGACCACGCCCGGTACGACCGGCTGACCGGGGAAATGCCCGGGCAGTGAGGGGTGGTTGGCCGGGATGCGGCGTGTGGCAATGATTGGTGCCATTGCTCAGGCGCACTGCCCGTGCTGGTCCAGCAAGTCCAGCAGGACCTGGCGCGGGAGTTTGCCCGTCGCGCTGCGGGGGAGGGCTTCCACCATCACCAGGGGACGCGGAAGGAACAGCGGGTCCGTGGTTTCGGCCAGGGCCGCCAGAATCTCGGCCTCGGAGCGCTCCGGGGCGACCACGATCGCAGCCAAACGCGCGGTCCCGCTGTCCTGTCCGGAATCGGGCGGGATGAACACGCCGTCCTCTACGCCGGGAATGGCGTTCAGGCGCCGGTTCAGCTCGGCCAGTGAGGCTCGTTTGCCGGCGATATTGAGCTGATCCGCCAGGCGTCCGCGCATGCGGAAGCGCTGGGCATCTTCCCACTCGATGCGGTCGGGCAGGGGGACTGGTGCCGGGTGCTGGGGTCCCTGTACCGCCACCCGGTCGCTGCCCTGGGCCGTCAGCGCAATCCCGTCATAGACCGTCCACAGAGGCTCCCGGGCCGTCTCGCGGCTGGCAATGGCCCCGGCCTCGGTGCAGCCGTAGATCTCGCGGACGGTCGCGCCAAACAGTGTTTCCGCGGCCTGTGCCCGGTCTTGTTCCAGTGGGGCAGTGGCGCTGAGGATGCGCGCCGCCCTGGGCCAGATCAGGCCCGCCCGCAGGCAGGCGTCCAGGTGAAATGGGGTAGTGACCAGGTTCGCCGGGGCATGCTCGGCCATGGCCTGGCGGATATCGTCCGGGAAGAACGGGCGTTCGGCCAGCAGTGTGCAGGGGCCGAGCAGGGCATACAGCACCGTGGATTCCAGGCCGTACATGTGCTGCGCGGGGACCGTCCCCACCAGTGTTCCTCCGTCGGTATCCAGCCCGAAGCGGCGCAGGGCCTGTGCGGTCACGACATGAAGGCTGTTCCAGCTCCTGCTGTGAGCGGTGGGCTGTCCGGTGCTGCCCGAGGTATAGGCGTGTACCGCCATCTGATCCGACGGGATCTCCGGGGTCGCGCCCGCATTGTGGGCGTGCTCTGTCCCGTCCACGGTGACCGGGATGACGGGGAGGGTGATACTGAGGTCCCGCTCGTCCACCAGGGCGTGCGCGCCCGGATGACGTTCGGCGATCTCGCTCAGGGTGGTGCGGGCACGGTTCGGGGGAAGGATGCTGGCACCGCCGCGTAGCAGGATCGCGGCAAACGCGACCGCAAAGCGATAGCGATCCTCGCAAAGGTTGAAGTGGGCTCCGCCGGCCGGGATTCGTCGGGCGAGGGTGCGGACATCCGCCAGAAATGCAGCCCGCGAGACACGGCGGCCCGCCACCCAGGCCAGTGGCGTTGGGTGGTCGGCAATCAACGCTAGTGTGTTCGAGTCCCTCATCGTTGTCTCAGGATTTGGCGGTGGTCGGCGCGCGCCAGTGCGGCGAGGTAGGGCAGGAAACCCGCCCGGGGTTCATCGCGCAGGAGCCAGCGCCGTAATGGATATTCCAGCATGAACAGCGCCGCCAGGAACAGATAGTTGATCCCATTTGCGAACAAGGCCCAGGTGGTGGTGGGCACCGCCACCGCCAGTATCGCCGACAGCAGGGCGAGTCCACCGCACAGCAGGGCCCAGACGGCGGTCAGCCGCCGCGTATAGCGATGCACCGGCGTGCTGTCGGAGGCGCCCATGGCCAGCGCATACCGGGTGATCAGGGGGGTGGAGCCCGGACGCAGGGAGCGGGCAAACAGCCATGCCAGGGCCCCCTGAATAAGCACCGGTACTGCGTAGATCAGCCATTTCCCGGCCGGCTCGGCACCCAGAAGCAACACTAGCACGGCCAGCACCAGGGCCATCACCGCTCGGCCGAGCACGGGCAGGACCGGCCAGGCGAGGACCAGGATGAGCAGCGCCAGCCAGGCCAGCGGCAGTCGCGGCAGCTCCAGGAAAATGCCCGCGATCACGGCCACCGGGTAGCCCAGGGCTACCGCGGCGGCGAGACGGGTACTCACGACGTGGCTCGGTGCGCCTCGATATGGGCGGTCAGGGCCCGCAAGGATGCGAAGATCTGGCGATTGTTCTCGTCATCGGAGCGGATCTGCACGCCATAGGCCCGCGAGATGGCCAGTGCCAGTTCCAGCGCATCGATCGAGTCCAGCCCAAGGCCCTCGCGGAACAAGGGGGCCTCCGGCTCGATGTCCTCGGGGCTGACCTCTTCGAGATTCAGGCTGTCGACGATCAGCCTGGCGACTTCCTGTTCCATTGCGGTTTGTGCTGCCACGTCTCTCCCCTAAATAGCGACGGAATCCGAAAGCGTTTCCCGGGGAAACGCTGATTGTTCCCCTGGGGAGGTGCTGGGCGCGCCGTGCACCTCCCGGCCCGGGGCCGATGATACGCAACCCCAGGGGGGCGTGGTACCCTCCAAATGCAGGGAATACGCGGTTTTGCGGGCGGGGCGGCAGAGTGGGTGCTCTCACGGGGGGCAGCCAGTCGACCGCCAGCGAATCGCCAGGGGGCAAGTATGGGGGGCGAGTCGTGATCGGCGGTCGGGTAGGACTGCGGCGCGTCGGGCCGGACGGGCTGCTGACCTTCGGGCTGTCCAATCTGGTCATTGTGCTGACGGCGGGACTTAGCTGGCTCGCGTTGTGGGGGCGTATGCATCTGTGGGTCCGGAGCCTGGACTGTCCGGGCCGAGCACCCTGGGTCATTGTCCTGGGGCAGCAGTTACAAGAGGGTTGCCCTGGACCGGGTTACCGGCTGCGCCTGTTGCGAACCCTGCGCCTGCTGCGGCGCGACCCGGAGGCCCGCGTTCTGCTGCTGGGCGGATACACATCGCCCGAAGGCCCCAGCGAGTCGGCCGCGGGTGCGGCCTTTCTGCGTCAGCGCGGCATCCCGGCCTCTCGCATCTTTTGTGAAGAGGACTCGCGGCACACCCTGGAGAATCTGCAAAACGCCCGCGACCTGCTCGTCCAGCGTACCGGCGGCCGCCTGCCGCGCTGTGTGCTCGTGACCAGTCGCTTTCACCTGCCCCGTGCGGTGGCCATCGCGCGCGGGGTGGGTCTCGAGGTCTGTCCCTGCCCTGCCGAGCGCTCGCCCCGGGTGCCACAGGTGCGTCTGGCGCGGGAAATCTGGATGCTGCACTGGTATCACACCGGACGACTGTTTGCCCGGTTAATCCGTCATCAGGGGATGCTCGACCGGATCAGCTAGGCCTCCAATGCGGTGACCGTGCGGTGACCGCCGCCGCTACATCGCGCGGATGCGTTCGCGCTGGGCGTCGAGCTGGTCGCGGGTGGCGTGCATCTCGGCGACGCGGTCGCGTTCCTTCTGCACGACCTCGGCCGGGGCGCGGTCGACGAAGCTCTCGTTGGACAAGCGCTTTTCGCTCTGTTCGAGGTTCTTGTCGAGTTTGCCGATCTCCTTGTCCAGGCGCGCCAGCTCGGCGTCCTTGTCGATCAGCCCGGCCAGCGGGATCAGCAGCTGCATGTCGTCGACCAGGGCCATCGCGGATTCCGGGGCCTCGTCGGCGGCATCCAGCCAGGTGACGCTCTCGGGTTTCGCGAGGAATTCCAGCAGGCCGCGGTGGCGCGTGTAGCGCTCCTGGTCGGCCTCGCTCCAGTTCTTCACCAGCACCGGCAGCGGCTTGCCCGGGGCGATGTCCATCTCCGCGCGGATGCGGCGCAGCCCGGTGATGAAGTCCTTGACCCAGTCGAGCTCGGCGGTGGCGGTGGCATCACGCGGGAAGCCGTCCTGTGCCGGCCAGCGGCACTGCACCAGGAACTCGACGTCGTCGCCGATTCCGGCGTGCGGCTTCACATTGGTCCAGATCGACTCGGTGATGAACGGCATCACCGGGTGCAGCAGGCGCAGCAGCGCCTCGAGCACGGTAACCAGGGTGTGGCGCGTCGCGCGCTTGACCGCGTCCGGGGTGGCCTCGTCGTTCAGCACCGGCTTGGTCAGCTCCAGGTACCAGTCGCAGTAGTCGTGCCAGGTGAACTCGTACAGCGTCTGCGCGGCGAGGTCGAAGCGGTAGGCGTCGAGCTGCTGGGTGGCGGTCGCGGCGGTGGTGGCCAGGCGGTCGAGGATCCAGCGATCGGCCAGGGTGCGGTGCTCCGCGGTGTCGGCGGCGGCCGAACAGTCGTGGCCCTCGACGTTCATCAGCACGAAGCGCGAGGCGTTCCACAGCTTGTTGCAGAAGTTGCGGTAGCCCTCGATGCGCCCGAGGTCGAACTTGATGTCGCGCCCGGTGGTGGCCAGCGCCGCCAGGGTAAAGCGCAGGGCATCGGTGCCGAAGGCGGGGAAGCCGTCGGGGAAGGCCTTGCGCGTGGACTTCTCGATCTTCTTCGCCATCTGCGGCTGCATCAGGCCCTGGGTGCGCTTGGCGACCAGGTCGTCGGCGCTGATGCCGTCGATCAGGTCAATCGGGTCGATCACGTTGCCCTTGGACTTGGACATCTTCTGGCCTTCCGAGTCGCGGATCAGGCCGGTGACGTAGACCTCGCGGAAGGGCACATCCCCCATGAAGTGCTCGCCCATCATGATCATGCGGGCGACCCAGAAGAAGATGATGTCGAAGCCGGTGACCAGCACGCTGGTCGGGTAGAAGTCGCGCAGTTCCGGCGTCTTCTCGGGCCAGCCGAGGGTGGAGAACGGCCACAGTGCGGAGGAGAACCAGGTGTCCAGCACGTCCTCGTCCTGTTCCAGCGCCACCTCGGCGCCCAGGCCGTGCTTCTCGCGCACCTCGTCCTCGGAACGCCCGACGTACACGTTGCCATCGGCGTCGTACCAGGCCGGGATGCGGTGGCCCCACCAGATCTGGCGCGAGATGCACCAGTCCTCGATGTTGCGCATCCACTCGAAGTAGGTCTTGGACCAGTTCTCCGGCACGAAGCGGATGCGGCCGTCCTCCACTGCCTTGATCGCCGGCTCGGCCAGCGGGCCGGCCTTCACATACCACTGGTCGGTCAGGTAGGGCTCGACCACGGTGCCGGAGCGGTCGCCGCGCGGGACCATCAGCTTGTGGTCGTCGATCTTCTCCAGCAGGCCTTCGGCCTCGAGGTCCGCGACCACCCGCTTGCGCGCCTCATAGCGGTCCAGGCCCTGATAGGCCTCGGGTACGTTTTCGTTCAGGCAGGCGTCGATGGTCAGGATGTTGATCACCGGCAGGTCGTGGCGCTGACCCATCGCGTAGTCGTTGAAGTCGTGCGCCGGGGTGATCTTCACGCAGCCGGAGCCGAACTCGGCCTCGACGTAGTCGTCGGCGATGATCGGGATCTCGCGCCCGACCAGCGGCAGCCGGATCGTCTTGCCGATCAGGTGGCGGTAGCGCTCGTCCTCCGGGTGCACCGCGACGGCGGTGTCGCCCAGCATGGTCTCCGGGCGCGTGGTGGCCACGGTCAGGTGCCCGGAGCCGTCCGCCAGCGGGTAGCGGAAGTGCCACAGGTGGCCGGACTCTTCCTCCGACAGGACCTCGAGGTCGGACAGCGCGGTGTGCAGCACCGGATCCCAGTTGACCAGGCGCTTGCCGCGGTAGATCAGGCCCTCGTCATGCAGGCGCACGAAGACCTCGCGCACCGCCTCGGACAGCCCGTCGTCCATGGTGAAGCGCTCGCGCGACCAGTCCACCGAATCGCCCAGCCGGCGCATCTGTCGGGTGATGGTGCCGCCGGATTCGTGTTTCCACTCCCATACGGCCTTCAGGAAGTCCTCGCGCCCGAGGTCGTGGCGGCTCTTGCCCTCCGCGGCCAACTGGCGCTCGACCACCATCTGGGTGGCGATCCCCGCATGGTCGGTGCCGCCCTGCCACAGCGTGCGGTCGCCATGCATGCGCCGGTAGCGGATCAGGGTGTCCATCAGGGTGTGCTGGAACGCATGCCCCATGTGCAGGGTGCCGGTGACGTTCGGCGGCGGCAGCAGGATGCAGTAGTTGGCCTCGCCCGACTCCGGCGGCGCGAAGATGTTCGCGGCCTCCCAGCGTTCGTACTGGGTCTGCTCGATGCTCTTGGGGTCGAAGCTCTTGTCCATGATCGCGGGCGCGCTCGGGTCGGAGTGTAGGGAAAGCCGCGCATTATAACGGCGCGGCGCGCTGGCCGCCCGGCGCATGCAGCGTGGGCCGGCTGTCTGCCGTGGAGGCTGGCCTTGGTTCGGCATCTGGTGTTTACGGTGGCTTCGTCTGGCCGCCTGCCACGCGCTCTTTCGCGAGCGCACCGCGAGGTACTTCTTTGCTCGTGCAAAGAAGTACCCAAGAAACACGCCCGACTGCCGCGACCCCGGCCCGCTGTGCGGGCCGGGGTTTCCCTCGCTCCGAGGCTTTTCGCGGGCGGCGCTGAACTCGCTGCGCCTTCGGCGCCGCTCAGACATCCAGCGCCTTTTCTCCCGCGAAAAGCCTCTCCACTCGGCGCGACGACAACGGGGAGGTAGGTCAAAACAACGGCTATCCCAGCGATATAGCTCGTGGATGATGGCTAGATTTTCGGACATCTTCGGCACGCTCGGCCTGCGGCCGTTGCGCCCCGCACCCGCAGAGCGGGTGCCGGGGGGCGTAGGATGCGGATGAGCGGAGCGAATCGCATCAGGGTTTCGCACGGCGCGGGGAACGGTGCGTTTCGCTGCGCTCAACCGCACCCTACGGGGTGCGGGCTGGCTGCTGGTGTCTGGATACCGCCTGTTTTGACCTTCTCCTCCCGTATGGAGCCCCTCGCGGAGGGCGTGATGGGCCGGAAGAAGGCGCTGGATGTCTGAGCGGAGCCGCAGGCGTAGCGAGTTCAGCGCCGCCGGCCCAGCGCGTCCGGAGCGAGGTTCCCGGGCGAAATCCGGGTGCCCTTCTTTGGGTACTTTCTTGGGCAAGCAAGAAAGTACCTCGCGGCGCGCTGGCGAGTCAGCGCCAGGCAGTATGCGGACCGAAGCCACCGTAAACACCCAACGACGAACCAGGGCCAGCCACAGCAGGGCAGACGGTTAGGCGTAACCACCTAAACATCGGGGCCCGAGCACGCCCAGCCTGAGAGCGTGAGAGCGTGAGAGCGTGGCTCAGGTGGTGGCGAGCTGGTCGAGCAGTGCGCGATAGCCGGTGCGGTAGTCGGGATAGCGCAGGCGATACCCGCTGGCACGCAGCCGCGCGTTGCGGCAGTGCTTGCCGCAGACCTCGCCGGCCGGCATCGGCGGCGTCCCCGGTGGATCGAGCTCCATCTCCTGCGCCAGCCAGCCGAGCAGTTCGTGGCGAAGGGCCGGTTCGTCATCGACGCCCAGATAGAGGGGCTCGGGCTCGTCCAGGTGGAAGAGGTGGGTCAGCAGGCCCACGCAGTCCTCGCGGTGGATGCGGTTGGTCCAGACCGGTGCCTCGTGCTGACCGCGCACGCCCTCGCGCACCTTGCGCAGGTGGTATTCGCGCCCCGGCCCGTAGATGCCGCCAAAGCGCACGACCACGCCGGCAAACGGGCTGTCGGCCAGCAATTGCTCGGCCTCCAGCAGGCAACGCCCGGAGAAGCGGGTGGGCTCGGCCGGGCTGGTCTCGTCCACCCAGCGCCCGTCGTCGGCGCCGAAGACCGAGGTGCTGGAGACGAACACGATGCGGCGCGGGTGCTGGCGGGCCTGTTCCAGCGCGGCCAGGGTGTTGCACAGGCCGTCGACATAGGCGTGGCGGTACGCGGCCTCGGTGAACTCGCCCGGGGTGGCGATGAAATAGACGGTGTCCAGTGCCGGGGGCAGCGGCGGCAGGGCGTCCGCGCGGGCGAAGTCGCCGGCCAGCGGCTGGATCGGTTCCGGGATGCGTTCCGGCTGGCGGCGCAGGCCCCAGACCGTGTGGCCGGCTGCGGCGAGCTGTTCTCCGACGCCGCAGCCGAGATCGCCGCAGCCCAGGATCAGGATGTTGGCCATGAATCAGCGTTTTGTTGGGTACTTTCGCAACCTAACGTTTCCACAGGTGAAAGACCAGCCCCGAATTGGGGGTTCGACCCGGGGCGATGGCTCGGGCATGCTGACGGGGGCTTCGATGAGGGGGTATCACTTGGGCAAGGCCGGGCGCAGGAAGGGGGATGCGTGTGCTTGCGGGTCCGGGCGGAACCGGGCGGTCTGCTGCGGGCCGTATCTGGACGGCGCGGCGGCGGCTCCGACGGCGGAGGCGCTGATGCGCTCGCGCTATGCCGCCTTCGTGGAGGGGCGCGAGGACTATCTGCTGGCCACCTGGGCCGCCGCGACGCGACCGGAATCCCTGATGCTCGAGCCGGACCAGCGCTGGCTGGGTCTGGCGATCCGCGCGACCGGGGCCGGCGGGCCGGAGGATCAGGAGGGTTGGGTCGAGTTCGTCGCCCGCTCGCGGGTGCGCGGGCAGGGGGTGCGCCTGCACGAGCGCAGCCGTTTCCACCGCGAGGACGGGCGCTGGGTCTATGTCGACGGGGAGTTTCCGGGCGCATGATCGATGGGAATCGGCCAGCCGGTTCACCGGTGGATGCGGCATTGCTGGAGCGGGTGTTGGAGGCGGTGCGCGAATATCCGCGCGGATGTACGGAGCACGGGCTGATTGCGCAGCTGCGTGATCTGGACGTGGAACCGTTCGCGGCGGCGCGCCTGCAGGAGCCGTTGAGCCTGTTCCAGACCCACTTTGTGCTGTTCCACTGCCTGTACCGGCTGCGCGACCAGCTCGCGGGGCAGGGCGAGTGGCTGCGCATCCATTGTCTGGATATCGGGGTCGAGCCGTTACCGGTGGTGGATGCGGGATCAGGCCTGCCGGCGCGGGGTGATCCGTTGCGGGCCTACTACCTGGACCTGATGCGGCTGGAGAGGATGGATGCGGCCGCGGTGGAGGCGCTGCTGGGCGAGTTCTGGTCGCATCTGGCGCGGGATCAGCAGCGCGAACAGGCGCTCGAGGTGCTGGGGCTGGAAGATCCGGTCGATGCGGCGGCGATCCGCCAGCAGTATCGGCGCCTGGCCCAGCGTCACCACCCCGACCGGGGCGGTGACACGGCCACCCTGCAGCGGATCAATGCGGCCCGCTGGGTACTGCTGGCGCAGGGGTAGTCAGTCGTCCGAGTCGGACATCGTGGTCACGAAGGCCTGCTCCACGGTGAAGTTGCCGACCCCCTTGTAGTTCGTCTGGGTCCAGCCATGTTCGACCAGCCATTCGCTCATTTCGCGGTTCATCGCCGGGTTGCCGCAGAGCATCACGCGGTCGTGCTCCGGATCCGCCGGGGGCAGGTTGAGGATCTGGAACAGTTCGCCGGAGCGGAACATGTCGGCCCCGCGCTGGTTGTTGTCATACGGCTGCTGCGCGATCGGGCAGGCAAAGTCGTGGTTCTCGCGGGTGACCGTCGGTACGTAGCGCAGCCGGTCGCTGATGCGTGACTCGATTTCCTGGCGATAGGCCAGCTCCTCGACGGTACGCACGCTGTGCACCAGCACCGCGTTTTCGAAGTGTTCGAACAGTTCCGGGCTGCGGATCAGCGAGATGAACGGCGCCAGCCCCGTGCCGGTGGCCAGCATGTACAGGGTGCGTCCGGGCTGCACGTAGTCGAAGGTCAGCGAGCCCGTGACCTTGGTGTTGATCCAGACTGAATCGCCCGGCCCGGCCTGGGCCAGGCGGCTGGTCAACGCGCCGTCGGGCACGTGGATGCTCAGAAACTCCAGTTCCTCGGCCTCGGGCTCGGAGACGATCGAATAGGCGCGCGGGATCAGCTTGCCCTCGGGGCGCAGCCCCAGCGTCACGAACTGCCCGTTCTTGAACTGCAGGCCTTCCGGGCGCGTGGTCTTGAAGCTGAAGGTCTTGTCCGACCAGCGATGGGTCGAGGTGATCTGTTCTTCCGAATACGGCATGGGTTCCCACGGTTGATCGATTGAGAATGGCTGCACGCTAACAGCTTGCAACAGGCAAGGCGAAAGCGTTGGATAACAGAAGGGTTGAGGCGTCAGGCCGGGATTCAAGCCTGGTTATCGGTGTTTCCCTGGCTGGCAAGCGCTGCGAGGTGATCGGTCAAAGGGATCGGCTTTGCCAGGTGGTAGCCCTGGACAAAGTCGAGTCCGATCTCGCGCAGGTGGTGCATCGTCTCCTCGGATTCCACGCACTCGGCGATGGTGCGCAGCCCGAGCACATGGCCGACGCGGTGGATTGCGGTGACCATCGCCGCGTCGACGGCGTTGGTTGCGATGTCGCGCACGAAGCTGCCGTCCACCTTGAGGAAGTCGACCGGCAGGTTCTTCAAGTAGCCGAACGAGGACAGCCCGCTGCCGAAGTCGTCCAGGGAGAAGCGGCAACCCATGTAGCGCAGCGCCCGGATCAGCCCCTGCGCGCGGTCGTGATGGCTGATCGCGGCGGTCTCGGTAACCTCGAAGATGATCTGCTGCGCCTGAATGCGGAACTGGCTCATGCGGCTGGTGATGAACTCGAGCATCCCGTCCTGCGCCAGCGATTGTCCGGACAGGTTGATCGACACCACGACTGGGGCATGATGCGGGTTCCGGTCCCGGTGATCGGCCAGCTGGCGAAACACGAGTTCGACCACATGGCGATCGATCTCGGGCATCAGGTGGTAGCGCTCGGCGGCCGGGATGAAGGCACCCGGGGTGATCAGGGTTCCGTCTTCCCCGTGCAGACGCAGCAGGATCTCGACATGGTCCAGTGGCAGATCGGCGCCGTTCAGGGGCTTGACTGGCTGGGCATAGGCGACAAACCGGGCCTCCTCCAGCGCCGCACGCAGACGGCCGACCCATTCCATCTCGCCATGGCGCCGGCGCAGGATCTGGTCGGAGGGCTTCCAGGTATAGAGGCGGTTGCGCCCGAGATCCTTGGCCACGTAGCAGGCGGAATCCGCCTGGCTGAGGACCTCCGGAAGATTCTGGCCGGGGCCCTCGATCGGGACCAGGCCGATGCTCATGCCGACATCGAAGCGGCGGCCCTCCCAGGAGAAGCGCAGGCCCTGGGCCGTGGCCAGCAGCTTGTTGCCAATCGCCTCCGCGCGTTCCACTGGACAGTGCCTCAGCAGCAGCCCGAATTCGTCGCCGCCGAGCCGCGCAAGGGTGTCGCTGTCGCGGATATGGGCGGGCAGCAGATCGGCCAGTTCGCGCAGCAGCGCGTCCCCGGCCTGGTGGCCGCAGGTGTCGTTGATGATCTTGAACTGGTCCAGGTCCATGTAGAACAGCGCGTGGGGTGTGTCGCCCTCCTCCAGGGTGCGCAGGGCCTCGTCCAGGCGGCGTTCGAACTCGCGGCGGTTGCACAGGCCGGTGAGCTCGTCGTGGGTAGCCTGGTGGTTCAGTTGCTGGGTCATGCGCCACAGCTCGGTGTGGTCGTGCAGCACGACCACGACCCCCTCGCTGTGGTGGTCCGGTCGCCGCAGAGGCGAGACCAGCAGACGGACCACGCGTGCGGCCCCGTCCGGACGGCGCAGCACGCGCTCCGGCGACTCCAGCGTCATGCCCGTTTCCAGGCACTGCGTGACCGGATTCATAACCCGGTGGCCGGTATGCGTGTCCTCGAGCTCCAGCAACTCGTCGAGGCGCTGGCCCTGGACCGCCGTGGCGTCCACGCCCAGCAGGTCGCGCGCCGACGGGTTGAGATAGGTCAGGCGCCCGGTGGTGTCCGCGGTCAGCACGCCGTCGCTGATGGAGTGCAGCGTGGTCAGGAGCCGGTCGCGTTCCGAGGCGGTGCTGGCCTCGGCCGCGCGCAGCGATGTGATGTCCCAGGCGACACCGAGCACGCCTGGCTGAAATGACTGGGCGACCTCCATCGGCATCCAGGAGATGGCGAAGTGGCTGTCGCCGACCTTGACCTCGCTTTGGAATTGTTCTCCCTCGAGCGCGCGGTCGATCGCGGACAGGATGGCCGGATGGTCGGCGTACAACAGGCGTGCGTCCTGTCCGACGACCTCGCCGGGTTGCAGTCCCAGGCTGTGCAGGGCAGCCCCCTCGGACAGGGTGAAAACGCCATCGGGCCCCAGCCCGAACAGGAGCAGCGGCGCGTGACGGATCGTGGCCGAGAGCTGGGTTTCCAGTTCGTGCAGGGCCTGCTCGGACTGCTGTTGCCGGGTGATGTCGCGGACCGTGGCCAGGACCTCGATATCCTCCCCGGTGTGAATCGCGTTGATATTGATCTCGGCCGGGAATTCCGCCCCGTCGCGGCGGCGGTAGCGCGTTTCAAAGCGGGCCGGCAGGCGCTCGTCGGGCTGGCCGTGCGCACGGTCGACGTCGGCTTGCGTGGCCTCGAGGTCGATCGTGGTGATGTGGATGCCGCCGGTCAGTTCGTCCTGGGCGTAGCCGAGCAGGCGTGATGCGGCCTGGTTTGCCGCGACGACATGGCCCGCTCGATTGAGCACCAGCTGCGCCTCCGGTGCCTGTTCAAACAGGCGCTGAAAGCGGGTGCTGTCCGGGTGATCGGGCATGGCGACAGGATGAATCCTTTCGTAGGGTGCGGGGGTCGCAACATGGATCCGCTCCCGAGTGTCACCTGTCGCGCGGGTGCTGGCAAGCGTTGGTCGCTGGTTATTGTCCGGGCGCCTGGGTGAGGCGGGAGAGGTGATCCACGGCCGGCGATGGCGAGGGGCTGCGCAACCGTTCGAGTGCCCAGCCGACGTGTTCGCGTACCAGGGGGGAGGGGTGGTCGGCGCGGGCGCGAAGGGCCGCCTCGGCCTCCGCGGAGGGCGGGCCATTGCCCAGGGCGACCGCCAGGTTGCGCAACCACTGCTCGTGACCGATGCGGCGGATGGCCATGCCCTTGGTACGGTGCAGGAAGATGGTCTCGTCCCAGCCGAACAGCTCCACCAGGCTGGCGGCATCCAGCCCGTGGCGGGCGACGAAGTCGGGTTCCGCGGAGACTTCGGCAAAGCGATTCCACGGGCAGACCAGCTGGCAGTCGTCGCAACCGTAGATGCGGTTGCCGATCAAGGGGCGCAGATCTTCGGGGATCGACCCCTTCAGTTCGATGGTCAGGTAGGAGATGCAGCGCCGGGCGTCCAGGTCGTAGGGCCCGCGAAAGGCCTGCGTCGGGCAGATGTCGAGGCAGGCGGTACACGCCCCGCAGTGTTCGCCGACCGGGTCGTCCACCGGGAGCGGCAGGTCCGTGAACAGCTCGCCCAGGAAGAACCAGGAGCCGCTCTCGCGGGCGAGCAGATTGGTGTTCTTGCCGATCCAGCCGAGCCCGGCGCGCGCGGCCAGGGCCTTTTCCAGGATCGGGGCGCTGTCAGTAAACGCGCGATAGCCGTGCGGTCCTGCCTCGGATTCGATGCGCCGACCGAGCTCGGTCAGGCGCTTGCGGATCAGCTTGTGGTAGTCGCGGCCGAGGGCGTAACGGGAGACATAGGCGCGGTCCCGTTCGGCCAGCTGGATCGCGGGGCGACGTGTGCGCGGCGGGAAATAGTCCATGCGCACGCTGATTACGCGCTGTACACCCGCCATCAGTTGTGCGGGATCGTGGCGCAGTGCGGCGCGTTCGGCCATCCAGCCCATCTCGCCGTGCGAGCCCTTCTCGAGCCAGCGATCCAGGTGCTGGCGATCTGCCTCCGGGACCGTGGCGGGCGCGATGCGCAGGGCCTGGAAGCCCAGCTCGCGGCCCCAGGCCCGAATCTGTTCGGCCAGCGCGGCACATTGGCGTGGATCGAGGGGCTCAGGCACGATTTCGGCAATCATTACGATCGAGGCAAGAAACGTGAATGATGGACCCGGGGGGATCCCCCTGACCAGCGCGCTCTACGACAGCGAGGGCATGCGGGCCCTGGATGCGGCCGGCACGGCCCTGCCGGAGATCGCGCCCGGAGAATTGATGGAGCGGGCCGGTGCCGCTCTGCTGGCGGCCGTCAGGGCTCACTGGCCCGATGTGCGTCGGCTCGGCATCCTCTGCGGCCCCGGCAACAACGGGGGCGACGGTTATGTGCTGGCGCGCCTGGCGGCGCAGGCCGGCCTGGATGTGCGGCTCCACGGTGGCCCGTCGCGGGCGCGGCCGGAGTCGGATGGACGTCAGGCATGTCGGCGCTGGGTCGAGCACGGGGGTGTGATGGCGCCGCTCGAGGCCTTCGACCCGCTGGATGCCGAGCTGTGGGTCGACTGTCTGTTCGGTATCGGGCTGGAGCGCCCCTTGCATGACGCCTACGGCGAGGTAGTCGAGCGCCTGAATGCCTCGGGGCGGCCCGTGCTGTCCGCGGACATCCCCTCGGGCGTCAATGCCGACACCGGCGCGGTGCCGGGACCCGCGGTGCGCGCCCGGCATACCGTGACCATGATTGCCGACAAGCTGGGGCTGCACACCGGCGCGGGCGTGGACTACGCGGGCACCGTGGAGGTGGCGCGGCTGGATCTGCCCGAGCCGATTGCCCGGGGCGTGATGCCGCGGGCCCGGCATTTGGGCCCCGAGGGCTGGCGGGATCGGCTGCCGGCCCGTCGGCCGGGGGCGCACAAGGGCGACGCCGGACATGTGCTGGTGGTCGGGGGCGCACCGGAGTTCTCCGGGGCGGCCCGGCTGACAGCGCTGGCGGCCCTGCGGGCCGGGGCCGGACGGGTCACACTGGCCACGCACGAGGATCATGCGGCCTGGGCGAATGCCGACCGGCCCGAGATCATGGTGAGGGCGGTCCCCGAGCCCTCGGATCTGTTGCGCCTGGCCCGCCAGGTGGATGTGATCGCGGCAGGGCCGGGCTTGGGTACCGGGGAGTGGGGTCGCCGCCTGTGGCATGCGGTCGCCGACGCCGGGGTGCCCTTGGTGGTGGATGCCGATGCCCTCAATCTGCTGGCCGCGACACCTCGGCAGATGGATTCCTGGGTCCTGACGCCGCATCCGGGCGAGGCCGGTCGCCTGCTGAATCGCCCGACGACGGAGGTCGAGTCGGATCGACCGGCGGCGGTGCTTGAGCTGGCGCAGCGCTTCGGCGGAGTGTCGCTGCTCAAGGGGGGTGGGACGCTGGTCGCCGATGGTGGTGGCGAACCACTGACCTGTGTGACCGGAGGCCATGCCGGCATGGCGATCCCCGGGAGCGGAGACGTGCTCACGGGGATTATCGTCGCGCTGCGCGCTCAGAGATTGGAGGCGCGTGCCGCGGCCGAGATCGGGGCGGCCTGGCATTGTGCCGCGGGCCAGGTTCTGCGCGCGCGGCTGGGCAGCTGGCGCGGGCTGCTGGCGGGCGAACTGGCGGATGCGCTGCCCGCCGCCGCCGGGGAGGCGGGGACGTGAACGCCGGGATCCGGTTGCCGGACGCCGCGGCCACGGAACGGGCCGGCGCGGTGCTGGCTGGGATGGAAGGCCTGCGGATCGTCTACCTGGAAGGGGATCTCGGGGCGGGCAAGACCACCTGGGCGCGTGGCCTCCTGCAGGCGCTGGGGCATGCGGGCAACGTGCGCAGCCCCACCTACACGCTGGTGGAGCCCTACGAACTCCAGGGGCGCGGCGTATTGCACTTCGACCTGTATCGCCTGGCGGATCCGGAGGAGCTGGAGTACCTGGGGGTGCGCGAGGCCTTTGGTGAGCAGGCGCTCTGGCTGGTGGAGTGGCCGGAGCGCGGGGCCGGCTGGCTGCCGGAGCCGGATCTGCGGGTGCGGCTGGAAGCGCACGAACCGGACGGGCGCATGCTGTATGTGTCCGGGCCGGCCGCTGCCGATTATCGGGCGCTCGTTGACAAAGCCTTTCGGGTTTATTAACTCAATGAAAAACCGATAAAAATCCCAATATCGAGTGGGGTTCCGGTTCGTGGTGCGCGAAGGATGAGTTGCAATGTCACACGCAAAAACCGCGATATCTCGCTCATAAAGAACGAATTTTGCTATTGCTTTTCCAGAAAAAGCGTCCACAATGTAGGCAGACCCCCTGAATTAAAAGGGATTCGCCGTGGGCCAAAGCTCGATTCCGGATATGCGCCGCCGCCAGGTGCTGCGCGCCCTGACTGCCCTGGGGCTGGTCGGGCTGCCGCTGCCCGCGCTCGCGCGCACGGGTGTCGAGCGGGTGCGCATGTCCGTGGATGGCGACACCACGCGCCTGGTCTTCGACATGGACGGCGATGTCGAATACTCGATGTTCAAGCTCGAGTCGCCCGATCGTCTGGTGGTGGATATCAAGAACGCCCGCGCGGTGGACGAGCTGAAGCTCAGTTCCAACCCGCGTTCGGTCGTCGAGTCGATCCGCCACGCCCCGCGCGACGGCGGCGATCTGCGCGTGGTGTTCGACCTGCGCAAGCCGATCGAGCCGCGCAGCTTCAAGCTGATGCCGGCCCAGGATTCGCCGCATCGTCTGGTGCTCGATCTGACCAGCCGTGAGGGTGCCCCCACGCAGTCGGCCCGGGAGGAATCCCGCGACAACGGCGAACCTCGCCGTGGCCGCTCGCAGGAGGATCTGCGTGATGTGGTGGTTGCCATCGACGCCGGTCATGGCGGGCATGACCCGGGCGCGATCGGCCCCGCCGGGACCCGCGAGAAGGACGTGGTCCTGCAAATATCCAAGCGGCTGGCCGAGCGTGTCGACAACGAGCGCGGCATGAAGGCGGTGATGATTCGTACCGGCGATTACTTCCTGCCCCTGCGCGAGCGTATCGAGCGTGCGCGCGAGGCGGACGCCGACGTGTTTGTGTCGATTCACGCCGACGCCATCGCCAACCGCAACGTGCAGGGTTCCTCGGTATATATGCTCTCCGAACGCGGGGCCTCCAGCGAGGCCGCCCGCTTCCTGGCGCAGCGCGAGAACCAGGCCGACCTGCGGCTGGGCGGTGTGCCGATCAACGGCAAGGATGACTCCCTGACCAACGTGCTGCTGGATCTGGCTCAGAGCGGCAGTCTCGAGGCGAGCAACACCCTGGCCGAGCGCATGATTTCCGAGCTGCACCGGGTGGGCAAGGTGCGCAAGCCGGAGGTCGAGCGGGCCAACTTCGCGGTGCTGCGCTCGCCCGATGTCCCGTCCATCCTGGTCGAGGCCGCGTTCATCTCCAACCCGTCCGAGGAACGCAAGCTGCGCAGCAGCGACTTCCAGAACTCGCTGGCGGATGCGCTGCTGACCGGGCTGAGGTCCTATTTTTCGACGCATGCCCGCCCGGGCACGCTGATCGCCGATGGCCAGCCGGACCAGCACATCATTCGCCCCGGCGAGACCCTGTCGGGGATTGCCGACCGCTATAGCCTGTCGCTGGCCGACCTGCGTTCGGCGAATAACGTCAGTGACGATCGCATCTACGCCGGCCAGGTCCTGCGCATCCCGCGCGATTCCTGAACCCATCCTGGCAGGCGGTCACGGTTTCAGGCCCCGGCCCGCCACTGGCGAGGCCGGCAGGCCCCGCGAACGTGCAAATCGGTCCGTGTTTCCCTAGGCTTGTGGGCCCCTGTCCCGGCCCACGGATTTGCGCGTGTCCATCGAGAAACTCTCCGAGCAACTGATCAACCAGATCGCGGCGGGCGAGGTGGTCGAGCGCCCGGCATCGGTGGTCAAGGAGCTGGTGGAGAATGCCCTGGACGCGGGGTCGACCCGTATCGAGGTACGACTGGAGCAGGGCGGCATCCGCCTGATCCAGATCAGTGACAATGGCTGCGGCATCCATCGCGACGAGCTCCCGCTGGCACTGTCACGCCATGCGACCAGCAAGATCCGCTCGATGGAGGACCTGGAGGCCTTGCACACCCTCGGCTTTCGCGGCGAGGCGCTGCCGTCGATTGCGTCCGTCTCCCGCCTGTCCATGACCTCGGCGGTGGAGGGTGAGCGCAATGGCTGGCGCCTGACCGGTGATGGCTCGGATGTCTTTCGCGAGGCGGCGCCGGCTGCGCACCCGGTGGGCACGACGGTCGAGGTGCGGGACCTGTTCTTCAATGTCCCCGCGCGGCGCAAGTTCGTGCGCACCGAGCGTACCGAGTTCAATCACTGCGAGACCGTCATCCGCACCCAGGCGGCAGCCTGCCCGGAGGTCGCCTTCACCCTGCGCCACAACGATCGTGTGGTGCTGGACCTGCCCGCCGCAGCGGACCCCGCCCAGCGCGTGCGTGCCCTGCTGGGCGAGGCCTTTATGGGCGCGGCGACGCCGGTGGGCGAGCAGCGTGCCGGCCTCAAACTCTCGGGCTGGCTGGGCGCGCCGACCCAGTCGCGGGCACAGCCCGACCAGCAGTTTTTCTTCGTCAATGGCCGCGCGATTCGCGACCGCGTGCTGGCGGCGGCCGTGCGCAAGGCCTATCAGGATGTGCTCTACCACGGGCGTCACCCGATGTTCGTGCTGGAGCTCGAACTGGACCCGGTGCAGGTGGACGTGAACGCCCATCCCACCAAGCAGGAGGTGCGCTTCCGCGAGTCGCGGATGGTGCACGACTTCATCTTTCATGCCCTGCACAAGGCGCTGGCCGATGTGCGTCCCGGGGACGGCGGGATGCCCGGGTATTTGCCAGCCGATACCGGGTCCGCTCCGGCGCCGCAGGAGCGGGCGATTCCGGCGTTCCCGCGCGAGCGCGCCCTGAGCGGGCTGGGGGCGCCCGAGTACCGGGCCGAAGCCCGGTCGCCTGCAGCCGGGTCGGGTGATCGCCGCGAGTATGCCTCTGGCACATCATCGGATTATGCGGCGGCCTGGGCCGAATTCCGCGGGCCAGCCGCGGTCGCCGAGCCCGCACCCCGGTCGTTCGAGGCGGCGGGCGGTGCGAGTGAAAGCGATGATGCGGAAGGTATGCCACCGCTGGGTTTTGCGCTGGGGCAGGTCGCGGAGACCTTCATCCTGGCGGAGAATGCAAGCGGCCTGATCGTGGTCGACATGCATGCGGCGCACGAGCGCATTACCTACGAGCGCCTCAAGCGCGAATGGGGCTCGCAGGGTATTACCTCACAGCCTTTGCTGGTGCCGGAAACACTGGACGTGACGCCTGCCGAGGCCGCGCTGGCCGAGGAACATGCCGGTGTGCTGGGTGCCCTGGGGTTCGAGCTGGATCGCGCGGGGCCCGAGACGCTGGCCTTGCGCGCGGCCCCGGCGCTGCTGCGCGGGCGGGACACGGCTCAGTTGGTGCGTGATGTGCTCGCGGACCTCGCGGCCGTCGGCTACAGCCACCGCGCCGAGGGCGAGATGAATGCGGTACTCGGCACCATGGCCTGCCACGGTTCGGTGCGCGCCGGGCGCCGTCTGACACTCCCGGAGATGAACCAGCTGCTGCGCGACATGGAGGCGACTGAACGCTCCGGCCAGTGCAACCACGGTCGCCCGACCTGGGTGGAGCTCGATCACCACGCGCTGGATCGCTTGTTTCTTCGAGGGCGTTGATGGGCACATTCGGACTCGGCCGCCCGCCGGTGGTGATCCTGGCTGGACCGACGGCCTCGGGCAAGACCGCGTTGTCGCTGGCGCTCGCCGAGGCGCTGGAGGGCGAGATCGTCAGCGTCGACTCCGCGCTGGTCTATCGCGGCATGGATATCGGCACCGCGAAGCCCACTGCAGAGGAGCGCGCCCGCGTGCCGCATCACCTGCTGGATATCCGTGACCCGGAGGACACCTACAGTGCCGCCGACTTCGCGCGCGACGCCCGGGAGGCAATCGCCGGGATCCACGCCCGTGGCCGGACGGCTTTGATGGTGGGCGGTACCCTGCTGTACCTGCGTGCCCTGCTGGATGGTTTCGACGAGATCCCCGAGGTACCGAATGTAGTGCGTGAACAAGTGCGCGCGCGCCTGGACGTGGAGGGCGGGCAGGCCCTGCATCGCGAACTCGCCGGGGTGGATCCCGAGGCCGCGGCGCGTATCCACCCGAACGACCCGCAGCGCATCCTGCGGGCGCTGGAGGTCTTCGAGGCGACCGGGCGGCCGCTGTCCAGCTTTCAGCAGGGTGCGGCGGCCCGCGTGCCGGAGGGCTGGGTGTCACTGGCCTTGTGGCCGGAGGATCGCGACGTCCTGCGCGAACGGATCGCCCGGCGCTTCGACGCGATGCTGGAGGTCGGGTTCGTCGATGAACTGATGGCCCTGCAGCAGCGTCCCGAGCTGACGGCGGAGCATCCTTCCCAGCGTGCGGTGGGCTACCGTCAGGGCTGGCAGTGGCTGGCGGGAGAGCTCGACTTCGCGCAGTTCCGCGAGCGGGCGATCGCGGCCACCCGGCAACTGGCCAAGCGCCAGCTGACCGGCCTGCGGCGATTCCCCCTGCATGCGCGATTGAACGCGTCCACGGTCGATCGGTCGGAAGTGTTGAACGTGATTCGCCGCGCAGACTTCCAGTAGCGATGTGCTACTCTCTGAGAGGGCGCCGCCAGGGCTTGGTGGAGGAGCTTTTGGCGTGTGGCGAGCTGAAGAATAACAACCAAGGAACGCACTGATGGCCAAAGGGCAAATGCTGCAGGAACCCTTCCTGAACGCGCTGCGTCGGGACCGAGTGCCGGTCTCGATCTATCTGGTCAACGGCATCAAGCTGCAGGGGCAGATCGAGTCCTTCGATCAGTTCGTGGTGCTGCTGCGAAGCACCGTTTCGCAGATGGTGTACAAGCATGCGATCTCGACCATTGTCCCGTCCCGCCAGGTGCGCATGAATACCGAGGGCGAAGAGGCCGCCACCGCCGAGGCGGAGGCTTGAGCATGCGCGGGAGGTTCGTCTTTTTTGTTTGAGCGTCCCGATAGCGCCGGCGATCGCGCCGTGCTGGTGGCGCTGGCCATCGGCGAAAACCCCGACATCGAGGCCCAGGTCCAGGAATTCGACGAGCTGGTCCGCTCCGCCGGCGCGGATGTGTTGGAACTCGTGCGGGGTTCACGCGACCGCCCGCATCCCCGCCTATTCGTAGGTGCCGGCAAGGCCGACGAGATTCGTGCTGCGGTCGAGGCCCATGGCGCTGACGTGGTGATCTTCAACCATGCCCTCTCGCCCAGCCAGGAACGCAACCTCGAACGTCACCTGCAGTGCCGGGTGCTGGACCGTGCGGGGCTGATCCTCGACATCTTCGCCCAGCGTGCGCGTTCACACGAGGGCAAGCTGCAGGTCGAGCTGGCCCAGTTGCGTCACATGGCCACGCGACTGGTGCGTGGCTGGACTCACCTGGAACGGCAGAAGGGCGGCATTGGCCTGCGCGGGCCGGGGGAAACCCAGCTCGAAACCGACCGCCGCTTGCTGGCCGCGCGTATCAAGCACATCGAACGGCGCCTGGAGAAGGTCGAGCGCACCCGCGAGCAGGGCCGTCAGGCGCGCCTGCGCAACGAGATCCCGACCGTGTCCCTGGTGGGCTATACCAACGCCGGCAAGTCCACGCTGTTCAACCGCCTGACCCACTCCGACGTGTACGAGGCGGATCAGCTGTTCGCGACCCTGGACCCGACCCTGCGGCGGCTGGACCTGGCCCCGCACCAGTCGTTGATCCTGGCGGACACCGTCGGCTTCGTGCGCGACCTGCCGCACGAACTGGTGGCGGCCTTTAAAGCGACCCTGACCGAGACCCGCGAGGCCGCGCTGCTGCTGCACGTGATCGACGCCGCCGACCCCGAGCGCGAGGCGCGCATCCGCCAGGTCGAGGCGGTGCTGGAGGAGATCGGTGCGCAGGATGTCCCGTGCTGGCGGGTCTACAACAAAATTGACCGGCTGGAGTCGACCCCGGATGCCGCCGAGGCCCGCTTCGGTTCCGGCGATGATGTCTTCTGGGTGTCCGCGTATACGGGCGAGGGTATCGCCACGCTGGAAGAGCACCTGGCCGAGACCTTTACCGAGTCGATGATGCGGGGCTGGGTGGAACTGCCGGCCAGTGCCGGCCGGTTGCGCGCCCAGCTCTACGAGGAGAAGGCCGTGGAGGCGGAGCAGACCACCGCTGACGGTCAGATCCAGTTGCGCCTGAGCCTGCCGCAACGGCGCTTCCAGCAACTGGTGAGTGATGCCGGCCTGAATCCGGAGCAGATCGAGATCGTGTTCGACGAGCCCTCATCGACCGCGGTGGGGCAGTAGGTACCCGGGCGGGCTCGCGGCATCAGGGGCCGCGCGCGCCGGCGAGTCAGGCGTCGCGGGCCCGCGCAATGGCCTCTTCGTCGGCCTCGGCCACGTAGAGCGTCAGGGTTTCCCCCGCACGGATGCCGTCGCCATTGAGCGAGTTCCAGCGGCGCAGGTCACTGACCGAGACCTGGAATTGGCGGGCGATGCTGGACAGGGAATCCCCGGGCTGCACCTCGTAGGCGACGCTGCGGCCGTTATCCGAAGAACTTCCTGAACCCGCCTGGGTGACCTGCAACGTATCGCCCGGACGCAGGATGGCATCGCGCTCCAGTTCGTTCGCCGCGCGCAGCTCGCTGATGGTCATGCCCGTACGCTCGCTGATCGTCCACAGGCTGTCGCCTTCCTGGATCTCGTAGGTGTCGAGTTCGCCCGACTCGGCCGCGGCCGCGACCTGGATCTCGGCGTCTTCCTGTCCGGTCACCGGCAGTTTCAGTGTCTGTCCGGCGCGGATGTTGTCGCCATTGAGACCGTTCATTTCGCGCAGTACGGCCACGCGGGTGCCGGCCCGCTGGGCGATGGAGCCGAGGTTGTCACCCCGGGCCACGGTGTATTCGCGGAAGCGGATCAGCGGATCGTCGCCGTGTTCGGCCAGCGCGACTTCCAGGGTCTCGGCCGCATCGTGCGGGATGAACAGGTGCTGGGCATGCGACGGATGGGTGGCGTGGCGCTGATAGCCCGGATTCAGGCGCTTCAGGTCATCCGCCTCGAGCCCGATCATCTCGGCGATCAAGGCGAGATCGGCCTGGCGACCGGGCTCGATCCGCTCCAGCGCCGGTTCATTGGCGATCGGGGTAATCTGTGTCCCGTGTTCGTCGGGCTCCAGAAACAGCTCGCGCAGGGCCAGGAGACGGGGCACGTAGGCGGTCGCCTCGGCCGAGAGCTCGAGGCTCCAGTAGTCGGTCGGCTCCCCACGCGCCGCGTTGCGCTCCATTGCCCGCGTCACGTTGCCCTGGCCGAAGTTGTAGGCGGCCAGGGCCAGGTACCAGTCATCGAAGCGCTGATACAGGGCCTCCAGGTAGTCCAGCGCGGCGAGGGTGGACTGGTAGACATCGCGGCGCCCGTCGTACCAGTGGTCGCGCGTCAGGTCGAAATGGTCGCCGGTCGCCGGGATGAACTGCCAGATGCCGGCGGCACGACCGCTGGAGGTCGCTTCGGCGGCAAAGCCACTCTCCACGATCGGCAGCAACAGCAGCTCGGTCGGCATGTCGCGCTGTTCGATCTCCGAGAGGATGAAGTACGCAAACGGCTCGGCGCGCTCGGTGGAGAGCTGGATGATGCGCGGGTTGGCGCGGTAATGCTCGATGTATTGTTCCACGCGCTCGTGGTGCAGGTCATCGGTAAAGCCGAACCCCAGGCGGGTGCGTTCCCACAGGTCGTCGGTCTCCGCGGCCTGGTCGGCGGCCTCGCGGGCCTGGCGCTCCATGGCGGCCTGGACGTCGGCCTGGGTCGGCCCCTCCACCACAGGCTTGTCGACCTGGGAGGTATCCAGTGCGCGTTCGGAGTCGTGTAGGCTACAGGCAGAGGCCAGCAGGGTCGCCAGGCCCAGGATAATGCCAAGCGGCAGTCGGGAGCGGGGTCGGATCATCATGGCGCTGAAGGATAAACCACACTCCGAGTATCACCAAGACCCTTTTCTGCGTTGGCTTTCTCACTGGTACGAGAAGCCGCAGGGTCGGCGGGTTCGCGAGCGGCTTTTGCAACGGATTCGACAGCACGCAGCAGCCACCCCCGGGGAGGTCGCGATCGAGCTCTCCCCGGTCCCGATGCTCGAGGATTCCGATACCCTGGGCGGCCCGATCGTGCGCATGGACTCCACGCGGCCGGGCCTGTTGATGGAGCCGGAATTCTGGCCGCTGGAATCGGACTGTGCGCGCCGCATCGTGCTGGCCCATCCCTGTGCCTACAGTGACCTGCCGGCCGCAGTGGTCGCCGAGGCCGCCCGGGTGCTGGAGCCGGAGGGCATGGTCTTCATGCTCGAGGGCAACCGCCTGCAGCTGGGCGATCAGGGCGGGGTACGCGTCTCGCCGCTGCCCGAGGGGCTCCGGCGGCGCCAGTACCGCGAGTTCATGGAGTCCGCCGACCTGGAGGTGCTGGAGCAGTGGAGTCTCAGTCTGCTGCCTCCCGGTCTGTCCGAGGCCTGGCAGCAGCGGCTGGCCCCGGTGGACGCCTGGACTCGCCGGGGGCTGCCCCCGCTGGCCAGCGTGATCCTGACCGTTGCCCACAAACGGGTGGATCTACCCTTGCGTCCGACCCCGCAGTACCGCTTCGCCACCCCCAGTCCCCGGCTGCGTCCGGGACTGGTATCCTCGCGCTCCCCTTATTCCCGAGTGCGCCGGACGTATGACTGACGAGCGTGTGTACATCTATACCGACGGCGCCTGTCGCGGTAACCCGGGCCCCGGTGGCTGGGGGGCGATCCTGCGTTACCGGGGGACCGAGCGCGAGCTGTACGGGGCCGAGGCCGAGACCACCAACAATCGTATGGAACTGACGGCCGCGATCCGCGCCCTGGAGACGCTCAAGCGGCCCTGCAAGGTGGAACTGGTCACGGATTCGAAGTACGTCAAGCAGGGCCTGACCGAATGGCTGCCCGGCTGGAAACGCCGCAACTGGAAATCCGCCAGCGGTTCGCCGGTGAAGAATCGCGACCTGTGGGAGGCGCTGGACGCCGAGGCCGCGCGCCACGACATCGAGTGGTACTGGGTGCGTGGTCACAGCGGACACCCGGAGAACGAGCGTGCCGACGAGCTGGCGAATGCCGGCATCGACGCCCTGCTGGCCGGTCAACCCATCGAGAACTGAGGCCGTCATCATGCGACAGATCGTGCTGGACACCGAGACCACCGGCCTGGAGCCGTCCGAGGGGCATCGTGTCATCGAGATCGGCTGTCTGGAGCTGGACAATCGTCGCCCGACCGGGCGCAAGCTGCACGAGTACCTGCAGCCGGACCGGGAGATCGATGCCGGGGCGATCGAGGTCCACGGGATCACCAACGAGTTTCTCGCCGACAAGCCGCGGTTTGCCGATGTCGTCGGTGAGTTCATCGAGTTCGTGCGCGGGGCCGAGCTGATCATCCACAACGCGCCGTTCGATGTCGGCTTTATCAATCACGAGCTGCGTCTGCTGGGCGAGGCCGCGCCGGTCACGGAACTGGTGGAGGTCTGCACCGTGCTGGATTCGCTGGTGATGGCGCGACGTATGCATCCGGGCACGCGCAACTCGCTGGATGCGCTGTGCAAGCGCTACGAGATCGATGCCTCCGGGCGTACGCTGCATGGTGCGCTGCTGGATGCCGAGCTGCTGGCGGACGTCTACCTGGCGATGACCGGCGGGCAGGTCGCCCTGGGGTTGGACGCCGGGGGGGATGCTGGAGCCGAGGCCGGTGCCCCGGCGCGGGCGCAGCGCTCCGGCAAGCCGCTGCCCGTGATCGAGCCGGATGCCGACGAACAGGCCGCGCACGAGGCCCTGCTGCGTACGCTGGACGAAGCGGCGGGCGGCGTCTGCCGCTGGCGTGCGACGACGTCCTGACGCCCCGGGGCTGGCCGGCTCCTCAGGCTTTCCTAAAAAAGCAGGTTGATGACCACCAGCGAGACGGCCATGAACAGCACGGTCATCAGCGAACCGGCGCGCAGGTAGTCGGCCACGCGGTAGCCACCCGGGTCCATGATCAGGGCGTTCACCTGGTGGGTGGGCAGCAGGAAGGAATTGGAAGCGGCGATGGCGACGATCAGCGCGAATACCCGAGGGTCGGCGTCGATGCCGGCTCCCTGGGCGACACTGGCGAAGCTGACGGCCAGCGGGACCAGCAGCACGGTGGCGCCCACGTTCGACATCACCAGCGTGAAGAAGGTGGTCAGCAGAAACACCGCGATCTGCAGTACCCAGACCGGCATATCCTCCAGTTGCGCCATGCCATTGGTCGCGATCCACTCGCCGGCCCCGGAATTTTCCACCGCGAGGCCCAGCGGGATCAGCGAGGCGAGCAGGAATACCGTCTTCCAGCTGATACCGCGGTAGGCCTCGTCCATGGCGATCACGCCGGTGAAGACCATCCCCAGCGCGCCGCCCAGCAACGCCAGTGCCAGTGGCAGGTCGGTGAACAGCACCAGTCCCAGACCCAGTGCCAGCGAGCCGAGCGCGGCCAGCGGCCGGTGAGTCGCGGGTTCCTCCCGCCGCCGGCGCGGGTAGCGGCTGGTGACGACGACGAAGTCGCGGTCGTCCTCCAGCGCCTGCAGGTTCTCCCACGGGGTATGCACCACCAGGGTGTCGCCGGCCTTGAGCGGGGTGTCCGGGACCTCGTCGATGATCAGGTCGTCTCCGCGCTGGATACGCAATACCGAGATGCCGTAGGTGCGGCGCATGCCCCTGTCGCGCACGGTCTGTCCGATCAGGTCGGAGCCGGGTGGAATGATCACTTCGGCAATCCCGCCGTGGCGGGCCGACAGGGCGCGGGCGAACACGTCCAGTTCGTCCTTGAGGATCGTGCCGGTGTGATCACAGGTGTTTTCGATGGTGGTGACCGGGCCGAGGATGGCCAGATGCGCACCGCGCTCCAGCTCGATGTCGCGGTTGGGCTCGATGCGGGTCTCGTCGCCAGTGGTCACCCCGACCACATGCACCCCGAAGGCGGCCTCGAAGTCGCCGACGCGCATCCCGGTCAGCGCGCTGTCGTCACCCAGGCGCGCCTCGCGTACACCGAAATCCATGCCGTAGACATCGCGGAACCAGGCCGAGGTGGTCTGCACCCGGCTCTCGTCCGGATCCTCGTCGCGTGGTACGCGCGCCGGCAGGACCCAGTGCCCGAGGATCGCAAAATAGGCAATCAGGGTCGCCAGCAGGGCCAGCCCGATCGGGGTTACGTCGAACAGCCCGAAGTCGTCCAGGTGTGCGGGCATCAGGTCGTTGAGCAGGATCAGCGGACTGGAGGCGACCAGCGTCAGGGTGCCGCCGACGATCGCGGCGAAGCCCATCGGCATCAGCAGGCGCGAGCGCGGGATGCGCGCGGCGGCCCCAATGCGGTTGATCACCGGCATGAACAGTGCGGCCGCGCCGATGTTCTGCATGAAGCTGGTGACGATGCCCACCGCACCGGAGGTCGTGGCCATCACCCGGCGTTCGGTGCCCCCGCCGAAGCGCAGGATCAGATCCGCCAGGCGGTTCATGATGCCGGAACGGTCCAGCCCCGTGCCAATGATCATCACCGCGATGATCGCGATCACCGCATTGGAGGCGAAGCCCGAGAACAGCGCTTCGCCCTCGACGATCGGGGCCACACCGGGGATCAGTGCCACCATGCCGAGCAGGAACAGCACGCCGAGCGCCGCGAGGTCGATCCGGACGACCTCGGTGACGAACAGCAGGATCGTCAGCCCCAGCAGGCCGAACACGATCCCCATCTCCAGGGTAAAGGCGACCTCCTCCATCTGGGTCGCCCCGGGTTCAGCCCTGCAGACGTTCGCGCAGGGCGTCGAGCAGGCCGTCCATCGGCAGGTGTTCGGCCTCGCTGGCGGTGCGCGCCTGGTACTCGAGTTCGCCGGCGTCCAGACCGCGCTCGCCGATGACCAGGCGGTGCGGGATGCCGATCAGCTCCATGTCGGCGAACATCACCCCGGGGCGCTGTTCGCGATCGTCCAGCAGGACCTGGAAGCCGGCGGCCTCGAGTTCGTCGTGCAGTTTTTCCGCGGCCTCGCGCACGCGCTGGGACTTCTTCGCGCCGATCGGGCACAGGGCGATGTCGAAGGGCGCAATGGCGGTGGGCCAGCAGATGCCGCGCTCGTCGGAGTTCTGTTCGATCGCGGCGGCCACCACGCGCGAGACGCCGATACCGTAGCAGCCCATGGTCACCACCTGTTCGCGGCCGTCCTCGTCCAGTACGCGGGCGCCCAGTGCCTGGCTGTACTTGTCGCCGAGCTGGAAGATGTGGCCGACCTCGATGCCGCGGCGAATCTCGATCGGGCCGGAGCCGTCCGGGGCGGGTTCGCCCTCGGTGATGTTGCGCAGGTCGCTGCTCTCCGGCCGCGGCAGATCACGCTCCCAGTTCACCTGTTTCAGGTGATGGCCGTTCTCGTTGGCCCCGACCACCATGTCGGACATGCCGAGCACCGAATGGTCGGCCAGGACCGGGATCGGGCTGCCGACCGGCCCCAGCGAACCGGGATCGGCACCGAAGGCCGCCCGGATTTCGGCCGCCTCGGCCATGCGCAGCGGCTCGGCGATCCACGGATGCTTTTCCGCCTTCACGGCATTGAGTTCATGGTCACCGCGCAGGATGAGGGCGACCAGGTCGGCATCGACCGCCTCGGAGGCGGCGACCACCAGGGTCTTGACGGTCTGCGCGGTCGGGATGTCGAGGAAGTTCGCCAGGTCCTCGATCGTATGCACCCCGGGGGTAGCGATCTTTTCCATTTCACCGCTGGGTGGCGGGGCCTGCGCCGGCTGCGGGCACATGGCCAGCTCGACGTTGGCCGCATAGCCACCCGGGGAGAAGGCGATGGCGTCTTCGCCGGAACTGGCGAGGACGTGGAACTCGTGCGAGGCATTGCCGCCGATCGCGCCGGTGTCGGCCTCCACCGCGCGGAAATCGAGGCCGCAGCGCTCGAAGATACGGCAGTAGGCATCGTGCATCTGCTGGTAGGTCCGGCTCAGCGAATCGGCGTCGAGGTGGAAGGAGTAGGCGTCCTTCATCAGGAATTCGCGGGCGCGCATGATGCCGAAACGCGGGCGGCGCTCGTCCCGGAACTTGGTCTGGATCTGGTAGTAGTTCACCGGTAGCTGGCGATAGCTGCGGATCTCGCGGCGCACGAGATCGGTGATGACCTCCTCGTGAGTCGGGCCGAAGCAGAAGTCGCGTTCGTGGCGATCCTTCAGGCGCAGCAGCTCGGCTCCGTAGAAGTCCCAGCGACCGGATTCCTGCCACAGCTCGGCCGGCTGCACGGCCGGCATCAGTACCTCCAGCGCACCGGCCCGGTTCATCTCCTCGCGCACAATGTTCTCCACCCGGCGCAGTACGCGCAGCCCCAGTGGAAGCCAGGTGTACAGCCCGGCGGCCAGGCGCCGGACATAGCCGGCGCGCAGCATCAGCTGGTGGGAGACGATCTCGGCGTCGGCCGGGGTTTCCTTCAGGGTGTTCAGCGGGAATTGCGAGACGCGCATCGGGGCAGTCCGTTATCAAGTGCGTGAGAGAAGTGACGGCCCACCGGGCCGCGAGAATTCAGAACGTCGTGCTGTTGGTGCCCCAGAAGTGGCGCGGGGCGTCGGCGAATTCGATATAGACCCGGGCCGGGTCCAGACCCAGTTCGGCCTGCAGGGCGTCGCAGAGCTTGCGTGACAGCTCGCGGGTCAGCCCCTCGGGCAGGCCGATGCTCTTCAGCTCGCAGTAGGCGAGCGGGTCGGTGCTGCCGGCGAAGCACATCGCCGGGTTGTGCGTGCAGGCGACCATCACGTACCCCTCGGGCTTGCCCAGCCAGTCGGCCACCTGCGCGGACAGGCGTTGGCACAGCCCCGCGGGATCGTCGGGCAGGGCGGCGTTGGTCTCGACTCGCAGAAGCGGCATCTCGGCTCCCCTTCGATTGACTGAGGCGCCACATGATACGGCCAGTGGGCGGCTCGTGCAGCGCATTGCGGTCGGCTGATGCGGTGGTGCGGGAGGTGTCTATACTCGCGCTAGGGGATTTCCGATGCGTCTTATGCGCCGCCGTTGCTGTCGGCGCGCAATCGGCGTATAAATTAGAAAACTCTAATATATGTGGGTCCGGCGGGCCCGACAGCACGCAAGGAATCGAAGCCGATGACACTCAAGTGGATGCGCCCGGCCCTCTGGGGTCTGTTGCTGTTGCCGTTCTCTGCCCAGGCGGACTTCCCGTTCGAGACCGCGACTGCGGAACGCCAGACCCTCGCTCAGGAACGCATCCTGGATGGCCGGGTCGAGGCTGTGCAGCGTTCCACGATCTCGGCGCAGACCTCCGGGCGTATCCGCGAGATCTATGTCGATGTCGATGATTTCGTCGAGGCCGACGAGCTGCTGCTGCGGGTCAGCGACTCCGAGCAGCAGGCGCGGGTGAGTCAGGCCGAAGGGGATCTGGCCGAGGCGCGCGCCCGCTTCAACGAGGCCCGCTCGGAGTTCAACCGCATCCAGGATGTCTTCGACCGGGGCGTCGTCTCGCGCTCGGAGTTCGAACGGGCCGAGGCCGAGCTGCAGTCAGCCCGGGCGCGTCTGCGCTCCGCCGAGGGGCGGGTCGAGGAGGCCCGCGAGCAGCTCGGCTATACCGAGGTGTTTGCCCCGTACTCCGGGATTGTCACTGAACGCCATGTCGAGGTGGGTGAATCGGTCAGCCCGGGCTCGCCCCTGCTGTCCGGTATCAGCCTGGATCGGCTGCGAGTGGAGGTGGACGTGCCGCAGCGGCTGATCCATGCGGTGCGCGAGCGCCGCGAGGCCGAGGTGCTGCTGAATGACGACCGGCGCCTCGCGGCCGAGAGCCTGACTATTTTCCCCTATGCCGATCCGGCCAGCTCGACCTTCCGTATCCGCGTGAACCTGCCGGAGCAGGAGGATCTGGGCCTGTTTCCCGGCATGTTCGTGAAAACCGCGTTCTTCCTGAACGAGGTCGAACGCCTGACCGTGCCGCGCGAGGCCGTCGTGTATCGCAGCGAGGTCACCGCGGTCTACGTGATCGATGACGAGGACCGCGTGCGCTTTCGTCAGGTCCGTGTGGGGCGCACATACGACGGCTACATCGAGATCCTCGGTGGCCTGGGCGAGGGCGAGCGCGTGGCGCTGGACCCGGTACACGCAGCGATCTACCTGAAGGAACACCAGCAGGTGGGCGCCGATGAGTGAAGCGAGCACGGAGGCGGCATCCGGCCGCATGGGGATCTCCGGGCGCATCGCCCAGGCCTTTCTGACGACCCAGATCACACCGCTGCTGGCCCTTCTGGGGCTGCTGCTGGGGCTGTTCGCGATCCTCGTGACCCCGCGCGAGGAAGAGCCACAGATCAACGTGACGATGGCCGACGTGTTCATCCCGTTCCCCGGGGCGAGCGCACAGGAGGTGGCGCAGCTGGTGGCGACGCCCGCCGAGCAGGTGCTCTCGGAGATCGAGGGCATCGACGACATCTATTCCACGTCGCGCCCCAACATGGCGCAGATCACGATCCAGTTCGAAGTCGGCGAGGATCGCACGGCGGCGCTGGTACGCCTGTACAACCAGGTGTTCTCCAATCAGGACTGGCTGCCGCCGGGGCTGGGGGTGGGCGAGCCGATCATCAAGCCGATGGGCATCGATGATGTCCCGATCGTCAACGTCACCCTGTGGACCGAGGACGAGAATCGCGGCGGGCACGACCTCCTGCGGGTAGCGCATGCGCTGGAGTCCGAGCTCAAGCGCGTGCCCGGCACACGGGACATCTATACCGTCGGCGGCCCGGATCATGTGGTCCACGTGCGCTTCAAGCCGGAGACCCTGGCGGCCTACAATCTGTCGGTGGACGATCTGCGCGACAGCCTCCAGGCGTCCAATTTCTCGCGCGATGCCGGACGCCTGTACGAGGACGATCAGGAGATCCTGGTCCAGGCCGGCGACTTCATCACCGAGCCCGAGGCGTTCGCCGGGCTGGTGGTCGGGATGCACGACGGGCGACCGATCTATCTGGAGGACGTCGCCGAGGTTGTTCAGGGGCCGGCCTATGCGACCGAACATGTGCGCTTCGCGCATGGCGCGGCGGCCGGGGATCGCGCGCGCGTCGGTGAGAGTCATCCCGCGGTCACGGTCGCGATTGCCAAGCAGCCGGGCACCAATGCCCCGGATATCGCCGATGCCCTGATCGAGCGGCTGGAGCAGTTGCGCGGGACCTATATCCCGGACGGCATCGAGACCACCATCACCCGCAACTACGGCGCGACCGCCGACGACAAGGCCAACACCCTGATCCAGAAGCTCATTCTGGCGACCGCCTCGGTGGTCATTCTGGTCTGGATCGCACTCGGCTGGCGCGAGGCCTTCATCGTCGGCGTGGCCGTGGTGATTACCCTGGCGATTACGCTGTTCGCCTCCTGGGCCTACGGCTTTACGCTCAACCGGGTGTCGCTGTTTGCGCTGATCTTCTCCATCGGGATTCTGGTGGATGATGCGATCGTGGTGGTGGAGAACATCCACCGGCACATGGTCCAGGGCCGCAAGAAGCTGCTCGAGGCGATTCCCTATGCCGTGGACGAGGTCGGCGGACCGACGATCCTTGCGACGTTCACCGTGATCGCGGCGCTGTTGCCGATGGCCTTCGTCACCGGCCTGATGGGGCCGTACATGAGCCCGATCCCCATCAACGCCTCGATGGGGATGATCATCTCGCTGGCCGTGGCCTACGTGGTTACGCCCTGGCTGACCTACAAGGTCCTGCGCCGGCAGGCCGAACAGCACGCGCACGTCGCCCCGACGGGCGGTGGTGGCCACGGTGCAGAGGGCGAGAGCGCCTCGGCCGGGCTGATGAAGATCTTCAACACCCTGCTACGGCCGTTTCTCGGCACCTCCGGGCGCAAGAAGGGCAATCGCCTGGCCCTGTGGGTCGGCACCCTGCTGCTGATCCTCGGCTCGGTGTCGCTGGCCTACTTCCAGCTGGTGGTCATGAAGATGCTGCCGTTCGACGACAAGTCGGAGTTCCAGGTGGTGCTGGACATGCCCGAGGGCACCAGCCTGGAACGCACCTCGATGGTGCTGTCCGAGATGGCGGATTACCTGAAGACCGTGCCCGAGGTCGACAACGTGCAGACCTACGCGGGGACGGCCGCGCCGATCAACTTCAACGGTCTGGTGCGGCAGTACTACCTGCGCGAGGGCAGCCATGTCGGTGATATCCAGGTCAACCTGACCCACGCCTCCGACCGTTCGCGCAAGAGCCATGACATCGCCCTGGGCGTGCGCGAGGCGATCAACGCGATCGCCGATCGCCACGAGGCCGCGGTGAAGGTGGTCGAGGTCCCGCCGGGGCCGCCGGTGATGTCGCCGATCGTGGCCGAGATCTACGGCCCGGACTATAACGGCCAGATCGAGGTCGCAAGGCAGGTGCGCGAGCGGTTCGAGAGCACCGAGGGCATCACCGATATCGATGACTCGGTGGAATATCCGGGGCCGAAGAAGATCCTGCAGGTCGACCGCGAGCGGGCTGCGCGCCTGGGTGTCTCGCAGCAGGCGGTGGTGCAGGCGATCGAGACCGCGCTGTCCGGCGAGGACGTGACCTATCTCTTTGGCGCCAACGTGAAGTATGCGGTCCCCGTGCGTCTCGAGTTCGACCAGGCCGAGAAGGGCAGCCTGGATCCGGTGCTGGGGCTCAAGGTGCGCTCGCGTGACGGCACGCTGGTGCCGCTGTCCGAGGTCGTCAACGTAGTGGACTCGAGCCTCGAGCACTCGATCCATCACAAGAACCTGCTGCCGGTGGTCTACGTGATGGGCGACCTGGCCGGCGGGCTGGACAGCCCGCTGTACGGCATGTTCGACATGTTCTTCGGCCTGCGCGACCAGCCGGTGGCCTACGGCGAGCCCCTGGAGCAGCTGTTCATCAGCCAGCCGGACAACCCGTACAACTTCTCCCTGAAGTGGGACGGCGAGTGGCAGGTGACCTACGAGACCTTCCGCGACATGGGTATTGCCTACTCGGTGGGCCTGATCCTGATCTACCTGCTGGTGGTTGCGCAGTTCCGCTCGTACATGGTGCCGCTCATCATCATGGCCCCGATCCCGCTGACCGTGATCGGGGTGATGCCGGGACATGCATTCATGGATGCGTTCTTTATGGACGCCAAGTTCACCGCGACCTCGATGATCGGGATGATCGCGCTGGCCGGGATCATCGTGCGCAACTCGATCCTGCTGGTGGACTTCATCAACGACGAGATCCGCCGCGGCGTGGACGTGATCGAGGCGGTGGTGCATGCCGGGGCCGTGCGCGCCAAGCCGATCATCCTGACCGGACTGGCGGCGATGGTCGGCGCCGGGTTCATCCTGGATGACCCGATCTTCTCGGGCCTGGCGATCTCGCTGATCTTTGGCGTGTTCGTCTCCACCCTGCTGACGCTGGTGATCATCCCGGTGCTGTACTACCTGTACGTGCGCAACCGGGTCGAGCTGATCCGCGCCCAAGCGGCGTAACGCCAAACTCGGCATTGCGCCCGCGGGTGCAATGCCGGAGTCCGGACCCGGCGTTTTCGCTGCCGGCGCGCGAGCCGCTACAATCGCCGCTTTGACCAAACCGGAGTTACCCGATGGATGTCGAGATGGGAGAAGAGGGCCTGAACGTCCTCGGGATCAGCCGCGAGCAATGCGCGACGCTGGTCGAAGTGCTAAAGGCCAGCGAAGACCAGCGCTTCATGGACGACCCGGAGCTGCGCAAGCTGTTCAAGCTGCTGGCCGTGCTGCAGAGCGACCTCTGGGACGACATGACCGCCGGACAGTTCGACTTCGCCCCCTACAAGAAGCAGTAATCGCCTGCCGCGCAGGCCCGGAGCCCCCTGATGTCCGACAACGGATCCCGCCGTCCCTCGAACTTCGTAATCGGCAATATCTTCCTCGGCGCGGCCGCGCTGATGCTGTTCTTCTTTGTCACCCTGTGGGAGATCCTGGGCGTGGTGGCCCTGGTCCTGTGGATGGCACTGGCGGCTATCGGCGTCTACTTCATCGTGAAGGACAAGGACATCAATCCCGGTGGACCGCCCAACTGACCGCGCCACGCGGGAGACCCGTTACAGGTACAGGATGGCCACGATGGTCACGGCTGCGATCACCGCGACGGCGTCGGCGCTCAGCGCGGCGGCCAGGGTGTGGCGCACGCGCTTGACGCCGATCGCGCCGAAGTAGACGGCGAGCACGTAGAAGGTGGTCTCGGTCGAGCCCTGCAGGGTCGACACCAGGATGCCCACATGGGTGTCCGGGCCGGTGGCCGGGTCCTGCATGATCCCGGCCATGATGCCGTAGGCGCCGGAGCCGGACAGGGGTCGCAGCAGGGCCATCGGCAGGGCCTCGGCCGGCAGGCCGAAAGGCGTGGTCAGCGGCCCGACCAGGCCGACAAACATCCCCAGCGCGCCGCTCTCGCGCAGCATCCCCACCGCGACCAGGATCGCGACCAGATAGGGAATGATGCGCAGGGCGACGTTGAAACCCTCCTTCGCCCCCTCGACGAACACCTCGTAGACCGGCACGCCGCGGATCACGCCGTAGGACAGGAAGCCGACCACCAGCCCGGGAATAATCCAGGGGGCAATCGCCTGGCCGTACACGATCGTCAGCGGGATGATCGCGAGCACCCCCAGCAGGACCAGGACCGAGACCCAGGCCGGGTAGCCCTCGCTGGGGACTTCGATGTTCATCGGCTGCTGCTCGCTCGGACGGTCATCCTGCGTGCGGCGCTGGGCCGAGGGCTCGGGGGCTCCCTCCTGGCCGTCCTCGCGCATCGTTCCCTCCCGTTCGCTGGTCTCATCGGTGGACGGCGAGTCGGCGTCGGGCGCGCGGGTGGGTGGCGGGCTGCGGAAATAGCGCTGCAGGATCAGCGCACTGGTGATGCCGGCGATGGTCGCGAACAGGGTCGCGAACAGGGTGGTCGGAAGGATCGCGGCCGGCGCCTCGGAGCCGAGCGAGGCACGCAGGGCGATCACCCCGGTCGGCAGCAATGTGATGCTGGAGGTGTTGATCGCCAGGAACAGCGCCATCGCGTTGGTCGCAGTGCCCGGATGGGGGTTCAGCTTGTCCAGCTCCTGCATCGCGCGGATGCCGAACGGGGTCGCGGCATTGCCCAGCCCGAGGATGTTGGCGGAGAAGTTCAGGATCATCGCGCCCATCGCCGGGTGCTCCGGCGGGACCGACGGGAACAGACGCACCATCAGCGGGCGCAGCAGCCGTGCCAGCACGGTCAGCAGGCCGCCGGCCTCGGCGATCTTCATCAGGCCGAGGAACAGCGCCATCACCCCGACCAGCCCCAGCGCCAGCTCCACCGCCGAGCCGGCCGCGTCGATCGCGCCCTCGGACAAAGCCTGCATCGGCTGTTCGTCGGGGTCGGTGGACTGGATCTCGCGGATCGCGGCGGTGGCCACGGCGATCACGATCAGCGCGAGAAAGATCAGATTCATGCGCGGTAGTCTGCCATCATCCGCGGTTCTCCCCGCGTGATACACCGCGCAGCACGGCATCCATCGCCCGAGCCGGGAGCAGCCACCCGAGGAAGGCGAACAGTTTGGTCGGGAAGGTGATGCGGTAGCGCACGCGCGGGCGGCGGGCCTCCAGGGCATGCACCACGCAGCGGGTGACCGCCTCCGGCCCGAGGGTGAATGGCGCGTCGGCCTCGGCGTTGGCCATGCGGGCCTCGGCGGCGCGGTAGGTCTCGGCCCAGGGGCTGTGTTCGCGGTGGATGTGACGGCGGAAGGCCTTCAGGGCGTTGGCGCGGAAGGCGCTGCGGATCGGGCCGGGCTCGACGAGCGCCACATGGATGCCGGTACCGTGCAGCTCCTGGCGCAGGGTGTCGCTCAGGCCCTCGATCGCGAACTTGGAGGTCACGTAGGCTCCGCGCAGGCGCAGCGCGGCGAAGCCGAGCACCGACGAGTTCTGGATGATGCGGCCCTCGCCGGCGCGGCGCATCGCCGGCAGCACGGCGTTGGTCAGTTCCAGCCAGCCCAGCACGTTGGTCTCCAGCTGTGCGCGCAGGGTGGCCCGGTTCAGGTCCTCGACCGCGCCGGGCTGGCCGTAGGCCCCGTTGTTGAACAGGCCGTACAGGTGGCCATCGGTACGATGCAGGATCTCGTTGACCGCGCTATGAATGCTGGCGGAGTCGTCCAGGTCCAGCTGCAGGGCCTCGAAGCCCTCGTTCTTCAGGCGCGAGACATCCTCGCCGCGGCGGGCGGTGGCGAAGACGCGATAGCCGCGCGCGCGCAGCGCGCGCGCGGCGTGCAGCCCGATGCCGCTGGAGCAGCCGGTAATCAGTACGGCACGGGGCTGGGACTCGCTCACCGATTCCGGCTCAGTAGGTCAGTGTGGCCACGTCGTCCTCGACGACCTCGCCGATAAAGGCACCCCCGCCGCGCATGCCGTCCAGCTCGGGGATCGCGTTGTCCAGGGTCAAGCCGTTTTCGTCCATCGCGCCCGCACAGGCATAGAAGCGGCAACCGGCCTCATGGGCATCCTGCATGAAGCTGTAGACCGACTTCTCGCGCGCCTCGCCCGGGTAGATCTTCTCCGCTACCCCCTGGCGCAGCAGACGGGTCGTGCCGGCGGCAAAGTACATCTCGACTTCCAGATCCATCGCGGCGGCGACGGTGGCCTGGAAGAACGGGGCCCCCAGCGTGCCGGGGCGGTCCAGGTCCAGGTTCAGCAGCATGATCACGATCTTTTCGGCCATGACGGGTCCTTGCGGGCAGTGCATTCGGGTATGGGGCGAATGATCGGCGCTGCGCTCGCGCGGCGCAAACACGGATTGTCGCCGGGGAAAGCCTTTTATTCGCGTGAAACGCCCGCATAATACGCCTCGAACCGTTTTGTTGCGGCCGTTGTGCGGACGCGAAGCCTGAGGAATACACGCATGCCCATTTACGAGTATCAGTGCAAGGATTGTGGCGAGATCTCCGAGATCCTGCAGAAGATATCCGATCCGCCGGCCACCACCTGCCCCGAGTGTGGCGCCGAGGCCCTGACCAAGCAGGTCTCCGCCGCGGGCTTTCGCCTGGCGGGGGGCGGCTGGTACGAGACCGACTTCAAGAAGGACGGCAAGCGCAACCTGAAGGATGGCGGCGGGGCCGGCAAGAGCGATTCGGCGGCTTCCGGCAAGTCCGAGGCGACTCCCAAAGCGGCGGCGACCGGCACCTGATCGATGCTGGTCTCCCTGCGCCGCTACCTGATTGCAGGGCTGCTGGTCTGGCTGCCGCTGATCGTCACTGGCTTCATCATCAAGCTGCTGGTCGACCTGCTGGACTTCACCATCCTCCTCCTGCCGCCGGCCTGGCGGCCGGAGGCCGTGCTTGGTTTTTCGATCCCTGGTGCCGGGATCGTGATCGCCATCGTGGTCGTGTTTGTGACCGGCGTGATCGTGGCCAATATCGTCGGCCGCAAGCTGGTCTCGCTGGGCGAGTCCATCGTGCACCGCATCCCGCTGGTGAGCTCGATCTACGGGGCGGTCAAGAAGCTCACCGAGACGGTGCTGGCCGATGGCGGACAGGCCTTTCGCAAGGTGGTGTTGATCGAGTACCCGCGACGGGGACTGTGGTCTGTGGGTTTTCTGACCGGCACGGGTGCCGGCGAGGTGCAGGATCGCACCGAGCGCGACGTGATCACTGTGTTCGTCCCCACCACGCCCAACCCCACCTCGGGCTTTGTGCTGCTGGTCCCGCGCGAGGAGGCGATCGAGCTCGACATGACGGTGGAAGACGGGCTCAAGTTCGTGATGTCCATGGGCGTGGTCACGCCGCTGTCGAGCCCCACCGAGGCGCCGGCTCCGGTTGCGCGAGAGCAGGGCAAATCGTAAGATTTCCGGCCTTTTCGCGGGCGCAGGCGCGAGGTTTGCCCCGTTTTCCCGACTAACCGTGCAGGCCCTCCGTGGGCGTGCCCTTCGGCTGGAACAGCGTAATGCGAACTCATCTGTGTGGACGTGTCACCGAGAACGAACTCGACTCGGAGGTGACCCTTTGCGGCTGGGTGAACCGCCGGCGTGACCACGGTGGCGTGATCTTCGTCGACCTGCGCGACCACGCGGGCCTGGTCCAGGTGGTGTTCGACCCCGACCGTGAAGAGGTCTTCGCGCGTGCCGAACAGCTGCGCAGCGAGTACGTGATCCGTATGACCGGCCGCGTTCGCCGGCGCCCCGAGGGCACCGAGAACCCCGATCTGACCACCGGTGCGGTGGAGATCCTGGGCCTGGAGCTGGAGGTCCTGAACGCCGCGAAGACCCCGCCGTTCCCGCTGGACGACGAGGACGTCGGCGAGGACACCCGCCTGCGCTATCGCTACATGGACCTGCGTCGCCCGGTGATGCAACAGCGCCTGCGCCTGCGCGCGCAGGTGACGGCCGCCATGCGCCGCTTCCTCGAGACGCGCGAGTTCCTCGATCTCGAGACCCCGATGCTGACCAAGGCCACGCCGGAGGGCGCGCGCGACTACCTGGTGCCCAGCCGCACGCATCCCGGCAGCTTCTTCGCCCTGCCGCAGTCGCCGCAGCTGTTCAAGCAGCTGCTGATGATGTCCGGCATGGACCGCTACTACCAGATCACCCGCTGCTTCCGCGACGAGGACCTGCGCGCCGACCGCCAGCCGGAGTTCACCCAGCTGGACATGGAGATGGCCTTCGTCGACGAGGCCGACGTGATGGACGTGACCGAGGGCCTGATCCGCCACCTGTTCCGCGAGGTGCAGGGCGTGGAGCTGCCGGATCCGTTCCCGCGCATGGCCTACGCCGAGGCGATGGCCCGCTTTGGCTCCGACAAGCCCGATCTGCGCATCCCGCTGGAGTTCACCGAGCTGACCGAGGTGATGCAGGCGGTGGAATTCAAGGTCTTCAACGGCCCGGCGAACGACCCCGAGGGTCGCGTGGCCGCGCTGCGCGTGCCGGGCGGGGCGAAGCTCACGCGCAAGGAGATCGACGTCTACACCGAGTACGTCGGCCGCTACGGCGCGAAGGGCCTGGCCTACATCAAGGTTAACGACCCGGCGGATCTCGAGGGTGGGCTGCAGTCGCCGATCCTGAAGTTCCTGCCGGAGGACGTGACCCGGCAGATCCTCGAGAAGACCGCGGCCGCCGCCGGCGACCTGATCTTCTTCGGCGCGGACAAGGCCTCGGTGGTCAACGAGGCGATCGGTGCGCTGCGCGTGAAGCTCGGCCACGACCTCGAGCTGGTCGAGGCGGGCTGGCAGCCGCTGTGGGTGGTCGACTTCCCCATGTTCGAGTACGACGACGGGGACAAGCGCCTGTACGCCCTTCATCACCCGTTCACCGCCCCGGCGGTGGACAGCCCGGACGCGCTGCGCGCCAACCCGCGCGAAGCCCTGTCCCGCGCCTACGACATGGTGCTCAACGGCACCGAGGTGGGCGGCGGCTCCATCCGTATCCACAATCCGGAGATGCAGCAGGCCGCGTTCGAGGCCCTAGGGATCGGCGAAGACGAGGCACGCGAGAAATTCGGCTTCCTGCTGGATGCGCTGGAATTCGGCGCGCCGCCGCATGGTGGCCTGGCCTTTGGTCTGGATCGCCTGGTGATGCTGATGAGCGGCGCCCACTCCATCCGCGACGTGATGGCCTTCCCCAAGACCCAGACGGCCGCCTGCCTGCTGACCGATGCCCCGGCGCCGGTGGGCGAGAAGCAGCTGCGCGAGTTGGGCATCCGCCTGCGCGCCAGCGCTACGCAACAGGCCGGGTAGGCAACGGGCCGGTCGTTCACCATGGCCGGCATGCGCGCCAGCGTGGTCACGGTCCATGGCTGGCATATGCCGGGCCTGGAGCTGGCGCTGCTGGAACGCCGGCTGCGCGCGGGCGGGCTGGAGGTCCATCGCTTCCACTACGCCTCGCGCCACCAGACCCCGGAACAGGCGGCACGCGCCCTGGCCGCCTTCGTCGAGGAAGTCCCCGGCGACCTGGTGCACCTGGTGGCCCACAGCCTCGGCGGCATTATCGTGCGCCATCTGTTCACCGTGGCCCCGGTCCAGCGCCCCGGGCGCATCGTGATGCTGGGTTCGCCGCTGGCGGGCAGCCGGGTGGCCGCGCGTCTGGCGCGCAACCGGCTCGGTCGCTGGTGGCTGGGGGCGGCGCTGGACCGCGGTCTGCTGGGCGGCAGCCCAATCCTGCGCGGGCGCGAGATCGGGATGATCGCGGGCAGCCGTCCGCTGGGGCCGGCGCCGCTGTTCGCGCAGATGCCGCCCCCGCATGATGGCTTCGTTGCCGTCGACGAGACGCGCGGTCCGGATGTCACGCGTCACCTGACGCTGCCGGTCTCGCATACGGGGATGCTGTTCGATGCCACGGTGGCCCGGGAAACGCTGCACTTCCTTGATCGCGGTGACTTCCTTCCCTGAGCGGCCCCGTTCAGCGTCTCCCTCAGTCGACGCCCCGCCGGGTCTCCAGCAGGTCTTCGATCTGACGCCGCCATTGTGGCTCCAGTCGGCCGGCATGCCAGTCGCCAATATCAGGGACGGGCGGTCGCTCACCGCTCAGCCATGCGCCCAGGCGGGCGGCCAATGACTCGGTATCACCGGTGGCGTAGCGGCAGCTGGTCGGATACTGCTCGGGGTATACCAGGGCATCGGGCACCAGCGGCAGTACGCCCGCGCGGGCGGCCTCCAGTAGCGAAAGGCCCTGAAACTCGTGGCGTGCGGTGCTGACCACGATCCCCGCCCGGCACAGCCACTCTTCGTATTCCTCGCGCGAGCACTTGGTGTCCACAACGATGCGGTCCGCCAGGTCTGCGCGCAGTCGGGCGAGGGACTCCGGGGGACTGACGGGCCGAGGGCCGAGCAAGGCCAGTCGGAAATCGATCCCCTTGCGGGCCAGTTGCAGCATGGCTTCGGCGAAGTCGTCCGGTGCCTTGTCGTATTCCCAGCGGTGGTTCCACAGGATCAGGTTCGGATCACGTTCTGTGTGGTCGGTGCTCGTGATGGCCTGGATGGGTACGGGCAGGATCTCGCCGCGCTCGGCGAGCGTCGTGCGCACACCCGGGGGTACCTGGTCCGGCATGCGTGCGAGCAGGCGGTCGACGCCATCGAGAAAGGTATCGCGGTTGTAGCGCGAGTTGAACGCGATGCGGTCGGCCGCCAGGGCGCCGTAGAGCTGCACCATCTGCGGATCCACCGAGGGGTTCTGGCCGGCCTGGGTCGGGTAGGCGAACTGGTTCTCGTGGAAGTAGTACAGCGCGGGCGTTTGCGCGAGCGCCGGGTGGAGGCCGCGCAGCGTGGCGAGGTCGACCATCGAGGTCGCCATGATGGCATCGGGGTGGGCGTCGCCGAGGGTCTCGAGCCAGGAGATTGGGTTGCCCCGAATGCGCCAGCGGAAGTGGCGGCCTGGCAGTTCCCGGCGCTCCCAGTCGAACTCGGAGAACTGCCGGGTCAGCCAGTCGGCCCAGGCGGCATGGCTGTCCGCACGGTAGGCGGACAGCAGCAGGATGCGGGGCGCCGCGGGCTGCACACCTACGGGGCCCGGTCCGGCGGGAAACCCGGCGAGGGGCGATTCAGATGGTAACCCTGGACCATGTCGACCCCCAGGTCGGCCAGCATCGCCAGGGTGTCGCCGTCTTCCACGCACTCGGCCACGGTCCACTTGTCCAGCCCGCGGGCGACGTCGACCATCGCGCGGATGAACGCCTGGTTGTCGCGGTTGTTCGGCAGATCGCGCACGAACATGCCGTCGATCTTGAGCACCTGGACGCCCAGGTACTTGAGGTAGGCAAAAGTGGAGAAGCCCGATCCAAAGTCATCCAGGCAGACAAGACAGCCGGCCTGCTGCAACGCCTCGATGAAGCGCTGGGCGTCCTGCATCTCGGAGACGGCCGCGGTCTCGGTCAGTTCGATGACGAGCCGCCGAGGGTCGACGCCCTGCTGGCTCAGCTCGTTGGTGATGTATTGCGGCAGCCCGGGTTCGTCAAAACTGCGCCCGGAGATGTTGATCGCGATCCCCGGGAGCTCGGGCTGGCGGGCCAGGTGTGCGATGCTCTCGCGGATCACCCAGCGGTCGATATCGACGATCTGCCCGGTCTTCTCGGCCACGGGGATGAATTGTCCCGGCATCACCACCTCGCCGGGTGCCAGCGGGTCGCGCATGCGGACCAGCGCCTCCATGTGATTGAGCGCCCCGCTGTCCAGGTGGTAGATCCCCTGGAAGTGCAACTCGAACTGCCCGCCCTCCAGCGCCTTGCCGATGCGCTGGCTCCAGCTCATCCGCTCGAGCATGCGTTCGGCGGTGTTGCGGCTGGCGTCGAATACCGCCCAGGTGTTCTTGCCCGAGTCCTTGGCCTGGTACATCGCGGCATCGGCATGGGCCACCAGGTCTTCGACGTTGTCTCCGTGCTCGGGGTAGCGGGCGATGCCGATGCTCGCGGTCAGGCGGTAATTTTGCCCGCGGAAGCGGAACGGGATTGCGGAGATCGCGCGTGCCACCCGCTCGGCCAGTCCTTCAGGTTCCCGTTCGGCTGCGTGGTCGACCAGAATTGCGAACTCGTCGCCGCCCAGGCGGGCAAAGATCTCCTCTTCGCGCACCAGGCTTGCGATCTCGCCTGCCGCGCGCACCAGCACGGTGTCTCCGGCGCGGTGGCCGAAGGTGTCGTTGATGGTCTTGAACTCGTCGAGATCGAAATAGATCAGGGCCAGGTGGGTCCCGCGGCGACGGGCGGTGTGGATCGCCTGTTCCAGCTGGCGCTGGAAGCGATGGCGGTTGTACAGGCCCGTGAGCGGGTCGTGCTCGGCCAGATAGACCAGCTGCTGGGCGGTCTGGCGCTCGTGGGTGACGTCCTCGTACAGCCACAGTCGGCCAATGGAGCGCTCGTCGGCATCGTGTACCGGATAGGACAGCTGCGTGAGAATGCGGCCGTCATAGAGGTCCACCTCGAAGCGTTCGCTGATCTCGTGGGTGTCGAGGACGTGCAGTACATGCCGCGAGGCATGGTCGGGCCGGGCAAAGCGATGGGTGGAATGTTCCAGCACGGCACGTGAGGGCTGTCCGACCAGATCGACCTCGTCGGCGATCGCCCACATGCGGCGAAATGCGGGGTTCACGTACTCGATGGACCCCTGGCGATCCTCGAACAGGATGCCGATGCTCATGGCCGAGAGCAGCGAGGCCATGCGCCCCTGCTCGCGCCGTGTGAGTTCCAGCAACCGTGCCTGCTCGTCGCGCGAGGTCTCCAGGCTCTCCAGCGCCTCCAGGAGGGCTTCTTCATTGCGCTTGCGCTGGCTGATGTCGTGCACGATGGCGACATAGCGCGGGCGCTCGCCCCGGGGGGCGACCAGCTGTAGCGAGATGTGCACCGGGATCAGGTGTCCGTCGACGTGCTGGTGCGTGGTCTCGAACAGCAACTGGTCGCGCTCCCCTCGCCGCAGGGGCTCCAGCATGCTGCGAAAACGGGTCTCGGGGAACTCCGGCTTGATGTCGTACGGGTGCAGCTGCAGCAATTCGTTGCGAGTACGACCGGTCTGGTCCATCGCGCCCTGGTTGACATAGATGAACTGCAGGCTGTCCACGTCAAACAGGAAGACGCCATCCAGCGTCAGGTCCAGCGTGCTGCGAAAGGCCTCGAGCTCCTCGCTGCGGCGTTCGAGTTCGCGGGAGGTGGTGACCAGCTCGTGGGCGTCGATCACGTGACCCTGAAGATAGATGAGGTGCCCATGTGCGTCGTACACGCCGGTCCCGCGTTCGAAGACCCAGCGCACGGAGCCGTCCCGGTTTACCGCCCGGTACTGGATCTGGTAGTGGCCGTCCTGTTTGAGCCCTTCCTGCACGCCCTCCCAGGTGTAGTCGGAATCGTCCGGGTGGACCCAGGCGGCGAAGGTGATGTCACCCCGATAAAAGTCGCGGGCCTCGTAGCCGGTCAGTTCGCGCACCCCGCCGTCGACGAAGATCACGTCCCACTGCGGGTTGTTGCGGCAGCGGTACACAAAGCCGTTGACCGTTTCCAGCACCCGCAGCAAGTCGTCGCTGTGCTGCGCGCCGATGGTGCGCGCGAGGCTGATCAGCGCCAGGGTGAAGAGCATCGCGGCTCCGGTGCGCAGGGTCTGGATCGGCACCCCGGTCGCGGCCAGGAAATCCCCCTGCGTAGGAAGCCATGGGGGAAGGCCGAGATCGACCCGCGCCGGGAAAGGCAGAAATGCGGCATAGGCCAGAAACGCGAGGGCTGCGATCCCCAGTGCCGGAATATGTCGCTGCATCTCCGGCTGTGCCCCCGGGGAACGAACGTGCAGCAGGAATGCGAGCCCTGCGAGGAGTGCGCCGGGGAACCCGATCAGGTAGCGGGCACCATTGGCGAGCCCGGTTGCCGGCTCAACGGCGACCAGGAGTATCGCGCTCAGGCCGATGGCGAGACTCCCGTACACGCCCCAGGCCGGCAGGTGCAGGCCGGGGCGTATGTCGAGCAGCGCGCGTCGACCGAACTCCAGCAGGGGCAGATAGGAGACCGCCAGCCAGGCCGTCATGGACCAGCGATCGGAGAGTACGCCCAACTCGTGATGCAGGCCGATCGCGTTGAGGAAACCATAGGTCCCGTGCAGCAGACCGAACGGCACCAGCCACCCGACATGAGCGGCGAAAGGCACAAACCGTTCGCGGCGCGGCAGCATCAGCGCCACGATGCCGAGGGTGAAGAACGCGAGCCCGTTGAGCGCGTACAGCAGCGTCAGTGGCGTGGATTCCAGGCCCACTAGCTAGATGGAAACTCGGATTGGGAGGATGAGGCCTTGCGCGCAGGTGAGGCTGGTATGCGACTGGAGTAAGGCACGTGGTAGTCCTTTAACGGGCAGGCCGTCGTCCGATAACGTCCAGTTGGCAAGGAAAGTTGAGCGACTTAGGCCCAAGCCTGGCCTGTTAGGCCCAAGCCTGACCTTTTTGCGACCCAGTGCGCAAGTCGCGGCCGTCCATCGACTGCCCCCCAAACGTGAACACCGCCCGGAGGCGGTGTTCACAGGTGCCCTCAGGCGGTGTGGCGATCAGCCGCCTCGGACATGCGCATCGCACCAGCCCTCAGCGTTGACCAGCACTTCCTGGAAGGCCTGGTGGTGGCAGCCACCCCAGCCGTTTTCCTCTTCGCCCGCCCAGAAGGCGCAGTTTTCGCACACGGCGCCGTCTTCGTAGGCGTCGTGGTCGGACGCGTCGGAGGCGTTGTTCACGTAGTCATGGGCGTGGCCGTCTTCGGCTTTGGGCTTGGCATAGGCAACGCCGAAGGTGGTCAGGCTCGCGAGCGGGACGGCCGCTACCGCCATGGAGGCGCGGCGGAGAAAGGCTCGACGGTTCGCGTTCGGTTGATCGGACATGGAGTGACCTCCGTAGATCATTTGAATTTTTTGCGCTTAACTTGACCCAAGGCATGGTTGAAGCATGCCGGACGGATCGCATGTTTAGAGCGAGGGAATATCCAGATGTTCCCGTGGTGGGCAACTTCGGCCCGGTTCAAAGACACGCTCCGCACCCTTCGATGCATCGGGCCGCGAAAAAATTCCGCTCCCTGGTGGCCCGATCCGGTTTCGACGGGGCCGGCGATCCACTAATATCAGTAGGCGCTGAAGTTCCTGCGGGCGGTGGCGGCTCGACGCGCCAGCGGGGCTTCCGGTTCCTGTCAATGACTCATTGGAGGTGTCCCATGTTCAAGCTACGTACGTCCCTTGCGATGTTGGCCGCTGGTACTCTTGCGCTGGCCGGAACAACGGCCCAGGCGCAAGAACGCGTGGGCATGGAACCCAGTATCGCCGTCATGCTCGGCTCGGTCTCGCCGGATGCATCAGGGACCTCGACGGACTGGGGCTATGGCATCGAACTGGGTGCGAATTGCCAGCTGCTCCAGCCGCGCACCGGTGTCCTGCGCCATCAGCTGAGCGTTTCTCGATACTCCGAGAGCCCGCTGCGCATGACCAGCACCGAGTTGAACACCCACTGGATGTTCGAGACCGCTCCGAACCTCGAGCTGGGGTTTGGTCCCGGGCTGGGCTATGTACGTGCGGAACTGGGTGATGACACCAATGGCCTGTGGGCGGCGCAGTTCGGCGGCAGCCTGAAGTACACGATGGACAACAACATGTTTCTGGGCGTCGAGGCCCGCTATCAGTTCACGGAGAGCGATCGCTTTCGTAGCGGTCGCGGTCGCGAGGACGTCGACAACCTGCGGGTGATGGCCAAGCTGGGCGTGCATTTCTAGTCGGCTACTGGCTGAACGGCGGGTCTGAATCAGGCCCCGCGACCTGCCCGTCGAGGCTTGCCGGTCGCGGGGTCTTGGTCGAGGATGGGGGTTCATCTCTCGGCACCGGTACCGCATGGACGAATCGCAAAACGCGCAGGCCCCCAAGAACGAGGCCATCGCCTGGCACGCCCTTGATCCCGATTCCGCCCTGCGCGCGCGCGACAGTCGCCGCGAGGGGCTGTCTGCTGACGTGGCCCGGGAGCGCCTGGACCAGTACGGCAGGAACCAGCTGCGCCCTCCGGAGCAGGCGGGCCTGATCCGGCGTTTCTTTCGCCACTTCCACAACATCCTGATCTATATCCTGCTGGCCGCCGCGGCCGGTACGGCCCTGCTCGGCCACTGGGTCGACACCGGCGTGATCCTGGCCGTGGTGCTGATCAACACGCTGATCGGCTTCGTCCAGGAAGGCAAGGCGGAGAAGGCACTGGACGCGATCCGCAAGATGCTCTCGCCCCGCGCGCTGGCCCTGCGCGATGGCCACCGGCGCGAGGTCCCTGCGGAAGAGCTGGTTCCGGGCGACATCGTCTATCTGCAGGCGGGCGATCGTGTGCCGGCGGACCTGCGCCTGCTCGAGGTCAAGAACCTGCGGGTCGAGGAGGCGGTGCTGACCGGGGAGTCGGTCGCCGTGGACAAGTCCCCCGAAGCCGTCGAGCGCGAGGCGGATCTGGGGGACCGTACCAGCATGGCCTTCTCCGGCACGCTGGTCGCCTTCGGGCGCGGGCACGGCGTGGTGGTGGCCACCGGCGAACACACCGAAATCGGTCGCATCTCCTCGATGCTGGGAGAGGTTGAGAGCCTGCAGACGCCGCTGGTCCGCCAGATGGAGCAGTTCGGCCGCTGGCTGGCGGGCGTTGTCGTTGTGATCTCTGCCGCGACCTTTGCCTTTGGTTACTGGGTGCGCAGTTATCCGCTGGACGAGATGTTCCTGGCGGCGGCCAGTCTGGCAGTCTCGTCCATCCCCGAGGGCCTGCCGGCAATCATGACGATCGCACTGGCGATCGGCGTGCAGAAGATGGCACGACGCAACGCGATCATCCGTCGCCTGCCGGCGGTGGAGACCCTGGGGTCGGTCTCGACGATCTGCTCCGACAAAACCGGCACGCTGACCCGCAACGAGATGACGGTGCAGACCGTGCGCACGGCGGGCGAAGAATACGGAGTCTCCGGCGTTGGCTATGCCCCGCAGGGCGATTTCTCCGTGGACCAGCAGGAGGTGGAGGCCGACGAGCAGCCGGCACTAATGGAAGTGCTGCGTGCGGGCCTTCTGTGCAACGACGCCCAGGTATTCGAGCGCGAGGGCGAGTGGGTGATGGAGGGCGACCCGACCGAGGGGGCACTGGTGGTGGCCGCGCGCAAGGCGGGGCTCGACCCGCACCTGGAGGCGGAGCGCTTGCCGCGTACCGATGTGATCCCCTTCGAGTCCGATCATCGCTATATGGCGACCCTGCACCATGATCACGACGGGCATGCACGGATCTTCCTGAAGGGGGCCCCCGAGCGGGTGCTGGAGCTGTGCGATCAGGTGCGTACGGGCGAGGGTACCGATGACCTCGACCGTGAGGCCTGGCATCAGGTGATGGAGACCATCGCCGCTCGTGGGCAGCGCGTGCTGGCCATTGCGAGCCGCGAGGTACCGCCCGATCAGCGCGAACTGAACTTCGATCATGTCGAAGAGGGCGGGTTCGCTCTGCTCGCCCTGGTCGGGATTATCGACCCGCCGCGGGAAGAGGCCATTCAGGCCGTGGCCGAGTGCCGCGAGGCGGGCATTCGCGTGAAGATGATCACTGGCGATCATCTGGCGACTGCGCGGGCCATTGGCGAGCAGCTGGGGCTGGGGCGCGATGCCGAGGCGCACGCCGGGCACGAGCTGGATGATGTGGACGACGACCGCCTGGCGCAGATGGCCGAGGACACCGACGTGTTCGCACGCACATCGCCCGAGCACAAGCTGCGCCTGGTCCAGGCCCTGCAGGGCCGCGGCCGAATCGTCGCCATGACCGGGGACGGGGTGAATGATGCCCCGGCGCTGAAGCGCGCGGATGTCGGGGTCGCGATGGGCGGCAAGGGAACGGAGGCCGCCAAGGAGGCCTCGGAGATGGTGCTCGCGGACGACAATTTCGCCTCGATCGCCCATGCGGTCGAGGAGGGGCGCACCGTCTACGACAACATCCGCAAGGCCATCCTGCACATGCTGCCGACCAATGCCGGGCAGTCGCTGACCATCATGATGGCGATCCTGATGGGGCTGGCCCTGCCGCTGACGCCGGTGCAGGTGCTGTGGGTCAATATGGTGACCTCGGTGACCCTGGCCATGGCCCTGGCCTTCGAGCGTGCCGAGCCCGGGGTCATGCAGCGTCCACCGCGTGATCCGGATCAGCCGCTGTTGTCCGGGTTCCTGTTGTGGCGCATCCCGTTTGTTGCGGTCCTGTTGTGGCTCGGGACCTTCGGGCATTTCGTCTACATGGAGACGTTCGTCGGCGTCAGCGACGAGCTGGCGCGGACCGTCGCAATCAACACCCTGGTGGCCGGGCAGGCCTTCTATCTGCTGAACCTGCGCCTGATCCACCAGCCGGTGCTGCCGGGGTTGGAGCTGTTTCGCTCGCACAGCATGTGGATTGCAATCGGTGTCCTGATCCTGCTCCAGCTGGCGTTCACGTATGCCCCGGTGATGCACACCCTGTTCGGGACGACCACGATCGGCCTGGGCGACTGGCTGCGCATCCTGGCCTTTGGCCTTGCGGTGTTCGTGGTCGTGGAGCTGGAAAAACTGGTTGTGCGACAGGTGCTGGCCCGCCGTCGGGGGATTGCCCCGACGGCGGTGTAGCTCCATTCCCCATTCCTGTCCGGGCAGTGACCTCAGGCGGTGACCAGCGGGAGCTGGTCGGCGGCCAGAAGGTCGCCGGCCCGGTCGGCGGGCACCGGGCGGGAATAGTAGTACCCCTGGGCGCGGGTGCACCCCAGTGCGCGCAGGGTGGCCGCATGGGTATTGCTCTCGACGCCCTCGGCCACCGCCTCCAGCCCGAGGTTGCGCGCCATGTTGATCACGGTCTGCACCAGGCGCTGGCTGTATTCGTCGCGATCCAGCCCGGCCACGAAGGCGCGATCGATCTTCAGGATGTCCAGCGGCAGGCGGTGGAGATAGCTGAGCGACGAGTAGCCCGTGCCGAAATCGTCCATTGCCAGACTGACCCCCAGGGCCTTCAGGCCCTTCAGGGTAGCGATCAGCTCGTCGAGGTTGCCCAGAGTCGCGGTCTCGGTGATTTCCAGGCGCAGCTGCTCCGGCGGGGTGTCGGTGCCGCACAGGATTGTGGCGACCTCGTCCACCAGCTCGGGGCGGGTGAGCTGCCGTGCGGAGAGGTTGGTGCTGATTGTCAGCGGCGGGCCGCTGCGTTGTGCATTCCAGGCTTGTAGCTGGGAGCACGCCGTGTACAGCACCTGCATGTCGATCAGGTGGACCAGCCCGGCATCCTCCGCGATCGGGATGAACCGGTCCGGGGGCAGGAGCTCGCCCTCTCGCTCCCAGCGTACCAGGGCCTCGAACCCGGTAATGCGGTTGTCTGCCAGTGACATGATCGGCTGGTAGTGCACGACAAAGGCATTGCGCTCGACCGATTCGCGCAGGCTGGTTTCCAGTCGCAGGCTCTCGAGTGCCTGCGACTGCATGCCCGGGTCGCAGAACTCGCAGCGGGCCTTGCCGAGCGACTTGGCGCGATACATCGCCATGTCCGCCTCGCGCATCAGGTCCTCCGCGCAGGTCGGACCGTCCTGATCGGGGCTGACCACCGGGCAGGCCTGGCCATAGGGGCGCGTGGCGATGCCGATGCTGACCGTTACATAGACGGTCTGGCCGGCGATCGAGAAGGGTTGGTGCAGGATGGCCTGCAGGCGCTCGGCGACGCGCAGTGCGTCCACCGGCTCGTGCAGGCCCTCCAGCAGTATGGTGAACTCGTCACCGCCCAGACGGGCCAGCGTGTCGTCCGGTCTTGTGTTCTGGTTGCCCCCAGGCCGCGAGACGGTGTCGTTCTGGCGCAGGGCGGTCAGCAGGCGCTTGCCGACCTGGGCCAGCAACTCGTCGCCCGCCGTATGGCCGAGGCTGTCGTTGACGAGCTTGAAGCGGTCGAGGTCGACGAACAGTACGGCGAACAGCGACTCCGGCTCGCGCGCATAGCGCGCGATCGCGTGCTCCAGACGGTCATGAAAGAGCCGTCGGTTCGGCAGGCCCGTCAGCGGATCATGGGAGGCGTGGTGGATCAGCCGTTCGGCGTGGCGGTTGCGCTCGACCACGCGCCCCAGTTGCACACCGGCCTGCGCCAGCAGGGCCAGGACCTCCGGCTGCTCGGGCGTGGTCTCGGCGGTGAAGAACTCCAGCACGCAGGCCACCTCCTGGCCGACCATGACCGGGAAGGCAAAGCCCGAACACAGGCCGCTCGTGGCTGCCGCCGCGCGCCGGGGGAAATTGAGGTCCTGATCCAGATGCTCGACCCACACCGGGGCACGCTGTTCGAGGACGCGTCCGGGCAGGCCCTGGCCGGACCGGAAGACCGTGTCCTCCGTGGATTCGCGGAACGCCTCGACGGGGTCGAGGGTCCGCAGGTGCCAGATGCCCGTGGGACCCAGTTCCAGGTCGCTGCTGGACGTCTTGCGCGCGAGGTAGGCGTGGCCGACTGGCCAGTCGAGGAACTCCCCGATCGCGTTCAGGGCTGTGCGCAGAACCTCAGCGATGGAGTCGGACTGGTTGGCCGCGGAGGCGATCGTGTTGAGCAGTTCGATCTGCTGCTGCTTCGCGTAGAGGTCCTGCAGGCGGGTCTCGGCCAGGGATTCGGCACGTTGTCGGGCCTCGCGTTCCTCGTAAATCAGGCCCTCCAGGCGCGCGCGCTCCTCGTCCGGGAGGGCGTCGCTACGGCGGCGATTCATGGGTGGTTTCCGTGTTCGCGGCGACCACTGGCTGCGTCATGCATGGGCTTCCCCGGTCTTCCATACCCTGGGTGTGAACGCGGCGGATCATAACCCGTTTGCGGCTAGTTATCTCGGCAGACGCCGCGACACTCGCAGCTATTCCCGCCTGAGCGCAATTCCCGCGGGGCGGTGCAGGGAGTGCGCGGTCCGGTTGAGCGCTGGTTAATGATGCTCGCGCCCGGTGGAAGGGGTGCGCGGATCGGATGCGTGAGTGACCCAGGGCTCGCCCATCTCTTCCTCCCAGGCCTCCTGAGTCGGGTGGTTCTGGTCGTAGCGGATCCATGCCTCGAAGATCTCGTCCGGCCACTGCGCCTGGATGAAGGCGATGATCGCCTCCACGTCGTCGTAGGACAGGGTGTCCTCGAAGCTGGGCATGGCCCCGCCGCGGGCTTCGGCGCCGTAGCGGATCATGTCCTTGAGCTGCCAGTAGGGGTGGTGCCAGGTGTGGGCGCTGCCATCCAGGGGTGGGGGCGGCATGTAGCCGTCCGCGTCGCGCTGGCGCCAGTTCTCCGCGCCCTCGCGATTCTCGCCGTGGCATACCGCACAATGCTGCATGTACATCCGTTCGCCGTATTGCAGGGTTTCGTCGTCCCAGTCGCGCTGGTGGTGTTCTGGGGTGGCGTCCAGGCCTGGCAGACCGTCGCAGCCGATCAGGGCCGAGCTGGCGAGCAGCGCGGCCAGGGCCGGAAGGAACATGACGGACCGGCGTCCGTGTCGGTTTGGCTTCATTCAACCCCCATTGCGACGAATACCATTTCAGTCCGTCTGTCGGTTCAATCCGTCTGCACGGCCGGATCGTCCGGGTCTGCCGGATTTTCCTGCGTACCCGGTTCGCCTTGCTCGGCCGGTGGGCGGTCCCCGCGGACGGCATCGCGAACCGAGCCCCAAGCCTTGCGGGAGCCGTCGCGCACGCCGCCCCAGGCATCGCGGGCGCCTTCACGTACACCCTGCCAGGCACCGGAGGAGCGCTCACGGGTCTCGGCGGACCATTCGGCCAGGTTGTCACGTTCGCGTACCAGGGCATCAAAGGCCCGTTCGCGGCGCTCGCGGGTGGCATCGCTCAGGTCGTCCCAGCCCTCGCGCGTGCGCTCGCGCAGGGTGGTGAGCTGCTGGTCCATTGTATCCAGGGTTTCACGGGTGCGCGAACGGGTCGCCTCGCGGTCGCGTTCGGCGTCGGCCTGAATCTCCTCGCGGGTCTGCGCCCAGTCTTCGCGCAGTTCTTCCATCTCGGTTGCGGTCTCGTCCTCGGCGGCCTGCTCCTCGGCCAGCACGAGCGGTGCACTCAGTGCGAGCGCGGCCGCGGCCACCAGGGCGAGTCCTGTCGTGCGGATATGGTCCATCATCGTATCCCCCGTGGGAATGGGCTTGTGGTCATGTGATGATATGACGCTCGACCAGTGCAATTTGTTGCAGTGGATGACGGATTTGCGACGCGAGACACGCGTGGGGTACCAGCCATGAGAGACACACGATTAATCGGGGCGCTTCTGCTGGGCGGGCTGCTGGCGGGGTGCGCGCCATTCCCCTCGGAGCAGAAGCGCGCGACGGACGTATTCCAGCCGCAGCCGACCGAGCGCAAGGCGCTCGAAATCCCGCAACTCGAGCCGGCCGGCACGCCGGGCGTCGCGGTGATGGACTGGGTGGATGCCAGCGGGTGGCGCGAGGGCCTGGGTACGGACTACTCCAGTCTGGAGATCCACCACCAGCGCCGCGAGCGGGCCGAGGTCTTCGTCAAGAACCTGCGCGACGATGCCGTCCGCGATTACGAATACCGGCTGACACTTCGTGAACGCGATGATGGCTGGGTGGTGACCGGGCTGGAACGGCGTGTGATCTGTCGCCGGGGGCTGTCTGGCGACGGGCTTTGTCGCTGACCCTCGAACGCTTCGCCAGCCGGAGGATCAGCGGCGCCGGGCCAGGGACAGGCCGTCGCCGATGGGTACCAGCGAGAGGTCGATGCGCTCGTCGCGATGCAGCGCCTGGTTGAAGTCGCGGATGGCCCGGGTGTCCTCGTCGTCGCAGTGCCGGTCCGCCACCCGGCCATGCCAGAGCGTGTTGTCCACCATGATCAGTCCGCCCGGGCGTACCAGTCGCAGGCAGGTCTCGAAGTATTCCGGGTAACCGGTCTTGTCGGCGTCGATGAACGCAAGATCGAAACGGCCGCTCTGTCCTTCGTCCTCCAGTTGGCGCAGGCTGGCGCGTGCATCACCCAGACGCAGGTCCATGCGCGCAGCCAGACCGGCCCGGTCCCAGTAGCGTCTGGCGATCGCGGTCCAGGCCTCGCTGTGGTCCAGGCAGACCACCTCGCCGTCGTCGGGGAGGGCCTGCCCCACGGCCAGCGCGCTGTAGCCGGTAAAGGTGCCCACTTCCAGGTAGCGCCGGGCCCCGACCAGGCGCGCCAGCAGCGCCATGAACTGCCCCTGTTCGGGAGCGATCTGCATGTTGTGCTCCGGCAGCCCCGCGGTCTCGGCGCGCAACTCCGCAAGCAGGCTGGACTCGCGCAGCGAGCGATCCAGTACATAGGCCTGAAGATGGTCATCGAGTCCGATCGAGCGGTTGGACATCACGGTTCCTTAAGTGCGGCCAGCGTTCAACCAGCGTAGCGGATGCAGGGCGAGCACCACCAGCACGGCCAGTGCGACCCATTCGACGGCGGGCGGCATCCATTCGGTGGCCTGGCCCGGGGTGATCGCGGGGCTCAGTCCGCTCAAGCCCAGGCCGGCATCCAGTGTCAGTCCGAGCGCGACGGTGCTGGCGCCAATGCCTATTAGATAAAGACTCACCGCCGCATTGCCCAGTTCCCGCCGGAACACCCCCAGCGTCGCGAGGCTGGTGATCGGGGCGGCCAGCAGGAACACCAGCACGGCACCGGGTGAGACGCCGGCCGCCAGCAGGGCGACCGCGATGGGTGTGGCTGCGGTCGCGCACAGATACATCGGGATGCCGATCACGGCGAGCAGCAGCATCGCCGGCAGGCCACTGCCGTACGCTGCCAGTGCAGCCGGTGGCACCAGGGTCAGCAGCGCCCCGGCGACGACCAGGCCGGCCACCAGCCACAGGCGGATATCGTCCAGCACGTCGCCGAACGCGTAGCGCTGGCCCTCCAGCAGGCGGGTCCATGGGCCCGGGGGTGCGGGCGGCACTGTGGCAGGGGTGTCGCAGCAGGCAGAACTCCCGCAGCCACTCCCCGCCCCTTGCGCGCTGCCTGCACTGGTCCGGGATGCGCGGGTTCGCCCAACCAGCAGGCCGGTGGTGATGGCCGTTACCAGGGCGCCGGCGACGCGGGCGACGGCCATCAGCGGGCCGAGCAGGGCATAGCTGATCGCGACCGAGTCGACGCCGACGCCCGGGGTGCCGATCAGGAACGCCGTGGTCGGGCCGCGCCCCGCTCCGCCACGGTGCAGCGCCAGGGCCGTCGGGATCGCCCCGCAGGAGCAAAGGGGCAGTGGTGCCCCCGCAATAGCGGCGCGCACGGTGGGCGCCAGGCCCGGCCCGCCCAGCCAGCGCTGCAACGCCGCCTCTGGCAGGAACGCCTTGACCAGTCCGGCCGCGGCCAGCCCCAGAAGCAGCCAGGGAGCCGCCGTCAGGGCCAGTGCCAGAGTCTGCTGGGCGATTTCGAACACCATGGCCCGATGATTGGTGACGGGCGGGCGGGGTGTCAAGATGGCGTGGGTGGATGAGCCCTTTGATCCGGAGCGGTTGGCGGTTTGGTTCGCCAGTGCTCCGTCGAGACCGCTACACTGCACCGCCAGGATCCCTGATGACGAAAAAAAGGAGTTCGCGATGACCGGCTACGCGTTGGCAAACCTGCTGCATCTACTGGCAGTTGTAGTGTGGGTGGGGGGGATGTTCTTCGCCTACATGTTCCTGCGGCCGGTGGCCGGACAGCAGCTGGACGGCGCAGCGCGCCTCAAGTTGTGGGAGGGCGTGTTCGCGCGCTTTTTCCCCTGGGTCTGGGCGTCCGTAATCCTCTTGCTGGCGAGCGGACTGTGGATGATCTTTGGCTTCTTCGGCGGGATGGGCAATGTGCATCCCTCGGTGCATGTGATGCTGCTTCTCGGGCTGGTGATGATGGCGATCTTCGCCCATGTGTTCTTTGCCCCGTATCGCCGCATGCGTCAGGCGATCGCCGCGAATGACACCGACGAGGGCCTGCGCCGGCTGTCCCAGATCCGGGTGCTGGTGGGCATCAACACCTTGCTGGGCCTGGTCGTGATCGTGGTGGCCACCGGGGGCCGTCTGCCCTTCTAGGGAGACACCGGTCGTCTGCTTTCTGGGTGCCAGATCAGGCGAGGGGCTGAGGGTGGCTGGATCAGGACGGCTGCATTCTGGCCGAACGCGATCAGCCAGGGATCCAGGTCCGCTTCGCCCATTCCGAGCACGCAATAGCCGGGTTCGTCGGGCCAGTGGCCGGTCGGGTCCCGGTGGATTGTGGGCCAGCAGGCCCAGCCGGCCTGCTCCAGCTCGTATTTGATGCGGGCGTGACGCTCGCGGTTCTCCTGCTCTGGCACGATACGACTGCGCGGATTCCAGGCGGTCAGCAGGCTGGCCTGTCGCCAGCTCTGTGCCTGCAGGCAGGCCTCAAGGCCAGGGTCGCGTTCACCGATGCGCAGGACGAACGCCTGCCCCGGGGGCTCAATCCGGTAGTGCGTGGCGGCGTAGGCCCGGGCCAGTTCCGCACCGGCCTCTGGCACATCGCCCGGTGTCCCGTTACCCCTTGAGTTTGGCGCCATCCCGGGGCACTCTCGCGTGTGGTCGTGTTCCCCCACGATCACACAGGGAGATAACATGCACGTCAAGGATCGGACTCAGCCCTGCCTGGCAGTCGGTGATGACCCGGTAATCGTGCGGGCGCATGGCCTGGCGCCCGGAAGACCGGTGCGCTGACCGTGTCCGTCGATCGCCTGCGTGTCCCGGGAATCACCAGCGTCTTTGCGCTGGTGCTGTTGCTGGTCGCGGCGATCGCGGTGTTCAGCTGGTGGCGGGTGCAGCACCTGCAACAGGACATCCAGACCCTCACCGAAGAACACATCCAGAAAGTGGATCATGTCCATCGCATGCGCAGCCTGGTGCGCGAGCGGGTGCTGCGTGCCTCGCTGGTGGTCAGTGCGGAGGATACCGCGCTGCAGGAGCGCTACTACCGCGAGTTTCGCGAGCTGGCACCCCGCTTTGTCGAGACACTGACGGCCGCCGAGTCCCAGGCCGAACGGCCTGCGGACCGTCAACGTATGCAGGAGTTGCGGGAGTTGACCTCGGTCGGCGCCCCGCTGCTGGAAGATATTGTCGACATTGCCCTGGTCGGGGACCGCAATGAGGCCCTGGGGATGCTGTACGCTGATCTGATGCCGATCCAGGAGGAGGTTCTGGGTCAGATGGAGCGCATCCTGGAGGCCTTCCACCGCGATAATGCACGGGCCATCGAGGCCATGGCGCAACGCCATGAACAAAGCCAGCAGTGGATGCTTGGGGCGACCGCGCTGGCGGCGGTACTGATTATCCTGCTCGCGGCCTGGGTCCGTTATCGCCTGCGGCGCAACCATCAGGCGCTGCAGGACGAGTTGCGCGAGCGCATGCGGGTGGAGGCCCGACTGCGCGAAACCCAGGGCGGGCTGGAGGCCGCGGTGGCCCGGCGCACGGCAGCACTGGAAGAGACCACGGCGCGCCTGGAAGAGGCGCAGCGCAGCGCCGGCGCGGGATTCTGGGACTGGGATATCCGCAATGGTCAGCTGAACTGGTCCGCCCATGTGTTCGAGCTGTTCGGGCTGGACCCCAGGGTGGACGAGGCGGGCTTCGAGTCCTACATCCATGCGGTGCATCCGGATGACCGGACCCGTGTGCGCCGCACCATCAATCAGGCGCTGGCCAGCGAGGCGGTCTATCGTGTCGATCACCGGGTCGTGCGTCCGGATGGCGGGGTGCGTCACGTGCGTGTGGAGGGCGAGATCGCCCGTGACGATGCCGGTCGGCCGTTGCAGGTCCTGGGCATGGTGCGGGACATCACCCTGGAGAAGGCCTCGGAGGAGCGGCTCTGGCACCAGGCTCACCACGATTCCCTGACCGGTCTGGCCAATCGCAGCCTCTTCCAGGAGCATCTGCGCCAGGCCCTGCGCCGTGCCCAGCGCCACGAAAGGGGGCTGGCCCTGGTGGTCTGTGACCTCGACGGCTTCAAGCCCATCAATGATCGCCTGGGCCACGATGCGGGGGACGTCGTGCTGGTGACGGTGGCCGGGCGGCTGCGCGAAGGGGTGCGCGAGTGCGATGTGGTGGCCCGTATGGGGGGCGACGAGTTTGTGATCCTGCTGGAGAACATGGACGACCCGGATGCCCTGCTCGGGGTCGGTCTGAAGCTGATCGAACGCTTTGCCGAGCCCATCGAGGTCAATCGCGAGGCCGTGCAGGTGGGCTTGAGCATGGGGGCGGCCCTGTACCCGCATGACAGTGCCGATGCGGAGGGACTGATGCTGCAGGCGGATCGTGCGATGTATGCGGCCAAGGAGGCCGGGGGCGGCGGGATCGTGCTGTACGAGCAGGTCGATGCCAGCCGCGCCAGTCGGTCGCACACACGACATCGGCGGCGCGGGCCGCTGGGCTGCGGCCTTGGTCTGGAAGGCCCGTAGTCCGCTCTGGGTCAGCTCTGGCGTTGCACTGCCGGGGTGGCGTTTCGTTCCAGCCAGGCCGGGAACTCGTCTTCCGCGATCGGCTGGCCGTAGAGAAACCCCTGGAAATGCGTGCAACCCAGTGCCAGGAGCTGCTGGCGCTGGGCCGGCTTGGCCACACCCTCGGCGACGACGCGCAGGCCCATGTTGTGGCCGATATCGAGGATGTTCTCGATGAGCATCTGCTCGCCCTTGTCCACGAGTTCATCAATGAACGACTTGTCGATCTTGAGTTCGTCCAGTGGCAGATCGCGCAGGTAGGCCAGCGACGAATATCCCGTGCCGAAATCGTCCAGCGCCACCTGGACGCCGAACTCGCGCAGGGCCCGCAGCTTGCCAATGGCGTCGGACAGGTCGCGCAGCAGACCCGACTCGGTGACTTCGAGCGTAATCTGGCCGGCTTCCAGGCCGGCGGCCTGCACGCGTTCCCGGAGCTGTGCGACGAAATCAGGGCGGGCCAGCTGCCAGGGCGAGATATTGATGGCCACGCGGGGCGGAAGCGGCAGACCTCGCGCGTGCCAGTCCTGCAGATTCTCCAGTACATGCTCGACCACCCAGGTGCCGATGGGGTGGATGAGCCCGGTTTCCTCGGCGATCGGGATGAACAGCGCCGGCCCGACCGGGCCCAGCTCGGGGTGTGTCCAGCGCAGTAGCGCTTCGGCACCGATCATGTTCTCCTGGGCATCGAATTGCGGCTGGTAACTCAGGCGCATCTCGCGATTCACCAGGGCCTGGCGCAGCCCCTCCTCGATCTGCAACCGGGCGCGTGCCTCGTCCTGCAGCGCATGGCGGTAGAACTGCACCCCGCCGCGTCCGGCCCGTTTCGCCTGATACAGGGCGATGTCGGCATGGCGCAGGGCATCCGACGAGGTCTGACCCGCGTCCGGGAACAGCACGCAGCCCAGACTGGCGCCAACACTGAAGGTGCGCTCCCCCAGTACGATCGGGTGCTGCAAGGCATCCAGCAGCCGGTGGGCCGCGTCGTTGACCGTCGCCTCGATCGCCTGACGCGATGCGCGCCGGGGATGGATCAGGGTGGCGAATTCGTCCCCGCCCAGGCGCACCACCAGTGCTTGCTCGGGTGCGTGCTGGCGCAGGCGGTCGGCCACCGCCGCCAGCACAGTGTCGCCGACCGCATGTCCAAGGGCATCGTTGATGGTCTTGAAATGATCCAGGTCGATCAGGATCAGCCCGCCGTGCTGGCCTCCGTGGTGGGCCAGATCGAGGTCCTGTGTCAGTGCGTCATGCAGTTGGGTGCGGTTGGCCAGGCCGGTCAGCGGATCGTGGTAGGCGAGTCGGCGGATATGTTCTTCACCTTCCAGCCGCTCGAGTTCGGCGGCGGCACGGTCGGCAAAGATCTCGAGGATGCCGGCCGCCTGTTCGGTCTCGTCCAGCGGGTAGCGGTTGACGATGGCGATATGCCCCAGCTCGCGCCCCTGGCTGTCAATCATCGGGGCGCCCAGATAGCTGCGCGCACCCATTTCGACGAGCATTTCGTCGCGCGGAAACAGCTCCTGCACGCGGTCCGGATACACGCACAAGCCCTGCGAGAGCACCTCGTCGCAGGGGGTGCTGGCCAGGGCATAGCGGATGTTGCCCACCAGTTCGCCGTCGCGGCAAAGGGCGGCGGTCTCGACGTGACCGGGCAGGTCCGGGACGTTGATGCCCGCCAGCGCGTAGTCGGCACGAAAGACCTCGCGCAGCCGCAATACCAGGTTCTGGAAGAAACTTTGGCGGTTGTCGGCGCGGAATCCCTGGGCGATTACCCGCAAGGCATCTTCGCCGCGCCGCGCGAGTGTGATGTCTTCCTGCATGACGATGATGTCCCGCACCTCGCCCCGGTGATTCTTGAGAGGATAGACGTATCCCTTGACCCAGCGACTTCCCGCAGGCGCCTTCGCGGGATCGGCAACCGCATGGCACGCAAATGGCGCGATGGAACGCCGGGCACCCCTGGCGGCTGCGCGAATGTCCTCGGTCACATGGCCATCGATGGGATCGGGGTGGTGGAGGACATTCATGCCCTTGACACCTGCGTGGCCGTGCATGGTTTCCCAGGCGGTGTTGACCTGGCGTACCCCGCCGTCCGGGGTCAGTACCTCGATCGCCATCGGGGCCTGGTGAACCAGATCGCGGAAGCGGTGTTCCGACTCGCGCACCCGTTCCTGAGTCTCCCGGTGCAGGACCAGGCTCATCACCAGAATCATGCCGAGATAGCCGAAGACCGAGAGCGGTATGGAATCGATGATCCCGAGGCGGACCAGAACGCCCTGGATGGTCGCCAGCAGGAACAGGAGGAGCGCGCCGATCAGGATCAGCGGGAGGTGTCCACCCTCGCGGCGCCAGTGGCTCACCAACGCCCACAGGGAGAACCCGAACACCAGGAGCAGTCCGGCCAGGCCCAGCAGGAACCAGGGGCTCGGGGACCCCACGGCGCGCGTGACCGTCTCGCCCCAGGGGAGTGCCACGCTTCCCAGCTCCGCGATCTCGGTCCACTGCAGGCCATGGGGCTGGCGCGCATTGGCGACCCAGACCACGACCATCAATATCCCCAGTACCGAGAGCAGGACCCGAGCGGGGGTCTCCGTGTAACGGGCTATAAAGGCCGCGAACAGGACGTACAGGGCCGCGATCAGGCCGTAATACGCCTTCATCGGGCCGGTATAGGCCTCGATCGAGGTCGCCTGGTAGGACAGGGCAATGCTGATCGCGGAGCCCGCCAACAGCAGGCACATTGCAGCGAACAACAGATGCTCCACACGGCGTACGCTGTGGCTGGCATGCAGGAGGTGGCTGGCCGAGGCGTACAGACACAGCCCGGCGAGCAGGTACAGCGCTGCGATCAATGGACCACTCATGGCCGATCCCCCTGGTACGACGGAAATCCCTCTCCTTAACGACAAGTTAAGCACAACCGTGAGTGGGTTGCGCGCCGCCGGGTGCCTACAGGTACGGGGTCAGCAGGCGGGCGGCGCCGTCGCGCAGGCGGGCGGGGAGGGTGCGCGCGTGGACATCTTCCAGGCTCAGCGGGTGGGAACGCGAGCGCAGATCCTCGGCCCAGTCGGCCAGCTGTTGCCCCAGGTCGCGGTCCACACATTCCAGGTTGCACTCGAAGTTGAGGCGCAGGCTGCGTGGGTCCCAGTTGGCCGATCCCACCAGGGCCCATTCCCTGTCGACGAGCATCAGCTTGGAATGGTTGAACGGGGGCGGCGTCAGCCAGATGCGGCAGCCCCGGGTGAGGAGTTCGCCGTGCAGCGGACGGGCGGCCCACTCGACCAGGCGCAGGTTGTTGCGTTCCGGCAGCAGCAGATCAACCTCGATGCCGCGCAGGGCCGCGGCCTTCAGCGCCCCCAGCAATTCCAGGTCAGGCAGGAAATAGGGCGTGACCACGGTAACGTGCTCGCGCGCCTCCGCGATCGCGGCCAACAGGGTGAACTTGAGCACCTCGAAGTCTTCATCAGGGCCGTCTGGTAGCGCGCGGCACAACTGGGTGCCAATCAGGCGAGCCTCCTCCGGGAACCAAGGCGGGCCTTCCAGTGCCTCATGCGTGCTGAACTGCCAGTCTTCCGCGAACACCCGCTGCAACTGCAGGCAGATCGGACCGCGGACCTCGAAGTGCAGGTCCTGAATCGGGTGCGGTCCCGGGTTGCTCGCGCTGTGCCCGCGGCGGATATTCATGCCCCCGGTAAAGCCGTGCTCGCCATCCACCAGCAGCATTTTGCGGTGATTGCGCAGATTGAACGCCGCAAGCGTACGCGGCAGGTGATGGACGGGCATGAAGGCGGCGGCCGGGATGCCGACGCGCTTGAGGAAGCGCAGTGTGTTGCGGCGGCTGTAGCGGGCGCCGATGCCGTCGATCAGGACACGGACCTCGACGCCGCGGTCGCGGGCGGCCTTCAGGTGGCGCACGAAGCGCTGTCCGACCACGTCGTAGTCAAAGATGTAGGTCGCCAGGGTGATGCTGTGGGACGCGCAGTCGATCGCCGCGAGCATCGCCGCGTAGGCCTGGTCACCATCGGTCAGCGGCCGGACCGAATTGCCGGCGCTGGCGCGAAACGGCGCGAGCCGGTCGCCACAGCCCAGCAGGCGACTCCAGCGGGGCGGAATGCCGGGGCCGTCGGCATCGCGCGCGGCGGGGTCGACCAGCAGATGGCCCTCGCGCAGGGCATGGGCGCGGCGGCGGATGCGGTTGACCCCGAACATCCAGTACAGGATCGAGCCCCCCACCGGCAGCAGCACGATCAGCCCGACCCAGGCGATTACGGTCCCGGTCTCGCGGCGCTGGAGCAGCGCGTGCATCACACTGGCGGCGGCCAGTGCAAAGGCGGCGACGGCAGTGATACTGGCAATCCAGCCGGTACCCAGCACGGCATTCTCCCCGGGAATGGAATGGTGGCGGTGTGATCGCTACAGTACGCGGGCCGGGCGAGCGGTAAAAGGCCGCCATGGTGATCCATTCGCCCTTAGGGAAACGTTGATTGTTCGGCGTTTCCCTGCGGCACAGGGACGTGCCGTCGGCATCGACTACCGTAGGTGGTTGATTCCGAAGCAAGCTGCAAACCCCTTTGCCAGTGCAAAGATATACAAGACGATGCAGCGCCGCGCGCGCTGAGAAAGCCAGGATGGCTTTATTCAGTGCTTCGTTAGAGGAAGCCGATGACCGATATTGAGACCCCAAGCCTGTTTGCCAACAGCGGCGAGCAGCTGCCGCTGAAGGACTTCACCGAGAAGGCGTACCTGGACTACTCCATGTACGTGATCCTGGACCGAGCGCTGCCTCACATCGGTGACGGTCTCAAGCCCGTGCAGCGCCGCATCATCTACGCGATGAGCGAGCTGGGGCTCTCGGCCACGGCCAAGTACAAGAAGTCCGCACGCACGGTCGGGGACGTCCTCGGCAAGTTCCATCCGCATGGTGACAGCGCTTGCTACGAGGCGATGGTCCTGATGGCGCAGCCCTTCTCCTATCGCTACCCGTTCGTCGACGGGCAGGGCAACTGGGGCTCGCCGGACGATCCCAAGTCCTTCGCCGCGATGCGCTATACCGAGTCGCGCCTTTCGCGCTATGCGCAGCTGCTGCTCTCGGAGCTGGGGCAGGGCACGGTGGACTGGGTGCCGAACTTCGACGGCGCGCTGGATGAGCCGAAGGTGCTGCCGGCCCGGCTGCCGAACGTGTTGCTGAACGGCGGTTCCGGGATCGCCGTCGGCATGGCCACCGATATCCCGCCGCACAACCTGCGCGAGGTGGCAGCGGCCTGCGTGCACCTGCTGGAGCACCCGAAGGCGACCCTCGCCGAGCTGTGCGAGCACCTGCCGGCGCCGGACTTTCCCACCGAGGCCGAGATCATTTCCCCGCCCGCCGAGCTGCGCAAGGTCTACGAGACCGGCCAGGGCTCGATCCGCGCGCGGGCACGCTATGAACGCGAAGGCGACGACATCGTGGTCACCGCGCTGCCGCACCAGGTCTCCGGGGCGAAGCTGCTGGAGCAGATCGCCAGCCAGATTCGCGCGAAGAAGCTGCCAATGGTCGAGGACCTGCGCGACGAGTCCGACCACGAGCACCCGACCCGCCTGGTGATCACCCCGCGCTCGAACCGGGTCGATGTCGAGGCGCTGATGGCGCACCTGTTCGCGACCACGGATCTGGAAAAGACCTACCGCGTGAACATGAACGTGATCGGCCTCGACGGGCGGCCGCAGGTGCGCGACCTGGCGGGCCTGCTGGGCGAGTGGCTGGAGTTTCGCATCGAGACCGTGCGCCGGCGCCTGCAGTGGCGCCTGGAGAAGGTGCAGGCGCGGCTGCATGTGCTCGAAGGCCTGCTGATCGCCTATCTCAATATCGACGAGGTGATCGCGATCATCCGCGAGTACGACCAGCCGAAGCCCGAGCTGATGAGCCGCTTTGGCCTGTCCGACATCCAGGCCGAGGCGATCCTGGAGCTGAAGCTGCGCCACCTGGCCAAGCTCGAGGAGATGAAGATTCGCGGCGAGCAGGACGAACTGGCCACGGAGCGCGACCAGCTGGAGAAGACTCTGGGGTCCGAACGCCGTCTGCGCACGCAGGTCCGGCGCGAGATCGAAAAGGACGCCGCGGACTATGGCGACGAACGCCGCTCGCCGCTGGTCCAGCGCGCCGCCGCGCAGGCGCTGGACGAGTCCGCACTGGTGCCCACCGAGCCGCTGACCGTCGTGCTGTCGGAGAAGGGCTGGGCGCGCGCGGCCAAGGGCCACGACGTGGACGCCCGCGGCCTGAACTACAAGGCCGGGGATGCCTTCCAGGCCGCGGTCACCGGGCGCAGCAACCAGCCGGTCGCGTTCATCGACTCCACCGGTCGCACCTACACGATCGCCGCGCATACCCTGCCGTCCGCGCGCGGGCAGGGCGAGCCGCTGTCCGGTCGCGTGAACCCGCCGGAGGGCGCGCGCTTTGTCGGCATGGCCACCGGGGCGGAGGAAGACCGCTGGCTGCTGGGCACGGATCACGGCTACGGCTTCGTCGCGAAGCTGGGCGACCTGCTGGGCCGGCAGAAGGCCGGCAAGAACGTGCTCACCGTTCCCGCCGGCGCGGCGGTGCTGCAGCCGGCGCCGGTGCGCAACCCGCACGAGGACCACATCGCGGTCGTCACCACGCGTGGCTATCTGCTGCTGTTCCCGGCGACGGAGCTGCCGGAGCTGGCGCGCGGCAAGGGCAACAAGCTGATCGGCATCCCGTCCGCGGCCCTCAAGGACGGTTCCGAACGGGTGCTCGACGTGGCCGTGCTGGGGCCGCAGGACACCCTGGTCGTGCACGCCGGCAAGCGCTTCAAGGCACTGGTCCCGGCCGAGTGGGCGGAGTACGTGGGCGAGCGCGCACGGCGCGGGCGGCAGCTGCCGCGCGGCTACCAAAACGCCAATCGACTGGAGGTGCGCAGCGACTGATTGACTAGCGTGGCCGTCAAGCGCCAAGCGCGAGGGGGCGTCTGGGGGTCAGGCGCAGACGCGGGCCAGCAGACCGCTTGCGTCCGTCTCGGGGAGCGGGCGGTGGTAGAGGTAGCCCTGGCCAATCGGGCACCCGAGGGCTGCCAGGTGCCGTGCGTCGGCCTCGGTCTCTATGCCCTCGGCGACAGTGGTCAGGCCAAAACCGCGGCTGACCGACAGGATGGCGCGGGCCAGGGTGTCCATGCTCGGGTTTGCGGATACGCCGTCAATCAGGCTGCGGTCGATCTTGATGGTCGTGGCCGGCAGGCGACGCAGGTACGCGAGCGATGAATAGCCGGTACCGAAGTCATCGATCGCGATCGATACCCCGAGGGCCCTGAGGGCTCGAAGTTCCTCCACTGTCGCGGCCACGTCGTGCATCACTGCGGTCTCGGTAATCTCGATCTCCAGTGCGTTGCCGTTCAGGCCGCTGGCCTTCAGCGCGCTTTGCACGGCATCCACCAGCGATCTGCCGGACCGGGTCAGGGCGGCGAATTGCTGGGTCGATACATTGACCGCGATCGGTGGGCAGTGGCCACTGGCCTCGCGCCAGCGGCGGGCGGCGGCCAGCGCCTCGTGCAGGGCCCATTCTCCCAGTTCGGCGATACGCCCAGTGTTTTCCGCCAGCGGGATGAATTCCCCCGGCGAGATAAGCCCAAGACGCGGATGCTCCCAGCGCATCAGGGCCTCGAAGCCGACCAGGCAGCCGCTGGCGAGCTCGATCTTGGGCTGATAGAGCAGGTGGAGCTGATCTTGCTCGCGGGCGACCGTCAGACCGTATTCCAGTTGATGGCGACGGCGTGCGTCCTGCTCCAGTACGGGGTCGAAGCTGAGCCACTCGCTCCCGCGGCGTTCGCCCTTGGCCAGAGTCAGTGAAACCCGGCGGATCAGTTCCTCGGCGTTGCGGCCATGGTCGGGGGCCCGGACGTGTCCGGCAGAGGCGCTGGGGGCGATCTCGTAGCGCCCCAGGCGCAGGTGCGCCAGCGAGGCATCCATGCAGTCCTGCAGGGTGCTGGTGGCGATGCTTTCGCGGCTGGCCACGGCGAGTAGCAATGTGGAACCGCCCCAGATGCCACACTGCACTCGCCCCGGGGTCTGGTCTTCCAGGGCCAGGCGCAGCCGTTGACCGATCTCGCGCAGCATCAGGTCGGCCGCGGCATAGCCCTCAAGGCGTTCCACTGCCTCATGGCCACGGACGTGCACCATGACCAGGTCCAGGGCGCTGCCGGTCTCGATGGCCTCGTCGATGAAACGCAGCAGTGAATGCCGGTTCGGCAGGCCGGTGGCCGGGTCGTGGTGGGCCAGGTGTTCGAGGTCTTGCTCGGTACGTTGCAAGGTGCGTGCACGGTCGGCCAGGCTGCGCGACAGGTCTTCGGCGCGGCCGTGAGCGGCGTTGTGCAGGGCCCGGACCCGCAGCAGATTGTCGATCCGCTGCACCACTTCGGTGGCGTTGAACGGCTTGGTAATGAAGTCTAGCGCTCCGGCGGCCAGGGCCTGTTCCCGGGTCTGGGGGTCGATTTGTGCGGTCAGTATGATGACTGGGAGCCAGTCGCCTTCGGCCAGGTCGCTGTTGAGTTGGCGCATTACCTCGTGGCCGTCGATGCCGGGCATGCGGATGTCCAGCAGCAGCAGGTCGAAGGATTCTTCGCGCCAGCGCTCCACCGCGCGTTCCCCGCTGGTTTCGGCGGCGACATCCCGGAACCCGGCCTCCTCGAGGATGGCCCCGAGCAGATCCACGTTCATTCGGTTGTCGTCCACGATCAGGATGTGGGCATCGCGGGGGCTGTCATCGGGTGTGATCATCGGCGTCCGTGCGATCCGCGGGAGGCTCGAGCAGGGGGTCGAGGGCCGCGAGGAACCGCGCAATATCCAAGGGCTTCGTGAAGTAAGTCACAAAATCTGGGTTTTGGTTCCCGTCATCGATGGCCTCACGCGTGGCGTCGGCGCTAAGGGCGATGATCGGGACCTCCCGAGTCTCCGGGCGCGCGCGCAGGAGGCGGGCGGCCGCGGTCCCGCTCATCCCGGGCAGATGGATGTCCATGATTACCAGATCCGGGGGGGTCTCCCGGGCGAGCCTCAGGCCCTCATCAGCGCTTCCCGCGGTCTGGAGTTCGATCCCGTCGCGAAGCGCCAGGATCTCTTGCATCAGGCTGACATTGGCTGGATTGTCCTCGACATACAGGACTCGCCGGCACCGGTTCGGTTGCGGTGCATCGTCGAGCGACCGGGTTGCGTGATCCTGGGTCGTTAGACGCTCGGCGGTACAGCTCATGGGCAGGGTGAAGAAGAAGTCCGTGCCTTCGCCTTCCCGGCTTTGGTATTCGAGTTCGCCCCCCATGTGCCGTACCAGCTCCCGAGAGATGACCAGCCCGATTCCTGATCCCTGGATGGCGCCGGTCTCGTGCCCGAGACGGCTGAAGGGTCGGAACAGCTCGGCGCGCCGGTCTTCGGGGATCCCCAGGCCGGTGTCCCGGACACGGAACTCCATACGGCCTTCGGGCATGGGGGTTACGCGGACGCGCACGATGCCCTTGTCGCGGTTGTACTTGATCGCATTGCTGACCAGGTTCAGCAGTACCTGCTTGAGTCGCGTGTGGTCAGCCTGTACGGCGGGCAGGGCGGGTTCCGGGGGTGGGAAATCCAGTTGGATGCCCCGTTCGCGGGCCTCGCCCTCGATCATGCCGTGGCACTCTGCGAGGGTCATGGCGGGATCCGTGGGTTCCAGTGACATCGCCATTCGCCCTGCTTCGATGCGGGACAGGTCCAGGATGTCGTTGATCAGGGCCAGCAGGTGTTGCCCGCTGCGCTCGATGTGCTCGACCTGGCGCTGCTGGCGCTCGGGCAGTGGATGGGTCCGGTCGGCCCGCATCAGCTGGGAAAACCCCAGGATGGAGTTCAGTGGGGTGCGCAGCTCGTGGGACATGCTCGAGAGAAACTCGGACTTGGCACGATTGGCCCGTTCGGCCTCCGCCAGTTCGCGGCGCTGGCTCTCGTGCAGGTCGGTGAGGTCGGTCACGATGCCGATGTAGTGGGGCTGCTCTTCGATTCGGACCTCGCTGACGGCGAGCTGCATCGGAAAGGTGGAACCATCGCGGCGCAGCCCTTCGACCTCGCGCCCGCTGCCGATCACCCGCGCCTGCCCCGTTTCGCGGTAGTGGCGAAGGTAGTCGTCGTGCTCGTGGGCCCAGCGTGCCGGCATCAGCATGGATACGTTGTGTCCGAGGACTTGCTCCGCAGGGTAATCGAACAGTCGTTCGGCCGCCGAATTGAACTGCTCGATATGGCCGGTGTGGTCGATCTGGATGATGCCGGCCGCGGCCGTTTCGAGTACGGCGGCGAGCCGCTGGCCCTGGGCATCCAATGCGCTGCGGCTGTGCCCCAGGTCGCGGCGTGCGAGGTATTCGCGGAGCAGGGATGTGGCGATCTCGCCGAATTCACGCAGTGCGGTCACCTCCTGTTCATCCAGGCGGCGGGGCCGGGTATCGATGATGCACAGATTGCCGACCGCCAGGCCGGCTTCCGGTGCCAGGGGAATGCCGGCATAGAAGCGGACATCCGTCTCGCCGAGAACCAAGGGGTTGTCGGAAAATCTTGCGTCCTGTCGAGCATCCTCGACGACCAGGAGTTCGTTCGGCCGGGTCAGGCCATGGGCGCAGAAGGAGATGCTGCGCTCCGTACCGGCTCCGAGCGGACCCTGTGGCGCGATGAAGCACTGACATTTCTCGTCGACCAGCGTGACCGTGGCCATGGGAACGTCGAAGTGGCGTGCGACCAGTCGCGTCAGCGGGCTAAACAGGTCGTGGTCGCTGGGTTCCAGGGGCAGGCGGTGCACTGCCTCCAGACGGGCCTGCTCGTTGTCGGGCAAGGGTGCGGAGGGCATTGGCCGGGACCGTAGGAATGGCACGGCAGTATGCGGGAAGAATGGCGTTGGGGGGAGGGGCCCGGCAGGGTTGGGGGCTGGGAACCGCAGCGTCGGAATGTGGTCCTTAAAGCGGCGCGGTATCCCGCCAGTGGCGATGACATACCGCCTGCGCGCCTTGAATTCCGGCGCGTGGCAACTATTTAATACGCATCCACCGATTTTGACTGATGGGGTACAGGAAGGCTTCATGAAACGTATTGCGCTGTTTCTGGCGACGAACTTCGCCATCATCATCGTGCTCAGCATCACCCTGCGCCTGCTGGGTGTGGAGCGCATCCTCGACGAGGAGGGGGTCAACCTCGATCTCAATGCGCTGCTGATCTTTGCCGCGGTATTCGGCTTTGGCGGATCCTTCATCTCGCTGGCCATCTCCAAGTGGATGGCGAAGAAGACGATGAAGGTCCACGTGATCGACAAGCCGCGCAATGCCACCGAACAGTGGCTGCTGGAGACGGTGCAACGCCAGGCCCGTGAGTCCGGGATCGGCATGCCGGAGGTGGGCATCTATGACTCGCCGGACCCGAACGCTTTTGCCACCGGCATGAGCAAGAACAATGCGCTGGTCGCGGTCAGCACGGGGCTGATGCAGAACATGAGCCAGGGCGAAGTCGAGGCCGTGCTGGGTCACGAGGTCGGGCATGTGGCCAATGGCGACATGGTCACGCTGGCGCTGATCCAGGGGGTGGTGAACACCTTTGTGATCTTCCTGGCGCGCGTGGCCGGGCACTTTGTCGACCGCGTGGTGTTCAAGAACGAGTCCGGTCATGGCCCGGCGTTCTGGATCACCACCATCGTGACCGAGATCATCCTGGCGATCCTGGCCTCGATCATCGTCATGTGGTTCTCGCGTCAGCGCGAGTTCCGTGCCGACGAGGCGGGTGCGAAGCTCGCCGGTCGCGAAAAGATGATCGGCGCACTGGAGTCGCTGGCGCGCGCTTCGGGGCGCCCGGTGGACATGCCCGATCAGATGGCGGCCTTCGGCATTCGCGGGGGCATGGCCCAGGGGCTGAAGAAGCTGTTCATGAGCCATCCGCCGATCGAGCAGCGCATCGCGTCGCTGCGAGCGAACAGCTGATTCGCTCTATTGAACAGTGTTTCCCTGGCATCCGGCAGGAACGCGGAAGGCCGCCGACAGGGCGGCCTTCTTCGTTGGGGGCTGGTTACTCGCAGGATGCGTTGAGCGCCGCTAAACGCATCAATAATAACGTCCGCGGCCCGGCTGACCACCCGCGGCCAAGGCCGCATCACCCACAAACGGATTGCTGCGGCGCTCTTCCCCGAAGGTTGATTCCGGGCCGTGTCCGGGCACAAAGCGTACATCGTCGCCCAGTGGCCAGAGGCGCCGGGTGATGGACTCGATTAGTTGCGGCCCGTTGCCGCGCGGGAAGTCGCTGCGGCCGATGGCGCCATGGAATAGGACATCGCCCACCAGGGCGAGGCGACTCTCGCGGTCGAAGAACGCGACATGCCCCGGGGTATGTCCCGGGCAGTGCAGCACCTCGAGCGTGACCTTGCCCAGCGGCAGTTGTTCGCCATCTTGCAGCCAGCGATCCGGAACCAGTGCGGGCAGCTCGGGAAACCCGAACATCTGACACTGCATCGGTAGCTGATCCAGCCAGAAGGCATCCTCAACCTGAGGGCCCAGGATCGGGATATCGCAGCGGCGCGCCATCTCGGCGGCGGCCCCGACATGATCGAGGTGGCCATGGGTCAGCAGGATGCAGTCCAGCCGGACATCCTGCTGTCGTGCGATCGCGATCAGCGTGTCGGGCTCGGCCCCGGGGTCTACCCAGGCGGCCACGCGGGTCTGGTCGCACCAGATCAGGGTGGCGTTCTGCGCGAGTGCGGTAACGGGGTGGCTCAGGTGCTGGAGCATGGGGGTGTGCAGATCCGTGACGAGAACGCGGATTGTGCCCGTTTTTGATTCGTGACGAGAGTCCGGGAATAGAATACGCGCGCCTGCGTCTTAAAGGGTGTGCAGGTCTTCAGAAAAAGCGGTCAAGCGGAGCAGCCCGAGAGTACGACCCCCTGCGTACGAGGCTGCTTGACAAGAAGATCGTTATATTAGAAGATTTGCATACGCTGATTGCTGTCCCCCCTGGCAGCGTCAGCAGACTCCTCCATCCTCCTTTGGTGGTTTTCTTGGCGCGGGCTTCGACCCGCGCTTTTTTTTGCCCGGAATTCGCATTCCGTCAGTGTTTCCCTAACATGGCAACGATGCCCCGGCTCCCGAACACCTGATGCCCACACGTCTGAACAGTCTGCGCAATGCGGTGTTGCTGTTTGTCCTGCTGCCCCTGTTGCTGGTGGTCGGTGGCACGGTGACGCTCGGGCTGCAGGAATTCCAGACGCAAATGGAAAACCGCATGCAGGCCGATATCGAGCTGGTCGCGCGTTCCATTCGACTGCCCGTCGCCACTGCGATGATCGATCAGGACGTGACCACGGTGCAGCAGTCGCTGGATTCGTTGTTCCAGATCGACCAGGTGTTCGGCGTCTACGTCTACGATGCCCAGGGCGACATGGTCGCCACCAGCGGGCCGCCCAGTCCCACCATTCGCCACCCGGGCGAGGCCCAGGCGATCAGCGAGACGGGCAGCCTTGGTGCCTTCGACGAGCATCAGGGGCGCGAAGTGTTCTCGTTCTTCCTGCCGCTGTCGGATTCCGCCGGGCGCATCGTCGGCCTGCTGCAGGTCACGCGTGACGTCTCGCCGTTTCGGGCCTATGTCTCGCAGCTGCGCTGGCAGGGGGGGCTGGTGATGCTGGCGGTCAGCGTGCTGTTCCTGCTGGTGGTCCTGATCGGTCACCACCGCGCCGTTGGCCGCCATGTCGCGCGTCTGATCGGTGCCATGAGGGATATCGGCGACGGCCAGCGGGGGCTGCGGGCCCCGGAGAAGGGTCCCTGGGAGCTGCGCCGCCTGGCGATCACGATGAACGGAATGCTCGAGCGCCGCGAGGCCTCCGAAGCGGCATTGCAGGCGCAGCGCGAGGAACAGGCGCGGCTCGAGGAAAAGCTGCGCCATTCGGAAAAGCTGGCGGCCATTGGCCAGCTGGCAGCCGGGGTCGCGCATGAGCTGGGGACACCCCTGGGCATTATCGCCGGTCGGGCCCAGCGCGCGTCGCGGCGGTTGCCCGCGGACGACCCCGCGCACAAGGAGATGAAGGAACTGCAGGCGGAACTCGAGCGTGTGGAGACTATCGTCCGCCAGCTCCTGGATTTCGCGCGGCGCAATCCGTTGCAGCAGCGCCCTCTGGAGTTGCAGGGCCTGGTCCGCGAGATCGTGGCACGCGTACAGGAACGTGGCAAAGGGCGCGAACAGGTGCGCTTTGATCTGGACGGCGGGGCGTTGACCGTGGCGGCGGACCGGCTGCGTCTGGGGCAGGCGCTGGAGAACCTGATCGACAATGCCGCGCAGGCCGCGGCCGAATGTGTGCAGGTGAACTGGCGCTGTCAGGGCGACACGCTCGAGTGTGTGATCGCGGACGATGGTCCGCGCGCGGGGCGCGGGATCTCCGACGAGCAGGCCGAGCGCCTGTTCGAGCCCTTCTTTACGACCAAGCCGACGGGGGAGGGGACCGGCCTGGGACTGGCGGTCGCACAGGTGGCGCTGGAGGACCATGGTGGGCAGGTGAGGCTGGATCGTGACGATCCGCAGCTCACGCGTTTTGTGGTCACGCTACCGCTCGCGTCCGGCGCCTGTCGCGACAGACAGCCGGAACCGTCCGCGGCGGAGCCGGTCCAGGACGGGCAGGCAACAGGTGGAGGAGCGGCATGAGCATGTCCCCGAGTGACGGGCTGAACGATCGCGTACTGGTGGTCGAAGACGATCGGGGCCATCGCGAACTCCTGGCCGAGGAGCTGGCCGAGGTGGGTTACGCGGTCACTGCGGTGGAGACGGCCGAGGAGGCCGAGCAGGTACTGCGCCAGCAAACGGTTTCCCTGGTGGTCAGCGACCTGCGTCTGCCCGGTGCCGATGGCTTCCATGTGCTGGAGGTGGCGCGCGACACGGTGCCGGTGCCCGGGTTCATCATGCTCACGGGCTTCGGCACGATCGATCAGGCCGTGACGGCGTTGAAGGCGGGTGCGGACGACTTCTTGACCAAGCCCGTCGATCTGGAACACCTGCGTCTGGCGGCCGAGCGAGTGGCCGAGGCCCGTCGGCTGCGTGCGGAGGTACGCCAGTATCGTGAGGCCCTTGCGGGCGACGAGAGCTTTCATGGCATGCAGGGCAAGAGCCCGGCGATGCTCAAGTTGCACGATCTGATCCGGCGTATCGCCGCTGCCGACGGCAGCGTACTCATCACAGGAGAATCGGGCACGGGCAAGGAGCTGGTTGCCCGTGCCCTGCATGCGGAGAGTGCCCGCGCGGAAGGCCCATTCATCGCACTGAACTGTGCGGGCATCCCGGAGACCTTGCTGGAGTCGGAGCTGCTGGGGCATGTCGCCGGGGCGTTCAGCGGCGCGAAGGGCGCGCGCCGCGGCCTGTTTACCGAGGCCGACGGCGGCACGCTGTTCCTCGACGAGATCGCCGAGATGCCGGTGGCCATGCAGAGCAAGCTGCTGCGGTTGCTGCAGGACGGGCGTGTCCGACCGGTCGGTTCCAACGAGGAGATCGAGACGGACGTGCGCATCGTGGCCGCCACCCATCAGGACCTGCAGGAACGTATCCGCCACGAGCAGTTCCGCGAGGACCTCTATTATCGTCTGGAGACCTTCCGTATCGAGATCCCGCCCCTGCGCGATCGCGGTGACGACATCGAGCGCCTGGCGCAGCAGTTCCTGCGCGAGCAGGCGCTGGCGCGCGGGCTGCCCGTGCGCGAACTCAGCCCGGAGGCCATGCGTGCCCTGCTGCGCTACGGCTTCCCCGGGAACGTCCGCGAACTGGCCAGCCTGATGGAACGCGCGGCGACTCTTGCATCCGGTGAGGTGATCGAGCTACGCGACCTGCCCGAGCGTGTGCGCCAGTCCGGGACCGCTGGCGGCTCGGGTGTATCGCCCGGGAATGTCGCTGGAACCGACCTGCCGATACCCGGCACCGGTGATGACAGCCATTGGCCCAGCCTCGCAGAGGTCGAGCAGGCCTATCTGCATCGGGTCCTGGAGCATGTCGAGGGCAACAAGCAGCGCGCCGCGCGCATTCTGGGGATCGGGCGCAAGACGCTTTATCGCAAGCTGGGCGAGAGCGAGTCGGATTCCTGAGCGCCTTTGCTCGGCGCCTCTCCACGGTTTACGGCCGGCTGTATCGTGAGCCCTTTCACCTCGCCCAACCCTGGATGGGCCGTACTGACCCGGGTCGCCCTGACCCATGTGTCGTTTTGACCCGCATCTCCCTGTGACCCAGGCCCACCTGGTGCCCGTTTGTGGGTTAATAACTATCGGAAAATAAAATCGTTTTTATTTTTCGGCCGTTTTTGGCACGGCTTCTGCTACTTCCTTGGGTGCAGTCAACCGAAAGCCAATCGAGCCGTTCCGTTGGCTGTGCTGAAACCTCAAATGAAGGAGAGAAGCACAATGTCGACTTTCCGCAAATCCGCTCTTGCAATCGCGATGAGTTCCCTCTTTGCCCTCGGCGGTCTGAGCGCCGCGCAAGCCATGGGCGAAGGTGCCGAGGCGCCGGATGAAGAAGAGGCGCAGGAAGAACAGGGTGGTATGCCGCCCCAGATGATGGTCCAGGCGGGTGAGCCTGCCGCGCCGCCGGCCGATGATGACGACGAGGATCGGGACGGTGGTGGTATGCCTCCGCAAATGGCCCAGGCCGGTGAACCGGCTGCTCCGCCCGCGGATGACGACGAAGACGAGGGCAACGGCGGTATGCCTCCGCAGATGACTCAGGCTGGTGAGCCTGCTGCCCCGCCCGCGGACGATGATGATGAAGACCGCGAAGGCGGTATGCCGCAGATGGCCCAGGCGGGCGGCGCTGAAGCCCCGGCTGGCGATGATGACGACGACGAAGACGACGCCCCGGATTGGTAAGGGGCTAACGGGCAAGCCGGGCAGTGTTCGTCTGCCCGGCCCCCATCTCTGAGGCAGGAGCCTCGAGATTTTTTCACCCAGAGGAAGAGGTAGACACGATGAGCTTTCGCAAGACCGCACTCGCATTCGCTTTGACTTCCATGTTCGCGATCGGTGGCGTGGCGACCGCGCAGACCGGCGATATGGGTGGTGCCCAGGGTGGCGCCGAGGGTGCCCCGCCGCAGGGTGGTGCCGAAGGTGCGCCTCCGCAGGGTGGTCAGCCGCCGGAAGGTGGTGCCCAGGGTGGCCAGCCGCCTGAAGGTGGTGCTCCGCCGGAAGGTGGTGCTGCTGGTGCCCCGCCCGCTCAGCAGGCCCCTGAGGTTGATCTGAGCGAAGAAGATATCGACACCTTCGTGGGTGCCTTTGTGGCAGTCCAGGAAGTGCGCGAAGACTTCGCCAACCGCCTGCAGGAGGCCGAGGACGAAACCGAAGCCCAGTCCATGCAGCAGGAAGCCCAGGACGAAATGGTCAGCGCTGTTGAAGACGCCGGCATGACCGTCGAGGAATACAACGAAGTGGCCATGGCCCTGCAGAACGATCCCGAACTGATGCAGGAAGTCCAGGAGCGCGCCGAAGCGGAGATGTAATCCATTCCCGCTCCGGACCCCGGGCCTCGTGCCCGGGTCCAGAAAGGGCCGGCCTTCGTGCCGGCCTTTTTATTGTTTTCTGTTACGGGATGTTTCCGGAAAGGAGCCATGCTCGCTCCTGAAAGGACATCTCATGGGTGCGAACTCACACGGGTTCTCTCGGGACGTGCAGATTAATCAGTGTGTCCCTTGAACCGCGCGCCGGGAAGCGCTATTCTTGCGCGCTTTCTGAATCGCCCCGACATCGGAGCATCAAGACATGAGCACCATCAGCGCCAAGCCGGCTGAAGTCGAACGCGACTGGTTCCTGGTCGACGCCGCGGACAAGACCCTCGGCCGCCTCGCCACGGAAATCGCGCGTCGCCTGCGCGGGAAGCACAAGCCCGTCTACACGCCGCACGTGGACACTGGCGATTACATCGTCGTGATCAACGCGGAGAAGATTCGCGTGTCCGGCAACAAGGCCAGCGACAAAAAGTACTTCCGCCATACCGGCTACCCGGGTGGGATCAAGGAAGCCAATTTCAACCAGATGATTGACCGTCATCCGGAGAAGGTGCTCGAGCTCGCCGTGAAGGGCATGCTGCCGCGCAACCCGCTGGGCCGCGCCATGTTCAAGAAGCTCAAGGTGTACTCCGGTACCGAGCATCGCCACACCGCGCAGCAGCCGCAGCCGCTCGACATCTGACGGCTAAACAGCAAGGGAAATCGATCCGTATGGCTACCAATCAATACTACGGCACCGGCCGTCGCAAGACCTCCTCGGCCCGCGTGTTCCTGCGCCCGGGTACGGGCAACATTACGGTCAACGACAAGCCGCTGGACGAGTTCTTCGGCCGCCAGACCTCGCGCATGGTCGTGCGTCAGCCGCTGGAGGCCACCGAGTCCACCGAGAACTTCGACGTGATTGCGACCGTGGAAGGCGGCGGCGGCAACGGACAGGCCGGTGCCATTCGTCTGGGCATTGCCCGCGCGCTGGTGCAGTACAACGAAGACATGCGTTCGCCGCTGCGTCGTGGTGGCCACCTGACCCGCGATGCCCGCGAGGTCGAGCGAAAGAAGGTCGGCCTGCGCAAGGCCCGCCGCGCGACCCAGTACTCGAAGCGCTAAACGGCGCTCGAGTGCCGGCGCGTACGGCACCCGGTTTACTGGGGGATCGTCTAGCGGTAGGACTACGGACTCTGACTCCGTCAACCCAGGTTCGAATCCTGGTCCCCCAGCCATCCATAGAAAAGGGCCCCCTCGTGGGGCCCTTTTCTATGGATATTTGAGCGAGCCCAGGGTTCGAACCTGGAAGGTTCGGCGGAGCGCAGCGAAGCACTGCACGCGCAGCGCGCGTGCAGCCCCGCAGGGGTGAGGCGGCGTAGCCGCCGAATCATCCTGGTCCCCCAGCCATCCATAGAAAAGGGCCCCCTCGTGGGGCCCTTTTCTATGGATATTTGAGCGAGCCCAGGGTTCGAACCTGGAAGGTTCGGCGGAGCGCAGCGAAGCACTGCACGCGCTGAGCGCGTGCAGCCCCGAAGGGGTGAGGCGGCGCAGCCGCCGAATCATCCTGGTCCCCCAGCTATGACGGTGTGCCCCTCGAAGGGGCTCACCGCCATGTGCTTTGGACTGGTCACTACTTTAGGGGAGGGCCCCCTCGTGGGGCCCTTTTCTATGGATATTTGAGCGAGCCCAGGGTTCGAACCTGGAAGGTTCGGCGGAGCGCAGCGAAGCACTGCACGCGCAGCGCGCGTGCAGCCCCGCAGGGGTGAGGCGGCGTAGCCGCCGAATCATCCTGGTCCCCCAGCTATGGCTGCGTGCCCCTCGAAGGGGCTCACAGCCATTTGCTTTGGACTGGTCACTACTTTAGGGGAGGGCCCCCTCGTGGGGCCCTTTTCTATGGATATTTGAGCGAGTCCAGGGTTCGAACCTGGAAGGTTCGGCGAAGCGCAGCGGAGCACTGCACGCGCTGAGCGCGTGCAGCCCCGCAGGGGTGAGGCGGCGCAGCCGCCGAATCATCCTGGTCCCCCAGCTATGACGGTGTGCCCCTCGAAGGCCCTTGCGGGGAGGGCATCGCGATACGGCTATTAATGCCGCTGCGCTCCCTTCCCTCGTCCCAAAGTCGCTACACTCCTTCTGTCGACGCCTCGCCACCCGCATCCGCGGGAATTCTTGCGGCCCCTCTGCGTCGAACCCTTCAGGAATGGCGCGAACGTCGACTCGATATGCGTCAAACAAGACCAAAAAACAGGAGAGGAGAGAGTCCATGTCGGTACCTGACAACCCCTACGAGCCGGTCAGCGTCGATACCACTGCCCACGAGGTCGAGGGCGCGGATACCTGGTACATGATCGGGATATCCGGAATCCCGGACCCGGACAACGAGGGGCACACCTCGAACGCGGGGTTCGTGGTGACGGACGAGGGTGTGGTGGTCTACGACGCGCTGGGGACGCCTCCGCTTGGGTTCGAGATGATCCGGCGGATCAAGGAGGTTACGGACCAGCCGATCAAGTACGTGATCGCCGGGCATTATCACGCGGACCACATCTATGGCCTGCAAGCGTTCGCCGATCACACGGACGCGAAGATCATCGGCCAGTCGCGCGCGAAGGACTATCTTGACAGCCCCGGGGCCGCCGCACGGCTCGAACAGCGCCGGGGCGTGCTGACACCCTGGGTCGACGAAGACACCCAGATCATCCCGCCGGACGAGTTCTTTGATGACGAGTACGTGATCGAGCTGGGCGGCAAGACGTTTCGTTGCGTACACGCCGGCCCGGCCCATTCACCGGATGACATCATCATGGTGGTTGAAGAGACGGGGGTGGTCTTTGCCGGCGACATCGTGTTCGACGGCCGCATCCCGTTCATGGGTGATGACGCACTGGACTCGGAAAACTGGGTCAATCGTCTGGAAGAGCTGATGGAGATGGACCTGAAGTTCCTGGTCCCAGGGCATGGCGACGCCACCGACGAGGCCGCACGCGCAGTGAAGTTTACCCGTGACTATATCGCCTATCTGCGTGAACACATGGGCGCGGCAGTCGAGAATATGGATTCCTTCGACGAGGCCTATGCGGCAATGGACTGGTCCGACTACGAAGACCTGCCGGCCTTTGAGGAGACCAACCGCAGTAACACCAACGCCGTTTATCTGGAGATGGAAGAAAAACTCTTCTGATCTCGACCACTCGCGGTATGCCGGGCCGTAGCGCCCGGCAAAGGAGTCTCCGCATGACGCTGCATATTGACCCCGGCCTGCTGACGGCCATCCTCTCGCTGGGTGCCGGCATCCTGATCCTGATCTGGCCCCGGCTGCTGAACTACATCGTGGCGATCTACCTGATCGTGATTGGTGCGGTGGGGCTGCTGGCCTACCTGTAACGCCGGGACGCCAGAAGCCGAGCACCGACCTGCGCGGCGAACGGCAGGTACTTTGGTGCCCAAAAGCATGGACGAAGAGTGCGACTTCGTGCGCCTCCCGCACGGAGCCGTTACTCTTTGCGCTCATTCTGATCGGGGGGCCAAGCCTCAATGACCGCCGAACGCGTTCGAGAAATACCCTATAACTACACTTCATTCTCCGACCGCGAAATTGTCATCCGCTTCCTGGGTTCCGATACCTGGGACCTCCTCAACGAACTGCGTGGGGAACGCCAGACGGGTGTGTCCGCGCGCATGCTGTTCGAGGTGCTTGGCGACATGTGGGTGGTCGCCCGCAACCCGTATATCCAGGACGACCTGCTGGACGACAAGAAGCGCCGCAAATCGCTGATCGATGCGATGCAGCATCGCCTGGACCAGATCCGCAAGCGTGCCGACGGCAACGAGAAGGCGCTGACGCTGGCGCGCCGTGCCCAGGCCGCGGTGACCGCATTTGCCGACGAGTTCCAGCAGACGCTGGAGCTGCGCGAGCGTGTGCGCAAGCGTCTGAAGGGCCTGACACACAAGGACAACATCCAGTTCGGGGGCCTGGCCCGTGTCTCCCACGTCACCGACGCCACCGACTGGCGCGTCGAGCTGCCGTTCGTCGTGCTGACGCCGGACTCCGAGGAAGAGATGGGGCCGCTGGTCGCCGCCTGTATCGAACTGGGCCTGACCGTGATCCCGCGTGGTGGTGGTACCGGCTATACCGGCAGTGCCGTGCCGCTGTCCAAGCGTTCCGCGGTCATCAATACCGAAAAGCTCGAAGGGATCGGCCCGGTCGAGCGTCGCCCGCTCCCGGGTGTTGATCAGGACGTGGCCGTCGTGCGTGTCGAGGCCGGCGTGGTGACCAAGCGCGTCTCCGAGCTGGCCGCCGAGAACGGGCTGGTGTTCGCGGTGGATCCCACCTCGCAGGATGCCTCCACCATCGGCGGCAACGTCGCGATGAACGCCGGGGGCAAGAAGGCCGTGCTCTGGGGAACCGCGCTGGACAACCTGGCCTCCTGGACGATGGTCACCCCAGAGGCCGACTGGATGCGGGTCGAGCGCCTGGACCACAACCTCGGCAAGATCCATGACGCGGAGATAGTGCGGTTTCGCATCACTCGCTATGGCCCCGACGGTCGTACCCCCAGGGGCGAACCCGAGACGCTGGAAATGCCCGGTGCGCGCTTCCGCAAGGTCGGCCTGGGTAAAGATGTGACCGACAAGACCCTGATGGGCGTTCCGGGTATCCAGAAGGAGGGCTGTGACGGGCTGATTACCTCGGCCGAGTTCATCCTGCACCGGATGCCGGACAACATCCGCACGGTTTGCCTGGAGTTCTACGGGACCGATCTGCACCAGGCCGTCCCGGCGATCGTCGAGATCAAGGACGCGGTGGATGCCGAGGACGGCGTCCTGCTGGCGGGGCTGGAGCACCTGGACGAGCGCTACGTGCGCGCGGTCAAGTACACCCCCAAGGGTGCCCGCGGCGAGCAGCCGAAAATGGTGCTGATCGCCGACATCGTCTCCGACAACGAGGATGCCCTGGGCAAGCTCGCCGCCAAGATGGTGCGTGCCGCCAATGCCCGCAACGGCGAGGGCTTCATCGCCGTGAGCCCGGAGGCACGCAAGCGTTTCTGGGCCGATCGTGCGCGCACCGCCGCGATTGCCCACCACACCAACGCGTTCAAGATCAACGAGGACGTGGTGATCCCGCTGGAGCGACTTGCCGAGTACACCGAGGGGGTCGAGACCCTGAACGTGCGCGAGTCACTGAAGAACAAACTGGCGATGGTCGACGAGGTGCTGGAGTGCATGCGCGGCGACCACCCCGAACTGCGCGAACTGCTGGAGGATACCGGCGGCGAAGGGCAGCAGTGGTTCGAGGCCAAGCGCGAACGCGCGGTGGAGAAGCTCGAGGCGGTGCAGAAGCGCTGGAAGGCGATCGCGGACAACTTCTTCACGCTGGCCTCCGAGTGCGACGAGCTGCTGGACGAACCCGCCCGCGCCGATCGCCGTGACCACGACAAGCTGATCAACCTCTTGCTGCGGCGCAGCCTGCGCATCTCCTATCGCGCGGAGGTGGAGCGTCCGCTGTTCGAGATTTTCGACGGTCATCAGATGGAGTCGGTGCGCAAGCGCCTGGCCGCAATCCACGACCGTGTGCTGACGAGTCGGCTGTTCATCGCCCTGCACATGCACGCGGGTGACGGCAATGTGCACACCAACATCCCGGTCAACTCCAACGACTACCAGATGATGCACCAGGCCGAACGCCTGGTGGATGACGTGATGCGTCTGGCCCGTGAGCTGAACGGAGTGATCTCCGGCGAACACGGGATCGGGCTGACCAAGATGCAGTATCTGGAGCCCGAGCGCATCGAGTCGTTCGCAAAGTACAAGCAGCAGGTCGACCCCAATGGCGTGTTCAACGCCGGCAAGCTGCTCGAGGGCTCCGGGCTGTCCAACGCCTACACGCCGTCCCTGCGCCTGGTGAAGCAGGAGGCGCTGATCCTGGAGCAGAGCGAGCTGGGCGATCTCAACGACGAGATCAAGGACTGCCTGCGCTGCGGCAAGTGCAAGCCGGAGTGCAATACGCACGTTCCGCGGGCCAATCTGCTGTACTCGCCACGCAACAAGATCCTGGCGACCGGGCTGATCGTCGAGGCGTTTCTATACGAGGAGCAGACCCGCCGAGGTCTGTCGCTGCACCACTTCGACGAGATGAATGATGTGGCCGACCACTGCACGATCTGCCACAAGTGCCTGAATCCGTGCCCGGTTGACATCGACTTCGGCGACGTGACCATGCACATGCGCTCGATCCTGAAGAAGAAGGGCAAGCGCAAGGCCACGCCGGCAACGATGATGTCCATGGCGTTTTTGAACACCAAGGACCCGTCCAGGATCAAGGGCATCCGCAAGGGTGCGATCCAGTTGGGGTATGCCGCCCAGCGGCTCGGCCATTACACCTTCAAGAAGCTCAACCTGCTGGGCGAGGGCAAGCGCCCGCGCTCGACCACGGGCAAGGCGCCGATGCACGAGCAGGTCGTGCACTTCGTGAAGAAGCCGATGCCCGCAGGTCTTCCGAGCCAGACGACGCGGCAGATGCTGGGACTGGAGGATTCGCGCTACGTGCCGATCCTGCGCGATCCGGTCAAGACCGATCTCGACTCGGACGCGGTGTTCTACTTCCCCGGCTGCGGCTCCGAACGCCTGTTCAGTCAGGTCGGCCTGGCCACGCTGGCCATGCTCTACGACGTTGGCGCGCAGACGGTTCTGCCGCCCGGCTACCTGTGCTGTGGCTACCCGCAGAACTCCAACGGCGACTTCGACAAGGGCTCGCAGATCACCACCGAGAATCGGGTGCTGTTCCATCGCGTGGCGACCACGCTGAACTACCTGGACATCAAGACCGTGGTGGTCTCCTGCGGCACCTGCATGGATCAGCTGCTCAAGTACGAATTCGAGCGCATTTTTCCGGGCTGCCGGCTGCTCGATATCCACGAATACCTGATGGAGAAGGGCGTGAAGCTCGAGGGGCTCAAGGGCGTACAGTACATGTACCACGACCCTTGCCACTCGCCGATGAAGTCGCACAAGCCGACCGACGTGGCAGGAAAGCTGCTGGGCCAGGAAGTGCTGCAGTCCAACCGCTGCTGTGGCGAGGCCGGCACCTTTGCGGTCAGCCGTCCGGATATTGCCACCCAGGTGCGCTTCCGCAAGCAGGAAGAGCTGCACAAGGGTATCCGTCAGCTCACCGGCGAGGACAAGGCCGAAAACGGCAACGTCAAGCTGTTGACCTCCTGCCCCGCCTGTCAGCAGGGCCTGTCGCGCTACCGCGACGACACGGGGCTGGACACCGACTACATCGTGGTCGAGATGGCCAACCGCCTGATGGGCGAGGGCTGGCAGAAGGGCTTCATCGACCGGGCGCGCGAGGGCGGCATCGAGAAGGTCCTCCTTTAGGGGGGGCGACGCTGCGGCACCAGGACGGGGGCAAGGCCCACGCCTGGAAAGCCGCGTATGGTTGGCTACAATCGGGGCAACCGGGTACCCTGCCAGAACGTGCATCGCGGGATGTGCGTTCCGGGTCGGGACCCGGAGGGCTAAAGGGCGATTCGTGGGCCGCAGTTCGCGGACGCCCATCGTCAACCAAGGGAGTTCGCATGATCGTTCGTTTCGCTCGCCCCCGAGTGGCCCTGGTGGCCCTGTGCCTGAGTCTGGCCGGAGCCCCCATCGTGGCCTCGGCCCAGCAACCTTTTGTGGAATTCCCTGGCCGCCCGCTCTATGAACGCTTTGGCGTCGAGGCGGTAGATCTGTTCGATCTGCGCGGCCAGTTGTCGGGCTCCACCGTGGTCGACGTTCGCCCCCGGCTCGAATACGACATCCTGCATATCGAGGGCGCTCATCACGTCGATCTCGACAGCGAAGACTTCGATCAGCAGATCCTGGCGCTGGAAGAGGAACACGGCAGCCCGCTGGTGTTCTACTGCAACGGTCGGCAGAGCTATGCCGGCTACCGTGCGGCTGCCCGGGCCAACGAGCTTGGCGTGGCTGCGGCACAAGCTTACGATGCCGGCATGCAGGACTGGGTCGAACGCTACCCAGGGCTGGCTCGTTTCCGTGGCGAGCCCGCCAACGAGGTCGAGGACGAGTTGATCAGCGAGGACGCCTTCGAGGCGCGCGTGCTGGCGGCCGATGCGTTCTCCCGGCGCGCCCGCCAGGGTGAGGATGTCGTCGTTGTGGATATCCGCAGCCGCGGCGAACGCGACGAGATCTCGCTGTTTGGCGGCCGCGAGGTCGGAGCGCCTCTGTCGGATATCAGTGCCCTGGATCGCATCGTGGATCAGGCCCGACGCAACGAGCAGACCCTGTTGATCTTCGACCAGTATGGCCAGCAGGTCCGCTGGTTGCAGTATCACCTGGAAGAACTCGGAGTGGATGACTACTACTTCCTGGAGGGGGGGCTGCAGCGGTTCTATGACGAGGTCATGGCACGCTGATCCAGGGCGCGCATTGTAGTTCGCATAAAAAAGGGGCCGGAATCGATGATTCCGGCCCCTTTTTGCTGGAACGATATCAGCGCCGAAAGATTGCGAGAACGATCGAGATCACCACGCTGATGATGATCATCGTGGTGATCGGAAAATAAAAGCGGGCGTTCTCGCGTTCGATCACGATGTCGCCCGGCAGGCGACCCCAGGGCATCTTGCCCAGCCAGGGCCACAGCAGGCCGATCACGACGATCAGCCCGCTGATCACGATCAACCACTTACCGGTTTCGCTCATCGGTGGGAGCGCTTACTTGGCGGTCATCTCCTCGACGCCTGCGGGCGAGCCCACGAGCATCACGTCCGCCGGGCGGCGGGCGAACAGGCCGTTGGTGACGACGCCGGCGATATGGTCCAGCTCCGACTCCAGCTCCACCGGATTCATGATACGCAGGTTGTGAACGTCGAGGATTACATTGCCGTTGTCGGTCTTGAAGCCCTCGCGCAGCTCCGGGTTTCCGCCCAGCTTCGACAGGGCACGGGCCACATGGCTGCGCGCCATCGGGATCACCTCGACCGGCAGCGGGAAGGCCCCCAGGTAATCCACGACCTTGGTCTCGTCCACGACGCAGACGAAGGTCTTGGACGCCGCCGCGACGATCTTTTCGCGGGTTAGCGCACCGCCCCCGCCCTTGGTCAGGTGCAGGTGCCGGGTGGCCTCGTCAGCCCCGTCGACATAGATCGGAAGGGGGCCGGCGGAGTTCAGGTCCAGGACCTCGATCCCGTGCCCGCGCAGGCGTTCCGCGCTGGCCTCGCTGGAGGCCACTGCACCGTCGATCTTGCCCTTGATCCGGGCCAGGGCATCGATAAAGTAGTTCGCGGTCGAGCCGGTGCCGACACCCACGATCCAGCCGCTTTCGATGCGTTCGAGCGCGGCCTCGGCGACCGCCTTCTTCATTTCGTCCTGAGTCATTACGCTGTCTCGTCTGTCCTGTCCATAACCCAACGAGGATACCGACTGGCGCGCAACCGAGACAAGCATGATTCGCGCCGTGCTATCGTTCCGGCCATGACAGTCCCCTACCTTGAGAAAATCCTCACGGCACGCGTCTACGACGTCGCGCGCGAGACGCCGCTGGAGGTCATGCCGACGCTCTCGCAGCGACTGGGTTCCAGCATCTGGCTCAAGCGCGAGGATTTGCAGCCGGTGTTTTCGTTCAAGCTGCGCGGGGCCTACAACAAGATTGCGCAGCTCACGCCCGAGCAGCGCAAGAAAGGCGTGATTGCCGCGTCCGCCGGCAACCATGCACAGGGCGTGGCGCTGGGGGCGAGCCACCTGGGAATCAAGGCCGTGATCGTGATGCCGGTGACTACCCCGTCGATCAAGATCGATGCCGTGCGCCGTTTTGGCGGCAAGGCGGTGCTGCATGGCGATTCTTTCGACGAGGCGGCCGCGCATGCGCGGACCCTGCAGGAGAAGCATGGCTATACGTTCATCCACCCGTTTGACGATCCGGACGTAATCGCCGGGCAGGGCACCGTGGCGATGGAGCTGCTGCGTCAGCACTCCGCGCCGCTGGATGCGGTGTTCGTCTGCATCGGTGGTGGAGGCCTGGCGGCGGGCATGGCCGCCTACATCAAGCGTCTGCGTCCGGAGATCAAGGTGATCGGGGTCGAGCCGGACGATGCCCCGTCCATGTACAAGGCGCTGCAACAGAATCGTCGCGTCACGCTGAAGCAGGTCGGGATCTTTGCCGACGGTGCCGCCGTGCGCCAGGTGGGCAAGGAGACCTTCCGCCTGGTGCGCGAGCTGGTCGACGAGGTCCTGCTGGTGGACACCGATTCGATTTGCGCGGCGATCAAGGACATTTTTGACGATACCCGCGTGCTGGCGGAGCCCGCGGGTGCGCTGGCCGTGGCCGGGATGAAGCAGTACATCGCCCGCGAGGGGATCACGGGGGGCGATTTTGCCGCCGTGCTGAGCGGGGCCAACATCAATTTCGACCGGCTGCGTCACGTCGCCGAGCGCGCCGAGATCGGCGAACACCGCGAGGCCCTGTTTGCGGTCACCATTCCCGAACGCCCGGGGAGTTTCCGACAGTTCTGCCAGGCCATCGGAAAACGCGGCATCACCGAGTTCAACTACCGCTACGCCGATGATGAACGCGCCCATGTGTTTGCCGGCATCAAGCTGGAAGGGGGCGATGCCGAGCGCGAGGCGATTCGCGAGACACTGGAGGCACAGGGCTACGAGGTCATGGACATGACCGAAAACGAGGTGGCCAAGCTGCACCTGCGCCACATGGTTGGGGGCCATGGCGGCGAGGTCCGCAATGAACGCCTGTACCGCTTCGAGTTCCCCGAGCGCCCGGGGGCCCTGCTGAACTTTCTGACCCATATGGGCCAGACCTGGAACATCAGCCTGTTCCACTACCGCAACCACGGGGCCGCCTACGGCCGCGTGCTGGTGGGGATGCAGATCCCGGCCGAGGATCGCGCGCGCTTCCGCGAATTCTTGAAGGAAGTCGGCTACCCGTGGCACGAGGAGACGGGCAACCCGGCCTACTCGCTGTTCTTGCGCTGATCGCGTTTCGGCTTAGGCGGCTATTGGGGGCACATCCTTGTGCCGCCCGTGTCCGCTAAAGCCCGAAGATCTCCGACTTCAGGTTCCACTTCGAGGCGAGGGTCTCCGTTGCATTGAGGAATTCCTCGGCGCGGGTTGGGTGGTTCCACTGGCCGCGGGCAATCCAGGACAGCGCGGTATCGCGATCGGGGGCCAGCGACAGGATGTGGATCAACTCGCCGGCGTCGGCGCCGATCACCTCGCCGCCCAGCAGGGCCCCGGTATCCATGTCGCCGATCAGGCGGACGAAGCCCTCCGGCTCGTCCTGGCCCAGCGCGCGCGGGGAGGTCTCGAAGGCGGCGAAGCCGACCGCCGGCTCCAGCTCCTCGTCCTCGGCGTCGTCCTCGTCGAGCCCCAAGCGCGCCATCTCCACCGCGGAATAGATCGCGATCGGTACGAAGCGCTCGTCCTGCTCGCGGGTGTTGCCGTTCTGGATGTTCTCCACCGCGATGGTCGCGTCCGCCAGGGCATGGTTCGCGGTCTGCCATTCGCTCGCGACATCGCCGATGGCGTAGATGGTGTCGATATCGGTCTGCAGGGTGGGGCGGCGCTTCACGAAGCCGCGGGCGTCGGTTTTCACCCCGATTTCGTCGAGGTTCAGGCCCTCGGTATGCGGGGTGCGCCCGGTGCCGAGCAGGACCCAGTCGACCTCGAAGGTGTTGCCCTCGGCGTCGGTGATGACCACGCCAGCCTCGGAGGTCTCGACCTTGTCATATCCCTTGACCCGAACGGGCTCGATGCCGTCCGCGGCCAGCTGCTCCTTCAGCGTGCCCAGCGCCTGCGGGCTGAACTTCTGGGTGGACAGCGGCTTGGAGCGCGACAGCCAGGTCACCTTCTTGCCGAGATGGTGGAAGATCCAGGCGAACTCGGTGGCGACCACGCCGGAACCGATGATCGCGACGCGCTCGCCCGCCGGTGGCTTGTCGTTGAACAGCATGTCGGTGGTCAGTACGCGGCCGGGCTCGACCGCGAACGGGGCCGGGACGGTGGCGGTGGCGCCGGTGGCAATGATGGTGTGGCGAGCCTGGACGGTCTCGGTGCCATCCTCCGTCGCGACCTCGAGGGTCTCGGCATCGCGGAAGCGGGCAGTCCCGTGGCGGTACTGGATCTTCAGGTGCTTCATGTAGCCGAGGTAGGAGTCGCGCACGGTGGTCACGACCTCCTTCTGATGGTCCCAGGCGCGGGCCATGTCGGCCTTGAGGCGGCCGCTGATGCCGCGGCCCTCGAAGTGGCGTTGCGCGGCGACGGTGCGTGCGGTGTGGTACCAGTCCTTCTTCGGCACGCAGCCGCGGTTCAGGCAGCAGCCGCCCCAGTCGCCCTTTTCGACGATGACGACGTTGAGCCCGCGCAGGGCGCCCAGAACGGCGGCACGATAGCCCCCGGGGCCACTTCCGATGATGGCCAGGTCAAAGGTCTCGCTCATGGTGTCTACTCGGTCAGGTCAATGATCGGGTCGTGCCATTCCAGCCGGGTCAGCTTCAGCTCGAATACGCGGCCATCGGCCTCGTAGTCGAAACGTACCGGCAGGTGGCTGAGGTCGGGCGCGAACCAGGCGGAGAGTTCGATGTCGCTGTCCTGGCTCTTGCGCACCACGCGCACGGTCTCGATGCGACCCATCGGGGATTCGATCGTCTCGGTGTCGGCGTACTCGAAACGGTACTGGCGCAGGCGGTCACGTTCCAGGGTCTGTACCGTTTCGCCGTCACCCTCTCCGGCGAGGTCACCCGCCTCCAGACGCTGCATCATGAAGTACAGCGAGCCGAGAAAGTCGAGGGTATGCGGGGGCACTTCGATTTCGAAACGCTCGTTGTCTACATGTCCGATCGCGCGGTCTTCTTCCCAGTCGAAGCGAGTTTCGACCTTGCGTTCGCGGCGGGGCGTCACTTCGCGGCTGCGCGAAGTGACCAGCTGCAGGCCGACGTCGTTGGCGTTCATCAGCGCCTCGCGGCTCAGCTCGAAGCGACCGAGGATCCGCAGAAAGCCGGATACATGGGCATCCATGGCCATGCGGGTCTGTACATCCTCGTGGTTCAGGGTGATCCGCGCGTTCAGGGTGTTGCCCATGGCCTGGGCCTCGTAGCTGGCCGTGAATGGCGGCAGGCGCGGACCCTCCTGGGGCTCATTGGCGGCAGCGGACGCCAGCAGGGCCTGTCCCAGCAGGAGCAGGGCGGCCAGCAGGCTAGTCCGCGTCGCGCGGCACAGGGCTCCGTTCCTCGGGAGCTTCAACATCGGGTACTACCTCATTGGTTTCGAGCTGCAGCGGGACCGTCAGCGGGGTGTCGTCCCCGGTCACGATGCGGTCGCGCCACTGAATTTCCCCTGAACACAGGCGCCGCACGACCTCGGGATACAGCCGGTGTTCGGCGCGCTGGACACGGGTGGCGAGGCTCTCCGGCGTGTCATCGGGCAGGACCGGCACGCGGGCTTGCATGATCACCGGGCCGCCGTCCAGTTCGGGGGTGACAAAATGCACGCTGGCGCCGTGTTCGTCCTCCCCGTCGGCCAGCGCGCGGGCATGTGTGTCCAGCCCACGGTACTTCGGCAACAGGGAGGGGTGAATGTTCAACAGCCGTCCCGTGAAGCGATCGACGAATCCGGGGGTCAGGATGCGCATGAAGCCGGCCAGGATCACGAGATCGGGGTCAAAGGCCTCGATCGTCTCGGCCAGGTCTGCGTCAAAGGCCTCGCGCGATGGATAGTCGCGGTGGTTCAGGACGCGTGCCGGGATCGCGTGCTGTTTGGCGTAGGCCAGCCCGCCTGCGTCAGGGCGGTTGCTGATGACGCCGACGATCCGGGCCTGAATGTGGCCACTGTTGCAGGCCTTGATCAGGGCGCCGAGGTTGCTGCCGCGCCCGGAGATCAGGATAACCAGGCGTGGCAGGGACTCCGGGTTTGCGGGTCCGGTGGTACTGCTCATCGCGCGGCGTAGACCACCCCGGGGGCCGTGTCTTCGCAGTCCTCGATCACGCCGATCGGCCAGCTCGGGATGCCTGCACGGGCCAGTGTCGAACTGGCGGCCTCGACGCGGTCTTCGGGCAGGATCACGGTCATGCCGATCCCGCAGTTGAATGTGCGCAGCATCTCTTCCGGCGCGATGTCGCCGGCCTGTTGCAGCCAGTCGAACACGGGCGGCCACTGCCAGGCCTGCGGGTCGATGCGGGCGCACAGCTGGTCCGGCAGCACCCGCGGGAGATTTTCGGTCAGGCCGCCGCCGGTGATGTGGGCCGCCGCGTGTACCGGAAACTGTTGCATCAGATCCAGCAGCGGGCGCACGTAGATGGTGGTCGGCGCCATCAGGGCATCGCCCAGTGTGGTGCCTTCGGCCCCTGGCAGCGGGGCATCCAGGGCCGCGCCGGCGTGTTCCAGCACGCGCCGAATCAGGGAGTATCCGTTGGAGTGCGGGCCGCTGGAGGCCAGCCCGAGCACGACGTCGCCCGCGCTGACCCGAGTGCCATCGATCAGGGCTTCTTTTTCGGCAATGCCGACCGCAAAGCCCGCGACATCGTAGTCCTCGCCCTGGTACATGCCGGGCATTTCGGCCGTTTCGCCCCCGATCAGGGCGCAGCCGGCCTGTTCGCAGCCGGTGGCGATACCGGTGACGACATCCGCGGCAATGTCGACGTCCAGGTGCCCGGTGGCGTAGTAGTCGAGGAAGAACAGCGGCTCGGCCCCCTGCACCACGATGTCGTTCACGCACATCGCCACCAGATCGATGCCGATGCTGTCATGCCGCCCCGTCTCCTGGGCCAGGCGCAGCTTGGTGCCCACGCCGTCAGTGCCGGAGACCAGGACGGGCTGCCTGTAGCGATCCATCGGCAGCTCGAACAGGGCGCCAAAGCCGCCCAGCCCGGCCATGACGCCGGGGCGCTGCGTGCGGGCGGCATGTGGCTTGATGCGTTCGACCAGCTCGGCGCCGGCCTCGATGTCGACACCGGCCTCGCGGTAGGTCAGGCCTGAACGGGTTTCGGACATGGGTACCCTGGGTGGTTGGTGGCCGCATCCGGTATCCGGCGGCGCTCGCGGAATCCGGCATGGTAGCGAGGCGCCGGGGGGCGTGCAAAAAGTCGGGCACTGCAGGTTAGGGAAACACTGATGAATGTACACGCTCGCGTTGGCACCCCAGGTTGTCCGAGACAAGGCGCGTCGTGGGGCGGGTAGTGGTTCTACTCGCCCGTTGTGATCCAAAACGGGCGCGCGCGCAGCGTTGCGGCTCCCTTGTGCAGAATGACTGCACGGCGGTCACCGCGCATTAAACGCACGCAAAAGCGACGAAGCCGCGAGCGTATACATGGATCGGTGTTTCCCTGGGGCGCTGTGGTATTTTGGGCGCCTGTCGAAAACGCCATTCAACCTTATGCTGCGCCTCTTTCGTCCGTCCCGCGCCCTGGCTGCGTGCCTGCTCCTGTGTCTGCTGGTGGGGGTCTCCCCGTTGCTGGCAGATGATGCCGTGGTGGTGAATGTCCATGCGGAGGACGAAACGGCCGCGCTGGCGCAAGGCCTGGAACAGGCGCTGGTGCGCGTGGCCGGGCAGCGTTCGCCGGAGCTGAGCGAACTGGTGCAGGTCCTGTTGCTGGAGCTGGACGAGGAGGGGCGTATTGAGGCCCTGCGTCGGCGCCAGGAGGTGGACGACGGGGAATACCGCCTGGAATTCGATCGCGACCGGCTACGCAGTGCCCTGCGCGCGGCCGACGTGCCCGTAGTGCTGGGCGCGCGCCCGCAACTGCTGGTTTGGGCGGTATACGAGGAGGGCGGGCGCCGCCACCTGCTGGGCTCCACCCAGGACGAGGCCGATGTGCTGGCCGGGATTGACGCGCTGGGGCGCGATCGCGGCACGCCTTTCGTGCTGCCGCTGGGGGATCTGGAAGATCGCCGCGCCGCGCAGGCGGGGGATGTGATCGGTGGCGTGACCGAGCCGCTGCAGGAAGCGGCCAGGCGCTACGGGTCGACGGGTATCGTGGCGCTGCATGTACGCCCGGTCGGGGGTGGTGCCGAGGCGCGTGCCATCACCGTGCATGGTGGGCGCGAGTACCGTAGCGAGGGCCGTGGCGAATCCCCGGCCGCCGCGGCCCGCGCGGCGGTTGAGGATGGTCTTGACCAGGTCGTGGCACCGCTGGCGCGCGTTGCCGCCGAGCCCGACTGGGTGAAACTGGGCTTTGTCGGGGTCGAGGGCTTTCCCGCGTTCGAGGCATTGCGGCGGGAGCTGGCGCAGATCGAGGCCATCGAGAGTGCAAGGCTGGATTCACTGGGTGGTAACGCGGTGACGCTCGAGGTGCGCACGGGACTGGCGCCGGATGACCTGGTAGACCTCTTGCACGCCAGCGGCTACGGCGTGGCGGAAGACCCGCACGGCGATTCCGAGGCGAAGGCTTGGCTGCGCCGCGAGTGAACTCTCCGGCACCGTTCTCCACCGCCACGCTGGCGGCCCTGGTCGGGCTGGTGATCCTGGGGGTTGCACTCTATCTACTGGCGCCGATTCTCACACCGTTTCTGATCGCGCTTCTGATCGGCTACCTGTTCAACCCGCTGGTCACGCGCCTGGCGGTGCGCACGGGCGGTTCACGCACCCTGGCCACGCTGGTGATCTTCGTGCTGGTGATGCTCGGGCTGGCGGGGCTGGTGCTGGTCCTGATCCCGCTGGCCATGGCCCAGTTCGAGCGCCTGATGCTGCTGTTGCCCGAGGTGATCGCCTGGTTCGACGAGCAGGTCCGTCCCTGGATCGAACAGCAGGCGGGCGATCGCCTGCCGGCCCTGGAGCCGGCGGCACTGCAGGAGCTGCTGGCCGAACACTGGCGCGAGGCCGGCGGGCTGGCGGGCGGGCTGCTGCACTGGCTGGGCAGCTCGACCAGCGCCCTGGTGCTGGGCGTGCTCAATCTGGTGCTGATCCCGGTGGTCAGTTTCTATCTGCTGCGTGACTGGCCACGGCTGGTCGCGGGGCTGCATGACCTGCTGCCGCGCGCCTGGCGTGATCCGGTCACGCGTTTTGCGGTGGAATCGGACAATACCCTGGGGGCGTTTCTGCGCGGGCAGTTGCTGGTGATGCTGGCGCTGGGGCTGTTCTACGCGATTACCCTCAGTGTGGCGGGCGTGCAGATGGGGCTGGCCATTGGCCTGATTGCCGGGCTGGTCAGTTTCGTCCCCTATGTGGGTGTGATCGTGGGCATTGTGCTGGCCACGGCGGCCGTGCTGTTCCAGGGCGATGGCTGGACGCTGTTGCTGGCGGTGCTGGTGATCTTTGCGGTGGCGCAGGTCCTGGAATCGGTGGTGTTGACGCCATGGCTGGTGGGGGACCGGACTGGGCTGCATCCGGTGGCGGTGATCTTTGCTGTGCTCGCCGGCGGTCAACTGTTCGGTTTCTTCGGGGTTCTGCTCGCGCTGCCGGTGGCGGCGGTGCTGGCGGTGGCGGTGCGTCAGGCGCTGGCGCGCTATCGGGGCATGAACGCAGCCGAGGCCGATACCCCGTGAGATCCGAGGGCAACAGCCCGCTCGAGCGTCAGCTGCCGCTGGATCTGCGCCTGCGGGACGCCTCGCGTTTTTCCGGTTTTTATGCACGGGGTAACGCCCTGGCGCGGGACGCCGTACAGGCCCTGAGTGTCGGGACCGGGATCCAGGAGCCACAGATCCTGCTGCACGGGCCTTCCGGCTCCGGCAAGACGCACCTGTTGCAGGCCGCCTGTTATCAGGGTCATGAGCGCGGGGATCCGGTCAGCTACCTGCCGCTGGGTGAAGTCGCCGAGGCGCCGCCGATGGCAGTGCTGGATGGCCTGGAACGTTCGTGTCTGGTGGCGCTGGATGACCTGGAGGCCGTGGTGGGGCGCGGAGACTGGGACGAGGCCCTGTTCGGGCTGGTGAATCGGCTGCGCGACGCCGGCTGTCGGGTGCTGCTGGCGGCGGCGGCGCCTCCCGAGGGCCTCCCGGTGCGGCTGCCGGATCTGGCCTCGCGCCTGGCCTGGGGCCCGGTGTTCCGGATGCAGCGGCCGGATGATGTGGCCTGCAAGGAGATCCTGGCGCAGCGCGCGGCACTGCGCGGGCTGGAGCTGCCGGAGCCGGTCGCGGATTACCTGCTGCGCCGCTGCTCGCGTGACCTGTCCACCTTGCTGGCGCTGCTGGACCGTCTGGATCTGGCCGCGCTGGCCCAGCAGCGGCGACTGACCATCCCGTTCGTGCGCGAACAGCTGGCCCGCATGGGCTGAATCCGGGATTGCCTAAGGTTGCTCGGCCGCCGCGCGGGCCCGCCGGGCGTCCAGTTTCACGAACAGCAGGCTGCCCGCGAACCAGGCGAGGCTGGTACCGGTCATCAGGAGGCCGTAGAGCCGGTCCTCCGCGGCCGCGCCGATGGTGATCCCGAGTGTGATGTAGGCGAGCGCCAGCAGGCTGGACCAGGCATGGGTGTAGCGCCTTCCGTGCAGCATCCCGCGCAGCGGAAACAACAGCGGCATGACCAGCACGATCAGCGCCAGCCAAACCGGGACGATCTCCGGCGGGGCGATCCAGGTGGTCCAGATCAGGATCAGCAGCAGCAGTCCAAGAAAGCCGGCCAGGGCCAGGGCGCGAGACAGCGCGATCATGCCGGGGCGCCAGGTGCCGCGTCGAGGCGCAGGGCGATACGCGCGACGCGTTCCCCAAGGGCTGTTGCGATGCGCTGTTCGTCGCGTGTCACCGCCTGATCGCCCTGGGTGCCGGCGACATGGCTGGCGCCATAGGGGGTCCCGCCGCTGGTGGTGCTGTTCAGTTCCGGCACGGTGTAGGGCACGCCGACCCACAGCATGCCCTGATGGATCAGCGGCAGTGCCATGCTCAGCAGGGTGGTCTCCTGCCCGCCATGCTGGGTGGCGGTGCTGGTGAAGACGCCGAAGGGTCGGTCCACCAGCCCGCCGCTGGCCCACAGCCCGCTGGTGCCGTCGAGGAAGTACTTCAGCGGTGCGGCCATGTTGCCGAAGCGGGTCGGCGAACCCATGACCAGCCCTGCGCATTCCTCGAGATCGCGCAGTTCGGCATAGGGCGGCCCGTCCTCGGGCACCGCCGGACGGTCCTCCCCGATATTCGTGGAGACCGGGGCTACGGTGCGCACCCGCGCGGAGGCACCGGCCTTTTCGACGCCGGTTGCGACCTGGCGGGCCAGCTCGGCGGTCGCCCCGTAGCGGCTGTAGTACAGGACCAGGATCTCCGTCGTGCTGCTCACGACAGGATCTCCAGGACCTGTTCCGGTGGGCGTCCGATGCGGGCCTGGCCCCCGGCGACCAGGATCGGCCGCTCGATCAGTTTCGGGTGCTGGATCATGGTCTGGATCAGCGCCTCGTCATCCATCTCGGCGTCCTTCAGGCCCAGCTCGCGGTACTCCGCCTCGCCGGTGCGCAGCAGGTCGCGCGGGCGAATGCCCAGCTTCTCGATCACGCTCTTCAAGGTGGCGGCGTCCGGTGGTGTCTTCAGGTATTCCACGATCTCGGGCTCCACGCCCTGCTCCCGCAGCAGGGCGAGGGCCGCGCGCGACTTGCTGCAGCGCGGGTTGTGATACAGCGTAGGGGCATCGGACATGAATCGACTCCGGAGGTCATCGATGGCAAAGGCCCATGATACCCACGCCCGCCGCTGGCATGTCAGGGGGCGCGTGCAGGGCGTGTTCTTTCGCGCCTCGACCCGGGAACAGGCGCAGGCGCTCGGACTGACAGGGTATGCGCGCAACCTGCCGGACGGTCGTGTGGAGGTGCTGGCGGTCGGTTCCCCGGATGCCCTGGACCGGCTGGAGACATGGCTCCGGGAAGGCCCGCGCATGGCCCGCGTGGAGGGGCTGGAGGCGCAGGCTGTGCCGTCGCCCGAGCCGCTGCCGACGGGCTTCAGGACTGACTGAGTCGTCTGGTGTCGGGACGCTGAGTCCAAAGTTCCAAAGGGGTCTATAAACGCCATCGCGACGGATGCATACTGCGGGGTCATGGAATCACGCCTGGTTGATATGCAGAGTCAGTCGGAGGACCCGCGGGTGGAGGTCAGCCTGCGTCCCAAACGGCTGGACGACTACACCGGACAGCCCCGGGTGGTTGAACAACTGGGCCTGTTCATCGAGGCGGCGCGCGGGCGCGGGGAGGCCCTGGACCATACCCTGGTGGCCGGCCCTCCGGGCCTGGGCAAGACGACCCTGGCCCATATCGTGGCGAACGAACTCGGGGTGGGGCTGCGCCAGACCTCGGGTCCGGTTCTGGAGCGCGCCGGCGACCTGGCCGCGATCCTGACCGCGCTGGAGCCCCAGGATGTCCTGTTCGTTGACGAGATCCACCGCCTGCCGACCGTGGTCGAGGAGATCCTGTATCCGGCGCTGGAGGACGGTCAGCTCGACATCGTGATTGGCGAGGGGCCGGCGGCGCGCTCGATCAAGGTGGACTTGCCCCCGTTCACACTAGTGGGCGCGACCACCCGCGCGGGCCTGCTTTCGGCGCCGTTGCGTGACCGGTTTGGCATCGTTCAGCGACTCGATCATTACACTGTCACCGATCTCGCCCATATTGTCGGCCGCGCCGCCGGATTGCTCGGTGTCGGGATCGAGCCTGAAGGGGCGGCGGAGATCGCACGCCGCGGGCGGGGCACGCCGCGCCTGGCCAATCGCCTGTTGCGGCGCGTACGTGACTATGCCGAGGTCCGCGCGTCCGGGGTGATTACCGCCGAGGTTGCGGCCCAGGCGCTGGATTTGCTGGCGATAGATGCCTCGGGCCTGGATGCCCAGGATCGACGCCTGCTCGAGGTGCTGGTCGAGAAATTCGACGGCGGTCCCGTTGGAGTCGAGAGCCTGGCCACGGCGCTGAACGAGGATCGCGGCACCCTGGAGGATGTGGTCGAGCCGTTTCTGATCCAGCAGGGGTATCTGCAGCGAACCCCGCGCGGGCGTCAGGCTACGCGGCGGACGCTGGCGATGTTCGGTCTGGCCGGGTCGGTGGAACCCGACCTGTTGGCGCCGGTCGACAGCCAGGGCGGAGATCGTCGATGACGGATTCTGACGCCCCGTTCGAGTGGCCGGTGCGGGTCTATTACGAAGACACTGACGCCGGCGGCGTGGTCTACCACGCGAACTACCTCAAGTTCATGGAGCGCGCGCGAACCGAGTGGTTGCGCGCGCTGGGGTTCGAGCAGGATGCATTGCGCGAGGAATACGGGATCGTTTTTGCGGTGCGCCGCTGCTGTGTGGACATGCGGCGCCCGGCGCGCTTCAACGATGCCCTGACGGTGACCTGCCGGCTGCATTCGCTGCGCCGGGCGAGCCTGGAGTTCCACCAGGGGGTGGAGCGCGACGGGGAGACCCTGGCCAGCGGCGAGGTGGGGATTGCCTGTGTCGAGGTGGCGCGCCAGGCGCCCGCCGCGATCCCCGGCCCGGTGTTGGAGGCCTTGCGTCGACATCATGATCACGGACCGGTAGCGCGCGCGGCCGGAACCAAATAACGCTGTAACGGGAGACGGACAAGTGGCAGTCGACTTTTCGATGTACCAGCTGGTGATGGAGGCGACCCTGGTGGTCCAGCTGGTGATGGTGATTCTGGTGCTCGCCTCCGTACTCTCCTGGCTGGCGATTATCGTCAAGGCCAGATCCCTGAACGCGGCGCACCGCGCCTGCGATGATTTCGAGGAGCGCTTCTGGTCGGGGGCCGATCTGTCTCACCTCTACGAAGGGGTGCGGCGCAAGCAGGAAATGACGGGCATGGAGCACGTCTTCTCCTCTGGGTTCAAGGAATTTCTGCGTGCGCGCCAGCATGGCATCCCGGCCGGTGAGCCCGCCCAGCGCGCCATGCGTGTGGCGATCGCACGCGAGATTGACGAGATGGAGCGTTATCTGCAGTTCCTCGCCACGGTGGGGTCGACCAGCCCGTATATCGGCCTGTTCGGCACGGTCTGGGGCATCATGCATGCCTTCCTGGGGCTTTCCGGGGTGCAGCAGGCGACCCTTGCGATGGTGGCACCCGGCATTGCGGAGGCACTGATTGCCACGGCGCTGGGCCTGTTCGCTGCGATCCCGGCCGTGATCGCCTACAACCGCTTTGCGGGGGATGTCGACCGCGTGGCCGTGCGCCTGGAGAACTTCAATGACGAGTTCGTGGCCCTGCTCAACCGACAGGTGCACGCGAAGTCCACGGATACGGCCTCCGAGGCCACGGCCTGACCCATGTCCGAGCAGCGCCGTAACAGCCGCCGCCTGCGGCGGCCCATGTCCCAGATCAACGTCGTGCCGTTTATCGACGTGATGCTGGTGCTTTTGATCATCTTCATGATCACCGCGCCGATGCTGCAGCAGGGCGTGGAAGTCGACCTGCCGGAGGCGGACGCCGAGGCCCTGGATCGGGACGAACAGGCGGCCGAGCCGCTGGTGGTGACCGTGGATGCCAGCGGGGCCATGAGCCTGAACCAGGGGCCGATCATTGACGAGCCGCTGGCGCCGCAGGAGATGACCGAGATCGTGCGCGAATTCCTGGCGGAGCACCCGGGAACCCAGACTTTTGTGCGTGGCGACCGTAACGTGGACTACGGGCGTGTGATCGACGCCATGATCGCCCTGCAGCGAGCGGGCGGTGGGCGTGTCGGTCTGATTACCGAGCCGCCGCGCGAAAACAGCGACTGATTCCCGCCACCGTGTTCGAGCTTGTCCGCCGTCATCCTGTCAGCTTCCTCCTCGTGCTCCTGTTGCACGGGGTGCTGTTTGCGGCGTTGATGTTCAATATCAGCCTGATATCTCCCACCTCCTCGCAGGCTGCGGTGGAGATCTCGGTGCAGGAGGACATTGAGGTGATCGACGCGGTGGCGGTGGATGCCGAGGCGTTCGATCAGGTCGAGCACCAGCGCGAGGTTGCTCGTCAGGAAGAAGTCGCCGAGCAGCTGCGCGAGGAAGAGGAGCAACGGCGTGCCGAAGAAGAGGCCCGCCGCGAGGAGGAGCGGCGACAGGCCGAAGAGCAGCGCCGCCGCGAAGAGGAAGAACGGGCGCGGCAGCAGGCGATCGAGGAAGCCGAGCAGGCCCGCCGCGAGGCCGAAGAGGAGCGCCAGCGCGCACAGGAAGAAGCCGAGGCCGAGCGTGAACGCATCCGTGCCGAGCGCGAGGCGGCGGAGCGTGAGCGACAGGAGGCCGAGGAGGCCCGCGAGCGCGAAGAGGCGGAGCGACGCGAGCGTGAAGAGGCCGAGCGCCAGGCCCGCGAGGAGCAGGAGCGCCGCGAGCAGGAAGAGGCCGAACGTCGCGCTCAGGAAGAGGCCGAGCGTCGGGCCGAGCAGGAGCGCGAGCTGGAGGAGCAGCGCCGCCGCGAGGCGATGGAGCGCGAGCAGGAGCGCCTGGCGGAGGCGCGCGAACGGCGCGAGGCCGCCGAGCGCCAGGCGCAGATGGATCGCGAAGTGGATGAGTGGCGTGCCCAGGTGCAGTCGGTGGTCCAGCGGCGCTGGCGCCAGCCGTCGGATATCGACTCCTCGGACCGTGCCATTGTTCTCGTGCGTGTGAACGAGACCGGGCGTATCATCGACTTCGATATCGAAAGCTGTTCCGGCGACAGCCGGTTCTGCGACTCCGTGCGCCAGACCATGGACCGTCTGAGTTCGCTGCCACGCCCGCCGGATGCGAGTGCGGTGCGTGGCGGGGTGCGGATCCGATTTGAACCGGACTGATTCGCGGGCCATGCCCGCCTGACGAGGAGCTCATGCGACGACTGATTCACTGGATGCTGCCGGCCATGCTGCTGCTGTGGGCGGCGCAGGCACAGGCCGTATTGGAAGTCACGGTCACCGAGGGCGTTACCGGGGCGATACCGGTAGCCGTTGCGCCGTTTACCTACGAGGGCGAGGGGGAACTCGACGAGGACATTTCCCAGATTGTCGCGGCCAATCTGGCCCGTAGTGGGCTGTTCAATGTCGAACAGGACGATCTGCCCGCGGCCCCGTCCGGACCGGCCGACTTTCTTGCCGGGCCCTGGGCCGACGCCGGGGTCGAGTATCTGGTCGTGGGCAATCAGCGCCGTGATGGCGATGACGTCCTCGTGGAGTTTCACGTATTTGATGTGCTGTCCGAGGAACGCCTGGGTGGATGGCGCATTCCGGTGCCTGGCGACATGCTCCGGCGCGGGGCGCATCGCATCTCGGACATCATCTACGAACAGATTACCGGTGACCCGGGGGCATTCAGTGCGCGTATCGCGTTCGTGAGTGTGGAGCGTAACGGCGACGAGCGGCGCTTTGCCCTTGAGGTCGCCGATTCCGACGGGGCCAATCCGCGCACCCTGTTTCGTTCCGCGAAGCCGATCATGTCGCCGGACTGGTCGCCGGACGGGCGCGAATTGGTGTACGTCTCGTTCGAGAATCGCCGTTCCGAGGTCTATCGCCAGAATGTCGAGACCGGCAGCCGCGAACGGGTGGCCAGCTTTACCGGCATTAACAGTGCGCCTGCCTGGTCGCCCGATGGCCGTTATCTCGCACTGAGCCTGTCACGCGACGGTGCGCCGAACATCTACCTGATGGAACTGGAGACAGGCGAGATGCGCCAGATGACCCAGACCCGCTCGATCGAAACCGAGCCGGTCTGGTCGCCCGATGGCGAGACCCTTTATTTCACCTCCGACCGTGCGGGTGCACCGCAGATCTATGCGCTGCCGCGGGAGGGGGGCAGCCCCCGGCGTCTGACCTTCGAGAGCGGCTATGCGGCCGCCGCGACGGTTTCTCCGGATGGGCGCTATCTGGTCTATGTGCACGGTGGTGATGGCGGATTCCAGCTGGCCCGTCTCGATTTGAACGACCGCCGTGTGACCCGCCTCACGGAAGGGCGGGACGCGGAATCGCCAAGCTTTGCCCCGAATGGCAGCATGATTATCTATGCGATGACGGACGGCGGGCGTGGCGTGCTGGGCTCGGTGAGTCAGGATGGACAGGTCCATCAGCGTCTCGCTGCCAGGGAGGGCGAGGTCCGTGAACCGGCCTGGTCACCCTTGAATTGATCTTCCTAATAACAACCGCTTTTCGAGGATAATGACGTGATGAGCACGATCTTTCGCTGGTTTTTTGTGGCCATGGTGATTGGGGCGCTGTCGGCGTGTGCGACGCCGACGCGTGATGCCGAGGATGCCGAACGCGAGGCCGAACGGGCCGCGGCCGAGGAGGCCGAACGCGAGCGCGCCGAGCGCGAGGCCCGTGAGGCCGAGGCCCGTGCGCTGGGTCGTGATCGGCAGTTCGATGCCGACGCACTGGACGACCCGGACAGCCCGCTCGCCGAGCGCCTGGTCTATTTCGAATTCGACCGTGACGAGGTGCAGTCGCAGTACATGGATATGCTCGAGGCGCATGCGGCCTATCTGTCGCAGAACTCCGGGGCCCGCCTGCGGCTGGAGGGCCATACCGACGAGCGGGGTACTCGCGAGTATAACCTGGGGCTGGGCGAGCGCCGCGCACAGTCGGTGCGCCGTATCCTGACCCTGAACGGGGCCTCGGATGACCAGATCGAGGTCATCAGTTATGGTGAAGAAATGCCGGTCGCCTTTGAGCAGAACGAGGAGGCCTGGGCCAAGAATCGCCGGGTCGAGCTGGTCTACGAATCCCGGCGCTAGATGACGGGAGGCGCCATGCGGCGTTTGGCAGGTAGCAGTAACCGAAATGCCCCCCCGGGGGCATTTCTCTTTCCGCGGGTCGGTGTGGCGGCTGCCGCCGGGCTGTTGGTCCTGGCGATGGGGTCCTGGGGCCCGCTTGCCAGCGAAGCCGTCGCCCAGGACGAGGTGTTCGCCACCCAGTCGCAGATCCGGGACCTCTCGCGGCGCCTGGACCGCATCGAGCGGACGCTGGATTCCAGCGCCATGCAGGAACTCCTGCGGGGTGCGGAAACCATGAACCGGGAGATGCGCGAGCTGCGGGGCGAAGTGGAGACGCTGCGCCACGAGCTGGAGCGCCTGAACGCCCGGCAGCGCGATCAATTCCGCAACCTGGACGAGCGTGTCGCCACGTTCGAGACCGGCGCGGCCGCGCCTGCGGATGCCGCTGCCCCGGCGGACGAGGTCATCGAGTTCGACCTGCCCGAGGCGGACGAGCAGGCGGCCTACCAGGAGGCCTTCGAGCAGTTGATGGCGGGTGACTACAACGCCGCGATGAGCGGTCTTGAGCGCTTCATCGAGACCTATCCCGACAGCGACTATTCCGCCAATGCCTGGTACTGGCTGGCCGAGGCCAAGTATGCCAGTGGCGACTTCGAGGCGGCCCTGGAGGATTTCGAGCATTTGCGCGAGCAGTACCCGGAGAGCGACAAGTCCGGGGATGCCCTGCTCAAGATCGGCTATGCGCATTACGAGCTGGGCAACGAAGACGAGGCCCGCGAGGCGCTGGAGGCGGTGCGCGCCGATTTCGGCGGCACGACCCTCGACCGCCTGGCGCGCGAGCGGTTGCGGCGGCTCGACGGGCAATGACCGAGATCCCCGTGCGCGCAACGCGCGCACCGACCAGGGGCGATTCGGGAGGGGCGACCCAAGTCCGCATCACCGAGATGTTCGTTTCGCTGCAGGGCGAGGCGGCGGATTCCGGCTGGCCGACCGCGTTTGTGCGGCTGACCGGGTGCCCGCTGCGTTGCCGCTGGTGCGACAGTGCTTACGCCTTCGAGGGTGGCGAGGCGCGCGCGCTGGACTCGATTCTCGCATGGGTCGGCCAGACGGGTGTGCGCCATGTCTGTGTCACGGGTGGGGAGCCACTGGCCCAGCCCGGTTGTCGCGAGCTGCTGGCGCGGCTGTGTGATGACGGCTACCGGGTGTCGCTGGAAACCAGCGGCGCTCTCGACATTGGCGGGCTCGATGCGCGCGTTACGGTCGTGATGGACTGGAAGGCGCCGGGTTCCGGCGAGCAGGACCGCAACCTGGAAGCCAATATCGCCCATCTGGCGGCCGGCGATCAGTTGAAGTTCGTACTCGCCAACCGGGCGGACTTCGACTGGGCATGCGCCGAACTCGGCCGCCTGGATCTCGCGCCCGGGGTCGAGGTCCTGTTCTCGCCGGTATTCGGTGAGCTCGCCCCGCGCGAGCTGGCCGACTGGATCGTCGCCGAACGACTAGCCGTGCGGTTTCAGCTTCAGCTCCACAAGCTCCTGTGGGGCGACCAGCCGGGGCGTTAGGTAATGTCGCAACCGGAAAAGGCGGTGGTCCTGCTTTCGGGCGGGCTGGACTCGGCGACCTGCCTGGCAATGGCGCGGGCCGACGGGCTCGACTGCCATGCCCTGTCGATCGACTACGGCCAGCGCCACCGCACCGAGCTGGACGCGGCGCGGCGCGTGGCTGCCTCCCAGGGCGTGCAGGACCACCGCGTGGTCCGGGTCGATCTGACCGCGATCGGCGGCTCTGCGCTCACCGATGACGCGATCGCAGTGCCCACCGAGGCGAGCGAAGGCATCCCGGTTACCTATGTGCCGGCGCGCAACACGGTGTTTCTTTCCCTGGCGCTGGGGCTGGCCGAGACGCTTGATGCCCGGCTGCTCTATGTCGGTGCGAATGCGGTCGACTACTCCGGGTACCCGGATTGTCGTCCGGCCTTCATCGATGCCTTCCGTGATCTTGCGCAGGTTGCTACCCGTGCGGGGGTGGAGGGCGTACGCTGGGAGGTGCGTGCACCGTTGATGCACATGAGCAAGGCCGAGATCATCCGTGCCGGGGCGTCCCTGGGGGTCGATTACGCCCAGACGGTAAGTTGCTATCAGGCCGACCCGGACGGGCGGGCCTGTGGGCGCTGCGACAGCTGCCGTATCCGTCGCGAAGGTTTTGCGGCCGCTGGTGTCCCCGACCCGACGCTCTACCGGGCAGGCTGACGGCGGACGGTTCGCCCTCGTCAGGTGGCCCCGGATCCGGAATGAAATCGGGGTCGATCTCGTCTTGCGTCCGATGTATGCTGCGCACCCCATGGGTGCAGGCGTGCCCGACAACCGATCAGTGAGAGGATACGTTGATGGAATTCTCCAGCTTTTCAACCGCCGCAATGATGTTCCTGGGCGGCACGTTCGTCCTCGCCTTCATCATGGGTGCGGTCGCGAACAAGACCAACTTCTGCACCATGGGAGCCGTCTCCGACTGGGTGAACATGGGTGACACCGGGCGCATGCGCTCCTGGCTGCTGGCCATTGCCGTGGCGATGCTGGGCGTGGCGGCGCTCGAGTTCTTCGGGGTACTGAGCGCCGAGGGTTCCTTCCCTCCCTACCGCGGCGAGAACTTCAACTGGCTCGGGCACGTGCTGGGTGGCTTCCTGTTCGGCATCGGCATGACCTATGCGTCCGGCTGCGGTAACAAGACGCTGGTGCGCGTCGGCGGCGGCAACATCAAGTCGGTGATGGTGATGATCATCATCGGTGTGATCGCCTTCTGGCTGACCAGTCGCGCCACGGTCTTTGGCACCGGCCAGACGCTGTTCCAGCTGCTGTTTGGCTGGATGGACGCGGTGTCCATCCAGATGGAAGGTGGCCAGGATCTTGGCTCCATCATTGCCGGCGAGAATGCTCTGGGCGCCCGCCTGGTGATGGGCCTGGTGATCGGCGTGCTGCTGCTGGCCCTGATCTTCAAGGCCGCGGACTTCCGCAAGAGCTTCGACAACATCCTGGGTGGTCTGGTGATCGGCCTGGTCGTGATCGGGGCCTGGTGGCTGACCAGCAACATCCAGATCGACGACGGCATGGGTGGTGTGTACAGCGCCCAGGAATACATCCAGGAATGGGATTTCGTCGCCGATGACGACGATGGCGAACGTCCGGCGCTGTCCGGCCCCTGGGCCAACCAGTCGTTTACCTTTATCAACCCGATGGGCCAGAGCGTGGGCTACGTGTCCAGCGGCTTTGACCGTACCATGCTGTACTTCGGCGTGATGGCGCTGGCCGGCGTGATCCTGGGTTCGTTCTTCTGGGCCCTCATCTCGCGCAGCTTCCGTATCGAGTGGTTCTCGTCCTTCCGTGACTTCGTCAACCACTTTATCGGCGGCATCCTGATGGGTGTCGGCGGCATCCTGGCGCTGGGCTGCACCATCGGTCAGGCGGTCACCGGGATTTCCACGCTGGCGCTGGGTGGCTTCTTCACCTTTGCGTTCATCGTGTTCGGCTCCGCGCTGACCATGAAGATCCAGTACTACAAGATGGTCTATGAAGACGAGGCGACCTTCGGCAAGGCCCTGGTGACCTCGCTGGTGGACATGAAGCTGCTGCCGGGTGGCATGCGCAAGCTCGAGGCCATCTGATCGCCGGCCGCCGGGGGAGCCTTGCGTTTTCCCCGGCGGGCCGTAAACTACGCGGCGCGGTGATCCAGGTGCTGCCGCGTAATGACCAGGTCGGCGGGCCCCTGCGGGGGTGCCATGCGGGCCGCAGACATGGGTCGTTAGCTCAGTTGGTAGAGCAGTTGGCTTTTAACCAATTGGTCGTAGGTTCGAATCCTACACGACCCACCATTATTCCCGGCCGCGTGCGAGCGTGGCCGGCACAAGGGCCCGCCTACGCGGGCTTTTTGTGTTTATGGGGCGCGAACAGGCTAGAATGCGCGCCTTTGTCGAACCATTGAATACACACGCGAAAGTGGCGGAACTGGTAGACGCGCTGGGTTTAGGTCCCAGTGGGGTAAAACCCGTGAGAGTTCGAGTCTCTCCTTTCGCACCAATGTCCCGTGAACGCCCAGGCAGGCAGCCGGCGAGTGCTGCGGTCGGCAGGGATGACCGATTTTTGAACTATTGCGAGGCCCTTCATGCAAGTTTCCGTTGAAGCCACCGGCAACCTGGAACGCAAGATGACCATCCAGGTCCCCCCCGAGCGCGTCGAGACCGAAGTCGACAACCGTCTGAAATCGCTGGCCAAGCGCGTCCGGCTCGACGGCTTTCGCCCGGGCAAGGTCCCGCTGAAGGTCGTGCGCCAGCGTTACGGGGCCGGGGTCTATCAGGAGGTGCTGAGCGAGGTCCTCCAGGAGAGCTATCGCGAGGCCGTGCAGCAGGAAGGTCTGGAGCCTGCGGGGAACCCGAGCATCGAGCCGCAGAGTGTGGAAAGTGGGCAGCCGATCGAGTTCGTTGCAAGCTTTCAGGTCTTTCCCGAGGTCGAGGTGGCCGATTTCTCCGATGCCAAGATCGAGCGTCCGGTGGCCGAGATTGGCGACGAGGACATCGATCGCGTGATTGACTCCCTGCGCGAGCAGAACAAGGAGTGGGCCGATGTTAAGCGCAAGGCGAAGAAGGGCGATCGCATTACGCTGGACTTTGTGGGCAGCATTGATGGCGAGGAGTTCGAGGGTGGCAAGGCCGACGACTTCCAGGTCGAGGTGGGGGCCGGCCGTCTGATCGAGGACTTCGAGAAGCAGCTCAAGGGTGTGAAGACCGGCGAGGAGCCGACCATCGACGTCACCTTCCCCGACGACTACCCGGCCGAGAACCTGAAAGGCAAGACCGCGCAGTTCGCCCTGACCATCAAGAAGGTCGAGGGGCCCAAGCTGCCCGAGGTGGACGAAGAGTTCGCGAAGAAATTCGGCATCGAAGACGGCTCGGTCGAGAAACTTCGCGCCGACGTGCGGTCCAATATGGAGCGCGAGCTGAACCAGGCGCTGAAGGGCAAGGTCAAGAATCAGGTCATGGAGCTGATTATCGAGCGCCATGGCTTCGACCTGCCGGATGCCCTGGTGAAGTCCGAGATCAATCGTCTGCGCGAGGAGGCGGAGAAGCGCTTCGGTGGTGCCCAGCAGACCCAGCCGCTCCCCGACAGCCTGTTCGAAGAAGAGGCCAAGCGTCGTGTACGCCTGGGTCTGGCCCTGCGGGCCATCATCGACCAGAAGGGGTTCGAGGTGGACGCAGAGCGGGTCGAGCGTGACCTGGAAGACATGGCGGCCACCTACGAGGACCCGGAAGAGGTCAAGCAGTACTACCGCTCCAATCCGCAGGCGAAGAGCAACCTGGAGTCGCTGGTGCTCGAGGACCAGGTGGTCGACTGGATCGTCGATCAGGCCAAGGTCACCGAGAAGAAGACCAGCTTCCAGGACGTGATGAATCCGAACAAGGAGTCGACTGAATGAGCCACGACATGGCCGGTCAGGGGGCGCAGCATGCCCAGGGGCTGAATCTGGTCCCGATGGTGGTCGAACAGACCGCTCGCGGCGAGCGCGCCTATGACATCTACTCCCGGTTGCTGAAGGACCGGGTCATCTTCTGTGTGGGTCCGGTCGAGGACTACATGGCCAACGTGATCGTGGCCCAGCTGCTGTTCCTCGAATCGGAAAACCCGGACAAGGAGATCAGCCTGTACATCAATTCCCCGGGCGGGGCCGTGACCGCCGGCATGGCGATCTACGACACCATGCAGTTCATCAAGCCGCAGGTGAGCACCCTGTGCGTCGGCCAGGCGGCCAGCATGGGCGCGGTATTGCTGGCCGGTGGTGCCCCGGGCAAGCGCTACTCCCTGCCCCACTCGCGGGTCATGATCCACCAGCCGCTGGGTGGCTTCCAGGGGCAGGCGTCGGATATCGATATCCATGCCCGCGAGATCCTGAAAATCCGCGAGGAGCTCAACCGCGTACTCGCCCACCACACCGGGCAGACCGTCGAGCAGGTGGAGCAGGACACGGATCGTGACCGCTTCATGACCGCAGTGGAGGCCAAGGACTACGGTCTGGTGGACAACGTGCTCTCCAGCCGAGGCGCGCCTGCCGCCGGCGACAAGGATGCCGGCAAGAAGGACAAGTCCTGATTGCGACCAGGCCTGGGCGCGCAGGATATACCGGACTCGCGCCCGGTCCGTTTGCAACGCGGATGCAAACGGGGCATGTTCTGAGAAACCCTGACAGCGCAACCGAGGCATACGGATGAGCGACGAAAAGACCCCCTCCGCCGACGGCAAGCTTCTGTACTGCTCTTTCTGCGGGAAGAGTCAGCACGAAGTGCGCAAGTTGATCGCGGGGCCCTCCGTGTTTATCTGTGACGAGTGTGTCGAGCTTTGCAATGACATCATTCGCGAGGAGATGCAGGAGGCGGGGCATACCGAGCGCGATTCGCTGCCCAAGCCGCGCGAGATCCGCGAGATTCTCGACGACTACGTGATCGGTCAGACCTCCGCGAAAAAGATCCTCTCGGTCGCGGTGTACAACCACTACAAGCGCCTCGAGGCCCGGGCCGGCAAGGATGACGTCGAGTTGTCCAAGTCCAACATCATGCTGATCGGCCCGACCGGCTCCGGCAAGACGCTGCTGGCCGAGACGCTGGCGCGGGTGCTCAATGTCCCCTTCACCATCGCCGATGCGACCACGCTGACCGAGGCCGGTTACGTGGGCGAGGACGTCGAGAACATCATCCAGAAGCTGCTGCAGAAGTGCGACTACGATGTGGAGAAGGCCGAAAACGGCATCGTCTACATCGACGAGATCGACAAGGTCTCGCGCAAGTCGGACAACCCCTCGATCACCCGCGATGTCTCGGGCGAGGGCGTGCAACAGGCCCTGCTGAAGCTGATTGAGGGCACCACGGCCTCCGTGCCGCCGCAGGGCGGGCGCAAGCATCCGCAGCAGGAGTTCCTGCAGGTCGACACCCGCAACATCCTGTTCATTTGCGGCGGCGCGTTCTCGGGTCTGGAAAAGATCATCCAGCAGCGGGCGGAGAAGGGCGGCATCGGTTTCTCCGCCGAACTCAGCTCCAAGGACGAGAGCAAGAGTGGCGGCCAGTGGCTCAAGCAGCTGGAGGCCGATGACCTGGTGCGCTACGGCCTGATCCCCGAGTTCGTCGGTCGCCTGCCGGTGCAGGCGACGCTGGATGAACTGGACGAGGATGCGCTGATCACCATCCTGACCCAGCCGAAAAACGCGCTGGTCAAACAGTACGCCCGCCTGTTCGAGATGGAAGGCGTGGAGCTGGAGTTCCGGGACGATGCCTTGGCCGCGATCGCCCACAAGGCGATGGAGCGCAAGACCGGCGCCCGGGGCCTGCGTACCATCATGGAGAACATCCTGCTCGACACGATGTACGAGCTGCCCTCGATGGAGGGCGTCAGCAAGGTGGTGATCGACGAGGCCGTGATCCGCGGCGACGCCGAGCCTTACCTCATTTACGAGAACGCATCGTTCTCCAAGCAGGCCGCAGCGGATTCCTGAAGCCCCGCGGTCATGCACAGGGGGCGGGCATGGGGCTGGCCCCGGCTTGAAAAACGGTCAGGGCGCCCCCATCTCTCCCGTACATTCGTTTAGCCCTGAGGGGGCCACATGACCGACCAACACTCCTCCCAGAACGAGGTGGATTCCCCCGTGAAGCGCGTCGCGGTCCTGCCGCTGCGCGATGTCGTGGTGTATCCGCACATGGTCATCCCGCTGTTCGTGGGTCGCGAGAAGTCGATCCGCGCGCTGGATTCGGCCATGGCCCAGAACAAGCAGGTCTTGCTGGTTGCGCAGAAGAGCGCCGAGGTGGACGAGCCCGAGGCCGGGGATCTGCACGAGATCGGCACCCTCGGCAATATCCTGCAACTGCTGCGCTTGCCCGATGGCACCATCAAGGTGCTGGTCGAGGGCGCCCAGCGTGCGCGCGTGATGGACGTCTCCACGACCGGCGATGCGGAGAAGGAAGAGGACTACTTCACCGCCGATATCCGCATGATCGAGGAGGAATACGACACCGAGGAGAAGGAACTCGAGGTCCTCGGTCGCTCCGCGCTCAATCAGTTCGAGCAGTACATCAAGCTGAACAAGAAGGTCCCGCCGGAGATCCTGACCTCGCTGGCCGGGATCGACGACACCTCGCGTCTGGCCGACACCATTGCCGCACACATGTCGCTGAAGCTCGAGGAAAAGCAGCAGGTCCTCGAGATCGCCAACGTACGCGCGCGTCTGGAGCACCTGGTCGCCAAGATCGAAGGCGAGATGGACGTGCTGCAGATCGAGAAGAAGATCCGCGGTCGTGTGAAGCAGCAGATGGAGAAGTCCCAGCGCGAGTACTACCTGAATGAGCAGATGAAGGCCATTCAGAAGGAGCTGGGCGATCTCGAGGATGCGCCGAACGAACAGGAAGACCTGGCCGAGAAGATCGAACAGGCCGGCATGCCGGCGGAGGCCAAGAAGAAGGCCACCGCCGAGCTGAACAAGCTGAAGATGATGTCGCCGATGTCGGCCGAGGCGACCGTCGTGCGCAGCTACATCGACTGGCTGGTCAATGTCCCGTGGAAGAAGAAGACCCGGGTCAGCAAGGACCTTGCCCGTGCCGAGAAGATCCTCAACGAGGACCACTACGGCCTGGAAGAGGTCAAGGAGCGCATCCTTGAATACCTCGCCGTGCAGTCGCGCGTGCGCAAGCTGAAGGGCCCGATCCTGTGCCTGGTCGGCCCCCCGGGGGTCGGCAAGACCTCGCTGGGGCAGTCCATCGCGCGCGCCACCAACCGCAAGTTCTCGCGGATGGCCCTTGGTGGTGTCCGAGACGAAGCCGAGATCCGCGGTCACCGCCGGACCTATATCGGCTCCCTCCCGGGCAAGATCGTCCAGAACCTGTCCAAGGTCGGGGTGCGCAACCCGCTGTTTTTGCTCGACGAGATCGACAAGATGGCGATGGACTTCCGCGGTGATCCAGCCTCGGCGATGCTCGAGGTCCTGGACCCGGAGCAGAACCATACCTTCAGCGACCACTATCTGGAGGTCGATTACGACCTGTCCGATGTGATGTTCGTGGCCACGGCCAATTCGATGAACATCCCCGGGCCGTTGCTGGATCGTATGGAGGTCATCCGTCTGTCCGGCTACACCGAAGACGAGAAGGTCAATATTGCCCATACCTATCTGGTGCCGAAGCAGATCAAGACTAACGGCCTGAAACCCGACGAGATCAATATCTCGGACGCTGCTGTGCGCGACATCGTGCGCTACTACACCCGCGAGGCGGGTGTGCGCGCCCTGGAGCGCGAGATCGCCAAGATCTGCCGCAAGGTGGTCAAGCAGCGGCTTCTGGCCAAGGGCAAGGAGCGTGACCGCACCACGTCGGTCACGCCGAAGACCCTGGACAAGTACCTGGGTGTGCGGCGCTTCCGCTTCGGCCTGGCCGAGGAGAACGATCAGATCGGCCAGGTCACCGGCCTGGCGTGGACCGAGGTGGGCGGCGAACTGCTGACCATCGAGGCGACGGTCGTCCCGGGCAAGGGCAAGACCCAGCAGACCGGCAAACTCGGCGACGTGATGCAGGAGTCGATCCATGCCGCGCTGACCGTCGTGCGGTCGCGTGCCGAGTCCCTGGGGGTCGAGGAGAACTTCCACGAGAAGAAGGACCTGCACATCCACGTCCCCGAGGGTGCCACGCCCAAGGATGGCCCCTCGGCCGGTATCGCGATGTGTACGGCCATCGTCTCGGCGCTGACCGGCATCCCGGTGCGTGCAGACGTGGCGATGACCGGCGAGATTACCCTGCGGGGTCAGGTGCTGCCGATCGGCGGGCTCAAGGAGAAGCTGCTCGCGGCCCATCGCGGCGGGATTCGCACGGTGCTGATCCCCGAGGAGAACGAAAAGGACCTGGTGGACATCCCGAAGAACATCAAGAACAAGCTCGATATCCGTCCGGTACGCTGGATCGACGAGGTGTTCGAGGTGGCGCTGACGCACCTGCCGGAGGCCAAGGGCGGCGATACGCCGGCCAAAGTCGAGGAGGCCGTGAAGCCGGCCAAGGAATCGGGTCGGCGTCGGGTCCGCCACCACTAAGCGACGGATTTGTAATCATAACCGCGGCTCCGGCCGCGGTTTTTTTGCGCCATGGCGCACAGCGATCCGCGGCCGGGTGTGTAACGCTTGTTTGACACTTTTTCGAGCCCCCTGATATAACCCCAATCGCATTATTTGATTCCCGGCTGGGCAAGCCCGCGACAGGATGGAGAACACTCCCCGCGCTGGTGTAAGCTTGGCCTTCATCGGGCCACAAGCCTGAGTCACCACTGAGATAAGGAAGCGCTTCATGAATAAATCCGAACTGATCGACGCGATCGCCGCAGAAGCCGATGTCCCGAAGGCCCAGGCCGGCCGTATGCTGGACGCCATGGTGACCGTGGTGGGCGATACTCTGGCCAAGGGTGACCAGGTCTCCCTGGTGGGCTTTGGCACCTTCCTCGTCCGCGAGCGCGAAGCCCGCACCGGCCGTAACCCGCGTACTGGCCAGTCCATCCAGATCGCCGCCTCCAAAACGCCTTCTTTCAAGGCTGGTAAAGCGCTCAAGGATCGCGTAAACTAGCGCGCTTTATCGGGTGCTTAGCTCAGTTGGTAGAGCGTCGCCCTTACAAGGCGAATGTCGGCGGTTCGAACCCGTCAGCACCCACCATGCAGCCTGATCTGGCTGCATGAAGAAAATTTGGAGCGGTAGTTCAGTTGGTTAGAATACCGGCCTGTCACGCCGGGGGTCGCGGGTTCGAGTCCCGTCCGCTCCGCCATATCTGAGAAAGGCGCCTTCGGGCGCCTTTTTCTTTGCTTGTCGTACAGCCCAGGCCGGCCCCCATTCCCGAGAAGCGACTCGTTGCCGTTTGGTGCGCAGGAAAGAGGGGCTGCCGCGGCGCATGCGGCCCAGCTTGAGCCCGGTACGCGGTCGGCTGCTGTTGCTGCGAGCGCACCTTGGGGGCGCGCGAGAGGGAGCCGTAGCGCTCAGGTGTCGCTTGGGCGAGTTTCGTCGATGGGCGCTTGGGGATCGATCAGTGTGCCCGGGCCGTTCTCGCTCTCAGGGGAGGGGTCGGATTCCGGCGCGTAGGCCTCGCCCTCGAGGCTCTTGCGCATCGCCTCCTCGGCCTCCTGGTTGAGGACAATGATCGAGATACGGCGATTGATGGCCGCTTCCGGGTCGTCGCGGGTGAACGGCACGCTGTCGGCCAGGCCCACGACTCGGGCCACCTGGCCCGACTCGGCACCACCTGCAATGAGGGCGCGGCGTGCGGCATTGGCGCGGTCGGCCGAGAGCTCCCAGTTGGAATAGTCCGGCCGCAGCAACGGGCGGGCATCGGTGTGGCCGGTGATCGAGATGCGATTCGGCACCTTGTTGATCAGGCTCGCGAGCTCGCGCAGGATCGCGTCAGCGTGCGGCAGGGGGGTGGAGCTGGCGGTGTCGAACATCGGACGATTCTCGCGATCAATGATCTGGATGCGCAGCCCCTCCGGGGTAATGTCCAGCAGCAACTGGTCCTTGTAGGGCTCCAGCGCCTGGCTCTGCTCCAGGGCCTCTTCCAGCGCCTCCTGAAGGACCTCCAGGGCTTCGCGGTCGCGTGCTTCGGCCAGCTCGTCCAACGCCTCGTCATCCAGCCCCATGGGCGCCCCCATGGCCTCGGGGTCGTGAATCAGCTCGGGCATGCCCTCGAAGTCGATCAGCGACGGATCCACTCCGGTTCCGTCGCCGGGGGCCTGGCCGGGTGCGGCGGCCTCGCCGACGAACGCGGAGGGGTTCTGGAAGTACTCGGAGATGCCGGCACGCTGTTCGTCGTCCAGGGCGGCCAGCAGCCACAGCAGCAGGAAGAAGGCCATCATCGCGATCGCGAAGTCGGCGAACGCGACCTTCCACGAACCGCCGTGATGGCCGCCCTTGACCACCTTCTTCTTGACGATGATCGGCTGGGTCTTGTCCTCGACGCCCATGAATGCGGTCCGGACGGCCTCAGGCCGCCTTCACGTGCTCCTCGAGCTCGAGGAAGGTCGGACGCATCGCGCCTTCCATGGTCTTGCGGCCAAACTCGACGGCCACCTGCGGGCTGTAGCCCTGGACGTTGGCCAGGATGCAGGCCTTGACGCACTGCAGGAACTTGCCTTCCTCCTGTGCGCGGGCCTCCAGCGCGGCCGAGGTGGGGCCGACAAAGCCGTAGGCCAGCAGGATCCCGAGGAAGGAGCCGACGAGGGCGGCCGCCACGTTCATGCCGATGACCTCGATGGGCCCCCCGATGGAGCCCATGGTGTTCACGATTCCCAGCACGGCGGCTACGATGCCGAAGCCGGGCAGGGCGTCGGCCACGCGATACACCGCGTGGGAGGGCTTATGGGCCTCTTCGTGATGGGTTTCCAGGTCCAGGTCCATCAGGGCGTCGAGTTCGTGCGGGTTCATGCTGCCGGAGATGATCAGGCGCATGTAGTCGGTGATGAACTCCATCGCGTGGTGATCGGCCAGGACGCGTGGATGAGCCTGGAAGAGTTCGCTATTCTCGGGCTCTTCGATGTCGTTTTCCACGCCCATCAGCCCTTCCTTGCGGGCCTTGGTGAAGAGCTTGTACATCAGGGCCAGCAGGTCGAGGTAATCTTCGCGCTTGTACTTGCTGCCCTGCAGCAGCTTGGGGAGCGACTTGAAGACAGTCAGCACGACCCGTGGCGGGTTGGCGATGAGGAACGAGCCCAGTGCCGCTCCCCCGATGATGATGTACTCGTAGGGTTGCCAGATGACGAGGAGGTCGCCCCCGTGCGCGGCAAACCCCCCGAACACCGCGAACAGGACGACCAGGAAACCAAGGATGTACTTCACGAAACGGGAACCCCGTGCTTGTCGATGGGGCGAAGGTGACGCCGGTCACGTTTTCGCAGTTGATATAGTGATGGCCACAACGATAACGACTCCCCCGCGCGAGGTACAGCATGGCCCAGGATGAGGGCGCGCCCTACCGCGACCAGGCACGACGCCTGGCTGAGCTCGACTGGCCAATTCTGGAAGCGAGCGCTGCGGCCTTTTCGCAGCCCGATGCGCTGGTGCAGCATTCCCTGCGGGAACTGGGTCAGTGGGCAGAGCGGGATCCCGGCCTGGTACTGCGCCTGGTACTGCGTGCGAACGGTTCGCGCCGAGGTTTGCGCCAGGAGGTGCACTCGGTTCCCGATGCCATCGCCATGCTTGGCCTGCAGAACGTGTGTGATGAAGTTCGGGCGGCCCCGCCGGTCGGCGAGGTCGTGCGTGAAACGCAACACTATCGGCACGTAGCGGCCCAGTCGCGGCTGGCGGCGATGATCGCGGCCGACGTCGCCCGGCGACGACGTGATTCCGAGCCGGCGGAAGTCAGTCTGGCTGCGTCGCTGAACCAGTTGGGCCTGCTCGGTCTCCTGGTTGCCGGCGAACCACGCCTGGAGCGGCTACTCGCCATGCTGGAACTCAACGCCCTTCCCGATGAGGCCAGTTATACCGCGCTGGGCTACGCAACCGACGATCTGTCGCGCGCGATGACCGAGGCGATGGTGTTGCCCGAACTGGTGGTGGGCACGCAGCGCGCGGTCAACGCCGCGCATCCACGTGCCTTCGAGGTCATGGTCGCGAGTGCTGTGGCCTGGCAGATCATGCGCGGCATGGATACGGTTCGGGGCGACCGGGATATGCGCCTGCTGGCCGGCCTGACGGGAGTCAACGAGAAGGTGGTCGCGGACCGGTTGTCGGAGATCATCGAGCGTTTCAATGAAGACATCGATGTATACCGCATCGAGCCCCTGGACCCCGCGACACCCGGGGCCGTCTGGCTGGGGGCACGCCACCGGACGCGGCTGGCGTTGTGCCCGCGTGCCGATATCCTGGAAGACGGGCTCGCCCGGTTGCGGCAGGGTGACGACCGTGTCGCGCGGCTACGACGGATGCTGCGTGTGATGCAGTTCGGGCTCGGGCTGAATCGCGTGGTGTTCGCGCGCCTCGCGCGCGACGGCGAATCGCTTCGGGCCGAGCACTTGGTCGGCACGTTGCACGAGCCGGAGTTCAGTCATTTCGTGATCCAGCGCTCCGCTTTGGGGGCTCTGGAGGCCGTGCTGGAGCGTGACACGCCGACCTGGTGGGGCCGTCACTACCCCAGTGTGGCGCTGCCAGAGGCGATCCAGGCCCTGACCGGAGGAGTCGATGGCTTCTACGCGCCGGTGCGTGAACGGGGCGAGGTGATCGGCATGGTTTACGCCGATCGACGCAGCCGCCAGCACGGCCTCGATGACCGCGCCTTCAAGGGCTTCTGCCGCGTGGTGCAGGCCATCTCAGGCACTGGCTAGACCGTTCCATGCGGAGGCGGCCCGGCCTCAAGCCCTGGCGCCGGTGGCCGTTATATCGTGAACAGCATATATGCAGGACCGCGTCATGGCGCGGCCACCCGTCCGTCCCATCGGCTCCACCTCCACCCTGTAACAAGAGGACATCGTCCGCTATGCGCAAGAACCTTCCTGTTACGCAGACGGAGTATTCCCTGGAGGCCCACGGAGACCTCATCTCGGCCACCGACGAGAAAGGGCGCATCCGGTATGCCAACGACGACTTCGTCCGGGTCAGCGGTTTCGACTGCGATGAGCTGGAAGGGACGGCCCACAACATCGTGCGCCATCCGGACATGCCGGAAGCCGCCTACGCGAACATGTGGGACACCCTGAAGGCCGACCGGGCCTGGATGGGTATCGTCAAGAACCGGCGCAAGAATGGCGACCACTACTGGGTGGATGCCTTCGTGACCCCCGCCTACGAGGACGGCCGCAAGACCGGCTACGAGTCGGTGCGCGCGATCCCCGAGCACGAGCATGTCGCCCGTGCGGAGAAGGTCTATGCCGCGATCAACCGGGGTCGCAGCTTTGCTCGGCGCTGGTATCACGGCCTCACCTGCCGCCTCGCGGGGACGTGGCTTGTGGGTGTCCTGCTGGCGCTGGGGGTAGTGTTTCTGGTGTCTTCGCCGCTGGTCCAGGCGGGGCTTTTGCTGCTGATTTTCGCAGCTGGTGGAATTGCGTCTCTGGCGCTGACCTCCGGCATCCGGAAGGCCGTGAATCGGGCCCGCGAGCAGTTCGACAACCCGGTGATGGAGGCGATCTACACAGGACGTCGTGACGACAGCGCCTCGCTGGAACTGGTCCAGCACTTCAACGAGGCGAAGCTGCGCACGGTGCTCGGCCGCATCGAGGACAAGGCAGATGCCGTGGCCGGTGACGCACAGACAATGGCGAGCAGTGTCGAGCAGACGGCCTTGGGCGTGGAACGCCAGCAAAACGAGATCGATCAGGTCGCCACGGCGATGAACGAGATGACCTCGACCATCCAGGAGATGGCGAGCAATTCGTCGCGCGCGGCCGAGGCCGCCAACAACGCCGAGAACGAGACCGGTGCTGGCCAGGAGGTGGTGAACGACACGGTGTCCGTGATCAACCGCATGGCGGCCGAGGTCGAGTCCACCGCCGAGAAGCTGGGCAAGCTGGAGGCGAGCACCGAGGAGATCGACAAGATCCTGGGTGTGATCCGCGAGATTGCCGAACAGACCAATCTGCTGGCGCTGAACGCCGCGATCGAGGCGGCCCGCGCGGGCGAACACGGCCGCGGCTTTGCGGTGGTGGCCGACGAGGTGCGCTCGCTGTCGCAGCGTACGGACGAATCCACCGTGACCATCCGCAATATGATCGAGAGCCTGCAAAACGGTGCGCGCGAGGCGATGTCCGCGATGCGCGCCAGTCAGGAGCAGGCCGCCGATGGCGTGGAAAAGGCCCGGGCGGCAGGCGATTCGCTGTCCACCATCCGTCAGGCCGTCGCCCAGATCACCGAGATGAACACCCAGATCGCCACGGCGGTGGAGGAACAAAGCGCGGTCTCCGAGGAGATCAACCGCAACGTGACGTCCATCCGCGATGTCGCCAGTGAAACCGGTTCGGTCTCGGTGCACGCCCGTGACGCCAGCGCGCGCATGCAGACCGAGGCCGCGGAACTCAAGGCATTGATCCAGCGTTTCGAGCAGCGGTAGACTCCCCGCGGTTTGCCCGGCGCGCGGGCTCCGGAGGGGCGCGACAGCGCACCATAATACGCAGCGGAAAGACTTGTACGACCGCTCGGCCAGGGATCGGTATCGGGTGACACAAGCAGGATCGAGCCAGCGAATTCTATGAACACGAGTTCCTTGCAGCCTCGGGTGATGGGCCTTTTCTTCACGCTGGGGTGTGTGTCGGGTGCCGCGCAGGGGGTGGAGGCCGAATACAACCTTGGCGTGTTTACCGACTACATCGACGACGGTGCCTCCAAGTCCGACAACGATCCGATCGTGCAGGGTGGCTTCGAGCTGGGCTTCCCCACCGGCGTGTTCACCGGTGTGCAGGCCTCCAGTCTCGGCAGCGGCCGTGGCAGCGAGATTGTGCCGTTTGTCGGCTACGGCTTCGATGCCGGGCCGGTCGGGGTCGAGTTTGGTTACGAGCACTTCCACTACACCGATCTCGACGAGCGCTACGAGGGCGAGACCTTTGTGGTGGTGGACTGGGGACCGGTGTACGCAGGAGCGAATTACCTGGCCCATGCCCATGATCGTGACGCCCGGGGCAGCCGGGAATTCTTCGCGGGTACTGCATTCGAGGTGGCCCCGCGTACCGACGTGTTCGCCGAGGTGGGCCACGACCGTCCCGCCGATGACGACAACGCGGCATTCTGGGAACTGGGTGCGGCGCACGCGACGGACTTTGGCACCTTCTCGCTGACCTACGCCTCGCGTGACGAGAGTGGTGCGCAGCACCTGCTGGTCGGCGGCTACAGCGTTCACTTCTGACGCTCGCGTTGGGGATGGGCTACGCGGTCATCTCGGGCACCGCGCGGCAGTGATTCGGGATCTTGCGGCCGAGGTGAAACGCCGGGGATCCCGGCCCTTCGCTTCGCTGCGGCCGGGATGGCGCCGTACGGGGGATGCGTCAGGCGGTCTGTCCGTAGCGGCGTTCGATGTAGGCCTCGACGCGGGCCTGGAATTCTTCGGCGATGCGCTCGCCCTTGAGCGTCACGGTCTTCTCGCCGTCCTCGTAGACCGGGGCCACCGGCTGTTCGCCGGTGCCGGGCAGGGAAATGCCGATGTTGGCGTGCTTGCTCTCGCCGGGGCCGTTGACCACGCAGCCCATCACGGCGACGGTCATCTCCTCCACGCCCGGGTACTGCTGCTTCCAGCTGGGCATCTGCTGGCGGATGTAGGACTGGATGTCCTGCGCCAGGTGCTGGAAGTACTCGCTGGAGGTGCGTCCGCAGCCGGGGCAGGCGACCACCGACGGCAGGAAGCTGCGCAGCCCCATGCTCTGCAGGATCTCCTGGGCAACCAGGACCTCCTTCGTACGGTCGCCACCGGGTTCCGGGGTCAGCGAGATGCGGATGGTGTCGCCGATGCCCTGCTGCAGCAGCACGGCCAGGGCGGCGGTGGAGGCGACGATGCCCTTCGCGCCCATGCCGGCCTCGGTCAGGCCGAGGTGCAGCGGGTAGTCGCAGCGCGCGGCCAGGTCCTGGTAGACGCTGATCAGCGGCTGCACACCACTGACCTTGGCCGAGAGGATGATGCGGTCGTGGGCCAGACCAATGCGTTCGGCCTCGGCCGCGCTCTCCAGTGCCGAGGCGATCAGCGCCTCCTGCATGACCACCTCGGGCGCGGCCGGCTCGGCGCGCTGGCTGTTGTCGTCCATCATGCGCGCGAGCAGGGCCTGATCCAGGCTGCCCCAGTTCACGCCGATGCGCACCGGCTTGTCGTAGCGGATCGCGGTCTCGATCATTGCGGCGTACTGGGCGTCGCGCTTCGAGCCGCGGCCAACATTCCCGGGATTGATGCGCAGCTTGGCCAGTGCCTCGGCGCACTCCGGGTATTTGGTCAGCAGCTTGTGGCCGTTGAAGTGGAAGTCCCCGACCAGCGGCACCTCCAGTCCCATGGCCTCCAGCCGTTCGCGGATCTCCGGCACCGCCTTTGCCGCGTCCTCGGAGTTCACCGTGATGCGCACGACCTCGGAGCCGGCGCGCGCCAGCTCCGCCACCTGCACGGCGGTGCGCAGGGCATCGGCGGTGTCGGTGTTGGTCATCGACTGCACCATCACCGGGTGATCGCCACCGACGGTGACAGGGCCGATGCGAACGGGGACGGTCTTGCGGCGGGCGGGGGTCGTGTTCATGTCGAGGCTGCGGGCGCGTCAATTCGGTGCGCCGAGTGTAACGCAGGCCCCGCCCCCTGCCGAGACGCCGCAGGCACGCAGGGGTTGCCGCGGTTCACGGATTCAGGGCCGCCTTCCACGGCTGGAAGGTCCGGTCGATCGCCTCGCGGCTGGCCGCGTGGCGTGCCTCGACATGCTCGGCGATGGCCTGCTGCCAGGTCAGTCGGATCTCGGCGTGCAGGGCGTTAAGGGCCTCGTGCAGGGCGGCCTCGAGGTCCTCGCGGTGGCGCGCCTCGTCGATCCGCAGCAGTATCCAGTCGGTCCCAACCCAGGCCGCGCCGGCGGCCGCGAGGCCGCAGCCGAGCGAGACCGGGCCGCTCCAGGCACAGACCCCCGCGCCCAGGGCCCCTGCGCGCCCGGCCCGGGTCAATGCTGCGCCGCCACTGCGCGCCGCCTGCGCCGCCAGCCGGGCCTGTACCGCACGGGCGATCAGCGGGGTCGCCAGTCCCGTCCCGGCGGCGGCCGTGGCCGCCAGGCCCGCGCGTTGTTCCAGCCGCGCGAGATCCGCATCCATCGCACTGGCCAGTTGCTGGGCCCGTTCGATGCGTGCGTGCTGCTCGGTTGGAGACTGCAGGGCCGCCGGCGTGGCGGGTACGCGGGCGTCGGCCATCTCGCGCGTCAGGGCGATGCGCCAGGCATCCCGGACCTTGCGCTGATCCTCGTCCAGACCCCATTGCGCCCGTTCGGCCAGCGCCTGCAGGGGGGCGTCCCACAGCTCATCCGGCAGGAGCCGGTCGCGCAGGGCCCGTGTGGCCGCGTCGTCTTCCGCGGTGCCCAGCCACTGGGCACCGCGGAGCAACAGGCGCTGATACTCGGCACCCAGCGAGAAGTACCAGTCCGCGACCTCGGGCACGCGGTCATGCAGGGTCTGGAAGTGCTGGTCCAGTTCGTGATCGATCCGGGTCTGCCACTGGCTGCGGACCTGCTCGTCACCGGCCTCCAGCCACTCCAGCGAAAAGCGCTCCAGGCGGCTCAGCCGGTCGCGGTCGAGCCGATAGCGCTCGCCCTCGAACTCGAGTTCGACATGCGCCTGGTCATCCCATTGGCGCGGTTCGTGGCGATCGACCTGGGCCAGGAACGCGGCCGCCGCAAGGGCGGTCAGCGCGAACCAGACCAGGGTCCGCAGGAGTCTACGGTTGCGCGGGGTCATCGCCGGGATCGCGGGGCGGGAACAGCCCGTTGGCCAGCAGCAGGAAGCCGGCGGCCAGGAATGCCTGTTCGATCAATAGCAGCGACCAGGCCACCAGCACCGGCAGGGGCTGGGCACCGGGCGGCAGCCACTGCTGGCCAAGCCACAGGCGCAGCCCGTCCTGGGCCGCGGCCAGCTGCAGCCCGATCTCCAGCACGGCGCTGCGGGCGCCCTCGTGCTCCACCATGAACCAGATCACCTGTTCCAGCGAGGTCCCGGACAGATCCGGATACCAGCCGCGCAGGGCGAGCACCAGCAGGGCCAGCGTCAGCCCGCCGCCGGTGATCCACAAGGCGCCGCGCCGGGCCAGTTCCGGGGCCAGCCGCGGGTGCGCATGACCGGCGATCAGACGGGCAAAGACGGCCTCCAGCGCGACCAGTGCCAGCGCGCCCGCGACCAGGACCGCCCACACCGCCGGGGTCTGGATGCGGGCCAGCGCCAGCACCAGCAGCCCGCCCAGCAGGGCCCCCACGATCAGGTGACGCAATGCCATCAGCGGGCCACCGCGCAGGCGTTCGCTCCACGGACTGGCCGCATCCAGATAGCCGCGCAGGAACGCCGCCCGGCGCAGACGGTGGCGGCGAAAGCCTCCATAGCCGATCAGCAGGGTCGCGCCGATCCACAGGGCCAGGATCACCGCCTCGGGCGCCACGCGCAGGTTCAGGTGAAGCAGCCACAGCCCCATCAGCAGGAGCACCAGCGTGAACAGCTGGCGGGCGGCAGTGGCCGGCGCCCGGGTGGGCACCGCGGCGGCGGGGGCAGTGGCGGACATGCGTGACTCCGCAAGGGATGTCTCCCGATGGTAGCAAGCGCAGGCGTCGCGTGATGCAGGGACAAGCCGTTCTGGTTCAGTTCAGGCGGTCAGGGTATAACCGAGGCATGCTACGCATCGCCGTCATCATTCTGCTTTGCCTGTTCGCCGCGCCGGTAGCGGCGGAGGACTGGCAGCTGCATGCCGTGTTCGGCAATCAGGTCGTGTTGTCGGTCGACGGCGAGCGCGCGCTGGTCGGCGAGGGCGAGACCGGGCCGGGCGGGGTGCGGGTGTTGCGTATCTCCGGCAGTGGCGCGGTGGTCGAGCGCGACGGCGAGCGCCGCGAACTTCAGGTGGAAAGACGCCCCCGCGGTGCCGGTACCCCTCGGGCCGATCGACGCGGGGCCGGGATTACCGTACATCGGGATTCGGCGGGCGAGCACGCGGTTACCGGTGGGGCCAATGGCCAGGCGGTGACTTTCGTGATTGATCCGGGTACCGAGGCGGTGCTGCTGCGCGAGCGCGATGCACGGCGTGCGGGCCTCGACCCCGACCGTGGGGAATCGGTGCGTGTCGAGCGTGCGCAGGGCACAGTGGAGGGGCGTTCGCTACGCATTGACCGACTGCAGCTGGGTCATCTGGCGCGCGATGATGTCCCGGCTATCGTGCTGGCCGACCATGACCTTCCGCGCTCGCGGCTGGGCCAGGCGTTTCTGGACGCCTTCGAGATCGAGTTCGACGGTGGGGCCTACACCATCCGGCCGTAATCTCACCTTCGAAGCCTGCGGGGTGGATTCGCGTTAGGATGCCGCAAGTCCACCACTGCTGATTCCCTATGCCGCTGATTCGGCGCCACCCCGTCGATGCCCCTGCCCCGCGCCGCGAGATCTTCGGCTGGGCGATGTTCGACTTCGCCAACCAGGCCTACACGCTGCTGATCATCACGGTGATCTTCGGCGATCTGTTCACCCGCATCATTGTCGGTGACGGGCCGGACTATCGGCTGGGCAATCTGCTGTGGAGCCTGAGCCTGGCAATCAGCTACGGGATGGTGGTGATCGCCGCCCCGTTCGCCGGTGCGATCATGGATGCCACGGCCTCGCGCAAGCGCTTCCTGATGGCCTCCTGGATGCTGACCGTGATCGCCACGGCGATGCTCTACTTCGTCGAGCCAGGGCTGGTGGTCTTCGGCATGGCGCTGATCATCGCCTCCAACTTCGGCTATGCGATTGGCGAATCCTTTATCGCCAGCTTTCTGCCGAGCCTCGGGCCGCCGGAGAAGCTTGGCTGGATCTCCGGGCTCGGGTGGGGCATGGGCTATGTCGGCGGGCTGATTGCCACCGCCTTTGCCCTGGGTCTGCTGGGTGACGTCAGCGAGGAGAACTTCGAGCGCATCCGCTGGGTGGGCCCGTTCGCCGCGGCCTTCTTCCTGATTTCCGCGATCCCGACCTTCCTGTTCCTGAGAGAGCGCGGCACGCGCCGGCGGATGCATCGGCGGTTGCAACTGGGGCTGGGCTGGCGCCGCGTGTGCGAGGCACTGGTCACCCTGGCTCAGCGCCGCGAGCTGCGTGCACTGTATGTGTCCATCTTCTTCATGATGGCCGGGATCTACATCATCATCGCCTTCACTTTCATCTACGGCTCGCAGGTGATCCAGTGGGAGGAGTCGGTGCGCATCGCGATGTTCGTGATCACCCAGGTCACGGCCATCATCGGGGCGATCGGGTTTGGCTTCCTGATGGACCGCGTCGGGCCGGTACGCATCTACCGCATCACCCTGGCGCTGTGGGCGCTGGCGGTGCTGGCGATCTTCGGTACCTCGGCCATTGCCCAGTGGCTGAGCGCGTTGCTGGGCCAGCCGGTCGAGGCGCAGATGGTGTTTCTCGGGGTCGGGATCATCGCCGGGCTGTGTCTAGGGGCTGCACAGTCGGCCGGGCGCGCGCTGGTGGGCATGATGGTGCCGGTCCGCGAGGCGGGGCGCTGGTTTGGCTTCTGGGCGCTGTCGGCACGGGCGGCGGCGATCTTTGGCCTGGTCGGGATTGGCCTGCTGCAGGCCTGGCTGGGGCTGGCCAACGCGATCCTGTTCTGCCTGTTCCTGTTCGTGGCCGCACTGCTGGCGTCGATTCCGGTGCATCTCGCTCGGCGCAACCGTGAGCCCGATACGGCCTGACCCGGAGGGCCGTTGCGCTGTCCTAATCGTGATCGCGCGCCGGCACGCGCGGGTCCTCCACCTCGTTCTCGTCCAGCATCTGCGTATCCAGCATGAAGCCGATCGCCGCGTCGCTGATGCCGTTGATCACGAACTGTACGGCCAGCACGGCGAGGATCAGGCCGAAGACCTTGGTCAGGATGTCCTTCCCGGTATCGCCCAGGTACTGAACGATGTAGCGCGAATAGATCATCGCGAAGTAGCAGGCCACCATGCAGGCCAGCACGCCGAGGAATACGAGCCCCGTGTGATAAACAGTCGGCGCCTCGCTGGTCAGGATCATCACCGTGGCGATCGCGCCCGGGCCGCTCATGAACGGGATGGCCAGCGGGATCACCGAGATGTCCTCGGTCACCTGCCCCTTGTCGGCCTTGACCTCCTCGGCGGTCTCCTTCTCGGTCGCGCCCTTTTGCCGGATCATGCCGATTGCAATGCCGAACAGGATGATCCCGCCGGCGATACGAAACGCCGCCAGGGTGATCCCGAACAGCTGGAAGATCACCCCGCCCAGCAGGGCGAACGCGAACAGCAGCGAGGTGGCCACCTTCACCGAACGCAGCGCGATCGCCCGGCGCTTCTCCTCCGAGGCACGCGGCAGCATCGCCATGAAGATGAAGGCGGTGGTCAGCGGGTTCACGATCACGAACACCGCCAGGAAGGTGACGACCAGGTATTCCAGCAATACAAGCATGACAGGAGCTTAGGCCGGAATCGCGGAGCTTTCGAGAGGAAAAGGCGTGGTGGCGGCTCCGGAGCCTGCAGCGGCATGCGTGGGCAGGGACGGGGCCCGGTCGTTATACTCTGCGCGCATGAAGAAACGCCTGCATCCTGAATCCTTCCCGACCCTCGAGCACTTTGTCGGCAACACGCCGCTGGTGCGCCTGCAGCGCATGTCGGCGGACCTGCCGTCCACCGTGCTGGTCAAGCTCGAGGGCAACAATCCCGCCGGCTCGGTCAAGGACCGGCCCGCGCTGAACATGATCCAGGCGGCCGAGCGCCGCGGCGACATCCAGCCGGGCGATACCCTGATCGAGGCGACCAGCGGCAATACCGGCATCGCGCTGGCGATGGTCGCGGCGATGAAGGGCTATCGCATGATCCTGGTGATGCCGGACAACATGTCGGCCGAGCGCCGCGCCTCGATGAAGGCCTTTGGCGCCGAGCTGGTGCTGGTCTCGCGCGAGGAGAGCATGGAGGGCGCGCGCGATTTGGCCGATCGCATGGAGGCCGAGGGCAAGGGTCGGGTGCTGAACCAGTTCGGCAATCCGGACAACCCGGATGCGCACTACATTGGCACCGGGCCGGAGATCTGGCGCGACACCGAGGGCACGGTGACCCACTTCGTCTCGGCGATGGGCACCACCGGCACCATCATGGGCGTGTCGCGCTATCTGAAGGAGCGCGACCCCAGCGTGCAGATCGTCGGCGTGCAGCCCACCGAAGGATCGTCCATCCCCGGTATCCGCCGCTGGCCGGAGGCGTACCTGCCGACCATCTTCGAGGCCTCGCGGGTCGATCAGACCGTGGACGTGACCCAGGAGGAGGCCGAGGACACCATGCGCCGGCTGGCGAGCGAGGAGGGCATCTTCGCCGGGGTCTCGTCCGGTGGGTCCGTGGCCGCGGCCCTGAAGCTCGCGGCCGCGACCGAGGGCGGCACCTTCGTCGCGATCATCTGCGACCGCGGCGACCGTTACATCTCCACCGGCGTGTTCCCCGCATGAGCGCCCCGATCCTGATCTTCGATCTCGAGACCGTCCCCGACATCGACGGCGCCCGGCGCCTGCACGACTTCGAGGGCCTGAGCGATCACGAGGTGGCGGAGGCGCTGTTCGCCCTGCGCCGCGCACAGGCCGGCACGGAGTTCCTGAAGCACCCGCTGCACCGCATCGTCTCCATCGGCGTGCTCTACCAGGGCGGCGACGCGCTGAAGCTCTCCGCCTTCGGGCGCGAGGGCGAGGACAGCCCGGCGCCGACCGAGGCCGAGCTGCTGCGCCAGTTCTTCGACGTGATCGACAAGCGCACGCCGCAGTTGGTCAGCTGGAACGGCGGCGGCTTTGACCTGCCGGTGCTGCATTATCGTGCGCTGGTCAACGGCGTGCAGGCCCCGCGCTACTGGGAGCAGGGTGACGACGACCGCGAGTTTCGCTACAACAACTACCTGTCGCGGTTTCACTGGCGGCATGTGGACCTGATGGACGTGCTGGCCGGCTTCCAGGGCCGCGCGGTCACCAGCCTCGACATGATGGCCAGCCTGCTCGGCTTCCCCGGCAAGCTGGGCATGGACGGCTCCAAGGTCTGGCCGGCCTGGCGCGACGGGCGTCAGGCCGAGATCCACGACTATGTGGAGCACGACGTGCTGAACACCTATCTGGTCTGGCTGCGCTTCGAATACATGCGCGGCAATCTGACCGACGCGGCCCTGGCCAGCCGGCAGCAGCAGCTGGCCGAATACCTGAAGGCCAGCGGCGCGGCTCACCACCGGGAATTTCTCGACGCCTGGCAGGCGGCCGGACGCACGGGCTGATGGCACGCATCGACAAGACCCCGTTCGAGGCTTTGATCGAAGAGGTCACGCTGGACGGTCAGGGCGTGGTCCGGCGCGATGGCAAGGCCTGCTTCATCCACGGGGCGCTGAAGGGCGAGCGGGTGATGGCAGTGCAGACTGGGCGCAAGCGTCGCTTCGACAGCGCCGAGGTGGTCGAGGTGCTGGAGTCGGCTCCGGGCCGGGTCGAACCACCCTGCGAGTTCTTCGGCCTCTGCGGCGGCTGCAAGCTGCAGCATGCCTCCATCGAGACCCAGCGTGCGATCAAGGAGCAGGCCCTGTTCGATGCCCTGGAGCGCATCGGCCACGTGACCCCCGAGGCCCGCTTCGAGCCGCTGACCGACACGACCCTCGGCTACCGGCGCACTGCGCGGCTGGGGGCGAAGTACGTGCCCAAGAAGGGCGGGGTGCTCGTCGGCTTTCGCGAGCGCGGCAGCCCGTATCTGGCCGAAATGACCCATTGCGAGGTGCTGCACCCGGCGGTGGGGCATCGCATCCGGGCCCTGCGCGAGCTGATCGGCGGCCTCGAGGCGCGTGACCGCCTGCCGCAGATCGAGGTGGCGGTGGATGATGACGAGCGCGTGGCGCTGATCTTTCGCAACCTGGATCCGCTGTCTGCGGCGGACAGCGCGCGGCTGTCCGCCTGGGCGGAGGCCGAGGGCATTCAGGTGTATCTGCAGCCTGGCGGCCCGGAGACGGTGGAAGCGCTGGCCGGGCCGATCGAGCCGCTGGTCTATCGCCATCCGGACTACGGCGTGTCAGTACCATTCATGCCGACGGACTTCATCCAGGTGCATGCCGGCATCAACCGCAAGATGGTCCCGCAGGCCCTGGAGGCACTGGATCTGCAGCCGGGCCAGCGGGTGCTGGATCTGTTCTGTGGGCTGGGCAACTTCACCCTGCCTCTGGCGCGCAGCGTGTCGGATGGCGAGGTGCCCGGCGAAGTGGTCGGCGTCGAGGTGGACGACGCGATGCTGGCACGGGCGCGCGCCAATGCCCGCGACCAGGGCATTGCCAACACCCGCTACGAACGCGCCGACCTGGACGACGTCGAGGCCCTGAAGAACGCCGGCTGGCTGGTCGAACGCTACGACCGCGTACTGCTGGATCCACCGCGCACCGGAGCGGCCGCGGTGATCGAGGCGCTGGCGCCGCAGCGCATCGAGCGCATGGTCTATGTTTCCTGCAACCCGGCCACGCTCGCCCGTGACGCCGAGCGCCTGGTGCATCATCATGGCTATCGCCTGGAGCGGGCCGGGATCATGGACATGTTCCCGCATACCGCCCATGTGGAATCCATGGCCGTGTTCCGGCGCGACGAGCCAAGAGGGAGAGACTGAATGCTGGAGATCGTACAGGCGGGCGGCTGGCTGATGCTGCCGATCCTGCTGTGTTCCGTACTCGCGGTGGCCATCGTGCTGGAACGCCTGTGGACGCTGCGGCGGTCGCGCGTGGTCCCGCCGCGCCTGCTCAGCACGATCTGGGAACAGATGCGCATGAAGGGGCTGACCCTGGAGGACATCCAGCGCATCCGGGCCGGTTCGCCCCTGGGTGCTGTGCTGGCCGCCGGCCTGGCGACCCATGACCGCGCGCGCCAGATCACCCAGGAGAGCATCGAGGAAGCGGGCCGTCGGGTGGCCCACGAACTCGAGCGCTACATGAATACGCTCGGCACCATCGCGATGATCACCCCGCTGCTGGGCCTGCTCGGCACCGTGGTCGGGATGATCGAGGTGTTCACCGTGATCACCGAGATCGGTGTCGGCAGCCCGCGCGATCTGGCCGGGGGCATCTCCCAGGCCCTGATCACCACCGCCGCCGGCATCGGTGTGGCGATTCCGGCGCTGGCCTTCCACCGCTACTTCCGGGGCCGCATCGACGAGCTGGTGCTGGAGATGGAGCAGGAGGCGACCAAGCTGGTCGAGGTGATCCACGGCGAGCGGGACGCAACCGCCGCCACGCCGGAAGGCGGAGTCACCGCGTGAACTTTCGCAGGCCGCACCATGACGAGCCGGGCGTCAATCTGACGCCGCTGATCGATGTGGTGTTTCTGCTGCTGATCTTCTTCATGGTTTCGACCACCTTCGATCAGCATGCCAACATCGAGCTGACCCTGCCGTCGGCCGACCGCGAGACGGAGGTGGTTGAACGGGCCTGGCTGGATATCGTGGTGGATGCCGACGGCAACTATTTCGTGGATGGCCAGGAACTGGTCAACCGTCGCGCCGAGACCCTGGAGCGGGTGATTTCCGAGGCGCGCGAGGGGCGCGAGGATGACCCCGTGCTGATCCGCGCCGATGCCAATACCTCGCACCAGTCGGTGGTGCGCGCGCTGGACGTGGTCGGGCGCCTGGGCATTACCTCTGTCTCGATCGCGACCCTTGGCGAGCGCGACGACGATGATTGATGGCGCGCGCGAAGATGCCGCCTTCGGGGCTGCGCATGGGGGATGAGGCGGCGGGCTACGGTGACCGCCCGCTGCCGGTCTGGCGTGCCGTCTGGCGCGACTATCGCCAGGGCAACGGGGCCCGGGCGCGGGCGCGCCGCGGCTTTCTGAGCCCGCCCGCCGAGCGCGGGCGCCTGGTCTGGATCAAGGCCGGGGGTACCCCCGAGGATGTACGCTTGGGCATCGAGCTGCTGGGAGCGGTGCGCGACAAGCGTCAGGACGTGCGCATCGTGCTGACCTTCGAGCAGGATTATCCCGAGCTGTTCGAACGCCACATGCAGCCGTTCAAGAAGGTTGGCGTGGGCTACGGGCCCTGCGATCGCCCGCGCGTGGTGCGCCGTGTCCTGGATCGCTTTCAGCCCCACGGCATCCTCCTGGCCGGGGGCAATGCCCCGCGCAGCCTGCTGGCGCAGGCCCAATGCCCGGTGGTTGCGGTCAATGCCCGGCCCCCCACGTGGAAACCCGTGCGGCCAGTGGAGCAGTGCTGGCCTCTGAACACATCCACGAGCTGGGCCCACGGTGCGGCGGCCGATGTCCTGCCGGTCGCCGACCCCCAGGCGCGTTTTGTCGAGGCCCAGGCGGACGTGGTCCTGCGCGCCCTGGTGGGCGGGGAGGTGCAGCGGCTGTGGTGGTGGCATGGACGTGACGACCAGTGGTCGGCATGGCGCGCGGCCTGGGAAACATCCGGCTTGGGGGCGACCGATATCCTGCTGGCCAGTCGCCGGGGCGGAGCGGCGGCGACTGCGCGCGATCTTCCGGGGACCGGGCTGCGGGTATCGGAGTGGGATCGCTCGTCACTGGCGGCCGGGACCATCCTGCATCTGGATGACCGGCGCTGGTTTGCGGCCGCGGCCAGTGCCGCGCATGCGGTACACCTGGCCGCGCCCGACCGTCAGGCCCTCTGGCAGGGGCTGGCGGGGGGCGCGGCCGTGAGTCTGGGAGAGACGCCGGCCACCGAGGTGCCATGCCTGGTGCTGGAAGATGCCTCCGCCGTGCTGGCGGCCTGGGCGCGACTGCGGGACGACCCCGCTGCCCGGCGCCAGCAGGGCGACGCGGCCCGGCGGCGCTTCTGGGACGAGCGCCGGCAGGTGGATGCCAACTTCGATGCCGTGCTGCGGCGGGTCTGGGACTGGTAGCCATGGGCCGGTTCAAGGCGTGGCTGGGCGCCCGAATCTGGGATCAGTGGTGTCAGCGCGGGCCGTTCGCGGCGGCGATGTACCCGCTGTCGCTGGCCTATGCCGGGGCGGTGGAGTGGAATCGCCATCGGCTGGAGCAGGCCCGGCGGGGCATCACGATCCCGGCCAAGGCGGTGATCGTGGTCGGCAACCTGACGGTGGGTGGCAGCGGCAAGACCCCGATGACCATCTGGCTGGCGAAGCGCCTGGCGGATGCCGGGTATCGTCCGGGGATCGTCAGCCGGGGCTACGGCGGGCGCGGGGATGCCGCGGGGATTCGAGTGACCCCGCTGTCGGACCCCGTGGTGGTCGGGGACGAACCCCTGCTGATTGCACAGCGCACCGGGGTCCCGGTGCAGGTCGACCGCGATCGTGTGCGCGGGGCGCGGGCGCTGACGGACCAGGGCGTGGATGTGGTGATCGCCGACGACGGGATGCAGCATCACCGTCTGCCGCGTGACATCACCATCCTGATGATCGACGGCAAGCGCCGGCTGGGCAACGGCCTGTGTCTGCCGTCCGGGCCGTTGCGCGAGCCGAAGACCGCGCGGGAGCGGGCGGACTTCGTGCTGGTGACCGGGGGCGAGCCCGGCCCCGGCGAGTTCGCGATGGAGCTGGTGCCGTCCAGCCGTCTGCAGCGCGTGGATGGGCATGGCGAGGGCTACAAGCCACACCGCTTTGCTCGCCGTGATGCCCATGCGGTGGCCGGCATCGCCGACCCGGAGCGCTTCTTCCGCATGCTCGAGGCGGCGGACATTGACATCATCCGGCATCCGTTCCCGGATCATCACCGCTTTCGTCCGCACCAAATTCGCTTCGATGACGGTCTGCCGGTTCTGATGACCGAGAAGGATGCCGTAAAATGCCGGACGTTCGCGCAGGAGAATCACTGGTACTGGCCGATTGCGGCCCGCGTGCCGTCTGCCTTCGAGTCGGCTTTGCTGGCCCGTCTGGAAACGGTCGCCCGAATCAAGAAGGCGCTGATCTGACCGCGTCGCAACTACTGTTGGGGTATTAAATGGACAAGCGTCTGCTCGACATTCTCGTCTGCCCGGTGACCAAGGGCCCGCTCAAGTACGATCGCGAGAACCAGGAACTGATCTCCGTTTCCGCCGGTCTTGCCTATCCGATCCGCGACGAAATCCCGGTGATGCTGGAGGACGAGGCCCGCGCCCTGTCGGACGAGGAAAAGGAACGCTGGCGCGACGCCTGAGCGTTCCATGGCCGCCTTCCATGTCGTGATCCCGGCACGGATGGCCTCCAGTCGGCTCCCGGGCAAGCCGCTGGCGGCCGTCGCCGGGCGCCCGCTGATCGCGCATGTGATCGCCCGGGCGAAGGAGAGCCGGGCCTCGCGGGTGATCGTCGCGGCGGACGACGAGCGCATCCTCGATGTCGCGCGCCAGTGCGGGGTCGAGGCCTTTGCTACCGATGCTGACCTGCCCTCCGGTACCGACCGCATCGCGGCGGTGGCGGCCGCCGAGGGCTGGGGCGACGAGTCCATCGTGGTCAATCTGCAGGGTGACGAGCCGCTGACGCCAGGATCACTGCTGGATGACCTGGCTCGCCTGCTGGCCGATACGCCGGAAGCGGATATGGCGACCTTCGGTGTCCCTATCCGCCGCCCCGAAGACCTGGCCGACCCGAACCAGGTGAAGCTGGTCACCGATGCGTCGGGGCGCGCGCTGTATTTCTCGCGTGCCCCGATCCCCTGGGATCGCGAGGCCCATCGGGCAGGCCGCGCCCCGGCGCTGGATCAGGCGAACCGGCATCTGGGCGTCTACGCCTATCGTGCCGGGTTCCTGCGCCGCATGAGTGCCGAACCACCCGCCGCGCTGGAGCAGCTGGAGCAGCTCGAGCAGCTGCGGGCCCTGGCCATGGGCGCCTGGATCCAGGTCGGGCGTCGCGGCGAGGCGCATCCGCCGGGTGTCGATACCCCGGAGGATCTCGACCGGGTGGATGCCTTGCTCTCAGGGCGTGTCCGCGTTTGATGGTGATACGGATTAGCACTGCCTGACGGATTCCCTACTCGACCTGGGCGTGGCGCAGACTTGGCGCTCCGCTCCTGCTACCATCGGCGGTTGATTCTGAAACCCCCGGGCCCCAGGTTCCGGGGCGACCCCGGAGCACGCAGAGACCACCATGCTGCAAGCAATTCGCGACCGGGCGAGCGGCTGGCTCGCCTATGTGATTATTGGCCTGATTACCATCCCCTTCGCTGTCTGGGGGCTCGGGGAATATTTCGGTGGTTCCGGTCCGCTGGTCGCGGCCGAGGTCAACGGGACCGATATCCAGGTGCGCGACGTGCACAACGAGGCGCGCGCACAGCGGGACCAGATGGCCCGCATGTTCGGTGGCCAGATCCCGGATGACCTGCTCGACGAGGAGGGCATCCGCATGCAGGCGCTGGAGACCCTGATTCGCCAGGAACTGCTGCGCCAGGCAGCCGACTCGGCGGGCTTCAAGGCCGCAGGAGACAGCATCCTGCGGGAGATTCGCGGCATGCCGGTGTTCCAGGAGGGTGGCCAGTTCAGTCGCGAGCGCTATGCGCAGTTGCTCAATGCGCAGCGTCTGAGCCCGTCGGACTTCGAGCGCGACATCGGCCGATCGATCATCCTGTCGCAGCTCCAAGGCGGCATCCAGGCCACGGGCTTCCCGGCGGACGCGCTGGTGGACGACTTCAGTCGCCTGCGCAACCAGACGCGTGTGGCCAGCTGGCGCATCTTCCCGGTCGATGATTTCGACCAGCCGGACGTGGTCGACGACAAGGCGATCGAGGCCTATTACGAGGCCAATCAGGACGATTTCACCACCGAAGAGCGGGTACGTATCGCCTACCTGCAGCTCGACCCCGAGGCGCTGGAAGACGCAGTGGATGTGTCCGAGGACGATGTTCGCCAGCACTACGAGGTGAACCGCAGCCGCTATGAAGAGCCGGAGTTGCGCGAGGTGCGCCAGATCCGGATTCAGGACACCGGCGAGGAAGGCGAGGCAAAGATCAACGAACTGCGCGATCGCCTGGACGACGGCGAGGACTTTGCCGAGCTGGCCGAAGCGTATTCCGAGGACAGCCTCAGTGCCGACCGTGGCGGCAGCCTTGGCGAGATCGCCCGCGGCGACCTGGATCGCACGCTCGAGACCATCATCTTCACGCTGCCGGAGGGGCTGATCAGCCGCCCGGTGCGTACTGACCGGGGCTGGTTCATCCTCGAGGTGACGTCCATCCAGGAGGCCCGACCGCAACCGTTCGAGGATGTGCGGGACGAGGTTGAACGCGATCTTCGCGACCGCAGCGCCGAACAGATGCAGATCGACGCCCTGGATGACCTGATGGGGCAGGCCGCCGAATACCCGGACAGCCTGGAGCCGGCCGCCGAGGCGACCCGTCTGGAGATCCAGACCAGCGACTGGTTTACCCGCGGCTCCGGCGACGGCATCGCCCAGCACCGTTCGATCCGCAATGCGGCCTTCGATCCACGTGTGCTGGAGGATGGTCACAACAGCGAGGCGATCGACCTGCAGGATGGCTCGACTGTCGTGCTGCGAATCGAGGAGCACGAGCCGTCCGAGGTCCGTCCGCTGGCCGAGGTCGAGGACGAGATCCGCGAGCGTCTGCGGCGCGAGGCGGCCGCCGATGCCGCGCGCGAAGCGGGTGAGGAACTGATCGCACGGCTGCGTGACGCCGACGACTGGGCGGATGCTATCGAGGATGATGACGCCTGGCAGATGGAGCGCGAGGTGCGCCGGGATTCGCCGGTAGATGGCGATAACGGCGTGCCCGGTGGCTTGCAGCAGCACCTGTTCCGCCTGTCGGCCCCGGGAGAGGACGCCGTCGAGATCAGCGGCACTCGTCTGGGGACTGGCGACTTCGCCGTCGCGATCCTGCATGAAGTGCGGCTCGACGAGCAGGAGGCGGATGCGGCGATGCGCCAGCAGGCCCGCGAACTGATGCGCAATGCCTATGCCAGCGCCGAGTTCCGCGCCTATCTGGCCTGGCTGGAATCCGAGGCGGATATCACGCGTTATCCGGAAAACCTCGACTAGTCGCGCCCCCAACGGGCGGTTCACCGGAACCGCCGAACGTAAAAAGGCCCGGTCCGCGAAAGCGGGCCGGGCCTTTTTCGTGGGTCGCGCACCCCGCCCAGGTGGCCGGGGCAGGAGCTTAACTATCCTTGTCGAGCCCGATCTCGGCGGCGCCCAGGCCGACGGTGTTGTAGCCCGAGTCGACGTACATCACCTCGCCGGTGATGCCGGAGGCCAGATCGGAGCAGAGGAAGGCCCCGGCATTGCCGACCTGTTCGGTCGTCACGTTGCGGCGCAGCGGTGCGTTGGCCTCGACATGGTCGAGGATGCGCTTGAACTCGCCGATGCCCGAGGCGGCCAGTGTGCGGATCGGGCCGGCGGAGATCGCATTCACACGCGTGGTCTCCGGGCCCAGGGTGTAGGCGAGATAGCGGACGTTGGCCTCGAGGCTGGCCTTGGCCAGGCCCATCACATTGTAGTTGGGCATGGAGCGTTCCGCCCCGAGGTAGCTCAGGGTCAGGATGGAGGCTTCGCGATCTTTCATCATGCCGCGCCCGGCCTTGGCCAGCGCCGCCAGGCTGTAGGAGCTGACATCATGGGCGATGCGGAAGCCGTCGCGGGTCATGTTGTCGAGGAAGTCACCGTCGAGCTGTTCCTTGGGGGCAAAGGCCACCGAGTGGACCAGGATATCGATCCCGTCCCAGTAGTCGTCCAGACGCTCGAAGACCTGTTCGATCTCGCGGTCGTCCTCGACGTTGCAGGGCACGAGGATGTCGGAGTCGAAATCGGCGACCAGTTTCTCCACGCGGTCGCGCAGCCGCTCGTTCTGATAGGTGAACGCGAGCTCGGCGCCCTCGCGATGCATGGCCGAGGCAATGCCATAGGCGATGGAGCGGTTACTGGCCACGCCGACAATCAGCGCGCGCTTGCCCTTCAGAAAACCCATGTAAATCTCCTTGAATCTGGTTCGTGCCGGCGCCCTTGAAAAGGACCGCCCCGTGGCGGCCGGACCGGGCGGGAACCCAGTGCCGACGCGACTGTCTCGGGATCATACCGATGTGCCGCGGGTCCGGCCAGCTAGGGGAACACTGGCCAATGTACACGCTCGCTGCTTCGTCGCTTATTCGTGCGAACAAGGCACGGTGCGCAGCCGGTAGTGGTTTTACCGGCAAGGGCCGCAACGCCGGATCGGAAAACCTGGGGTGCCAACGCGAGTGTGTACATTGGCCAGTGTTCCCCTGGACCCGGTGAGAGCGGCCGGCGGGATTGCTATAGTGCGCGAAGTGCGGTCTGCATCGGTTGTCCCTGGGGGAGCGCGGACGTCGGTGCCACTCGAGAGCGGAGGCCTTGTGAGTCGTCATTTTGGTTGGATTGTCACCTTGATCGTGCTGGGCATCCTGCTGTTGCTGGTCATGGTGCAGGTAGACCGCCAGTGGCAGCGCATGGCCGCCATGCAGAACATGATGAGCGAGCAGGCGCGCGACCTGCGGGCACTGCGCCGCAGTCTGCAGAGTCTCGAGTCCGATCTGGCCTCGGGGCGTTTCACCACTGGGGACGGCGAGCGCGCACCCCGGGTCGCGGAGGTCCCCTCGGCATTCGAGCGGGCGGCCGAGGCGGCGGGGCGCGAGGACTACGCGGAGGGCGACTGGCTGGTTCAGGCCTTCGGCACGGGGCTGGCGACGATCACGCCCTATGTCTCCAGCGATGCCTATGCCGCCGATGTGCAGAACTATGTGCTGGAGTCGCTGGTGCAGCGCCACCCGGAGACCCTGGAGTGGCAGGGCCTGCTGGCGGCCTCCTGGGACTTCGACGACTCTGGCCAGGAGCTGAGCTTCCAGCTGCGCCCGGGCCTGCAGTTCTCCGACGGCGAGCCGCTGACCGCGGAGGACGTGGAGTTCACCTTCAACTTCCTGATGACCGATGCGATTGCGGTGCCGCGCGCGCGGGCCTTCCTGGAGAAGGTCGAGAAGGTGGAGGCAGCGGACGAGCGCACCGTCGTGTTTACCTTCGAGGAGCCGTATTTTGACGCCCTGCGGGTTGCCGGTGGGCTGAACGTCTTGCCGAAGCATTTCTACGAGCGCTACCTCGACGAGCCCGAGACCTTCAACGAGTCGCGCGGGATCCTGCTCGGATCCGGCCCCTACCGGCTCGAGGACCCGACCGGCTGGACGCCGGATGCCGGGCGGATCGAACTGGAGCGCAATCCGCGCTACTGGGGCCCGGTGGAGCCCTCGTTCGACCGGCTCGTCTGGCGCGTGATCCAGAATGACAGTGCGCGCCTGACGACCTTTCGCAACCGCGATATCGATGTCTACGGCGCCCGGCCGCGCGAGTACGCGCGGCTGCGTGACGACGAGGCCCTGCGCGAACGCGCGGATACGCACGAGTACATGAGCCCCACCGCGGGTTATTCCTACATCGGCTGGAACCAGAAGCGCGATGGCGAGCCGACGCGCTTTGCCGATCCCCGTGTGCGCCGGGCGATGAGCTATCTGACGGATGTCGATCGTCTGATCGAGCAGGTGATGCTGGGGTATGCTGAACGCGCGATCAGCCCGTTCAGCCCGCGCAGCGACCAGCACAACCCCGACCTCGATTACATCCCGTTCGATGTCGAGCGTGCGCTTGAACTGCTGGCCGAGGCCGGCTACTCCGAGAAAAACCGGGACGGGGTGCTGGTCAACGAGGAGGGCGAGCCGTTCTCCTTCGACCTGGTGTATTTCCAGGACAATGAGGACACCCGTCGCATCGCGCTGTTCCTGCGCGATCTGTACGCGCGTGCCGGGGTTCATATGCGGCCGCAGCCAACCGAGTGGTCGGTGATGCTGGAGAAGATCAGCCGCCAGGACTTCGATGCCATTACCCTGGGCTGGACCAGTGGCGTGGAGGTGGACATCTACCAGATGTTCCACTCCAGCCAGACGGTCTCTGGTGGTGACAATTTCATCAACTACGAAAACCCCGAGCTGGATGCCGTGATCGAGGCCGCGCGCGGCGAGGTGGACGAGGACAAGCGCATGGAACACTGGCGCGAGGCCGAGCGGATCCTGGTGGAGGATCAGCCGTATACCTTCCTGATGCGGCGCCAGACCCTTGCCTTCATCGACCGCCGTATCCAGAACCTGGAACAGACGGCACTCGGCCTGAACCTCGGGTTCGTGCCGGTGGAGATCTACGTCCCGTTTGACCAGCAGCGGTACGGGCAGTAGCCGCATGCCAGCCGGGGCCGGAGTGCCAGAGAACCCGCGCACGCCATGCTGACCTACATCCTGCGCCGCCTGATCTTGATGGTGCCGACCCTGTTCGGCATCACGGTCGTGGTCTTCGCCGTGATGGCGGCCGCGCCGGGCGGGATCAGCGCGCTGACCCTGATCGAGGGACAGGGCCTGGAGCCGCAGGCGCAAAAGGCGATGGAGGAGTACTACAACCGCCTCTATGGCCTGGACCAGCCGCCGCCGGTGCAGTACGGGCGCTGGCTGAACAACATCTCGCCGGTGGGCTTTGCCCAGGACGAGGACGGCTCGCTGACCGGCTGGCCGAAGCTGAAGGCCCCCAATCTCGGGACCAGCTTCCGTTTTGGCCGTCCGGTGGCGGATCTGGTCGCCGAACGATTGCCGATCACCCTGCTGCTGAATGTGCTCTCCATACCACTGATCTACATCGTGGCGGTGGCCGTCGGGGTACGCGCGGCCACCCAGCAGGGGCAGGCCTTCGATTCCCAGTCCGGGGTGGTGCTGCTGGCCTTGTGGTCGGTGCCCACAATGCTGGCGGGCGTCCTTCTGATCGGTTTCTTTGCCTCCGATCAGTTCTGGCAATGGTTTCCGACCGGGGGCTTGAGCCAGCGGGCGGCGCTGGACATGACCTTCCTGCCAACCGTGGAGGTGGCCTGGGCCATACCGCTGCTGCTGGTGCTGCCGTTTCTGGGGGCGGCGCTGGGTATTTACCTGGCGCGCTACCTGCCCGATCTGATCCGGGGCGGGCTTGGTGCGGCCATCGGGGCCTTCTGCGGCTGGCTGATGTTCAGTGACCTGGCCCCGGCGGGCTGGATCAGCACGACGGTCGCCATGGGGGTTGGTCTGGTGCTGGGCTGGCTGATGGCACACAGCGACTGGGGCGTGCTACGTGGCTTCTACCTCGGCACGGTGGGCCTGGCCGCGGGGTTCGCGATAGCGCTGGGCCTGGCGCCCGGCAGCATGGTGCCGGGCTTCCTGCTGGATCGCGCATGGCACCTGGTGCTGCCGGTACTGTGCCTGTCCTACGGCGGGCTCGCCTTTCTGGCGAAGCTCTCGCGTTCGTCCGTGCTGGAGAACCTGAACTCGGACTACGCCCGCACCGCGCGTGCCAAGGGCGTACCCGAACACGAGGTGCTGTGGCGGCATGTATTCCGCAACAGCCTGTTGCCGCTGATTACGGTCTCGGCCACGCTGCTGCCGTCGCTGCTGGCCGGGTCGGTGATCGTGGAGGCGATCTTCTCGATCGACGGGATGGGCAAACTCGCGGTGGAGGCGGTGCAGACCCGCGACCGCGAGCTGGTGCTGTCGATCACGCTGATCTCCGGCGTGCTGACCCTGGTTGGCTATCTGCTGGCGGATCTGGCCTATGCCATTGTCGACCCGCGGGTGAGTTATGACTGAGTCGGTGCAGCAGGGCGAGGGCCGTCGCAGCCGTTCCTGGGCACGCCGGGTGGTCGGCGAGGTCTTGCTGCGCTGGGGTGCGCGGCTGGGGATCGGGTGGATTGCGCTGCTGACGCTGGTTGCGATCCTGGCCCCCGTGCTGGCCAGCTCGCATCCGCTGCTGGTGCAGACGGCGGACGGCTGGTCCATGCCGTTCCTGCGCTACCTGACCGCGGCGGATGTCACGTTGTTCGGGATGCTGGTGCTGGCGGGCGTGTTCTGGCTGCTGCCGGGCCGCCCCTGGCGGCGCTTTGTGCTCTGGGGAGTGCTGAGTGCGATCCTGGGGGCGGTCGCCTGGCAGACGGTCTCGCCCCCCTCGCTGGTGATCTACGAGCAGTACCGCGAGGCCGAGGCGCAGGGCGAATACCAGACCGTGATCCGCGCGCCGATCCCGTATTCGCCGCGCGACTACCTGCGGGATTACGCGGACACCGGGCTCGAGGCCCCGCGCGAGTCCCCCGATCGCGTGCACTGGTTCGGTACCGACGACAATGGGGCGGACGCGCTTTCGCGCATGATCCACGCCTCGCGCATCGCCCTGTCCATCGGCTTCATCGCCACCGGGATCGCGCTCGGGATCGGCGTGATCCTGGGCGGGTTGATGGGTTACTTCTCGGGCATCGTGGACATCATCGGCATGCGTCTGGTGGAGATCTTCGAGGCCATCCCGACCCTGTTCCTGTTGCTGACCTTTGTCGCCTTCTTCGGGCGATCGCTGTATCTGATGATGCTGATCATCGGCCTGACGTCCTGGTCCGGTTATGCGCGCTATGTGCGCGCGGAGTTCCTGCGCCTGCGGCAGCAGGACTTCGTGCAGGGTGCGATCGCGTCGGGGTTGTCGCTGCCCTCGATCCTGTTCCGCCATATGCTGCCGAACGGGATCGCACCGATCCTGGTGGCGGCCAGCTTTGGCGTCGCCTCCGCGATCCTCGCCGAGGCCACACTGTCGTTCCTGGGTCTGGGGCTGGTGGACGAGCCCTCCTGGGGACAGATGCTGAACCAGGCGGTGCAGAGCTCGACCTTCAACTGGTGGATGGCGGCCTTCCCGGGCGGGGCGATCTTCCTGACCGTGTTCGCCTACAACCTAATCGGCGAGGCCCTGCGCGATGCGGTGGACCCGCACTCGCGCTCGGCCGCCAAGGCCGCCAGCCATGCCGCGCCCACCCGCCCGGCAGCCGCGGGCGCCACCAGCGGGGGGGTGCGCTAGGCCATGCTCGAGGTGCGCAACCTCCGCATTCGGCATCGCGACAGCGAGGCGCCGCTGGTCGAGGACATCAGCTTCTCGATCCGTGCAGGCGAGCTGTTCGCCCTGGTGGGCGAGTCGGGGTCCGGCAAGTCGATCACGGCGCTGGCGATCATGCGGCTGCTGGACGGGGGCTTCGAGCCCTCCACGGGTGATGTCTGGCTGGCCGGGCACGGGACCCGGCAGGAACTGCTGGGCCTGCCGGACCGCGTGATGCAGCAGGTGCGCGGGGATCGGGTGGGCATGATCTTCCAGGAACCGATGACCTCGCTGAACCCGGTGCTGACTGTGGGCGACCAGATCGACGAGGTCCTGCGCCTGCACCGCCCGCAGATGACCCCGGCCGAGCGCGAGGCGCGGGTGCTCGAGGTGCTGCGCGAGGTCCAGCTGCCAAACCCGGAACAGCGGCGCCACGACTATCCGCACAAGCTTTCAGGGGGGCAACGTCAGCGCGTGATGATCGCGATGGCGCTGGTGGCGGAGCCGGATCTGCTGATTGCCGACGAGCCGACCACCGCGCTGGATGTGACCATACAGGCCGAGATCCTGAAGCTGATCGATCAGCTGCGCGAAAAGAACGGGATGGCTGTGCTGCTGATCACCCACGATTTCGGCGTGGTCGCCTCGGTGGCGGATCGCGTGGCGGTGATGCACAAGGGCCGGCTGGTGGAGCAGGGCGAGTGTCACCCGCTATTGCGCGACCCGCAGGATGCCTACACGCGCAAGCTGATCGGCGCCCTGCCGGAAAACCTGCCGCCGTTGCCCTCGGTGCCTGGGGCCGGGCGCGAGACGTTGCTGGACGTGCGCGATCTGCAGGTGCATTTTCCGGTGCTGAAGGGCCTGATGCGCCGCCAGGTGGATGTCGTGCGCGCGGTGGATGGCGTCTCGTTTCAGCTCGACAACGGCGAGGTGCTCGCGGTGGTCGGCGAGTCGGGCTGCGGCAAGACCACGCTGGGTCGCGCGATCCTGCGCCTGATCGAGCCCACTGGCGGCGAGATCCGCTACCGCGACCAGCCATTGACCGGGATGCCGCGCAAACCGTTGCGCCGCCTGCGGCGTCATTTGCAGGTGGTGTTCCAGGACCCGGCCTCATCGCTGAACCCGCGCCTGAACGTGATGACGTTGCTGACCGAGCCCATGGCGGTACACGGGATTGGCGAGGACCAGGAGGATCGCATCGAGCGTGCGCGCGCGACTCTGGACCAGGTCGCGCTACCGGCGGATACGCTGTGGCGCTATCCGCACGAGTTCTCGGGCGGCCAGCGCCAGCGCATCGGGATTGCCCGGGCCCTGGTGCTGGATCCGGACGTGATTATCTGCGATGAGGTGACCAGCGCGCTGGATGTCTCGGTGCAGGCGGAGGTCCTGCAGATCCTCGGACGATTGCGGGTCGAACGCCGCCTGGCGCTGATCTTCATCACCCACGACATGGGGGTGGTCGAGTATTTTTCCGACCGCATGCTGGTGATGCACGATGGCCGCATGGAGGAGATCGGCAACACCGCCGAGGTGCTGGCCAGTCCGCGGGCCGAATACACCCGTCACCTGCTCGAGGCGGTCCCGCGGGTTTCGCGCTACGTGCATTAAACCCAGCGACACTTCCGACGTATCGCTAGCTGGCCTCGTGGGTGCCGAAGGCGCGGGCGCGCAGGGTGTTGTCCAGCAGCATCGCCACCGTCATCGGGCCGACACCGCCGGGCACCGGCGTAATCCAGGCGGCCTTCTCCGCCGCCGCGTCGAATTCCACGTCACCGCACAGGGTGCCGTCTTCGCGGCGGTTGATGCCGATGTCGATCACCGTGGCCCCGGGCTTGACCCAGTCGCCCTTGACCAGGCCCGGTTTGCCGGCCGCTGCGATCAGGATGTCGGACTGGCGCGCGATGCCCGCGGTATCCGGCGTGAAGCGGTGGCAGATGGTCGGGGTGGCGCCAGCCAGCAGGAGTTCCAGCGCCATCGGGCGGCCCACGATATTGGAGGCGCCAATCACACAGGCGGTGCGGCCCTTGAACGGCTCCTCCAGGTGGCGCAGCAGCTGGATGACACCCCAGGGCGTGCAGGGACGCAGACGCGGGATCCGGGCGACGAGCCGACCCACGTTATAGGGGTGAAAGCCGTCGACGTCCTTGGCGGGCGAGATGCGCTCGATCACGGTCTCGGGGTCAATATGGCTGGGCAGCGGCAGCTGCACCAGAATGCCGTCGATGGTGCGGTCGGCATTGAGCTGGTCGATCAGGGCCAGCAGATCGGTCTGCGGCGTGCCCGAGGGCAGATCATAGGAGTGCGAGACCACGCCGACCTGCTCGCAGGCCTTGCGCTTGTTGCGCACGTAGACCTGGGAGGCGGGATCGGAACCGACCAGCACCACAGCCAGGCCCGGCGGGCGCAGGTCGCGGGCGGTCATGGATTCGATCTCGGTGGCGATGCGGGCGCGATGGGTCTGGGCAATCGCGCGGCCGTCGATGAGCTGGGCAGTCATGGGAGGCTCTGTCTCGGAAACTGGCCGCGATCATCCCACGCGCGCGGGAGCGCCTCAAGCCGGCTCGTTCGCGGGTGCGTCAGCTCGCCGCGACCAGGCTGGCGCGACTGGGTCCGGACTCGCAGCGATTGCGCCCGCCGGCCTTGGCCCGATAGAGGGCGTCGTCCGCCCGCTGGAGCAGAAAATCCGCGTTGTCGCGGGAGTCGGGCTCGATATTGAGGCTGGCGACCCCCACCGAGACTGTTACGTACAGTTCATCCGGGGCGCAGGGCGGCACATGTTCGTGGCCCTTGAGTATGATCGGCGTCTGGGCGATCTCGCTGCGCAGTTTCTCGGCCAGTTGCAGTGCGGCGTCCTGGTCGGTGTGCGGGGCGATGACCACGAACTCCTCGCCACCAAAGCGTGCCGCCAGGTCCACGCGGCGCAGGTTCTGCCGCAGGCGCTGGGCGATCGATTCGAGGATATAGTCACCCGCCAGGTGTCCCAGGCGATCGTTGATCCCCTTGAACTCGTCGATGTCCAGCATGACCACCGACAGCGGCTGGCCATAGCGCCGCGAGCGGGCGACTTCTTCGTCCAGGCGGCGGTCCATGTGGCGGCGGTTGAACAGGCCGGTCAGAGGATCGGTGATCGATTCGTGTTCCAGTCGGGTGATGCGGCGGATGCTTTCCACCGAGCTATAGGTCAGAAGCACGACGCTGCAGACGAAACTTCCCCCCAGGAGGAATATGATTGGCACCAGCAGGTCAGGGATGGAGTGGTACAGGCCCCAGTTCAGGGGGATGAAACCGAGATACCCCAACGTGAAGATCGGGATCAGCACGAACATCAGCAGCCAGCCCGTACGAACGCGGCTCTCCGGCAGCTCGCGCAACAGGCGGGCCAGGTTCCACTGTGCATAGATCAGGCCCGCTGCACCCAGCACGATGGCGCCGTTGGCGACCCAGTTGAGCATGTCCCTGTCTCCCCCGCCCGCAAGCTCGACTTGCGTACCTGCAACGTATCACGGAAACGTGCATGAAAGAACAACCTTTGCAACCCTTTGTACCTTGACCGCTGGCGGTGGCGGCGCTACCATCCTGCGCTCGCTGTGTAGGCCCTTTTGCGGGGACGGCTCGACGGGGTATAGCGCAGTCTGGTAGCGCGCCTGCTTTGGGAGCAGGATGTCGGGGGTTCGAATCCCTCTACCCCGACCATTTCTCCCGGCCGAAGGCTTGCAGGCAGGCTCGATATCAGGCGTGGCACCTCGACGTTCGGCGGTAACGCGCTCGTAGCTCAACCGGATAGAGCATCGGCCTTCTAAGCCGACGGTTGCAGGTTCGAGTCCTGCCGGGCGCGCCAGAGCCGCCCTTTGTGCCAGTGGTTGTGCAGTGACACGGTGGTGACCGTAGCTCAGTTGGTAGAGTCCCGGATTGTGACTCCGGTTGTCGTGGGTTCGAGTCCCATCGGTCACCCCATCCCCTTTTTCTCGGGGGCCGTTAGCTCAATTGGTAGAGCAGTGGACTCTTAATCCATTGGTTGTAGGTTCGATTCCTACACGGCCCACCATTCCCTTGCCTGACCTCTCACGGTTTTTGCCTGTCTCTGGTTGGTTGGCCCGTTGGCCATGCCTGGTCGCGCCGATGTGCTTCTGGTGTACCGGGTGGATGTGGCGGTACTCGATCAACCTTTTTCTCCTGATCTCGCAGCGATCTACCGACAGCGTGATGGCGCCCTCAGTCGTTCGTCTGACAGCGTGATTTCCCCCCCAATTAGTCTGCCATTCAGGTGCTAGCCTCCCCACACGTTTGTGGTGCAAGGCAAGCCGACAGGTTCGGCAAGCACACCGCGCCCGGTTGCTGAAACATGGGAGGCCCTAATCATGGCGGTACTGGATCGTAGTCTGGAGAACTTGCTGCGACTGCCGCGCGGCAAAAAACAGGGATTGATGGTGCTGGCGGACATCGTAATGCTGCCGCTGGCACTGTGGCTGGCCTTCGTGATTCGTACTGGCCAGACGGTCCCGCCGATGATGGTCGAGGCCTGGTGGCTGTTTGCGCTGGTCCCGGCGGTCGGCGCGCTGGTGTTCGCGCGGCTCGGTTTGTATCGAACGGTCGTGCGGTTCATGGGGGCCCGCGCGGTGCGTGCGGTGATCGTCGGCGTCTCCGCGCTGGCGCTGATGATCTGGGCCTCGGCCGAACTGACACAGACACCTGGATTCTTCGGGGCGGTGGCGGTGAATTTTGCGCTGCTGGCCTTTGCCCTGGTCGCGGCGGGCCGATTTGTGGTGCGCAGCTGGTACCAGGCCGTGTCCGATGCGCGTACTGGCAGCGAGCGCGTGGTCATCTTTGGCGCCGGTGAGGCAGGGGTTCAGCTGGCCTCCGGCCTGCAGTCCAGCGGCCGCTTCCGGGTGATGGCCTTCATCGACGAGGACCCGGCGGTCCAGGGGCGTTCGATTGACGATATCCCGGTCTGTGGCCGCGAGGCCCTGGGCACGCTGGTGGAGCAGTGTGGCGTGCGCCGGGTATTGCTGGCGGTGCCGTCGGCGAGCCGGGCCGATCGCCGGCGCATCCTCGAATGGCTGGAGCCCTATCCGCTGCATGTGCAGTCGGTGCCCTCGCTGGAGGCGGTCGTCTCGGGCCGGGCCCCCCTGGATCAGCTGGAGGACCTGGATGTCGCCGACCTGCTGGGCCGCGATCCGGTGCCGCCCAACGAGGCCCTGCTGGCTCGGAGCATCCGCGGACGCGTGGTGATGGTCACCGGCGCCGGGGGCTCTATCGGTTCGGAGCTTTGCCGCCGCATCCTCAGTCTGGAGCCGGCCGCCCTGGTGCTGTTCGAGCGTAACGAGTTCGCGCTCTACCGGATCGAACAGGAGATCATGCAGCGGCGGTTGTCCATGCAGCCGGGCGTCGAGGTGCACGCGGTGCTGGGCTCGGTCGCCAACCAGGCGCGCGTCGAAGAGGTCCTCCACCAGTATGGCGTGCAGACGCTCTACCACGCGGCCGCCTACAAGCATGTGCCGCTGGTCGAGGGCAATCTGCTGGAAGGCCTGCGCAACAACAGCCTGGGCACCGCCGTGGTGGCCGATGCGGCGATCGCCGCCGGCGTCGAGCGTTTTATCCTGGTGAGCACGGACAAGGCCGTGCGGCCCACGAACGTGATGGGCGCGAGCAAGCGCCTGGCCGAGATGGTGCTGCAGGACCGCGCACGCCGTCAGAATGCAACGGTGTTCAGCATGGTGCGGTTCGGCAACGTCCTGGGTTCTTCCGGGTCCGTCGTACCCCTGTTCCACCGCCAGATTCGCGAAGGTGGGCCGGTCACGGTGACTCACCCGGAGATTACCCGCTACTTCATGTCGATCCCGGAGGCCGCCGAGCTGGTGATTCAGGCCGGGGCGATGGCGCAGGGGGGCGAGGTCTATGTGCTCGACATGGGCGAACCGGTGCGCATCATCGACCTGGCCCGGCGCATGATCCGTCTGCACGGCCATCAGGTCCGGGAGGACGAGGCCGAAGGGGAAGGTATTGCCATCACCTGTACCGGCCTGCGTCCCGGCGAGAAGCTCTACGAGGAATTGCTGATCGGGGATAACGTGGAAGAGACCCCGCACAGCAAGATCATGCGTGCACGCGAAACCTGTGCGGAGCCGGCGGTTCTCGCCCGCGCCCTGCGCACGCTGGAGAAGGCCGACCGCGAACGCAATGCCCAGGCCGCGTTCGAGGTGCTGCGCGAGGTCGTCGATGGTTACGAGCCGGGCCGCGATGAAGAGGCCGCTCACAGTGCCTCTGCACCGGTCGGACGGCCCCGCCCGGCTCCGGCCCCGACCGTGCGTCCGGCGGCAGTCGCCTATGCACGGGTGGCCGATCCGGTGGTTCCGCGCTAGAGCGGACTCGCTCGAGCGTGCGTGGTGATCCGGGTTTCCCTGGTGAGACCCGGGTCAGTCGCGTCCGGCGCGCAGGGCGATGGCCAGCAGGAGCAGGGGCAGGTAGCCGATTACGACACCGGCGGCACCCGGTAAATGATTGGCAACGACCAGGACTGCAATGGGGAGTAACCAGAGCAGGTTGATCGTGGCGACACCCAGGGCCACCGGGATATGCGACCCGAACCGGTGGGCGGCATGCTGGTAGGCATGGCTGCGATGGGCCTCGTAGACCCGCATTCCCCGAAACAGGCGTACCGCCAGCGTTGTGGTGGCGTCAACAATGAACACGCCCAGCAGGATCAGCCAGGCGGCCAGGAAGTTCGTGTCCAGCCCCGCTGCGTGCATCGACAGCAGACCCAGCAGCAATCCTAGCGTGCCACTCCCGACATCCCCCATGAAGATCCGCGCCTGTGGAAAATTCCAGATGAGGAACCCCGCGCTTGCCGCGGCCAGCAGCGCCGGCAGCCACCACGCGTGCGCATCCCCCCAGCCAAAGAGCAGGCCGGCCATGGCCAGACAGGCCGTGACCGCCTGAATGCCGGCCAGACCGTCGATGCCGTCCATAAAGTTGTAGAGGTTCAGTAGCCAGACGACATAGAACAGCGCGATTACATGGCCGATCCATCCGGCATCGATCTGGACGCCGACAATCGCTACGGGTGGCAGCCCGCCCAGCCAGGCCAGTCCCCAGGCGGCCGCAAGAAAATGCACCAGCAATCGCCAGCGCGCGGCCAGGTGGCCGTGGTCGTCCAGCCAGCCGACCCAGGCGACGGCGCCGGCCGCCCCGATCAGGGCGGCGGCGGTCGGCAGGTCGACCCAGCCGATCCCGGCGGAGAGCAGGGTTCCGAGCAGAAAAACCAGCACCAGTGCCAGGCCGGCACCGCGTGGTGTGGGGGCTTGGTGCGAGCTGCGTGCGACGGGGATGTCGACCAGCTGCCGCGCCAGGGCGTACTGGCGAATCCAGCCCGTGATCACCACCACCAGCACGAAGGCGGTCAGCAATCCGATGGTCTCGATCACGTAAGGCATCCCCCATGGGTCCCGGCTGGCGGCCCCGGGCAGGCAATCGGATCGATGCCGCCCCGGGCCGGATGCCGCGCATTGTGGGGGAAGGAGAGGCGGGACTCCAGCGCTTGCCTGGTAACCGCCGATCTAGTAACCGGCGATCGGGTCGACCGGGGTCACCGCGGGCTCGCCCTGCGCCATCGCGCGGGCATTGCGGGTAAAAATCTCGAGCGCGCGTTCCATATAGTGCGGCGAGGTGCCCGAGACATGAGGTGTGACGAGGACGTTCTCCCGGTTCCACAGCGGTGACTGGGCGGGAAGGGGTTGTTGCTCGAAGACATCCACCGCCGCGCCGCGCAGGCGTCCGGCATCCAGCGCCCGGGTCAGCGCCTGCTGATCCACAACCCCGCCGCGCGAGATGTCCACCAGCACGGCGCCCGGCTGCAGCCGCTGGAACTGGGCTTCGCCGATCCGGTGCCGGGTGTCCCGGGTGAGCGGCAGGCATACGATCAGGTCGTCCACCTCCGGCAGGCGGTCCTCCACGCTATCCAGGGCAATGACCTCGTCGGCGCAGTCATGGGGGCGCGGGTTGCGCTGGACACCGATCACGCGCATGTCGAACGCCCGGGCCCGGCGCGCCACCTGGGTACCGATATGCCCCATGCCGAGTACCATGGCGGTGCGCCCGGTCAGCTCCCCGAGCCAGCAGCGCTCCCAACGCTTCTCGCGGCTTTGTGCGTTGAAGCGGTCGAAGTGCTTGGCGAAATAGAGCATGGCCCCGATCGCATACTCGCTCATCGGGGCGCCGTGGACGCCACTGCTCTTGGTCATCAGCAGACCATCCTTGGGGAATGGCATGTCCCAAATCTTCTCGACCCCGGCGGACAGAAAGTGCACCCAGTCATAGCGCGACAGGCGGTCCAGGGCGTCGGGCAGCCAGGGCAGGGTGGGGGCGATCACCGCATCGACCTCAAGCCCGTCGGGTATGGCCTCGGGCTGGCCGGCGAAGGTCAGCGTGGTGCCGGGTAATGCCTGCTGCAGATGGGCCTCGATCGTATCCTGCTGGTTCTCCAGAACCTCCGGTTTCTGCAGGAACAGTGTGTGGCTCAGGCGCATGCACGGCTCCGGTTGTGCATGCGGGCCGCCAGCCGGAAAGTACGGGTGCGGATCTCGTCGCGGTTCTCCAGCAGTGCTTCCGGGGGGGCCGCGCGAAACTGCTGTTCCGCGGCCTGCAGCCGCTCCAGTTCGCCGCGCAGGCGCGCCGTCCCGGTGGCCGGGTCTTCCTGACTGACGACCTCGCGGAAGGCGCGCGAAAGGATCACCCATTCGGACCCAAGGCGGACATGTTCGCCCAGGATGGATTCGGCCGGGACCTCGCCCTTGCCCACCGCGCCGACGCCCCCGAACCCGAACGCGACGCCCGCCTCGCGGCACAGGGCGGCCGGCGCCTCCAGCATGCCGCCGGCCAGCGGTTCGAACAGGAAATCGAGCCCGGATGCCAGGCTGAGATCATTCAGGCCGATATGAATCTGGTCCTGTGGCCCGAGCAGGGGCAGGTAGGACGGCAGTCGGATCAGGGCCTGCGGGGTCTCGACCAGCAGGGTCACCGGCACCTGTCCGCCGACGGCGTCGAGAAAGTGCTGTACCTCGTCGATACGGGTGAACATCGGCAGCATCAGCCGGTCGGCGCCGGCGTCGATCGCCTGACGGACCTCGGAGGGCGTCTGCGGAGCCGGCGGATTGATGCGCACCATCAGCTCTGCGCTCGTGAGCACGCTGGAGATGCGTCGGACATCGTCGAGCGTGTGCCGCGCCTTGTGGGTGTCCAGATGACCCTGGCGTTCGGCCTTTCCCCGGGTCTCCATGTCGACGAAGATACGCGCGATTTCCGCTGCCTCGGCCTGCCGGGCGACGTCGGCGGAGGCCGTGATGAACATGTGTTTCAGGGTCGAAGTCATTCCATGTCCCCTTGCTGTCGGTTACGCAGTGAATCGCGATAGGTACGCCAGTTGATCCCGGCCTCGCCGTAGACCCCCTGGCCGGTCAGGACGACGTAGACCGTCTTCAGAATCAGCCCCAGGTCGTACAGCAGGTTGTGCTGCGCGGCATATTCGGTGTCGGCCTCGAGCTGCTGGATCCAGCCCAGCGTGCGGCGACCACGGACCTGGGCCAGTCCGGTCAGGCCGGGACGCACCGAAAACCGGGAGGCGTAGGAGGGGGGCACGACCTCTACCTGTTCCGGCAGGATCGGGCGGGGACCGACCACGCTCATGTCGCCGCGCAGGATGTTCCACAGCTGCGGCAGCTCGTCGAGACTGGTCGCACGCAGCCAGCGACCCACGCGGGTAATGCGCGGGTCGACCCCGGTGCTGACCACCTGTTCCTGGTGCTGGTCGATCGCGTCCGGGTCGCGATCCACCATGGTGCGGAACTTCAGTACCCGGAACGGCTGGCCGTTGAAGCCAATGCGTCGCTGGCGGAAGAGGATCGACCCGGGGCTGTCGAGGCGAATCGCAATGGCGATCAGCAGCAGCAACGGGGCCAGCACGAGCAGCGCCGCCATGCTGGACAGGATGTCGAACAGGCGTTTGAGGATGGCGTTCATGCGAGCTCCATCGTGCGCAGAATGACGCGGTTGACCTGCCCCACCTCGTACTTCGCCTCCACCCGATCGCGCGAGGCCCTGGCCATGCGCGGCAGCAGTTCCGGGTGCTCGAGGAGCCGCTGCATGGCCTCGGCCAGTGGCGCGGAGGTCCGGGGCGGGACGAGGAGGCCGTTCTCGCCGTCGACGACGGTCTCGCGGCAGCCCGGGGCGTCTGTGGTGATGATCGGGCGGCCCACGCTCATCGCCTCCAGCACCGAACGCGGGGTGCCTTCGCGGTAGGAGGGCAGGACGAATACGGAGGCCTTATGCAGCCAGGGCCGAACATCGGCCACGCCACCGACGAACTCGACAATGCCCTCGCGCTTCCAGGCCTCTACCTGCTCCGCCGAGATCGTGTGCGGCAGGTCCGGGTTATGGGGGCCGACCACCACGAAGCGGGCATTGGGGTGTTGCGCGTGAACCTGGCGCGCGGCCTCCACGAACTCGAGGATGCCCTTCTCGGTGAGCAGACGGCCGACAAACAGGAACAGCGGGTCGCCCTCGGGAAGGGGATGCTGGGCGAAGCGGTCCACGTCCACCCCGGAGCCGTTAATGCGAACGACCCGCTCGGTATCCGGCAGCACACCCCGATCGAGAAAATCCTGGAGGTCATCCGGATTCTGGAAGAACACGCGATCGCAGCGGGCCAGGGCTTGGCGATACAGGCCGGAACTGATCGTGCGCAGGATGCGCGTGCGCCAGGACTCGGTGGTAAAGGCATGCCCGAGACCGGTAATCATCGCGTATACCCGCGGGACCCCGGCCCAGCGGGCGGCCAGAGAACCGTACACCACGGGCTTCACGGTATAGCTGAACACGGCCTCCGGTCGCAGGCGCCGCATCAGCTGGGTCAGGGCGAAGGTCGTGCGCAGGTCTTCAATCGGGTTGACACCGGTACGGCCCAGGTCGAACGGGTAGATCGGGATGCCCAGCTCCTCGACCTCGGGCAGGTAGTCCTTGCGCGGGACGGCGGCGGCCACCGTTTGGCCGCGGCGGCGGATCTCGCGGATCAGGTCACCGCGGTTGGCGATCAGCGACCGGGCATTGGCCGCCACGATCAGGAGATCGATCCCGCTGTGTTCCCGCGACTCGCTTTCCCGGTCGGCCCGTGCCGTGCTGGTGGCATCCCCACGCAGGGTGGTGGCCACCCTGCGGTGCTCGGTGTTCTGCATGTCTGTTGCTCCTGTTCCCAAGAGGTGCCGGGTGGTCTCCGCCTACGCTGGAGAGGCCTCTCGGAAGTCCTTGTGCATGGGTACAAAAGGTAAACAGGACAATGATTTATCGCCATGTTTCGGGGTGCTCAAAGTGTGCGAGACACCCCGAAAAGGCAGACCGGCTCAAGGGGGATGGCCGGTTTATAGACGCAGGTCACTCGCCTCGGGCGGGAGTACCGATTTCACGTCGAAGATCACCGCGCGTTCGCGCCCGAATTTCTGCAGGCCCTGGGCGCCGAGTTCGACGAACTCGTGGTGCGGAACCGCAAGGATGATGGCGTCGTACTGGCCCTGTTTCGGCGCCTCGGTCAGCAGGTCCAGGCCATACTCGTGACGGGCCTCGGCGGTATCCACCCAGGGGTCCCAGACATCGACTTCGGCGTTGTAGCCGTGCAGGTCATGGATGATGTCCACCACGCGCGTATTGCGCAGATCCGGGCAGTTTTCCTTGAACGCGAGCCCCATCACCAGGACACGCGAGGCCACGACCGGGAACCCTTTGCGGATCATCGACTTGATCGTGCGATCCGCGATGTAGCCGCCCATGCCGTCGTTGGTGCGGCGGCCGGCGAGGATCATCTCCGGGTGGTAGTTAGCGGCCTGTGCCTTGTGCGTCAGGTAGTACGGGTCGACGCCAATGCAGTGCCCGCCCACCAGGCCGGGTCGGAATGGCAGAAAGTTCCACTTGGTCCCGGCCGCGGCCAGCACGGCCTCGGTATCCAGGTCCAGGCGTTCGAACAGCATCGCGAGTTCGTTGATCAGGGCGATGTTCACGTCGCGCTGGGTGTTCTCGATCACCTTGGCCGCCTCGGCTACGCGAATACTGGCAGCCGGGTGGGTGCCGGCGCGGATGATGCGGGCATAGAGCGCGTTGACGAATTCTGCGACCTCGGGGGTGGAGCCGGAGGTGACCTTGACGATATCGGGAATGCGGTGTTCCTTGTCGCCGGGGTTCACCCGCTCGGGGCTGTAGCCGAGGAAAAAATCGCGGTTGAGCTCGAGGCCGGATTCCGTGGCCAGCACAGGGGCACAGTCTTCCTCGGTCGCGCCGGGGTAGACGGTGGACTCGTAGATCACCACGTCCCCTGGCTTCAGGGCGCGACCCACCGTGCGGCTGGCCGCCAGCAGCGGGCCCAGGTCCGGCCGCCGGTGGGCATCGATCGGGGTGGGCACCGTCACGATGAACACGTTGCAGTCCTGCAGTCGCCCCGGATCCGCGGTCAGTTCCAGATGCTCGGCGGCGGCGAGTTCCTCGCGGGAGACCTCGCGTGTGCGGTCGTGTCCGCCGCGCAGTTCCTCGACGCGGCCCGTATCGATATCGAAGCCCAGCGTGGGAAGGACCCGTCCGAACTCGGCTGCCAGGGGCAGGCCGACATAACCCAGACCAATTATGGCCAGACGCGGGGCGTCCGGTGCCGCAAATTCCGCCATCTTCCAATCTCCTGTGTGAATGTTGGTAATGGCCCCGGGAGCGGGGCAGGTGCGCGCGAGTCGCGCGCGGCCGATCAGGGCGCGGCACGCCGCGGTTGCGGCAGTTCCGCGCCGGAAGTCTCCGGTAGGTCCGTCGTGCTGTTCGGGGCTGTCGAGCGAGTGGCGCCGAGGCGTCGCAGTCGTTCCCAGCGCCACAGGCGGCGCCCGGCCAGGCCCGCCGCCAGGGCGATCAGGATCCCGAGGAACTTGGCGCGATGGCGGGCGGCGGTCCCGAAGTTGCTGGTGCCCCAGGCGAAGATGATCGCCAGGACGATGAACACTACGACCAGCAGCCGGAAGTCCGAGCGATGCCACCAGTGGCGGCGATACACCGCCAGCAGCAGGACCAGTGTCAGATAGAACAGACCCTCTGCCATGCCGATCAGGTGGACAGGCGAGCGCACCTCCCACAGCGGGGGACCGAACAGCAAATAGCCCACCCGGACCGGGGTCAGGGCTAGTGCCTGGAGGTCATTGGACGGGATCAGGAAGGACGGGTAGGCGGCCCCGCCGCGGGCGCTGCGCTCGGCCCGCTGGTCCAGCGTCTCGGTCTGTTCCATCACATCGCCCAACTGCCCGATCGACGAGAAGCGCATCTCGTCCATCACCACGAATCCAAGGACCCCGGCCGTGCCTAGCAGCATGCCGCCCAGCAGCAGGCCCGGGCGCAAATGCCCCAGATCCGAGGCCCGCAGGAATTCCTTGATCGACCAGCCGACCAGTACGACCGCGATGCCCGCGATCGCAAACACCGCCGCGCCATGCACGACCGCCGCACCCAGCAGCACTCCGACGGCGGCCACCAGGAAACCGGTGCGCTGACTCTGAACCCAGCGCACCAGCCAGAGCACGCCCAGCAGGAAGAAGGCCGTGAACCACACCTCGCGCAGTGGCACGGCCGCATTCACGATCAGGATCGGGAACAATGCGGCGATCCAGGCCGCACGCACGGCGGCCTGGCGGTCCCAGAGCTGCTCGGCGATGCGCGCAATCAGATAGACCGTCAGCATGCCCAGGGCGATGTTCACGGCCTGGAAGGCCAGGGGGGCGCGGTCGGAACAGGCATAGATGTTGGCAATCAGCCAGCTGTGCAGGTACGAGCTGCCCATGCTGAAGTGGTCGCCGAGATTGCCGCAGCCGTTCTGGGCCCAGAACCAGGCCCGGCGCTCGAAGCTGATCGCATCGGCGCCACCCTGAGGGAGGGGAAACAGGAAGCGCTGCACCAGCGCCGCCCCGATGCGCGCCAGCAGGGCCGCCAGCAGGGGCCACAGATAGCCCTCGCGTCTGGCCCCGGTCCACAGTACGGCGACCAGCACCACCATCAGGAAGCTGGCCGACAGCAGTAGCTCCATGGTCGTGAACGGGATCGAGGTATAGCTCATGGCGAGACGGGCGCGGTATGGGCCATCGCATCCCGGAACAGGGTCTGGTAGCGCGCGGCCACGGCCTCGAGGGCGTAATGCGATTCCATGCGTGCACGGGCCTCGCCCCCCAGCGCGTGCAGGCGCTCACGGCCCTGGCCGATGGCCCGGACAATGGCGTCGGCCAGATCCTGCGGCTCGGGGCTTGCGGCGACAAAGCCGGTGGACCCGACCACGCGGGCGGCATCGCCGATATCGGTGACCACGGCCGGTCTGCCGCAGGCCATGGCCTCGCCCACGACATTGGGGAAGCCCTCGCCCCAGCGCGAGGGCAGCACCAGCAGGTCCAGGCCCGGGTAGAGGGCCTCGGGTTCGGGGGTGGGCGGCAGCAGCGTGACATGCCGGTCCATCCCGTGTTCGCGGATGGCCTGGGCCAGCGGGTTGTCATCCGCGGACACCCCGGTGCCCACCATGACGCAGTGCACGTCGACTCCACCCCGGACCAGGTGCGCCAGGGCGGCCACCAGTCCGGCATGGTTCTTCATGGGGTGGGCGCGTCCGACCATGCCCAGCAGCCAGGTGTCCGCCCCGATACCCAGTTGGGCGCGCAGCCCGGGGGTGGCGTCCGGCGCCGGATGGAAACGCGCGAGGTCAAAGCCGTTGGGCAGGACCACGCGGCGATCCGCGGCGAATCCCAGCGCCTCGTGCTGCGCGGCGGCGGTGGCGCTGTTGTAGACGATGCGGGCCGGATACCGCGACAGCCAGGCGCCGGTGCGGATCACCCAGCGGGTCCCGCGTTTCTCGTGCGCCAGGTCATGCACCGAGTGGCGCACGTTCCAGAACACCGGGCCCTGATACCCGAGGCGTCGGGTCAGCGAGGCCGCCAGGTTGCCGTGGTACATCCAGCCCATCACGCCATCGGGCTGATAGGCGGCCAGCGCGCGGCGCAGGGCGGCGATCCATCCCGTGGAGAGCGGGTTGCGCAGTCGCCCGGTATAGACCGGGATACCCTGCGCCCGGATGTCGCCGGCCATCACCCCGGGTTCCTTGAGCGCGAACACGGCGCCGGCGTCCGGTGCCGCGCGCAGCAGGTTGCCCAGCTGGCGCTCCGCGCCGCCCTGGCCGAGCCCGTTGATCACGTGCAGGATCTTCACCGTCGGCTCTCCTGCAACTCGCTGATCACATGCAGGTGCTTGCCGCTGGGCGACGGCGGGATCGCGTTCACGCGATCGATATCCAGGCGTGTGCCCGCGCCGAGTTGTTCGCGGATCTCGGGCTCCAGGCGCGCCTGCAGACGCCGTTCTCGCTCGCCTTGCGGGGCACGATCGATGGGGATCAGGCGCAGGCGGATATGATCTTCCGCGTGCTGGACCCACTGGTACTGTCCGATCCAGTCTTCCGGGTACAGCAACTGGCGCAGCCACCCGCCGAATACCACGGCACCGCTGGTGCCGCGGATATGGTCGGTCACGCGTCCCCATACCCCCTCCAGCAGCGGCCATTCCCGCCCGCAGTCGCAGGCCTCGCCGGACCAGCTGGCCAGGTCGCCGATCGCATAGCGCAGCAGGGGCATGCTGTAGTTCGTCAGCGAGGTGACCACGACCCGCCCGGGGGTGCCGGGTGGCGTCGGACGGCCGTCGTCGTCGAGGATCTCCAGGTACTGGGTCAGCGGGTTCACGTGCAGCCCGCGGTGGTGCTCGCATTCGCAGGCGATGTCACCCACCTCGCGCGAGCCGTAGCGGTTGAACACGGGGGCATCGAAGGCCTTCTCGATGGTCTCGCGCATGTCGGGAAAGAGCGTTCCGGCCGAACTCAGCACACTGCCGATACCCGGCACACGGACTCCCCGGCGCAGGGCATGCCGGGCGAGTTCGTGGCCACTCTCCGCGTAGATCTGCAACTGACTGGGCGGCGCGGCGCGCAACTGCTCGAGGTGCGCATCCATCGTCTCCGGGTCCATGCGGTAGGCGTTCAGCAGGGTGCGATTCTTCAGCCGTTCGGCGAGGCGGCGGGTGCCCCGGGGTGCGGTGAGGTCGCGCGAAGCCGCCCACAGCACGGCCTTGGGCTGACCCGGGCGGTAGCCGGTCCAGCCGTCGAACAGGGCCTTGGTGGCGCGGCCCCAGCGGCGATAGGCGGTGTCCTGGTAGAACGTGGCCGGCTCGCCGGTGGATCCCCCCGAGGTGTTGCGCCGCAGCCCGGGTCGAGGTCGCTGTGCGCACAGGCGCTCGCCCTCGCGACGGATGGTGTCCTTGTCGAGGATGGGCAGCGACAGCAGGGTGGCCAGCGGATCGGCGGCGATGGTGTCCGCATCGGGCAGGATTTCGCGGTAGTACGGCACATCGTCGCGTGCGTGTACCAGCAGGCGCGCGAGCCGCTCGGCCTGCAGGCGCTGCAGGGCGGGCAGGGGGAGCCGCTCCGCCCGGCGCAGCGCGGCATATTCGCGCGGGCCGGAGAGCCAGGGGAGGAGGGCACCAAAGGCCAGGGACATGACGCTTGTGCCTCAGGCGCTGGCGGTGCGCATCGAGCGCAGGCTGGAGCGCGCCCGACGGGCCAGCTCGAGCAGCGGCCCCAGACGCGAATACTGGATCGTGCGTCGCGACTCGCGCGAGAAGCGGCAGGGCTGGCAGTGACCACAGGGCTGGCCGAGGATCGGCGAATGACAGAACCACGACTGTTCGAGCAGCGGCAGGAAGCCTTTGGCCTCGGCGTCGTACTTCATCGCCTCCTTCGTCACCGACAGCAACGGGAAGCGGTAGTACTGGAACAGCTCCCAGGCGAAGTCGTCCTCGCGGAAGCGGAAGTCCCCGTACTGCGGGTTGCGGAAAAGACGTTCCTGCAACTCGGTGCCGGCCTCGTGGCCGGTGAGCGACAGTTCCAGGTCGCGCAGGCCTTCCTGTTCGCACAGGCGGGCGAGCCAGTCGTACTGGGTACCCACATGCACCTCGCTCGCCAGGCGCTGGTAGAGCTCGGTGATGTTCGGGTCCTCGAGGATGTCGCTGCGCAGATAGACACGAACCGGCGCCACGCGCCCGCGGGCCTCCGCCCGCGCCTCGATGCCCGCACGGATGTTGGCCATGGCCCGCAGCTCGTACACATAGGATTTCCGGCGCGGGTCCAGCACGTAGATCGGCTGTACCTTGCGGTTGCGATAAAGCGCCAGGTCAAGCAGGCGGTAGCTGGAGTCCCAGCCACCGGTCCACAGCAGTTTGATGGTGTGCATGTCGTTCTCCTGATGGCAGTGGCGGATCAGCGCGGATAGCCACGCGGGACCGAGGGCAGCAAGGGTCCGAAGCAGGACTCGTTGCGCGACCAGGCCACCTGCTCCGCATTCCACTCGAGGATGACGGGCTCGCCGCTGGCCTGAATGCAGACGTCCCAGCCAATGAAGCGCAGATAGGGGATGCGGCGATGGGCGTTCAGGCACAGCTCGCGTACCGCGCCGAAGTTGGGGATCCGGCAGTCCTTTACGTCCACGCCGCTGTCGGGGTGGACCGAGCCGATGCTGACGCAGACCGGGTCGCGCAGATGGCCGTCCAGCCAGCCCTCGCCATCGACACCGACGAAGTAGCCACCGGTGGAGACGTTGTCGGTGCGCTGCCCCTCGCGGCCCAGGCGGAGGAAATGGTTCAGGATGCGCAGTTCCCCGGATTCCGGATCGAGGAAGGTCAGAACCCGCAGCGTATTGACCGAGCTGGCGTTGATCCGCGCGATATCCGGATGCTGCTCGATCAGGGGCTGCACGATGCAGTTTCCGGGGACCTTGCCGAGCTCTTCGGCCACCTGCTCGGTGGTCGTGAAAGTCACGCCGAGGCCCTGGCGTCCCTCGTCGGGCTTGATCACATAGGTCTTGCCGGCCTCGAGCCGGGAGAGGGCGGTTTCCAGCGGCTCCGGCGTCCCCTGGGCATCCAGGTACTGGCCACCCACGCGCACGAAGACCGGAGGCACGACGCTGTCCGGGAACAGGCGCGAATCCATGGTCTTGAGTCCGCTCAGGCGGCGGATGTCCTGCCGGTTCCAGAGCGGGTTCAGGTGTTCGGTGTAGTAATCGTCGCCGATCCACCCCTCGACGAACTCGCGCCGCACCTCGGTGTAGGCGGCCAGCCATGGCCACCAGGACTCGCTCCCGTAGGTATCGGTCGCATAGCGCTTGATCCGCTGCAGGACCGGGCGCGTGACCGCGGATTCGCCGTGGGCGCGGATGAGTTTCTCGCGCCACTGGATGGCAATCTTGCGCGACTTTTGCAGATGGCGCAGATGGACCGCGCGCGCAATGGTGCGGGCGATGCGGCCGCTGTTCTTGATCTGCAGCGGCTGGGATTGAACGTGCGTCACGGGCAACTCCTCGTGTGGTGTCGACACGGCGGGTTCAGCCATGGGTGCCGGAGGCCGCAGGGCCGGGGACGGACTGGACCTGGGGGGCATCGGCCTCGGTGTGAGTGACCAGCTCGTCGAAGCGGCCAACGGAGGCGAACGATCCCCGTTCCAGGTGGGCGACCTGATCGCAGGCGCGCACGGTACTCAGGCGGTGCGCGATCAGGATGATGGTCTTGCTGCGTGACAGGGACTCGATCGCCTCCATCACGGCGCGCTCGGTTGCGGTGTCCAGGGCACTGGTGGCCTCGTCGAACACCAGGACGTCGGGGTCGTGGTAGAGGGCGCGGGCGATCCCGATGCGCTGGCGCTGGCCCCCGGACAGGCGCACACCACGCTCGCCCACCATCGTGGCGTACTGCTCCGGCATGTCCTGAACGATGAAGTCATGCACCTGTGCCATGCGCGCGCAGCGCTCGACACGATCGTGGTCGATCTGCGCGGCGGGAATCCCCAGTGCGATGTTTTCGGCCACGGTCGAGTCGGTCAGGAAGATGTCCTGGGGGACGTAGCCCAGGGACTGTTGCCAGGCGCGCAGGTTGGCATCGGTGACCGGCTGGCCATCCACCAGTATGGCGCCCTCGGTCGGGCGCAACAGACCCAGCAGAACGTCGACCAGCGTGGTCTTGCCGGAGCCGGTGGTCCCGATGATCCCGACCGATGTGCCGACCGGGATCTCCAGGTTGATGGCCTGCAGCGCGGGACGGTGTCCGCCTGGATAGGTGAACTCGATGCCCTCGAGCGCGATGATCTTCTGCGGGACCAGCGGCTGGGGGGCCTGGCGATGCAGTTCCGCCAGGGCCTCGCGTTCGCGCAGGTCCTCGGTCACGCTCTCCACGGCGGCGGCGCCGAAGCGAAGCTTCGCAAGGCCCGCGTAGATGTGCTGCGCGGCGGGCAGCAGGCGGTAGCCGGCAAAGGCGTACAGCCCGAGGATCGGCAGGATCTCGCCCAGCGCATCCGTACCGGTGCCGCCCTGGGTATGCAGCAGGATCAGGGTGAGCCCGATGATGCCGCCGAAGCCGATCGCCTCGATCAGAAATTTGGGTACCTGAGAGATGGTCTGGTTGGTCGCCTGGTGCCGGGCCTGGCGCTTGGAGGGGGCATCGAAGCGCGACAGGTACGCATGCTCGCGACCCAGCAGCTTGATGTCCTTGATGCCGCCGAGGGCCTCGCCGGCGGCGGTGAAGCGTTCCTTGTTGGCGAGCGAGCGATCACGGCCGATGCTCCCGAGCAGGCCGCGCACGAACACGAAGATCGTGCCATATACCCCGCCAATTACGACCGCGACCCCCAGCGCGAGCCACGGATCGACAAAGATCAGCAGTGCCACGATGGCGATGGTTACGACCAGGTAGGCGATCATCGTGATCCCGGGACGGAAGACATTCAGCACCAGCTGGTCGACCTCGGACAGGATGCTCTTCGCCATGTCGCCGCTATGACGGTTCAGGAAGAACGCATACGGCTGGCGCAGGTAGGTCTCCAGCAGGCGCTTGCCGAGGCTGTGGCGGCGCATCTCGATGAAGCGGTTCATCGCGTAGTGCGTGAGCGTGCGAAATACCGCCGAGAACAGGATCAGCGCGAAGGCCGCCGCACCCAGGGCAAAGATGAACTGATCCACCGAGTTGAAGCCGAGCCCCGTGTAGAGCTGGTTCAGTACCGGGTTGGTGTTGACCAGCTCCGGGTTACCCAGCACGGACAGGAACGGCATGATCGATGCGACCCCGGCGGTCTCCAGTACCGCCATGATCATCATCATCCCCAGCACGAGCGCACCCCGGCGCTTCTCCGCCGGGGTGAGCAACTGCAGCGTTTTGCGGTAGACCCCCATCAGGCGGCCGCCCGGTAATACCCCAGATACCAATCGACGAAGCGGGCGACGCCCTCCTCGACCGATGTGGTCGGTTCGTAGCCGGTGTCGGTGCGCAGCGCCTCGACGTCGGCGTAGGTGTCCGGCACATCCCCCGGCTGCAGCGGCAGCAGGTTCTTCTCCGCCTTGCAGCCCAGGCAGTCTTCCAGCACCTCGATGTAGTGCATCAACTCCACCGGACGATGGGCCCCGATGTTGTACAGCCGGTAGGGCGCTGCACTCGTCGCCGAGTCGGGCTCGGCGCCGGTCCAGTCGAGGTTGGGCTGGGCCGGACGGTCCAGCGTGCGAATCACGCCCTCGACGATGTCGTCGATGTAGGTGAAGTCGCGCCGATGGTGGCCATAGTTGAAGACGTCGATCGGCTCGCCCGCCAGGATCTTCTTCGTGAACAGGAACAGCGCCATGTCCGGGCGGCCCCAGGGGCCGTAGACGGTAAAGAAGCGCAGGCCCGTCACCGGGAGCTGGTACAGGTGCGCATAGGTATGCGCCATCAGCTCGTTGGCCTTCTTGCTCGCGGCGTAGAGGGAGAGCGGATGGTCGACGTTGTCGTGCACCGAGAACGGCATCGTGGTGTTGGCGCCGTAGACGGAGCTGGAGCTGGCGTAGACCAGGTGCTCCACACCAAAGTGCCGGCAGCCCTCCAGGATGTTGCCGAAGCCGACCAGGTTGGTGTCGACATAGGCCGCCGGGTTCTCCAGCGAGTAGCGCACCCCGGCCTGGGCCGCCAGGTTCACCACCCGCTCCGGGCGATGCTCGCGAAACACCCGCTCCATCTCGGCGCGGTCGGCGATGTCTTCGTGTTCGAACACGAAGCGCTGGCGGGACGCCGGCAAGGCGCGGATGCGGTCCAGTCGGGCCCGCTTCAGGCTCGGGTCGTAGTAGTCGTTCATGTCGTCGACACCGATCACGGTGTCGCCACGCTCCAGCAGGCGCAGGGCCAGATGGGAGCCGATAAAACCTGCCGCGCCGGTGATCAAGACTTTCATGTCGCCTCTTCCTTGTCGGATGGATGGGACTGACGTGTCCGGACGTTTCGCTTGCCCAGGGGCGTTGTGACGAGGGTCCGGGTCACTCGTTCATGGGGTGAACGCGATGGATTCAAGCATCGGCCGGAATGGCCCCGCAACGCCGGTTCCGGGAAACGTGAGGTCGATCCGTCGAAGCTGTGACTCGCCCCGTAAGTTTCGGATCGCGGCATTGCCCGCAGGGGGTTGGCTGCCGATATTTTGCGCCAGTTCGACGACGATCCGGCCTATTCGTGACATGGTCGGCCCGCTTGAGGCGGACCCGGTGGGGCTCGCCAGGATGAATCGCAAGGTGACGACGCGGCCGTGGGCGCCAGGGGCGCTGCGGCCATGCGCAAAAGAGGAAGATCCATGAACGTGATCCCCCCCGTACGCTGGGTCCTGTTGCTGAGCCTGCTGGTGATATTGGGTGGGTGTGCCTGGGCCCCTGGCGGGCACATTGCCGAACGCACCTCCAGTGCCCCGGTCGAGGACCTGGTCGATATCGAGCCCATAACCTTTGGCCTGATCCGGGCCCAGGAGACCCGCTCGGTACCGCCAGACTTGCGCCGTGTAAGCGACGAGATGGCACAGGACGTCGATGAATACGATTACCGCATCGGTCGCGGCGACGTGCTGGCGGTCATCGTGTACGAACACCCCGAGCTGACCATTCCGGCCGGCAGCGAGCGGTCCGCTGTGGAATCGGGGAATACCGTGCACCCCGACGGGACCATCTTTTATCCCTATATCGGGCGCGTCGAAGTCGAGGGGTACACCGTGTCGCAGGTGCGTGACCGGATCGCGCGCGATCTCGCGACCTTCGTGAACGAGCCCCAGGTCGAGGTGCGCGTGGCGGCCTTCAACTCGCAGAAGGTCCAGGTGACAGGCTCGGTACGCGAACCCGGCGTGCAGCCAGTGACCAATGTGCCGCTGACCGTGCTCGATGCGATCCACCACGCGGGCGGGCTGTCCGACGATGCCAACTGGCACGAGGTGATCCTGACACGGGAAGGCGAAGAGGTCGTGATCTCGCTCTACGACATGTTGCGCTACGGCGACATGTCGCAGAACCGGCTCCTGCGCGATGGCGACGTGCTGCACGTCCCGGATACTGCCGGCCAGCAGATCTACGTGATGGGCGAAGTGGGCGACCCGCAACGGCTGCCCCTGGGCCGCGGTCAGCTCACGCTGATGGATGCGCTCAGCCAGGCCGGAGGGTTTAACGAGACTCGGGCGGACGCCAGCGGCATCTTCGTGATCCGCCGTGCACCACCGGACAGCGACAAGCTCGCGACCGTCTACCAGCTGGATGCGCGCAATTCCGCAGCGCTGATGCTGGGGGCCGAGTTCGAGCTGGAGCCGCTGGACATCGTGTATGTGACGACGACGTCGCTGGGCCGCTGGAACCGCGTGATCAGTCAGCTGCTGCCCACGGTCAGCGCGGTTTACCAATCCTCCCGTACCACGCGCGACGTGCGCCGCCTGTCGGATGACTTCTAGCCATGTTTAACCGGATTCTGGTCGTTTGTACCGGCAATATCTGCCGCAGTCCCGTGGGCGAGGCACTGCTGCGCGAGCGCCTGCCTGATCGCTCCGTGGAATCCGCGGGCCTTGGGGCTGTGGTCGGGGAGGGCGTCCACCCCGAGGCGCGGCGTCTGGCCGAGGCCGATGGTCTGGATGTCTCGGCACACAAGGCCCGGCAGATCGAGGCGGACTGGCTGCATCACGCCGATCTGGTGCTGGTCATGAGCGAGGGCCAGCGCCAGGCCGTCGGCGGGCGCCACCCCGAGGTGCTCGGCAAGACGATGCGATTTGGCCACTGGCTGGAAGGTGGCCGTGGCCGAGACATCCCCGATCCCTATGGCAAGAGCCCCGAGGTCTTCGTGCAGGCTCATGCCCTACTTGTGGAGGCTGCCGATGCCTGGGCACGGCGGCTGAACCGATGATCTCCGACACAGGTAAATCCCGATGACAAAGAACCATTCCCCCGGGGTGCCGGAAGGCGAACTGGATATTGGCCGACTGCTTGGCCAGTTGCTGGACCACAAGTGGCTGATCATTTTTATCACGGCGCTGTTTGCTATTGCGGGCGCGGTATACGCGACGCTGTCCACCCCGATCTACCGGGCGGATGCGCTGGTGCAGGTGGAGGACATGGGACGCTTCAGCAGCCCGTTGTCCAGTGTGCGCGAGATGCTGGGGCAGGAGCCGCGCGTCGAGGCCGAGCTGCAGATCCTGCGTTCACGCATGGTCCTCGGCCGCACGGTCGATCAGGAGGCGCTGGATCTGGTGGTACGCCCGCACCGTATGCCGGTGGTGGGCGATTACCTCGTTCGCCGGGGCGTGGAGCGCCCCGCCTTTGCTCAGTCCAGTGTCTGGGCGGGCGAATCGATCAACGTGGGCGAGTTCCAGGTGGCCCGAGCCTACGAGGGGCGCACCTTTACGCTGGAGGTTCTGGATGACGATCGTTATCGCCTGATCAACGGGGATCATGAACTGGGCGAGGGGCGTATTGGCGAGGACGTGGAGTTCTTTGAGGGTGATGTACGCCTGCGTGTGGCCGAAATGGATGCGGGGCCGGGGGCGCGTTTTGATATCCAGCGGCGCTCGCGCCTGGCGGCGATCAACAGCTTGCGTGGTCAGTTCGAGGCGGGGCAGCAGGGCCGCGAGAGTGGCGTGTTCAGCCTGACCCTGACCGATCCGGACCCGCAGCAAGCCCAGCGCATCCTGAACACCATCAGCCAGATCTATCTGACCCAGAACGTCCAGCGCAAGGCCGCCGAAGCCGAGAAGAGCCTCGAATTCCTGGAGGAGAAGGTGCCGGATGTGCGCGATCAGCTGCAAACGGCCGAGGATGCGCTGAACGAGTACCGCACAGAGCGCGACAGCGTGGACCTCTCGCAGGAGACCCGTGCCGTGCTGGACCGCCTGGTCAACCTGGAACGTCAGCTCAACGAGCTGGAGTTCGAGGAGGCCGAGATCTCCCGGCGGTACACGCCCAGCCATCCGACCTATGCGGCCCTGATCGACAAGCGCCAGAAGCTGCAGGAGGAGCGCAACCGGCTGAACCAGGAGGTCAGCGCGCTGCCGGAGACCCAGCAGCAGATCCTGCGTCTCAACCGGGATGTGGAGGTCAACCAGGACATCTACGTGCAGCTGCTCAATCGCATGCAGGAGATGGATATTGCCCGCGCCAGTACGGTGGGCAACGTCCGTATCCTGGACGATGCCCAGGCGGGGCTGTCCCCGGTCGAACCGCAGCGCAACATGATCGTGATGCTGTCCACGGTATTTGGCGGTGGCCTGGCGATTGCGCTGGTGCTGGTGCGCGGGATGTTCAACCGCGGGGTGGAATCACAGGAGGAGATCGAGGGGATCGACCTCCCGGTGTATGCCAGCGTGCCGCGTTCCAGGGCGCAGGAGAATCTGCTGCGCCGGGTGAAACGGCGCCACCAGTCGCGGGGGCATGACGTTCCAGGGGATGTACTGGCCTCGATCGACCCGGCCGACGACGCCATCGAGGCCCTGCGTGGCCTGCGCAGCAGCCTGCATTTCGCGATGCTGGAGGCCGAGGACAACCGGCTGGTGATTACCGGTCCGAGCCCGGATGTGGGCAAGAGTTTTGTTTCGGTTAACCTGGCGACCGTTTGTGCGCAGGCGGGACAGCGCGTGCTGATCATTGACGCCGACCTGCGCAAGGGGCATGTCCACCACGCCTTCGGTCAGCGCAGCGACGGGGGACTCTCGGAGTTTCTGGCGGGCCAGGAATCCCTGGAAGGGGTGCTGCGCCGCACGGATATCCAGGGGCTGGACTACATCGCCCGTGGCAGCGCGCCGCCGAACCCGTCGGAGTTGCTGATGAGCGACCGTTTCAGCCGCATGCTGGAGCAGCTCAGCCGCGACTACGATCTGGTGCTGATCGACACGCCGCCGATCCTGGCGGTGACCGATGCCGCCGTGGTCGCACGCCAGTGCTCGACCACCTTGATGGTGGTGCGCTTCCAGCTGAACCCGCTGCGCGAGATCGAGTCGGCACGGCGCCGTCTCGATGCGGCGGGAGTCGACGTGCGTGGCTGTATCCTGAACTCGATCGAGTACAAGGCCTCGACCAGCTACGGCTACGGTTATTATCACTACTCCTACAAGTAGCGGATCGCGGGGCCGCGAAGCGGCGGCCCCGATGGATTACCCCGTGGCCCCGGCGATTGCCGGGGTTTTTTGTTTGTCGAACATCGCCCACCGGGGAATGCGGCGCGGATCGCGAGCCTTGGGTGTTCGTGGTCGCGATGGCCGCAGGCGCGGCGGAGCTAGTACAGCGAACGTGGTGGTGCCGGTTGCCGGTTGCCGGTCCGGTTTGGGGCAGGCAACGCCGTGCCCCCGGGCACGGCGTTGCGGCTCCCTTGTGCAGAATGACTGCACGGCCGTCACCACGGCTTGTTCGCACGCAAACGCGAGTCGAGCGCAGACTCGCGATTCAATTAGCGCCTCGCCTGGCAGGAGACCGAACAGGCGGGTGTGACTGAGGGTCGTCGGACGATCAGAACACACGCGTCTGCCTGCGGAGGGTGGTGGGGCGCCGAGGCGAGAGAGCGTAACGAATAAGTCGCCATCGACAGTCCTGGTGTTCCCTGGAAGGAGCGGCTGGTGCCGGGCTGCCCTGTCATGGATTCGCGACCAGCGCGTATGCGCCGGTGTGCCGGGATTTTCCCGACTGCGTCGGAGGTGGCAAGGGGGAGGGAAGCCTGGGGCGCGAGTGCGAACGCGAACGCACACGCGCCTGACTCGGCGTCTTGTCAACCGGAGGGAAGGGTGTCCGGGACGCGATGCCCCGGACACCGGGGGATTAACGCCAGGTGGCGTCGGGCTCGTCCCAGTAGCGGCCGACCTGACGTTCTTCGGTGATGTCGAACAGCTGATGACGCCGGTTCAGGCGGGCACCACCGTCGCGGGTCAGCGGCTGCCAGGCGATGTTGGCCCGGTTGCGGCTGGAGGTGGAGAAGAAGGAGTCGTAGGGGACCGACAGGTACAGGCCCTTGTCGAAGCTGCCTTCGCCGAAATCGTCACCGGCGTCGGTGAAGGTCGACCAGGCGCCGACCCGCACGCCATTGGCGAACTCGCGCGAGAAGTCGAGGGTGGTCCCGAGGTCGCCGGCCAGATAGCGGCCCACGCTTACCCGTGCATGGATGTCCTGTACACCGGTGTCGATGTAAGTGGTCACATGCCCGGTCACCTGCTCGTAGTCCCGCAGGCCGAACTGCTGGTTGAACTCGCGCTGACGTACCCAGTTGGCATCCACGCCGATGGCCCAGCGGCTGTTGAACGGGCGGTACAAGACCTCGGCACCGACACCTGCGTACATTGTTTCAAGAATGCCGCCATAGCCCATCGCATACCAGTTCTTGCCCAGGCGCTTGGTATGGGTGGCCTGCAGGTTGGTGATGCCGACGCTGGTCTCGGCGAGGTAGTCGCCAATGTGCGTGCGCACGCGAGGAAGGTCGGAATCGGCGATGTATTCGTAGTTCTCGAGGTTGTCCGCCAGGGTCGTCGATAGCATCGACGAGATCCAGGTGCCCTGGGCGAGGTGATAGCTGGCGTCAAGATAGGCGGACAGCCGGTACAGATAGCCGTCGGGGCCACCAAAGTTCTGTTCCAGCGAAGGACCCGCGCCCCACTCGAAGCGCCGGGGTTCGGCCTCGTAGAGGACCTCGCCACGATCATGGTTGGTCGTGGGTTCGATATCGCGCACCCGCACACTGTGCCGGTAGTCGGTCTCGTGATCCGCGGAGGCCAGGGCGCGGCCGAAGGCCTCGCGATCATGCAGGCTCTCACGCAGATCGAGGCCCAGTGTCTGCCAGCGGTACTGGAAGGTGTGGATGCCGGCATCGGCCTGTGCCTCGAGCAGACGGTTGGCCCGCCCTTCGGACTGCTTCAGGTTGCGGTAGCGAGCCGGTTCGCCCGTGACCTCGATGGTGTCGCCGACCTGGCGGATCTCGGTCACGTAGATCCCGGCATTGGTGTTGAGGTCCGTGGCCACCGCATCCCAGTCGCGGCGCTCTACATGGGCGGGGTCTACCGGAGGCGGGTCGTCGGCCTTGGGCTGCGAGAGCCGTGCCAGGTTGGTCGTGAAATGCAGGCCCACCATCGCGGTATTGCCGCGCTGCCAGCCGGTATGCAGTTCGATGCTGTTGGTCAGTTTCAGGCGCGCCCCGAAATTGAAGCGGGAATCCTGTTCCTGGGCGTTGTCCTGCGGCTCGTGCTGATAGGTGTTGCCCTCGTACTCGACCTGCAGCAGCAGGCGGTCCCAGGGCGTCTGGTACTCGACCCCACCGAACAGGGCCGCCGGGCCACGAAACATCTGGTGCGTCGCGATTTCGCCGCCCTGACCGCCGCCGGCGGAACGTGGCCGTTCGTCAAAACTGTCGTCAATCCAGCCAAGCGGCGATTCGATATCGCCATGGTTGCCGAGATAACCCCAGCCCAGCCCCAGGGAAAAGTCGAAGTTGTTCCAGCGCTTGCTGGCAACCAGATACTCGCCCCCGAACAGGGTAGTGCCGCCCAGGTCCTGGAACCCGACGGCCACTTCCGGGATATAGCGGCTCTCCTCGACCAGACGGAGTTTGATGTCCGCGCCTTTGTCGATGTTGTAACGGTCGTCATCGCCGGCGGCCAGGTAGGGCCGGTTCTCGACCTGTACATAGCGAAAGCCGAGCTCCATCCAGTCGAGCGGCTGTACGAAGACGCTCCAGCGGCGGTAGGGGTAGGTGCGATTCCAGCCCGCGGCGAAGTGACCGGCATCACCGGTGCGGGCCGTGGGGGTCTGCATCAGACCAATACCGCCGGTATCCCGCTGGCCCTGGCCGAGTCCGAACTCCTCGGCCTGTGCCGTGGGCAGGCCCAGGCCGAGGAGCACGGCGACCACCAGGCTGCGGCGGCGCATGCGCAAAGGTGTAGCGTTCATGGCAGTTTCCGAAGTGTGCAGTTGTCGCCCGGCAAGCGGGTCGCAAGAAAACGGGGCAGGCGCTGGTTGAGCAGATCGCCCTCTACCGATCCCCCCAGGTCACGGACATGGAGGTGGGTCATCACCCGGGTTCCGGGCGCGATCGCGGTGTCCTCGCGGTTCCAGGGCGCGGCGCCGAATACGTGGACCTCGCCGATCGGCGAAACCACGGCAGCCGTGTCGGTCCCGCGCAACGCGGCGCGCGAGGGCTTGGCCAGCAGGTCCTGCAGGGTCATCCCCGGGGTCCATTCATGGCGGTCCACGCCATCCAGGGACCACAGTTCCACCCAGTCAGGCGGGGTGCAGTAGCCGATGTGCTCCATGCCGGTCGGGTCGGGCGCTTGGCGCAGATTGGCCAGAAGCCAGGGCAGGTCGAGGCGCTCGGCGCTGCGTACATTGGGCGCCTTCTCCATCGCGTCGACGGTCTCGCTCCAGACACCGAGTGCCCGGGCTACCTCGGGGCGTCCGCCGATGTCCATCGTCTGTCCGATCAGTTCGATCTCGGCCAGGAGCCGTCTGCGCTCGTGGTCGATGGGCCGTACATCGCGGCTGCGCAGGGCGAAGCTGTAGGCCCAGTCGATGGGTTCGGACAGTTCTTCCTGCCAGGCCACCCAGGTCTCGGCGAGCGAGGGTTCGACCGGCGTGTCGTCGGTCGAGCCCACCGCAGGGGCGAGGGCCAGCAAGCCCAGGGCCAGCCACATGGGACGAAAATGGTTTTGCATCAGGCCTCCTGCGAGGGCTACCACCAGGGGCGAGCCACCTGCCAGGCGATCGAGGGACCATCCGGCCAGGCCTGGCCGTCGTATGCCCATAGATCGCGGGTTTCGGGGTCGCGCCAGAGGTCGGCGCGAGTCGTTCCGGCACCTTCCCAGTCGATACGCTCGCGGCAGCGCTCGAGTTCCAGGGTCGCGAGTGGGAGGTCCCGCGATGTGCTTGTCCCGCAGTCCAGGGTGCCCTCGCCGACATGGCGGACGATGGCGCCGGAGGGTGCGCGGACATGGCGTTCGACCCGGTAGGTGTCGGGGCTTGCCTGGCGCCAGGGGGGTGCATCGGTTTCGGGATGGTGTGTTCCCAGCAGGTCCTGTTCGAGACCGGACGTGGCAAACAGCCCCCCGTCACGCAGTTGCAGCGAAAGGCCCTCGGCGCTCGGCCAGAAGGTGTGTTCATCGGAGATGGCTCCGAGGATCAGTAACCCCTGATGGTGCTCGGTGCGAACCGCGAGCGAGGCATAGGGAATCTCTTCTGCCCGGGAACTCACCTCCGGCCCGCCCGTGACCATGCTTTGCAGGGATGCCCCCAGCGGCGTGGGACCCCCGCTACCGCAGCCCGTGACCAGGCTCACGAAAACCCCAAGGCCCAGACATGCGAAAGCCGCCCGGAGGCGGCCTTCGCGAAGGAAGTGCGAATTGGTTCGCATGGGTGCTCGTTACCGCGTGCCCGTAGCGGGGGTGGTACCCGTGCCCGGGGTCGTCCCGGTGGAAGCAATCAGGCCCACCAGGCGACCGGAGCGGGTCGCAATACGCGACACCGCGCCCGGTTCCGAACGCGCGGCGGCGGAGATGCCACCGGAGGGGGTGCCGCCGGCGACCGGCGAGCTGGGATTCCCCTGCGGGGCACTGGCGCTGGCGCCTGCGCTGGCACCACCGGTGGCGCCCGCGCCGGCGGACTGCGCCATTACCGGGCCGGTTACGAACACACTGGCAACAATGGCTGTGGCGAATATCTTCTTGATCATGGTCACGTTCCTCACTTCACCGGGGGGTGTCTTTTACCGGAGGCCAGTCTAGGAAGTGATGTCCGAAGGTGACAGTGGAGGGGAGCAATTCTGAGACATGAATACGAGGTTTCTCGTACGTGTTTTGAACGGCTTGGAAGTTTTGCGGCCTGGAGGTCACATTCAGCCGCGCAACCTTGCGCCCCCGGATTTTCACGCAACGTTCAGGTCTTCGCCGCTAACTTGAATGATGCAGTTGTGCAGTGCGGTCCCGTGGCCGCGCAACGGAGGCAGAGATGAAGAAGACAGTGTTGTTAGCGGCGGTGGCGAGCGTGGCCTTTCTGCTCGCCGGTTGCCAGACGCCGCCCACCAAACAGCAGACCGGAGCGGTGATTGGCGGTGCGGCCGGTGGGGTCATCGGTTCCCAGATCGGCGGTGGCCGGGGGCGGACCGCGGCGATCATCGCCGGTACGCTGGCCGGCGCAGCGATCGGCGGCTCCGTTGGGCGCACTATGGACCAGGTCGATCGCCAGCAGGTTTCGCATACCCTGGAGCACAACCCGGATCACCGGGCATCCACCTGGCAGAACCCCAATACCGGATACCAGTATCAGGCTACCCCCACGCGTACCTATCAGGCGCACGGGCAGGACTGCCGCGAGTACCAGGTGCAGACGACGATGAACGGCCAGCCGGAAACAGTAAACGGTACGGCCTGCAGGGATGCGCAGGGACGCTGGGTCAATCAGTAGGAACGGTCATCTCCTACAAAAAAGCCCCGCAATCGCGGGGCTTTCTCGTTCCTGGACCTGCGGCAGGATCAGGAGGGTCGGTACATGTCCTCGGTTGTCGGGACATAGCCGAGGTTGTCCTCGCCAATACCCTTGACCTTGGGCTCGTTGAGTTCGCTGATGCGAACACCATTGGACTGGTTGCGCAGGTACTCGGCGACGTTGTCCCAGATCATCGTGCCGGTACCGCCCGCCGGCTCCTGCTGGACGCTGGCCCAGCCGGCGACGACGTATTCCTTGTCCGGGTCGACCTTCTCGCCGCCCAGTTCCATCTCGGAGATTCGGTTGCCGATCTCGGCTTCCGGATCGATCGCATACCGAAGGCCGCCCACGCGGACCATGTCGCCACCCTGCTGGTAGAACGGGTCGGCATTGAACAGGTTGTCGGCGACGTCTTCCAGGATGTCCTTGATCTGCGCACCGGTCATGGCGTTGCGGGTGGTCTCCGGATAGGTCAGGCCGGTCTGGTCCATGATGTGCTCGAAGGTGATCGGCATGCCCGGGAGTACGGTCGTGCCCCAGCGGAAGCCCGGCGAGAACGCGATCTGGGCATCGTGGACCTCCATCAGCGCATCACAGATTAGCTGGTCGAAAGTGCCGTTGAAGTTGCCACGGCGGAACAGCAGGTCCTCGGCGACGGCCAGCTCTTCGGAGAGCTTCTCCTCCATGTTGAAGGTGTCGCCGTCATAGGTGACGTCCTGGCTGCGCATGTTGTCGACGAACTCGGCCATCTCGGGATCTTCGTCCAAGAGGTTGGCGAACACCGGGACCAGGCGGTATTCCCAGTCCTTGATCTCGCCGTCGCGGAAATCGAAATCCAGGACACCGACGAACTTGGCGTTAGAGCCCGCGTTGGTGACCAGGCAGGTGCCGCCATCGGGGCGCTCCACCGGCAGCGGCTGCGGGACGGCATCGTGCGTGTGACCGCCCATGATCGCGTCGAGACCCTCGACCATGCCGGCCATCTTGATGTCCACGTCCATGCCGTTATGCGACAGCGCGACCACGATCTCCGCGCCCTCTTCGCGCGCGGCGTTGACCTGCTGCTGCATGTCGTCCGGGCGAATGCCAAACGACCACTGCTCGATCATCCAGCGCGGGTTGGCGATCGGGGTGTAGGGGAAGGCCTGGCCGATCACGGCAACGTTGACACCATTCAACTCGCGGATCACGTACGGCTTGAAGATCAGGTCGCCCCAGTCCACGTCGCGCACGTTCTGGGCGACGAAGTCGATCCCGGCATCGGCGAAATCGCCGTTGACGACCTCTTCCACGCGGTCGGCGCCGTAGGTGAATTCCCAGTGGCCGGTCATGATGTCGATGCCCAGCAGCTTCTGTGCATCGACCATGTCCTGGGCATTGGTCCACAGCGCGGTACCCGAGCCACCACCCCAGGTGTCGCCACCGTCCAGCAGCAGCGAGTTGGGGCGCGAGTCGCGCAGCTTCTTGACCAGCGTCTTCAGCTGCGGGAAGCCGCCGACGCGACCGTACTGTTCGGCCGCCTCCATGAAGTTCAGGTTGGTGTAGGCGTGGGCAAAGATGCTGTCGCGTTCGATGTCATAGTGCTTGAGGAAGTGCTCGCCAACGATGTGCGGCGGGCGGTTGCGCATATCGGCTACGCCCAGGTTCACGTTGGGCTCGCGGAAATAGATCGGCTTGAGCTGCGCATGGCAGTCGGTGTAGTGCAGCAGGTGCACATTGCCGAAACGATCCAGCATGTCGTACGGGTCTCCCGAGGTGCCGTACTTGCCATTGGTGGCCTTGGCGCAGCCCGCCAGAGGGAAGCCGGCCACGCTGGCGGCGGCCAGCAGCTGCATGAATTCGCGGCGTGAGATATGCATGAGGGTCCTACCTCTCTCTACTGTCGTTTATTGTGATTTTTTGGTTTCTCGAAGCAGCAATCTAGACGCTGCTTCTTTGTGGAACATTCCCTGGGTGCGGAGCTTCCTTGCCGACTGGCGCGACGCCTGGCTGGTCTGAAGCCGTATTCAGCCCGCAGTGCCTCCAGAACCGGATTCCCCGGGTTCTGGCTTTGACGGATGCTGATGTCTGCCCTTGGACGTGCCCCGAGTCTTCGTGGGGCGCGGCGTCTCCCTAGCGACGCTGTTCGCGCGCCTGCCGCGCGGTTTCCTTGGCCGTGTCTCGCTTGTCTTCGATCCGCTGGATATCGCGTTCGCTGGCATCGCGTGCGTCGATGGCGGCCTCGAACTGGCGTACCGATTCTTCGTACTGCGCGCGGTGGAAAAAATACTCCGCCATGGCCTCGCGGCTGATCGCAATATAGCCGGCCCCGTCCGCGATGTCTGCCTTCAGTCGCAGCAACTCGGGGTTGGGTGCGCGTTCATTGCGGATCATTTCGTTCACGATGCGGATGGCGCGGTCGGGGTTGTCGAGATCGCGGTGCGCACGGGCCAGCACTTCGCGGATGACCGGGTGTCCGGGGTAGACCGCGTCCAGGTCATTCAGGATCTCGAGGGCCGCTTCGTGGTTGCCACGTTCCCGCTCCAGTGCGCCGCGCGCAAGTTCCAGCGTCATCCCGGGGGCCTCCTCGACCGGGATTTCCTCCAGCCGCTCGGCGGCGCGGTCCAGTTCGCCGCGCTCCAGGTGTGCGACCATGGCGCCGTAGATCTGGTGCGGCGCTGGGTCCGAGGCCCCGCGATGGATCTCGATCGCACGGCGCGGATCCTTCAGGGCCCGGGTGCGGGCCTGCATCCACTGGAACTCGGGGCCCCGGTTGCGCGTATCCACCGCCGGCATGCCGGCCGCGCGATTGCGGGCGTCGGTGATGCGGTCGAGCGTGACCGGGTGGGTGCGCAAATACTCGGGTACCGCGTCGCCAACGCCGCGCGAGAGCTCCTGCAGACGTTCGAAAAAATCCGCCATCGCATTCGGGTCAAAGTCCGCGCTGGCCAGGATACGCATGCCGGCGCGGTCGGCTTCGGCCTCGTTGGCGCGGGTAAAGTTGATCTGCTGCTGGATGCCGCCCGCGACACCGCCCGTGATGATGGCCGAGCCCAGGGTGGGATCCGCCATCGATGCCAGGACCCCGGCGAGAATGGCGAGCCCGGTGGTGAAGTTGACCTCGCGCCCGCGCGCGAACATCCGGGCCAGGTGGCGTTGGGTGACGTGCGCGATTTCGTGGGCCATGACGGCGGCCAGTTCGGCCTCGTCGCGGACCTCGAGTATCAATCCCGAGTGTACCCCGATGATGCCGCCGGGCATCGCAAAGGCGTTGACCTGGCCGTTGTCGATGGTCAGGAAATAGAACGGGCCATCCGCGTCGGGGGCGTTGGCGAGCAGCTGCCGACCGAGGGAGTCGACATAAAAGGAGACCTCCGGGTCGGTGACCAGTGGCAGGGACCGCCGGATCTCTCGAAGCAGGGAGCGACCGAGCTCGCGCTCTTCCGCAGGGGTCAGTACGCCACCCGAGGCCTCGCCCAGGTCGGGCAGGGCGGTCCCGGAGGCCGAAACCGTTGGCGCCCCCAGCGTGAGTACCAGGAGCAGGGTTGAAAGTAGCGTGAGAAGCCGTGTCTTCATACGACGGAGGCCGGCCGTTGGGGCCGGCCTCCGAAGGGTCTTGGCATCGTGGGGTCGGTTACTTGCCGAGGCCCGGAGCCGAAGAGTAGGTGCGCATGCTGTCACGGGTTTCCCAGAGCTTCGGCTTGAGCATCGCTTCCGGGATCATGAACTTCTTGCGGTCCAGCACCTTGTGGGTGCGCACGATCTTGACCACGTCGTCGTACTTCAGCTTGAACAGGAGACCCACGTCACCACCGGAGGTGCGGCGCACGATCATGTACTCGTCTTCCATGCTGTGCACGTAGATGTTGGCCGGGCGCAGCTTGCCGTTTTCGTCCTTCATGGTCACGGCGTAGTGGCCGTTGACCTGGAATTCGCTCTTGTCCACCGCAAAGTCCTCCGCGAATGAATCAGGGGGTTGATCGTCCGGACGCGCCCGCCCGAGAGCCGGTTGCGTCCATCAGTATTTCCTTCAACTCGGAACGATAGCACGACTTCTGTCCGCGAGAGAACAAACCAACCGTTCACGGGCGGACAAGTTTGCATTTGCGGCCTGTTTCGCTATCCTCCGCGCCCATCCTTCGCGACCGGGGCATGTTTCGGAGTCTCGCGAGCGAGGCAGGCAGGTGCGGTTCGGCACACTTGGAGTGGAGCGCATGTACGGATTCTCGGAGATCACCGCCGACGAGCTCGAACAGTGGCGAACGGAAGGCAAGGCCTTTCGGCTTGTCGATGTACGCTCCCCCGGCGAGACGTCCCGCGGCGTCATTCCCGGTGCAGAGCTGGTGCCGCTGACGGTCCTGCCATTGCGCAAGGACGAGTTCCTGGGAGGCGATATACCGCTGGTCTTGTATTGCCAGAGTGGCGCGCGTTCCGCCCAGGCCTGCGCGTTCCTTGCGCAACAAGGGCTGGAGACCGCGAACAGCCTGCGCGGCGGTATCGTGGGCTGGGCTCAGGCCGGCAAATCGGTCGTCACCCCGGATTAGAATTCGGTTGTATTCCGATCCCGTTTCCCCTATAAGGGTGAATTCGGCTGGCAAGGGTTCGATCGTTGTGGTCCCCAAACCGCCCCGATTGGTACCTCAGCACCCAACTGATTTTGGTAACGCACTAAAGGAGACACACCATGGCCAACTTTGACCAAGAACTCGACGCTTCCGGCCTGAACTGCCCGCTGCCGATCCTGCGCGCCAAGAAGGCCCTGGCGGCCATGGAATCCGGTCAGGTTCTGCACATCATCGCCACCGATCCGGGTGCCGTGAAGGACTTCCAGGCCTTCGCCAAGCAGACCGGCAACGAGCTGATGGAGCACAAGGAAGAAGGCGGCAAGTTCTACTTCCTCGTGAAGAAGTCCTAAGGCGTCTCTAAGTGCCTGAAACGGGGCGGCGATCCGCAAGGATCGACCGCCCCGATTCCTGAAAAACGACGGTTGCCATGCGGTAACTGGATAGGTGCCTGGACGAGGTCTAGGCTGGCTGAGCAAGGTTCTCAAGAAACCTGCATCGCCAACAGCGAAGAGGTGACATATGGCGACATACGCTGAGATGCAGCAAATCTTCGACGACATCCGCGGAGATTTTCGCTACGACCACGAACTCAACGGCTGTCTGAACTGCGGCATCTGCACGGCAACGTGCCCCTCTGCTCAGTTCTACGACTACTCCCCGCGCGAGATCGTCCAGCTGCTGTGGACCGAAAACGTCGAGCAGATCTACGACGCGATGCAGGAAAAGATCTGGGCCTGCGCTCAGTGCATGACCTGTGCCGCTCGCTGCCCGTTCAAGAATTCCCCTGGTGGCCTGGTCGCGATCATGCGCGAAGTGGCCATCAAGCACGAAATGCAATCCGCGAAGGACGTGCTCCGCCCGTTCGGTCGCGTGATGCTGAAGCTGATCACCACGGGTAACCAGCTGTCGCCCGACATGATCCAGCCCGACCACTTCCCCGACTGGGGCCCGAACATCCAGAAGGTGGAAGGTGACCTGCGCATCCTGCGCAAGGCGATTCCGGTGAAGACGCTGCAGACGGTCGAGACCGCCTGGGAAGTGTCCCTGAAGACCTCGGTCGAGATGTACACCATCTGGGAAATGACCGGGGTGCTCAAGTCCCTCGAGCTGATGGACGAGAACCTCTTCGACGTGATCGAAGACTTCATCGACGAGAAGCGCGAGGACTACGAAGACTGGCTCGAGGAGCAGGAAGAGGAAGACGACGAGTAAGTCGTCCCGTTTCCGACTCCACTCCAGGACATCAGGAGAAGCGTTATGAGTGAACAGACCCCAGGCAATCACAACCAGAACGGCGAAGGTGCCGGTGCCGGCACCATGAAGCCCGGCTACCACAATACCGACGGTCAGGGCATCGCCGGTCACGGTTCCTTCTTCCAGGCGACCGACCTGTCCAAGGAAGACGCGATCAAGGCGACCGACTGGGTGCGCAAGCACGTCGACCGCCGTACGGTCGACCTTGGTGACCGTATGGACGACGTCCGCGAGCACATGTACGAGCTCGAAAAAGACGGTCAGATCATCATCCACCGCATCGAGGACCAGCACGAGCCGATGTCGGTGAAAACCCTGTTCGGCTGGGACAAGAAGGTCCCGACCAAGCAGCTCTGGCACCACAAGTCCTGTGGCCAGTGCGGGAACATCCCGGGCTACCCGACCTCGCTGCTGTGGTTCATGAACAAGTTCGGCTTCGAGCCGGGCAAGGACTACCTCGACGAGACCGACCAGACCTCCTGCACCGCGTGGAACTACCACGGTTCCGGTATCGGGAACGTCGAGTCGCTGGCCGCGGTGTTCCTGCGCAACTTCCACCAGGCCTACGTCTCCGGCAAGCAGCACGGCCATGAGCTGGGTCACTTCTACCCGCTGGTCCATTGCGGCACCTCCTTCGGGAACTACAAGGAGATCCGCAAGTATCTGGTCGAGTCCGCCGAGCTGCGCGAGAAGGTCACCAAGATCCTCGGCAAGCTGGGTCGCCTGGTCGACGGCAAGCTGGTCATCCCGGAAGAGGTCATCCACTACTCCGAGTGGGTGCACGTGATGCGCAACCGCATCGCCTCCGAGCTGCAGACCATCGACGTCTCCAATATCCGTACCACTGCCCACGTGGCCTGCCATTACTACAAGATGGTGCACGAGGACGCGGTGTACGACCCGTCCGTGCTGGGTGGCAACCGTACCGCGATCATCACCTCCACCGCCCAGGCCCTGGGTGCGCAGGTGATCGACTACTCCACGTGGTACGACTGCTGCGGCTTCGGCTTCCGCCACATCATCTCCGAGCGCGAGTTCACCCGCTCGTTCACGATGGATCGCAAGATCCGCGTGGCCCGCGAGGAAGCCAACGCCGACGTGATGCTGGCCAACGACACCGGCTGCGTCACGACCATGGACAAGAACCAGTGGATCGGTAAGGCCCACAACCAGAACTTCCAGATTCCGATCATGGCGGAAGTCCAGTTCGCGGCCCTGGCCTGCGGCGCGGATCCGTTCAAGATCGTCCAGCTGCAGTGGCACGCATCGCCCTGCGAAGACCTGGTCGAGAAGATGGGGATCTCCTGGGACGAGGCCAAGAAGACCTTCCAGGAATACCTGAAGGAAGTCGAGGCCGGCAATATCGAATACCTCTACAATCCTGAGCTCGCTTACGGGGGCAAAGTCTGATGCAGCAAGATACTGTTCTAGTAGTGGGTGGGGGCCCGGCTGGGCTGGCCGCCGCCGCGAATGTCACCTCGGCCGGTTTCAAGGCCGTGATGGTCGAGAAGGAAGACGTCCTGGGTGGCGCCCCGATCCTGTCGGGTTACGCCAAGCTGGTCCCCTCCGGCGAGTGGGCAAAGGACGCCATTGGCCGCATGGTCAAGCGCGTAGAAGACGATTCCAACTCGACGGTGCACAAGGGTGCGAAGGTCGAGAAGCTGGAAGGCGAGGCCGGTAACTTCACTGCCACGCTGACCAACGGCGAATCCGTCCAGGCCGGTGCCGTCGTGCTGGCCACGGGCTTCACCCATTTCGATTCCATCAACAAGCCGGAGTGGGGCTTTGGTACGTACGAAGACGTGCTGACCACCACCCAGATGGAACAGATGGTCGCCTCTGGCAAGATCGCCTGCCCGTCCGACGGCCGCGTGCCGGAACGGGTCTGCATCCTGCTGTGCGTGGGTTCGCGTGATCGCCAGATCGGTCGTGAGTGGTGCTCCAAGATCTGCTGCACCGTCTCCGCCAACCTGGCCATGGAGATCAAGGAACTGTCGCCGGAAACGGATGTGTTCATCTACTACATGGACATCCGTACCTTCGGCCTGTACGAAGACAAGTTCTACTGGAAGTCCCAGGAAGAGTTCAAAACCAAGTTCGTCAAGGCCCGTATCGCGGAAGTGACGGCCTCCGGCGATGGTCGTCTGCTGGTCAAGGGTGAGGACACCCTGGTCAAGCGCCCGATCGTGATCCCGTTCGATATCGTCGTGCACGCCATCGGCATGGATCCGAACGCCGACAACCCGGAAATCTCCCAGGTCTTCGGTGTCGGCCTCGAGAAGCACGGCTTCATTGAGAAGGCCGAGCAGTACACCAACACCTGTGGCACCACCCGCAAGGGCATCTACTCCTGCGGTGCGGCCTATGGCCCCGAGACGATCGATGACTCGATCGCGCAGGGTGCCGCTGCCGGTGGCCGCGCGGTTGCGGACCTGCATGCGCTGGTTTCGAAAGCCGGCTGAGGTCGTCAGCGACGAGGCGGCTTCGGGTGTGAACCCGGAGCCGCTACAGGTGACCTTTGATCAGGAGATCCTCGCGACGAAGCTCAACAGTCTGAACGAGGCCATCGCCGAAGCCGGCGGGGTCGATGGGCTGGAAACCTTCATCGAGGCATTGCGGGCGAAGCATGAAGTCTTCGCCGCGACCGTCGCCAAGGGCGACGAGATGGATGCCGAGGATCTGCGCATCCTGGGGGGGTTGGTCTTCGCGGTTCGCCGCAAGCTGGCGGGGGTGATGGCTGAACGCCAGGGCGCGCTGGTAGACGGGATGCGCGCACTGGTGCGCCCGGATACGGATCTGGCCTCACGGCTGACGGCATTTGCCGATCTGGCCGGGGACGACAAGAAGCTGCGACGCGGGATCTGGGACTTCGGTGCCGAGATCCTGCATTTCGCCGATCCCGAGACGGTCCCGCTGGCGACGCGCTGGGTCTGGGATACGGGGACGACGACTGGGGCGTTGCGCGAGTTTATCCGTGGCAACGACACCCTGCGGTCGATTCCGATTGGCGAGACCGTCGGAGCGATCGAGGGGGCCAGACGCTGGTTCTATGAGGCGCTGGCCGAGGAAGGCTTTTACCGCGACCTGCCGTTCGTGACGGATCTGGTCTGGGTGCAGGCCTACTCGGATTACGCGCGTTCCCTGTCGATGAGTCTGGGCATGATCGACAACCAGTTCGGGGCCAAGCAGGACCCGCTGGAGTTGGGGGTGAAGCTTCTGGGGATCGATTCTTCGGAAGGCCGCCTGAAAGGTCACGATGCGTCGCTGCATTGAATAACGGAACGAACTTGAGCCTGGCTACACAGGTTTTCGGAGAGACGTCATGGCAATACATGAAAAGGCACTGATCGAGGACGAACGACTGCAGCAGCACGACGAGCTGGTGGTCGACGGGGTGGATGTGTCCGGTCACTGGAACACCATGATCGCCCCGCGCACGGTCCGCGACTACGACGACGATTTCGAAGCGAAGATTCAGAGCTTTGCGGGTGGCGAGTACGTGCACCGCTGCTGGCAGTGCGGGTCCTGCACCAACTCCTGCACCATGTACGCGCAGAACGTGCAGTTCAATCCGCGCTACTGGATCTACCTGACCCGGCTCGGCATGAAGGAAGAGCTGGTCAAGGACCAGGACATCATCTGGCAGTGCGTCTCGTGCAACAAGTGCACCAACATCTGTCCGAAGGACGTGAAGCCGGAAGGCGTGATGAAGGCACTGGCGCACTGGATGGAAGTGGAAGGGATTACCGAGAAGTCCCCGTCCACCATCTTCGATGAAGAGTTCGCCGACCAGATCTACAAAACCGGCCGTATCGAAGACGGCAAGGTCGCACAGAACTTTTTCAAGAAGACCGGCCAGCCGCTGCTGCAGGAGTGGCTGAAGGTGTTCATCTTCCGCATGATGAAGCACCTGCCGGTGAAGCACCTGATGCGGATGGGCATCAACACCGTACATACGCCGCGCACCAAGTCCTGGGGCAAGACCGGGGACGTGCTGAAGAACTACGTGCGCGAACAGAAGGAGGCCGCTCATGGCTAAGGTTGCTTACTATCCGGGCTGCGCGCTCGAGGGCTCCGGTGGGCCGTACGACCGCTCCACCCGCGTGCTGGTGAAGGCGCTTGGGCTCGAGATGGAAAACCTGCGCGACTACAACTGCTGCGGCGCGATGGAAGTGAAGAACGTCCACCCGATGCTGCAGACCTACCTGTCCGCGCGGAACATGGCCATTGCCTCCGAGCAGATGGGCATGGACACTGTGATGGCGCCGTGCAACGGCTGTTACCACAACCTGAAGAAGGCCGAGTACGAGACCGCGACCTCCCAGGATGCCATGGACACCGTCCAGGATCTGGCGCGCAAGTCCGACGACCCGGTCTACACCGGTGACGTCCGCACCCTGCATCTGCTCGAGTGGCTGATGGAAGAGCTGGGGCCCGAGGGCATCAAGCAGAAGATGACCAAGAGCCTGAACGGCATCAAGATCGCCAACTACTACGGCTGCATGTACACCCGTCCCCGCCAGATCTTTCCCGAGAAGGACAACGGCCCGGGTTCGGATTCCAGCTATCAGCCGCACTTCATGGATGACCTGCTGGGTGCCGCCGGTGCGGTTAATGTGGACTTTCCGCTGAAGACCTCCTGCTGCGGTGGTGCGCATACGCTGTCGGATTCCGACACCTCGACCCAGCTGGTGCTGAACCTGCTGCAGTCGGCGGAAGATTCCGGTGCCGAGGTGATCGCCACCGAGTGCCCGACCTGCCATTCCGGTCTGGAGATGCACCAGGTCCGTGCCGAAACCGAGTTCGGCATCAAGACTGACGTGAAGGTCCTGTACTTCACGCAGCTGCTGGGTCTGGCAATGGGGCTGTCCCCGCGCAAGCTGGGTATCCACGAGAACGTGAGTGACTCCATCGGGCTTCTGAAGGAGAAGGGGGTCATCTGATCCCCTGATTCGAGGCCCGAATGGCCCAGTAGTATCTTCGAAAAACGGGCGCCAGGCGCCCGTTTTTTGTGTCGATGCCAGGAACGAGGCGAAACATGGACTGCAACGGTTGCGAGTTTCATCCCGAACTGTTCTACGACGACGAGTTTCAGATCTGGCTGCGCCGCGAGGATGACGACACCCTGACCGTGGGGATGACCGACCTTTCGCAGACTATCGCGGGAAAGATCATTCACGTACGAGTGCGTCGCCCGGGTACCCGTCGTCCGCCCGGGAAGCCGGTCGCCACGATCGAGAGCGGGAAATGGGCCGGACCGATCCCGAACTTCATCGACTGCAAGATCGTGGAGGGCAACGAGGAAGTGCTGGAAAACCCGGTGCTGCTGAACTCGGATCCCTATAATGCATGGATTGCGCGCGTCGAAGCCACCGACGGTGTCGACGCGGCGCTGGAGCAGTTTCTGACCGGCGACAAGGCTGAAGAAGGCTACTGCAAGCGCGCCAAAGATGAAGACATCGAGTGTCAGCGCAAGCTGCGATAGAGAGAACGATGGCTGAACTGGGCAACGATTACTATCTGGACAACGACGAGCAGACGGTCGTGATCATCATGACCTCGGGTCCGTCGACGCCGCATCGTTGTGCGACGCCGTTCTATCTTGGGGCGGTGATGGCCTCGATGGATGTAGACGTCTATATCTTCTTCACCATGGAGGGCGTTCGCCTGATGGAGAAGGGGGTAGCCGACGACCTGCGAGCCATGGAAGATGGCAAGCTGATCAAGGATTTTATCCAGGACGCAAAACGCGCAGGCGTGCGCCTGCACGTTTGCCAGCCCGCTTTGCCGGGGTATAGAATCGACGCGTCTTCGGATCTCATCGACGAGGTCGATGAAGTGAATCGGGCGAGCGAGCTGGCGGACCTGATTCTGCGTAGCGATAAAACGATAACGTTTTAATTTTCCCGCATTATTACTTTCACGCTTGGAGGAAAACATGGGCGCAGTACGGGGTTGTGATATTCCGGAAGATCTGATGTACAACGTTGAAAACAACGTGTGGGTGCGCAAGGAAAGCGACGGCACCGCGACCGTGGGCCTGACCTCCTACGCGTGCTCGCTGGCCGGCACCATCGTGTCCTACACCCCCAAGAAAGTCGGCAAGACCGTCAAGAAGGACAAGTCCTGCACCACCGTCGAATCCGGCAAGTGGGTGGGTCCGGCGAAGACCCCGGTGACCGGTGAAGTGACCGAAACCAACGACAAGGTCGCGGCCAACCCGGGTCTGATCAACGAAGACCCCTACGGTGAAGGCTGGCTGATCAAGCTGAAGCCGGAAGACTGGGACGGCGAAGTTGGCGACCTGAAGACCGGCTCCGACGCCCTGGCGGCGTTCGAGGCCAAGATGGAAGCGGACGGTTTCGGCGGCTGCTAAGCCCCTACCGAGCCTCGGGCCGCCGTTCCCCAGTGTTCGGCGGCCTTTTTTGATTCTGTGGTATCCGGAGCAAGCTGATGACGACCTGGAACGAGGTGATCCAGCGGGTGGAACCCCTGGAAGACATCGCTGTCGATGCGGCGTTGGTGAATGACCTTCAGCACAGCGTTCAGCGGGGCTCCGATCCAGGATCGGTGCATTTCTATACCCCGACGTTCAAGTCGTACCAGTCCAGCGAACTGGCGGACTGCGGCAAGAGCGCCTGGCCGGCGATGTCGATCACCGGTGGCGACTGCAAACTCGCCTGTGACCATTGCAAGGCGAAGATCCTGGACCCGATGATCCCGGTGCGTACGCCGGAGGACCTCTGGGCTCAGGTGAACAACGTGATCGAGTCCGGTGCCCAGGGCATGCTCCTGACCGGTGGCTCGAACCACCGTAACGAGGTTGAGTACGACCCGTACTACTCCACGATTCGTCGCATCAAGGACGAATTCCCCGAATTTCGCATTGCGCTGCACACGGCGCTGGTCGATGACAACATCGCGACGTCGATGGAGCAGGCCGGCATCGACGCAGCGATGATGGACGTGATCGGTGCCCAGGACACGATCACGCAGGTCTACCATCTGCGCCGCAGCGTGGAGGACTTCGAGCAGACCCTCGAGAGCCTGGTGAACACCAATATGAAGGTGGTCCCGCACATCGTGATCGGACTGCACTACGGCAAGCTGCTGGGTGAGTGGAACGCGCTGGAGATGCTTGCGCGCCACCTGCCCGATGCCGTGGTGCTGGTGGTCGTGATGCCGTTTTACGCCCCGGCCAGTCGCCCCTTCGAGACCCCGGACGTGCATGCGGTCGGGCGCTTCTTCCACGACGCCCGCGAGCGCCTGGGTGATACCCCGCTGCTGCTCGGTTGCGCGCGTCCACCGGGCGAGGCCAAGAGCCAGATCGACAGCTATGCGGTGATGGCCGGCCTGTCCGGGATTGCGCACCCGGCGGAGGGCGTGGTCGAACTCGCCGCGCGCCTGGGCAAGAAGGTCCGCGTGACACCGGCCTGTTGCTCGATCGCGGTGGGCGACGAGGTGATGGCGGACGGTACGGCGGTCGAGAGCGGTGTCGAGATCGACCTGGATACGATCGTGGCCGAGGAGGCCCGGCGTCGCGAGCAGGAACGCAAGGCGCGCCAGGGCCTGGGTGGCATCCGCATCGTGACCGAGGGCAATGTCGCAGCCGGAGGCGGCTGCCATGTCTGAACGCGATCAGAAGACGCTGCGCGTCCTGGACACCGGGCTGCGGCCGGCGGCGGAGAACATGGCCTTCAACCGGGCCCTGCTCGAGTGCCACCAGGAAGGCGTATCGCCGCACACCCTGCGTTTCCTGCAGTTCGAGCCCTGCGCGCTGGTGGGCTTTCACCAGAACGTGGACCAGGAGATCAACACCGAGTACTGCAAGGAACACGGTATCGCGATTCAGCGCCGGATTACCGGCGGCGGCGCGATCTACTTTGATTCCACCCAGCTCGGCTGGGAGCTGTACCTCGACAAGCGCTTCCTCGGTACGGCCGACATGGGGCAGATCGCCGCGCGCATCTGCAATGCCGCGGCCGCCGGGATTCGCACGCTGGGCGTCGACGCGCAGTTCCGCCCGCGCAACGACATCGAGGTCGAAGGCCGCAAGATCTCCGGCACGGGTGGCGCATTCGACGGCGACTCGATCATGTATCAGGGCACGCTGCTGATCGAGTTCGATGTCGAGGACATGTTGCGCATTCTGCGGATTCCGGCCGAGAAGCTCTCCAACAAGGCGATCGAGTCGGCCCGCGATCGCGTGGTCAACCTGGCGACCCTGCTGGGCGAACGACCCAATCTGGACCATGTGAAGGATGCGATTGCCGAGGCCTTCGCGGAAGAGTTTGCGGTCGAGCTGGCCCCATCGGATCTGCTGCCCGAGGAGCAGAAGTCCTTCGAACAGGCCCTGGCCGAGATCGACACCGAAGAATGGGTGTACCAGCGCAACCGCCCGGCCACCGATGCCCCGATGTTCGAAAGCATCTTCAAGTCTGACGGCGGTCTGATGCGCGTCGGTGTGGCCCTGGACCCGGAGCGCAAGCGTCTGAAGCAGCTCTGGCTGACGGGCGACATCTTCGTGAAGCCTGCGCGTACCATCGCCGATCTGGAAGCGGCCCTGCGCGACACGCCGCAGGCCGAGATGGAAGAGCGCGTGCGGGCTTTCTTTGCCGAACGCGACGTCGAGATGCTGCAGTTGACGGTCGATGACGTGATCGCGGCGATTCAGTCGGCTCTGGCCATGGCCGAGACCGAGGAATCAGCGGGATGAAGGCCCTTTGCGCGGTGCTTGCCGGGAGGCAGCAGTAATGCTCCCCGAGAAGGTCGATGTCTTGGTCGTCGGTCTGGGGCCGGGCGGTGCCTCGGCGGCGCGTGTATGCGCGGCGGCCGGCCTGTCGGTCCTGGCGGTCGAGCGTAACAAGGCCTTCGGCGAGCCGGTACAGTGTGCCGAGTTCATCCCGAACCCGATGGGCGCCTATGCCCGGGCGGAGGGGGTCTTGCTGCAGCGCATCGACTCGATGCAGAGCTTCCTGCCCTCCGGCACCGTGGAGCATTCCGATTTCCCCGGCCTGATGGTGGATCGTGGGGAATTCGACCGGGCGATCATCCAGGCCGCGCAGGCCAATGGCGCGCAGCTGGTGACTTCGACCCCGCTGCAACGTGTGGATGCCGAGCGGCATGTGGCGACCGTGAAGCACCAGGGACAGGAGCACAGGGTCGAGTACCGTGTGCTGATCGCCGCCGATGGCCCGCATTCCCCGGTGGCCGAGTCCCTGGGCCTGCCCGCGTTGCCGGTCGTACAGACGCGGCAGTACACGGTGCCGCTGAAAAAGCCGTATACCGCGACCGATGTCTGGCTGTCGGACGATTACCCGGGTGGATACGCCTGGCTGTTCCCCAAGGGGGAGTGGGCGAACCTGGGACTGGGCGCGGACAAGCGCATCGACAACGATATGAAGACCCCGCTGGAATCCTTGCATGTCCAGCTCGTCGAGCAGGGGCTGCTGGGCGAGGAGATCCGTCACCGCACAGGCGGCGCGATCCCGGTCGGTGGCCTGCGCGACTCGCTGTACCAGGGCGATGTCCTGTTCGTGGGCGATGCCGGTGGGTTTACCCATCCAATCACCGGGGCCGGGATTGCCGCGGCGGTGGTGTCGGGCGAGGCGGCAGGGGAGGCCGCGATTGGCCATCTCGAGGGTGACGCCGAGGCCTTTGACGATTACGATGAGGACATGCGCGATCAGTACGGTCCGGCCCTGGAGCGCGCCTGCAAGCGCCGCGCGTTCCTGAATGAACACTGGCGGACGCCGCGGGCGCAGGAAGACGCCACGCAGCGCCGCGGATGGATTGCTTTTTCCGAGTATTTCAACGATGGTGACCAGGCCGCGTAGGCCCGGTTGGCGGGTGCCCCGCACCCGGTGAACAACGCTGGAGGAATTCCATGAGTGCAAGTGCAGAGGAGATGGTCGCGCCGATCAACTTTTATCGGCCCGACTATCACATCAAGACCCCGGACATGCGTTCGCCGGAGTACGTGCAGATGTCCACGGCGGCCGCGATCACGCTGGGCCTGGTGCCGGGCACCATGCACCGTACCGCCTGCACCCACTGCCTGAACCTGCTGGTCACGTATCCGGAAGGCTGTCGCGCGAACTGCTCCTACTGCGGCCTGGCGCGCCACCGCGAGGAGTCGCGTGACTACGCCGACCGCAACTTCATCCGCGTCGACTGGCCGACCGCCAAGTACGACGAGGTGATCGAGCGCGTCAAGAACCACGCCGACGGCGGCCAGTTCGAGCGCATGTGCATCTCCATGATCACGCACCCGAACTCCGACGCCGATACCGTCGAGCTACTGGAGCGCTGGGTCGCCGAGGTCAACCACATCCCGGTGTCGATCCTGTCCAACCCGACTACCATGAGCTATGAAGATCTCCAGCTCCTGCGCGACAAGGGCGCGGACATCTTCACCGTCGCGCTGGACGCGGTGACCCCGGAGATCTTCGAGCGCACACGTGGCAAGTCCGTCGAAAGCCCGCATAGCTGGGACAAGTACTGGCAGGCCATCGAATGGGCCGCCGAAATATTTGGCCCGGAGAAGTTCGGTGCCCACCTGATCTGCGGCATGGGCGAGACCGAGGAAGAGATCCTGCAGGTCTGCCAGCGCATCCGCGACCTGGGCGGGCACAACCACATGTTTGCCTTCTTCCCGGAAGAGGGCTCGCTGATGGAAGACTGGAACCCGGTCCCGCGCGACCAGTGGCGCCGTGTGCAGCTGGGCCGCTTCGTGATCGACTACGCCGGTGGCCGCATCGACGACATGAAGTTCAACGCCGACGGCCAGGTGGTGGACTTCGGTCTGCCGCAGTCCGAGGTCGACGAGCTGATCGCTTCAGGCAAACCGTTCCAGACCTCCGGCTGCCCCGGCAAGTCGGACGAGGAAGTATCGGCCTGTAACCGCCCCTACGGCGACTCCAGCCCGACGGACATCCTTTCCTTCCCGTTCGCCCTCAACTCGACGGACGTCGGGTTCGTCCAGCGGCAAATGGCCGGGGAGGATGTCGGCACCTTCGACTTTGACGCCGACGAGGCTGAGGACGAGAAGTCCGCATAAAACTCGATGTAGTCTGAAAGCCCCGGTCTCCGGGGCTTTCGCGCGTCAGGGGGGTTGATTAGACGTTTTGAATATTCAGGTTTCGAGCGGGGATATTTCAGGGGCCCCGCCGAAAGAACTCCCGGGGGGATGGGTCGTCCACCCGCGAGCGGTCACTGCACCACATAACCGGACCGGCGGCAGACAAGGGGGCCGCAGGTAGCCGGAGGTGCCGGGCCATACAACAAGAAGACCACCAAAGGAGAACAACATGGAAGCACGCATCATTCGCCGCAGTCTGGTGACGGTCGCGGTCGGCCTTGCAATGGGCAGCGCCGGCGTCGCCAATGCCACCAACGGCTATTTCGCGCACGGCTATGGCACCAAGGCCAAGGGCATGGGTGGGGTCGGCATGGCCATCTCCCAGGACGCCTACGCGCCCGGAATCAACCCCGCCGGTATCGCCGGCATGGAATCCCGCATTGATGGCTCGCTCACCTACTTCCGCCCGGAACGATCATTCGAGGCCGGCATGCCCAGCAACCCGGCCGCGGTTGTAGCGGGTGCCCCAGCTGTGAATCCAGGTAGCGTGGATAGTGACAGTGAGAACTTCTTTATCCCTTCTCTGGCATTCGTCCAGCAGATCGATGAAAACCGTTCCTGGGGGCTCGCATTGCTTGGGAACGGGGGCATGAATACGGATTACCCGGCTTACGGTCGCGAGCAATGCGCAATGATGGGCCAAGGGAACCAGGGTGGAGCCTTTTGTGGCGGCACTGCCGGCGTGAACCTCGAGCAGCTTGCTATCATTCCCACCTATGCCCAGAAGTTCGCCGATGGTCGCGTGAGCGTTGGGTTCAGCCCGATTATCAGCTATCAGCGTTTTAGCGCCGAGGGCCTGGATGCGTTCGATAACGAAATGATGTCCGCAGATCCCGGTAACGTTACCAGCGGTCGTACTGATTCGAGCTGGGGATACGGGGCCCAGATTGGCTTTCAGGCCGAGCTAGCGGAAGGGGCGCGCGTGGGTGCGAGTTATCGTTCGAAGATCCGTGCCGGTGACTTCGATCGTTACTCGGGTTTGTTCGCCAACGGAGGTGAGTTCGATATCCCATCGACCTATGGCCTCGGCTTCTCGGTGGATGTTAGTCCCCGTGTGACACTCTCTGCCGATTATCAGAAGATTCGATACTCGGAGATTGATGCGATTGCGAATCCTAGTACCAATCAGGCTCAGTTTGGGGCTGATGGTGGTCCCGGATTTGGCTGGGACGACGTGAACATCTTCAAGTTCGGTGCCCAGATCGATGGGGGCAACGGCTGGACCTGGCGGGTCGGTTATAACCGTGGCGAAAACCCGATCAGTTCTGAAGATGTGATGTTGAACATCCTGGCTCCGGCCGTAATGACCGATCACTTCACTGCCGGTTTCACCCGCGAGTTCGGCCAGCACGAGATCAACTTCGCGGCGATGTATGCGCCGACTCAACGTGTGCGTGGTCAGGATATTACGGGTATGGCGGGTCAGGATATCGAGATCGAAATGCGCCAGTACGAGCTCGAGATCGGGTACGCGTACCGCTTCTGATCGGTTGGGCCCGGCCGGCCATTGTCGGCCGCACTGGTGCCCGGCGCGGGCTTCGGGATGAGCTGCCGGCCCTGGAGGGGCCGGTACCGCCAGGGAAGGCGGACGGTGTCGGACACCGGGACCCATCGGGGGGTGGGGCCGGGCCCTTTCGTCGGAAGGCATACTGATCGAGCCTGTGCTCGAACCAGCAAAATCCAAAGGAGGATCCCATGCGAGCAATCCACGCATTGCGCGGAGGCATTCGCGTGCCTGCCGTTCTCGCGTTTTTCGGCGCGTGTCTGTTGACCCTGGGCACGGCCGCCACGGCAGTGGCGGACGATGTCTATCGGCCGCTGGTACTGGCCTACACCACGTCCGGCTCCGATGTACGCAGTGAAGCGGAGGCCGTCCGCGAGCGTCTGGAAGAAGCCGAGTTCCAGACCCTGGGCGAGTATCCGGTCAGTGACGGCCGGCATGTGATCGTGGTGACCCACGATGACCTGTTGGCCGTGGCGGGCTCCCAGGATCGGGCGGCGTACATCGCACCCATCCGGGTAGCCCTGACCGCGACCAACGGCGAGGTGCAGGTCAGCTACAATAACCTCGAGTACTTCCGGCATGCCTATCGTATCGACGCCTCCGTGAGCGATGTCAGCACGCGGCTGGCCGATGTGCTGGGCGACGAGCAGCACTTTGGCTCGGAAGACGGCATGACGCCGCGGGAGCTACAGCGCTACCGTTACACCTTCGGCATGGAGCGTTTCAATGCCCCGTACGACCTGGGCAGCCATACCTCGCGCGATGCGGCCCTGGCCGAACTCGATCGCGGGCTGGATGAACGTCGTGCCGGGGTATCGGAGATCTATCGGCTGGATATCCCCGGTACGGACGCCACGCTGATCGGTGTCGCGATCCGCGCCGATGATGGGGCCGAGTCCGAGGCCACGGACCTCAACACGCTGGAAACGATCGACGTGCGTGAACGGCGCCACACCGCCTACGTGCCGTACGAGATCCTGGTGGAGGGGGGCGATATCGAGGCGTTGCACATGCGTTTCCGGGCGGCATTGCACTGGCCGGACCTGCGCATGCTTGGCGACCACAGCTTCATGCAGCTGCGTCGCGTGCCCGGGGCGCTGGAAGAGACGCTGCGCGAGGTGGCCGGCTTTGAGGAGCCCGAAGACGACGGTTTCGACTGGTAGAAACACAACGCCAGGGATGGCGAACGGGCCCGGGCAATAGCCCCGGGTTCCACTCAAGAACCCCGGTCCGCCGGGGTTTTTTTACGGCCGGGGGCTGGACTTGTTTATGCTCCCGGTTCATTCGCGGCAGGACGCACGCCCCATGAAATCGATGAAGATCGCCAACATCGGCGAGATCCGTAACGAACTCAACAAGTACAAGAAGGGCAAGAAGCTCGATATTCACCAGTTCAACCAGGTCGCGCGCCTGGCCTGGCTGGGCAAGATCGTGATGCAGCCCCTGGATCTCGAGGACCCCGATTGCCAGTCGTTCCTGGTGTATATCCAGGAGCCGGAAGAGCTGGCCGCGCATTTCCTGAACACCGATCAGGAGCTGACCGGCGGGATCCACATCATCGACGGCGAGCAGGCCATGGCCATGGTCGAGATCATGCGCGGGGGTGTCGAGGAACGTGCCAAGCTGTACGAGGACCTCTCGCGCAGCGACTTCTACTTCCGCTACTTCTACAAGCCCGGCAAGGACGACGAGGCCCCGTCCGAGCAGGACAAACCCGAGGACTGATCCTTGGTCGCATCCACGGTCACCCCGGAATGGATTGATGCCGGGGCCCGCTCCGCGGAAGAACTCCACGCCCTCTATACCGGTCTGGCGAGCAGCACGCCGCCGGAATCGCCGTTGCGCGTGCTGTGGGTGCATTCGCGAGAGGCGCACATCTCCGTGGGCGCCAGCCAGGACCCGGCCATGGATCTGGACCTGGTCGCCTGCAAGGCCAATAGCGTGCCGGTCGTGCGCCGCCCGCTCGGGGGCGGCTCCGTCTGGGTGGATGCCGACCAGGCCTGTTTCTTCCTGATTCAGCCCCGCCAGGTCCTCGCCCGTGGCCATCGCCACCTGTTCGCGCTGGGGCTGGGCATCGCGATGGATGTGCTGCGCGAGCTGGGGCTGGAAGGCGTCGAGGCGCGCGGTCAGGACGTCTGGGTTCAGGGGCGCAAGATCATGGGTACTGGTGCGGCCACGCTGAACGAGGGTTGTGTGTTCGGCGCTAGCTTCCTGCGCCGCTTCCCGGTGGAACGCTTTCTATCGTGTGTAAATGCCCCAAGCGACGGCTACCGCGAATGGCTGCGCCCGGCACTGGAAGAGGGCATGACCGATTGTGCGGAGCAGTGCCCCGAGGCGGCGCCGACGCCGGAACGTCTGGAGGCGGCCCTGAGCGAGGTGCTGGAGCGCCGCTTCAGTACCCCCGCGCGGTGTTACCGTCCGAGTTCCGCAGAATGGGACGAGTGGCTGGCGGCCGGGCGCGAGGAACTCGCCGACCTGGCCGACAGCCAGGGCGGGCCGGCCGTGCGCGACGGTATCCGTGTGAATCGGGAGAACCATGTCTTCGAGACGCGCGGCCACTGTGGCCGCCTGCGCTTGCATATCGCCGGGACACACATTGCACGCATTTGGTGCGAGGACCCGAGCGTGGATCGCGTGCTGCGCGAGACCCTGGTGGGCGAGTCGCCGGAGCGCCTGCGTGTGCGCTCGCGCCTGAACGGCCAGCTCGACGCGGTGATCGTCGACGAGGTCAGCGCGCGCATCGACGGTCTCTACCGAGGGATCGCCGCCGCCTGATCCTGCTTTGCACGCCGCTGGATACTTCCCCAAAAAGCTTTACGAGGCGAACCGATGTCCGAACCGACCATTCAGCGCCGGCTGGAGAAACGCCTGATCCTGATGAGCCAGGATCAGGCGATGATCGAGCAGATTCGCACCGCATTGCCGGATGACTGGCATCTGCACCCGGTGACCGATCTGGAAGAATTGGGCGCCTGGAACGAGGTGCTGCTCTACCGCTTCCTGCTGCTGGATCTGGACGAGATCGAGGTGTTCGACCCGCTGGACGTAATCCGCATCCTGCGCATGGAGTATCAGATAAACCTGCCCGTGTTCTGTTTTGGCGGGGACCAGGACATCCGCGACGAGATGCGCCTGGCGCGGGCCGATCGCTTCTTCAATCGCGAGGAGATGGTCGAAAAGCTCCCCGAGTTCATCCGCATGTACGACTGGGGCTGAGCGCCCCATCAAAAAGGCCCCGGGCGTTAGCCACGGGGCCTTTTTGATTCGCGGATCCGCATGATGCGGATCGCGGGGCATCGCACGGCCTTAGCCGATCCAGGCGTGCTCCAGCACGTCGATGCGGATCTTCTCGTGGTAGGTCTCGCCGTTGGCCTCGATCACCAGGTCGCCCACGCGGGTGCCGGCGGTATCAAAGCTGAATTTGCAGTCGAAGGTGCCCGGCAGGGACACGCTGCTCTCGCACAGGGCCTCGCCTTCCACCGAGAACTTGCACTGGGCGGTGCCGGAGCCGTTCAGCAGGGCCTGCACCCGGAATTCCTCGTTGATCGGGCGCCGGTAGACTTCCGGATCGCGATTCGGGTTGTACTGCAGGTTGTTCAGCTTGACGAGTTTGACAAGTTTCATACCGGGTCCTCTATTGACGCGCTGAATCCGAGTTGCGGGCGCCTTCACCTGCCCGATCCCGTACCGGGAAGGGCGTTTGGTTCATGGAAGTGCGCAGGTTCGATAGAATATAAACAGCCAATGATACAACAAAGCCTGCGGGAACACGACGGGATGCCACGGGGCATGCCGCCAGCCCGGCGGAGGGTAACGCCGCTCCCGCGCATACACCAGTCCCGGCCCCCGCGGTCGGCATCGGAGACCCCATGAAGAACCTGATTAACCGTATCCGCGGCGTGGAACGCGACGTGATTGAGAAGCCCGGTGACGCGGGTGATGCCCCGTTCTACAAGGCCCAGGGCGACGAGATCGAGATCTTTCAGGCCGCGTACTCGAAGCGCCTGCCGGTGATGCTCAAGGGCCCGACCGGCTGCGGCAAGACCCGCTTCCTGGAACATGTCGCGCACACCCTCGGCCAGCCGCTGGTCACCGTATCCTGCCACGAGGACCTGACCAGCTCGGACCTGGTCGGCCGCTTCCTGCTGGAGGGCGAGGAAACCGTCTGGCAGGACGGCCCGCTGACCCGTTCGGTCAAGGAGGGCGCGATCTGCTACCTCGACGAGATCGTCGAGGCGCGTACCGACACCACCGTGGTCATTCACCCGCTGACCGACCACCGTCGCCAGCTGCCGCTGGACAAGAAGTCCCAGATCATCGATGCGCACGAGGACTTCATGCTGGTGATCTCCTACAACCCCGGCTACCAAACGGTGCTGAAGGACCTGAAGCCCTCGACCAAGCAGCGCTTTGTCGGTATCCACTTCGACTATCCGGCCGAGGATGTCGAGCGCGAGATCGTGGCCAAGGAATCCGGCGGCCTGGATGCCGATCGCGTCGAGAAGCTGGTGGCTGCCGGGCGCAAGGCGCGGGCCCTGAAGGACCACGGACTGGAAGAGGCGACCTCCACCCGGGCGCTCGCCTATGCCGGCGAGCTGATGCAGGCGGGTCTGAGCCCGCGCGTGGCCTGCCGCGCCGCGATGATCGCCCCGATCACCGATGACCCCGAGCTGATCCAGGCGCTGGAAGAGATCTTCGACGCCCACTTCCCCGAGTCCGAAGCCGCGTGAGCGACCAGGCCCGCAACAGCGGCGGGGCGAACACGGAAGCCGAAGATCTCGTCGAGATCGAGGAGGTCCTCCAGCATCTCGAGGACATCAGCTTCGTCGCCCACCGCGACACCAAGGAAGCCCTCCCGGCCATCCGCGCGTTCGGTGCCGCCACCGCGCGGCGCTGGATCGAGACCGTACGCGAGCTGTTCTTCCACGACCGCGAGGCCGGCAAGAGCTTCATGCGCAATTCCGCGCGGCTCGCGGAGCATATGCAGACGGTGGACCTGTGGCTGGAGCAGGCCGCGCAGTTCAAGCAGTGGGTCAACTCGGCCGATGCGCTGGAGGGCTTCATGGCCCAGGCTGATCGCGTGTATGACGCCTGGGGCGAGGCCGGCGAGCGCGATTGGGCCGAGATCGGCCTGCGCTGGTGCGAACGCAGCCTGCCCGATGCCCGCGCCTATTTCGAGACGCCGTTCGACAAGCTCTCCGCCGGCCGAGGTATCGAGGGCCTGCGCGCGCTGATCGAGCCGGCCGAGACGCTGTTCGACGAACGCGGCCTGACCCTGGATGCCTATCTTGAGGGTGCCCCGATCGCCCGCAACCTGGTCGGCGACCAGGGCCTGCTGTCCTGGGCCCGGCGCGGAGCGGACCTGCTGAAGGCCGGGCGCTCGCGCGGTGAGGCCTATTTTCGCCTGGAGAGCGACGAGAGCCTGAAGCTGCTCCTGGAGGCGCTGCCGGGCTTTCGCCCGCGCATGCACGGGCGCTTCCTGCGCCTGGTGCTGCTGGCCTGGCTGGATGCCGATATCCCGCTGGCCGATTCCAGCTGGAAGCCGGGCGAGGGCCGCCCGATGCTCGAGACCGACGGCCGGCGGCTGTTTATGCCGGCGGTGATGGACTCGCGCGAGGAGGCGATCGTCGCCACCCAGCACGCGGCCGCGCATCTGGCCTTCGATACGTATGCGCAGTCCGATGTCGAGCGGCTGTTCGAGCGTGCCGGGGTCGAGCACCCGCCGCTGGATGACCGCTCGCGCATCACCTGGCGCCCGCTGTTCGCGCCATTCGAGGCGCGCATGTTCCGCTTCCAGGTGCTGTTCGACCTGGCCGAGGACCTGCGCGTGAACGCGCGCCTGGCCCCGCGCATCCCGAACTTCCTGCCGCGCCTGGTGGCGCTGGCCGAGGACCATGAGCGCCCGGAGGGCGCGGCCGGCGTCTACTTCGATTTCGCGCTGAAGGCCCACCAGGCCCTGCTGCGCGACGAGGCGCAGGACCCGCGTCTGGCGCGCGTGCTGGAGCCGGACGCGGATGTGGTCACCGCCTGGGCCATCGGCGAGGAGCTGTTCGCCGACGAGGCCTTCCCCGAGATCACCATCGAGGAGCGCGCCGAGGCCTATCTGCCCGGGCTGTCGCTGAACCAGTCGCTGCCGGTGTATCCGCAGCGCAAACGCGACGGCAGCCTGGCCGACTTCCGCGACCACGAGGCGCACGACGAACACAAGTTCGAGCGCGAGAAGCAGGAAGAGCAGCCGCAGCAGGCCCCGGAGCAGGCGCAGAAAGACCCGGACGCCGACATCCAGACCCCGCAGCAGGAGACCTCTGGCACCGGCGGGCGCATCGGCACGGGTATCCCGCAGCCGGCCCAGGTGGCCAAGCGCGCCGCTCCCTACACCCCGAAGAAGGACGGCATCCCGTATCCCGAGTGGGACTACCGCGAGCAGCGCTATATCTCCGACTGGGTGAATCTCTACGAGCGCGTGCTGGACGACGAAAACCCGGAGCTGGCGGCCACGATCCTGTCGGAGAACGCCGACACCCTGAAGCGCCTGACCCGCGGCCTGGAGATGCAGCGCCCGATGCGCCTGGCGCCGCAGCGCAAGCAGATGGACGGCGACGAGCTCGACACCGAGGCGGTGATCGACTTCATCGCCGACAAGAAGGCGGGGCTGTCGCCGAAGGCCTTCATCTACCGCCGCCGTGCGGTGCAGCACCGCGATACCGGCGTCATGATGCTGGCGGACATGTCTACCTCGATCATGGCGCGTCACCCGGGCGGGCAGGGCAAGATCGTCGACCGCGTGCGCGAGGGGATGATGCTGTTCGCCGAGGCGATCGAGAAGGTCGGCGATCCCTACGCGATCTCCGGCTTCGCCTCCAAGCAGCGCGACCAGGTCAACTACTACTGGCTGAAGGATTTCAACGAGGACCTGAACGACACCGTCCGCGCCCGCATCGCCGGGGTCTCCGGGCGCCTGGCCTCGCGTATGGGCGCGGGCATCCGCCACTCGCTGGAGGCATTCAAGCGCTGTTCGGCCCAGCGCCGGCTGCTGCTGATCCTGTCCGACGGCCGCCCGGCCGACTACGACGACGGCGGTGACCAGCGCTACCTGCACGAGGACACGCGCATGGCGATGAAGGAGGCGGTGGACGCCGGCGTGCACCCGTTCTGCATCACCCTGGACCCGTCCGGTTCGGAATACCTGCCGGCGATCTTCGGTCCCGGTCACTACACCATCATCGACCACGTGGACGAGCTGCCGCGCCGTCTGCCCGAGATCTATCTGAGGCTGCGCCAGTGAGTGCCACCCCCGAAGCCATCGATGCCTCCACCGGGGCCGCGGACCGGCACCCGGAGCCGGCCCGCCGACATGCCACGCTGCTGCATGCCCCGCGCTATCGCGGGCACAGCTACGGCGACAACCACCCGCTCGGGATCCCGCGCGTCTCGCTGACCATCGACCTGATCGAGGCCTATGACGCGATCACGCCGCAGGAGATGGCCGTATCGCGCAAGGCACAGCCGGCCGAGCTCGAGTGGTTCCACACCCGCGAGTACGTGGCCGCGATGCAGCGCGCCGAGGCGCTGGGCAAGGTCTTCCAGCGCTACCGCGACCGCCACAACATCGGCAACTTCGAGAACCCGTTCTTCGCCGGGTTCTTCGCGACCCCGGCGACCGCCACCTGGGGCTCCATCCAGGGCGCCGAGGTGGTGCTGGACGGGCGCATGGCCTTCAACCCGGCCGGTGGCATGCACCACGCCGCCCCCGACCAGGCCCGTGGATTCTGCTACTTCAACGACCCGGCGCTGGCGATCCTGCGCCTGCGTCAGGCCGGGCAGCGCGTGCTCTATCTGGATATCGACGCCCACCATGGCGACGGGGTCGAGGCCGCGTTCAGCGACGACCCGGACGTGCTCACCGTCTCCCTGCACATGGACACCGAGTACGGCTACCCCTTCGAGGGCGGGCGCATCGAGGACACCGGACCGCTTGGCAACGCCGTGAACCTGCCGCTGCCCAAGGAGACCAACGACAGCGAGTTTCGCGCCGCCTTCGCGGCCGTCTGGGAGGCCGTGCGCACCCGCTGGCAGCCGGATGCGGTCGTCGTTCAGGCCGGTACCGATGCGCTGCTGCCGGACCCGCTCGGCAAGTTCGGCATCTCCACCCAGTGCTTCCTCGCCTGCGTCGACGACGTGATCGAGACCAGCCCGCGGCACGCCGACGGCACACCGAGGCTGCTGGTCCTGGGCGGTGGCGGCTATCACCCGCTGGCGCTGGCACGCTGCTGGACCGGGGTCTGGGCCCTGCTGACCGGTCGCGAGCTCCCCGCTGCGATCCCGGAGGCCGGCCAGGCCCTGCTGCGCGAGGTTGACTGGGACATGGACGAAGAAGAGGAATGGTACGAGTCCCTCTTTACCTCCCGTCTCGATGCGGATCGCGCCGGTCCGGTGCGCGACGAACTGCGCAATCGCCTTGAACGGCTGCTGGCAGGGCACCCGTTGTTCAGTTGCTCGTAGAGAGCCTGAGCGTCAGCGGCTGGCGCGGTAGTCGCGTTCGATGTAGCGCAGCAGCTCGGTCGTCTCTCGCAGGGTCGCGCGCTGGATGCGGGTCTTGCCGATAAAGCCGGGTACCCAGAAGTCCGGTTCCACATGCATCTGGATCGTCAGGTGCGTGCCGCCGGCATCGGGCTGCAGCTCCCAGCGGGTCGAGCCTGCACGCAGATTGCTGTGCTCCGGATCGACCTCGGCATCAATGCGTTCGGGGTAGTACTCGGTCACCCGTTCGTGCCTGCGGATGGTCCGGCAGAACACGAACACGCAGCTGTGCACGACGCTTGCGACCTCCACCTCGTCATCCGATCGGGAGACGATCCGGCTCTCGCGGATGGATTCCGAGTAACGGTTCAGCGCCTCGTAATCGGTCAGGTATGACCACAGGGCCTCGGGTGGGACTTCGACCCGGAAGGTCACCTCCAGCTCGTGCTGGTCACCGTCGGTATCAAAATGCCGCTCGACCACCTCCACCGCGAGTGCGGCACCGGGGGCCCAGCCGACCAAGGCAGCCAGGAGGAGGGCGGGCAACGTTCGCATCGCGGGTACCTCCTGGGCTTCGGTTCGGGGCCTGGCTGCTGCAGCTTTATGAAGAATTCGATCCCCGGATGCGGCCGGGGTTCAGGTTGCCCTACGACGGGCGGTTGGACTGTGATGATAGACAAAGACCTCAGGGGTCACTGTCGCGCTGGGGATGCGTGGTCCCCGTGACGGGCTCGTCGCGGATCGGCAGGGTGGCGAGAACGGCCAGAAGGCCGACGAGGTGGAGCGCGATCAGGATCATGAGATAGCCGCCTGTCAGGTCGACCCCGAGGCCGGTGAGGACCGGACCCAGCGCGGCGCCGAGGGCCACGGCGGTGTAGGTCATGCCCAGCAGGCGGCCCAGGCTGTACAGGCCGAACAGGCGGGCCAGGATCGCCGGTGTCAGGGCGATGTACCCGCCGTACCCGAAACCAAGTACCACCGCGAACAGCATAAGGGCGGCGTAGCTGCCTGCGGTGCCCCAGATCAGAAAGCTCAGCGTGATCAGGGCGAAGCACCCGCGATAGAGATGCATCAGGGAATAGCGATCGCCCAGCATGCCGATCGCCAGCCGCCCGACCACGCTCGCCAGCCCGATAATCCCGACCAGGCCCGCCGCGCGCAGCGGATCGATGCCGCCCGCCTCGGCCGCGGGCGGCAGGTGGACGAACGGTACGTACAGGATCGTATTCAGCAGAAAGGTCGCCAGATAAAGCTGGGCGAAGCGGCGTCCACCCCAGCGGGTGGTGGTGGCGTGGGTGCCATCCGGGGCGCGCCCGGGCCGTGGAAACAGGATGCCGGCGAGCGGCAGGATGACGGCTGCCGCGAGCGCGTAGAAATAGTACGTCGAGCGCCAGCCGTGGAGCTCGATCAGCCAGGCGGACAGCGGCGCGAAGCCAAGTACGCCCAACCCGATCCCGGATACCGCGATGCCCAGGGCCATGGAGCGTCTGCGGGCAAACCAGCGCCCGACCGCGGCCACGACGGGCACGAATACGCAGCTCGCCCCGATACCCACGCCCAGGCCATAGGCCAGGTAGGCCTGCCAGAGTTCGCCGGCACGCGCCGTCCCGACCAGCCCCGCCGCGATGAACAGGCCACCCGCAACGAGCAGCGGCCCTGGGCCGATGCGGTCGGACAGGGGGCCGGTCACACCGCTCAGGCCGAAGAACAACAGAGCGGTGGCGGAAAAGAACAGCGCGGACCCGCCGTGCCGTGTACCGAACTCCTGCGCCATGGAGGAGAAGAACGCCCCGTAGCTGTACGCGATGCCAAAGGCCACGAACAGCGCCACAAGGGAGAGCCCGCAGGCGAGCCAGGCGGTCGGGGAGTCCAGGGAGGGGGCGTCCTGGTGCTGGCGTGGACGCAGGGTCATCTAGCGCGGTCGACCCAGCAGGCGACCGGCCCCCTTGCGGGTCTGACGCCAGATCTGGCGCAGGCTTCGGGATGACGGGTGGCGCAGCAGCCGGGTCTTGCGGGTTTGCTGCATGGCCGGGATCAGCGTCTCCAGTTCGGCCGTCAGGGCGTCGATGTTGTAGGGCGTTGCGCCATCGAGCCGGGCGGGAATCACCTCCTGTTCGGGCAGGCCGAAGTCCGCGGCGATCGCCTGGCGGGCGGCGGCGATGTTCTGCGCCTTGGGCCGTTCTTCCGGCGGGTCGAGCGTATACGGCGGCTCCCATTCGCGGGCGGGCGACAGGCGATCGATGTGGCTGGCCACGATGCGAATGGGCGGCTGGCGTCGATCCGGGCGCTCTGCAAAGAAGCGCCGTACGGCTTGCAGCGCCTCGTGGTCCGGGGAGCGGTCGGCCTGGTGCGCCGGCGCGACCCATAGCACCAGATCCGCCGTCTGGGCGGCATCAACCAGGGTATCCACGTCCATGCGGTCACCAAGCCCCGGGGTGTCCACCAAAAGCAGTTCCTGGCCGTCCGCGAGGGTCAGCAGGTAGCCCTCCTGCTCGGCGGTCAGCGGCAGCACGTCCGTGGCTGCGCGGTATTCCCCCAGCAGCGCGTTGACCAGCGTGGATTTCCCGGCCTGTGGCTGGCCCACGACCAGTATCTTCGGCCGGCCCGGGAATGCCTCCTCCGTGGGGCCGCTCGCCTGTGCTTCCTGGTCGGCGATCTCGGCCAGGGCGTCGGCATCGTGCTGCAGGCGGCCGGAGTAGAGCTCGATCGCGGCGCGGCCGACTTCCTCGATCCAGATGCGTGCGACCCGTCGCAGCAGGTATTCGCGTGCGCTGCCGGAGAGCTCGTTGAAGAAGCGATCACGCAGCTCCGCGGCCAGGGCGTGGAGGGGATTGGCCAGGCGCGCGATACGGTAGGCCTTGTAGGCCGTGCGCCCGTAGGACAGCCCCGATGCCACCATGGGCCGGTAGCCCCAGACGCGCAGGATCTGGCCCATGCGCAGGCGATCCGACAGCGGTACCTCCTCCAGCAGGATCTTGCGCAGCCGGGCGCTGACCCGCTCGCTGAGCAGCAGGGCCTCGGGCACGGTGAACTCCCAGGTGGGGTCTTCCTGTTCCGGGTGATAGTGCGCGGCCACGGTACGCAGGGTCTCTTCGCCCGCTTCCCGCAGGCGGTCGTAGTCGGTGACGATCTCGCCGCTGGCCTGCTCGCTCAGGCGCATCACCTCGGCCCAGGCGGCGTGTTCCAGTGGCGCCCAGTCGCCATCGGCGGGGCGCACGGGCTCGGTCGTCCGTTCGCGGGTGTGGACCTTGATCCGGTGGCGCGCCCACAGCGTCATGCCCCATACGCTTCCGGCGGCGATGGCGGCCGCGGCGATCCAGATCAGCAGGGCATTGTGTTCGTAGAGCCAGAGCAGACCCAGGACGAAGGCCACCACAAAGGGCGACAGCAGCAGGAACGCAGCGAAGGTCACGCCCGTGACCTGCAGACGGGTGAGCCAGCGGCGTTTCATCGCGTGTCGTTCCCCGAGGGCTCGGTCTGGCGGTGCCGGGCGAGGTTCAGGGCCTCGCGCAGGGCGTCGCGATAGGCCTGCTCCACCCCGGCCGTGGCCTCGCGCCCGTCATGTCGCCGGGCCAGGTAGTGGCGTGCGGCATAGCCCAGCGCATAGGTGGTGGCAAAGCTGGTGGCGGCCGCCGCTGCAGCACCTGCAGTCTGACCGTAGACGGGGACCAGCTTGCCGACCTGCCGGGCCCCGTGGCTGAGGCCGAGGCCGAGCAGGGTGCTGGAACCGAGCGCCGCGGAGAACTCGCTCATACTGCGAGAATCCCAGGTGACCCCGTAGATGCTGGCCAGACTGTGCAGCAGTTTCCCCTGGACCGCCGGAACGGAGAACAGGCCCAGCAGGGGGACGGCATCGGTGGTCGCGGCGACGCTGGCGTAGCCGAGGATGTGTGATCGGGCGCGCAGCCGACGGGCATCACCGCCTGCGGACTGGCGCAGCCCCTGCAGGATCACCCCCATGCGTTCCGGAGCCAGCTTCTCCAGGGCATCGAGCAGGGCGTCCAGGCCGTAGTGGGTCGGGGTGAAGCCCTCGTCCTCGGGCGTGATATCGACGGGCACGACCTGCACCGGGCCGGTCCCGGGCAGGTTGCGAAAGGCCTCGGCCTGGGTACGCCGCGCGCGGGCCAGTTCCTCCAGCCCGGGGCTGCGGTCCAGTTCGGCGTAGGGCGGATGATCGCGCCCGTCGGGATAGCCGTCGTGCAGGCAGGTCTGGACCAGCAGGACCGGCCAGTTCGGATGCCGGCGGCGAATGTCCCGCAGGGCATTCAGCACGGGTTCCTGCTGCAGATCCATCGCGCGCGCCACGGCGACCACCATGTGCGCGTGGCCCGCGAGCTCGGCGAGATCCTCGCTGGGGTCGTAGGCGACCTCGCCCAGTCCCCGCGTGTCCAGAAAGCGCAGCACCGGCGCTTCGGCCGGGAAGTCATAGGCGCGTGCCGTCCGGGTGCAGCTCCTGAAACCGGTCCCGATCGCCACGTCGGAGTCGCCGGTGATCGCGCGCACCAGCGTGCTCTTGCCGGACTGCACCTTGCCCAGCAGCCACAGCACGGGGGCCTGCTCGCGCGCTCGCTCGGCCACGATGTCGGCGTCGGGTGCCTCGGCCTCGGGTCGCAGGACGGCCTGCATGACTTTGCGCCAGCCGAGGCCCTTCGGCAGGCGCAGGGATTGCCAGGGCAGCTTCATGCTGTGATTCCGTTTCGCGGCATGGAAACCTTTCATCAGTGAAGAAGGCGCAACTGTGCAGGGCTTGTGAGCCAGCCCGCCGCTCAGTGTGCCATGTCTCGGCCAATGTTCGCGGCGGGCGCGGTACACTGAAATGATGAGCGATATCTCCGAAGGCGACCTGTTCGGCCCGGATGCGGGTGGACTGCCCCCCGAGCCCGAACCGGCCGCACAGGGCCCGGACCCGAATGCACCGCTGGCCGAGCGCATGCGCCCGGCGCGGCTGGACGAGATGGTGGGCCAGGATCACCTGGTCGGCCCGGATGCCGCCCTGCGCCAGGCGATCGAGCAGGGGCAGACCCCGTCGATGATCCTGTGGGGCCCGCCGGGTTGCGGCAAGACCACGCTGGCCCGCCTGGTGGCGGCGGCCGGGGCACAGCGTCTGGTGACGCTGTCGGCGGTGCTGGCCGGGGTCAAGGACGTGCGCGCGGTGGTGGACGCGGCCAAGGCCCGGCGACGCAACGGGGTCGGCACGCTGCTGTTCATCGACGAGATCCATCGCTTCAACAAGGGGCAGCAGGATGCCCTGCTGCCGCACATCGAGGACGGGACACTGACCTTCGTGGGGGCCACGACCGAGAACCCCTCATTTGCGCTCAACAGTGCGTTGCTGTCGCGGGCGCGTGTCTATCGCATGGAGTCCGTCGGCGCCGAGGCGATCGAGGCGCTGATTGACCGGGCGCTGAGCGATCCCGAGCGCGGACTCGGGGGGCGCGGGCTGCGGCTGGAGCCCACCGAACGCCAGCGGGTGGCCCGTGCGGCGGACGGCGATGCCCGGCGGGCACTGAACTGGCTGGAGACCGCCTCGGATCTGGCACGTGACGGCGAGATCACCGCCGACGCCCTGCGCGCGGTGATGGGGGCGCAGAGCCTGGCCTTCGATCGCCAGGGCGATGCCTTCTATGACCAGATCTCCGCCCTGCACAAGTCGGTGCGCGGATCCGATCCTGGTGCGGCGGTGTACTGGCTGACGCGCATGCTGGATGCCGGCTGTGACCCGGATTATCTCGGCCGGCGCCTGCTGCGCATGGCCTACGAGGACATCGGGCTGGCGGCCGTAGGGCTGGGTGCTCGGGTGCTGGCGGCCTGGCAGACGATGGAGCGGCTTGGGCGGCCGGAAGGCGATCTCGCGCTGATCCAGGCGGCGATCGAGCTGGCCGCCGCCCCCAAGAGCAACAGCGCCTACACCGCGTTGAACGAGGTCCGCGCCAGCATCCGGGAGACGGGCAGCCCCGGCGTGCCCCTGCATCTTCGCAATGCCCCCACGGAGTTGATGCGCGAGGAGGGGTTCGGCGCCGGATATCGCTATGATCATGATGAACCGGACGGTTTCGCGCGCGGACAGGTCTATCTGCCCGAGGGGCTCGAGGACCAGCGCTTCTATCGGGCGAAACGCGAGGGCACGGAGCGCGCGCTGGCCGAACGGCTGGAGCGACTGCGCGGCGACGGCAAAGAATAGAGACATATGCAGATACATCATCCCGAACGCTGGTGGCTGTTGGCCGCGGTCCTGCTGGCAGGGTCGCTGGTCTGGGTAGCACTGACCACCGAGTGGCCTGATCTGCTGCCGCTGCAGGACGTCGAGGCGTGGCTCGCCAGCTGGGGGATGGGCGCCTACATGATGTTTGTGCTGGCCTTTGTCGTCCTTGCGCTGTTTCCGTTGCCCAGCACCTTCTGGATCCTGCTGGGAGGGGCGCTGTTCGGGCCGTTCACCGGCGGGGCCCTGAGCCTGCTGGCGGCGACCATCGCTGCGATTATCGCGTTCATGCTGGCGCGCACCCTGCTGCAACCCTGGCTGGAACCGCGTCTGGGTCCGCGCAGCGCACGGCTGCGCGAGGATGTGGAGGCCGAGGGCTGGCGCGTGGTCGCACTGACACGGCTGGTGCCGGTCTTCCCGTTCGCCCCGACCAACTACGCCCTGGGCCTGGTGCGTATGCCGCTGACCGTGTTCACGATCACGACCCTGGTCGCATTGATCCCCAGCCTGTTCGCCTATGCCTGGCTGGGCCACGCTACGCGCGAGATGGTGGCGGGTGATACGGACAACCGGGTCCAGCTGGGGCTGGCGATTCTCGCCGTGCTGGCCCTGCTGCTGTTGCTGCCTCGGCTGTTGCGCCGGATCTGGCAGGGGCAGAAAGCCGTCCAGTCGCCAGCCTGAGTCCCGTAGCAACCATGTCGCGGGAGTCACCCTTCCTGTCCGTGATCATCCCGGTACTGAACGAAGCCGAATCTCTCCCGCCCTTGCTGGATACCCTGGGCGAGATCCTCGACTGCGAGGTGATCGTGGTCGACGGCGGGAGCACGGACGGGACTGTCCAGCAGGCAGGGCAATGCGGTGTGAGTGTGCTGTCCAGCGCCCCGGGGCGCGCACGGCAGATGAATGCCGGCGCCGAGCGCGCCCGAGGCGAGGCGCTCTGGTTTCTGCATGCCGACACCACGTTTCCGGACGGAGCCGGGGTGGCGGTGCATGCCCTGCGCGACGCGGTGGCCCGGGACGATCGCGCCTGGGGACGTTTCGACGTCCGCCTGTCGGGCGGTCGCGGAATATTCGCGCTGATCGCCGCGATGATGAACCTGCGCTCGCGTCTGAGCGGGATCGCGACCGGGGATCAGGGCATATTCATTACACGCTCGGCGTTCGATGCCGTAGGCGGCTGGCCGGACCAGCCGCTGATGGAGGACATCGAGCTCTCGCGGCGGCTGAAGCGATCGGTGGGGCGCCCAAGGTGCCTGCGCACGTGGCTGGTCACGTCGTCCCGGCGCTGGGAGCGGCAGGGCGCTTGGCGCACGATCTGGCTGATGTGGCGGTTGCGCCTGGCCTACTGGCTGGGTGCAAACCCGGACGGGCTGGCGCGACTTTATCGTGGTGATGCCTGAACGTCGGCCGACGGATGCGCCGCGCGTGCTGGTCTTTGCCCGCGCGCCCGAGCCGGGCCGGACCAAGACGCGGCTGATTCCCGCGCTGGGTGCCAAGGGCGCCGCACGGCTGCACGAACGGCTGCTGGAGCACGCGCTGGACGTGGCCCGTCAGGTGGCACCGGACCATGTGGAGCTGTGGTGCACCCCGGATACCGATCATCCGTTCCTCGAGCGTTGTGCGGAACGCTTTGGCTGTTCCCTGCACAGCCAGGTGGGTGATGACCTCGGGGCCCGCATGCGCCATGCACTGGAGGTGGGGCCGTTTCCGGCACTGGTGATGGGGTCCGATGCCCCGACGCTGGGTGTCGGGGACCTGGTCGCTGCACGTAAGGCGCTGGCTGAAGGGGCGGATGTGGCACTGATCCCGGCGCTGGATGGTGGCTATGTGCTGCTGGCCGCCGCGCGGCCCGTCCCCGGGCTGTTCGAGGCCGTCGAGTGGGGCAGCGATCGGGTGCTGGAACAGACCCGTGAGCGGGCCCAGGCGCAGGGTCTTGTCTGGGCGGAGCTGGAAGCGCGGGCGGACATCGACCGACCGGAGGACCTGGTGCACTGTCCGCCGGTGCTCCTGCGTGGCATTGGGGCACCTCGAGAGTCCCCGATCCCAGAGCAGTCGCAAGTCGGCCCAGGCTTCGGGTAGGATGCGCGCCATGAAAGCCTTTGTTGCCTGGGTCGACCGTTCCCCACTGTGGTTGTTTGCACTGTTCGTGGCCACCCTGGGGCTGTCGCCCTATGTCCCCGAACCGCACATCGTCGAGAAGATCCGCTGGCTCTTCCAGGGCGAGCTGACCCGTCCGATCGATATCCTCGACCTGATCATGCACGCCATTCCCTGGCTGCTGATGGCCTTCAAGCTCTATCGCATGAGCATTACGTCGAAAGGCGCTTCCTGACTCGGCGTCTCCTTGAGGCTTGTGGGAACTCGACGGTCCCGACTTGGGTCGCTACGGTGCCTGCCACTTTGACGTGACCAAGGAGAGTCCCATGCGTTTTATTGTTGCTGTTACCGCCGGTACTGACGACCCGACCCGCGCCACTCTCGGCATGATTGCCGCGAACGTGGCCAAGCAGCAGGGCCATGACGTGACCGTCTGGCTGCAGGGCGAGGCCGTGAACATCGCCAACCGGAATGTCTACGACAAGATCGTCGGCCACAACATGCCGGCGATGAAGGACATCGTGGATTCGCTGGTCGAGGAAGGCGTCCCGTTCTGGGCCTGCGAGGCCTGCGCCAAGGGCCGCGACGTCGGCGAGCACAACTTCCTGCCGAACGCCGAGATGGCCGGCATGGGTCAGTACGTCCAGGCCGTTGCCGATTTCGACCGCTCCATGAGCTTCTGATCGAGCGGGCCGGTCCGCGGGTGGGGTGTGATCCCCCGCCCGTTTTGCCCGTGTCTCCTGTGTCAGCCCCTCGAACTGGCACATCGCATGCTTGTTTGTTCCGGGAGTGATCCACGGACGACGAGCATGACCCAGACCCCATCCCCGAGTTTTTCCTTCGAAGAGGCCATTGGCGACTTCCTGGTCGCCTCGCGCAAGTGCGAGGTGGTGAGCCTGGAGCGCCTGCTGGAGGCGGTACAGCTGGTCGGGCGCATCCGCGCGCTGGTGCATCAGCTCCAGCGCGAACGCGGTGCCTCCAGCCTCTGGATCGGCTCCGGTGGCCAGCGCTATGCGGACGAACTAGCGCAGTACCGAGCTGAATCCGACACCACCGCACAGGCGTTTCGTGAACACCTTGATGGCTGGCTGGAGCCCGGGGCCTGTGCCCACGCGCGCAGCCGTCTGCTGGGGCGCATGGCGCTGGCGCTGCATGGCCTGTCGGGTCTGCCCAGCCTGCGGGCGGAGGTCAGCGAACGCACGCTCTCGCCGATGGAGGCGATGCGCGGCTTCAGCGAGCTGATCCGGTCGCTGCTGGCAGTGGTGTTCGAGGCCGCTGACTCCGCCACGGACCCGGAGGTCTCGCGGGCCCTGGTGGCCCTGCTGAACTTCATGCAGGGCAAGGAGCTGGCGGGCCAGGAACGCGCGATCGGGGCCGCCGGCTTTGGTCAGGGCGTGTTCGATGGCGAACTGCGCCAGTCCCTGTTGCACCGGATCGATGCCCAGGAACGCTCGTTTCGGATCTTCTCCGAGTTTGCCCCGAAGCCCGCCTGCGCGGCCTGGCAGGAACTGCAGGGCGCGGGCTTCGCGGCGGAGGTCGAGCGGCTGCGCCGTCAGGCCTGTACCCACGGCGATCTCCGGGGCGATCCCCTGCCGGACCCGGCCCGCGCCGAGACCTGGTTTGCCTGCACCACCGCGCGCATCGACGCGATGAAGGAGATCGAGGACCTGCTGGAGATGCACCTGAACGAGTGCTGTTCGGCACGCATCACGGCGGATCGCGCGGACCTGGGCGCTGTGCGTGATCGGGTGGAGCAACTCGCCGAGTCGGAGCTGCGCGACAGCGTGCCGTATGCGGTGTTTTTCGGCGCGCCGGAGGGCCTGGAGAGCACGCAGGAGGAGGGCGAGACCGTACTCAACGTCCCGATCGTCGGGCACTCGGTGATGGACCTGGTGCAGCGCCAGGCGACCCGGCTGCAGTCGGTGGAGGACGAATTGCATGCGGCACGCCAGGCCCTGGACGAACGCAAGACCATCGAGCGCGCCAAGGCGCTGCTGATCCAGCACCGCGGCCTCAGCGAGGATCAGGCCTACAAGCTCCTGCGCCAGACCGCGATGAACCAGAACCGGCGCCTGGCCGAGGTCGCCGAGGCGACCGTCGCGATGTCCGACCTGCTGGGCAAGGGCGGTCTGTAGCCCATTCCCCGGGAAAGGGATGCCGGTGGGCGGCGCCTCTGTGGGCGCGGGCTTGCCCGCGAAGCCCCTGCCAGTGTCTGCCACTGGCAGGGGCTTCGCCGCCAAGGCGGCTCCTACAGGTTGTGCACCAGCGCGGTTCATCTGCACCGCAAGCGCGCCCCAGTCTGGTGCCTTGCGGATCGTCTCCCGGACGCCGGGTTTTCCGACAGCGTTCAACTCCATACGGCGAACCATCCGATTTTCCCGCGCCATGGCGCGATTGTTTCCGGCGAGGTCGATTAGCAACGGCTAATTGGCACACCTCCTGCAGGAGTATCGGCAAGACGAGCCAATGGCGGTTCGTCGCCTGACAACAGGGAGACCCGATGACCGGGCCTCCCACGGGACTGGACAAAGGCGTCCATCACCCGGCTGCACAAGCGGCCGGGCTGATGCGACGCCTTTTTTCGTTTTTGGACGAGTTGCCTGACAAGGGGAGTGAACCCGCAATGACCGATCACACGAACGACACGAAGAAGACCCCCGGCCTGTCGCGCCGGCGTTTCCTGGGCGGCATGGCCGCCGGGATCGGCGCGACCGCGCTGGGCGTTTCCGGGGCCGCGCCCTGGGGGTATGCGAAGGCCGGCAACGGCAAGCCGGAGACCACCGAGGCGAAGCTGGGCTTTATTGCCCTGACGGATGCCGCACCGCTGTTCGTCGCGCTGGAGAAGGGGTTCTTCGCCGCCCACGGCATGCCGGACGTACAGGTGCTGAAGCAGTCCTCCTGGGGCACGGTGCGCGACAACCTGGAACTGGGCTCGCGCCGCGGCGGCATCGACGGCTCGCACATTCTGACGCCGATGCCCTACCTGATCCATCGTCGCGGTACGCCGATGAGCATCCTCGCGCGGCTGAACCTGGCCGGACAGTGTATCTCGGTGGGCGATGAATACGCCGATCTGAAGGTCGGCCTGGAGACCGGGGAGTTCAAGGAGGCGCTGGCGGAGAAGCGCGCCGGCGGCGACGAGGTACGCGCGGCGATGACCTTCCCCGGCGGCACCCATGACCTGTGGATTCGCTACTGGATGGCGGCCGGCGGGATCGACCCGAACCGCGACATCTCCACCATCGTCGTGCCGCCGGCGCAGATGGTCGCCAACATGCGCGTCGGGTCCATGGACACCTTCTGTGTCTGCGAGCCCTGGAACATGCAGCTGATCAACCAGGGCATCGGCTATACCGCGAACACCACCGGCGAGCTCTGGCACAACCATCCCGAGAAGGCGCTGGGCATGCGCGCGGACTGGGTGGAGGCGAACCCGAACGCGGCCCGCGCCCTGACCATGGCGGTGATGGAGGCGCAGATGTACTGCGAGGACCCGGCGAATATCGAGGAGGTCGCCGAGATCTGCTCGCGCCGGCGCTACATCCATGCCCCGTACGGCGACATCATCGACCGCATGCAGGGGCACTTCGACTACGGCACCGGCCGCGTGGTCGAGGACCATCCCGACCGCATGCGCTACTGGAACGACCAGGCCTCCTATCCCTTCAAGAGCCACGACCTGTGGTTCCTCACCGAGGACATCCGCTGGGGCTACCTGCCGCCGGATCTCGACATGCAGGCCCTGGTGGACGAGGTCAACCGCGAGGACATCTGGCGCGAGGCGGCCGACACGCTCGGCATCGATTCGGCCGACATCCCCGAGTCCACCTCGCGCGGCAAGGAAGAGTTCTTCGACGGCAAGGTCTTCGACCCGGAAGACCCACAGGCCTATCTCGACAGCCTGGAGATCAAGGCGCTCGCGTCCTGACGCGACGGCCCGACGCCCCCTGCACAGACGATTCAAGAGGATTCGACGATGAGTGCCATTCTCGATCGCAACATGACCTTCGGCGCCGGGCGCGAACGCCCGGCGGCCGCGGAGACCTCCACGGCCGCGGTGGCCCGGCCGGCGGCGCCGTCGGCCCGGTCCGGCGGTGCCCCGCCGCCCGACCCCGGGGCCTGGGCCCGGCGTATGCGCAACGCGGCTACCGTGGTCCTGCCCCCGGTGATCGTGACCGCGATTTTTTTGCTCCTTTGGGAAATGATGACGTCCTCCCAGGGAGCCGTACTGCCCGGCCCGAGTCAGGTGATCACCGACACCTGGGAACTGATCGTCAACCCGTTCTATGACTACGGCGGCAACGACGTGGGCATGGCCTGGCAGCTGCTCGCCAGCCTGGAACGCGTGGCCTACGGCTACGCCCTGGCGGTGGTCGCCGGGATCGGTCTCGGCGTGCTGGTCGGCCAGTCCACCTGGGCGATGCGCGGGCTGGACCCGCTGTTCCAGGTGCTGCGCACCGTGCCGCCGCTGGCCTGGCTGCCGATCTCCCTGGCCGCGTTCCAGGCGAGCAACCCGTCGGCCATCTTCGTGATCTTCATCACCGCGATCTGGCCGATCATCATCAACACCTCGGTCGGCATCCGGAATATCTCGCAGGACTACGTGAACGTGGCCCGCGTGCTGCGCCTGAACGGCTTCGAGTACTTCACCAAGATCATGCTCCCGGCCGCCGCGCCGTATGTCTTCTCCGGTCTGCGCATCGGCATCGGCCTCGCCTGGCTGGCGATCGTCGCCGCCGAGATGCTGATCGGCGGGGTCGGCATCGGCTTCTTTATCTGGGATGCCTGGAACGCCTCCATGCTCAGCGACATCGTGCTGGCCCTGGTCTACGTCGGCCTGGTCGGGTTCTTCCTCGACCGTCTGGTCGCGACCGTCGGCAAATGGGTCACCCGCGGCACGCAGGCCGGCTGATCCGGCCCCTCACAGGAGAATCATCATGACCAGCTATCTCTCCATCGAACACGTCCACAAGACCTTTGGCGAAGGACCGACGGCCAGCGAGGTGCTGCGCGACGTCGACCTGCACGTGGACCGCGGCGAGTTCCTCTCCATTATCGGCCACTCCGGCTGCGGCAAGTCGACGGTGCTCAACATCGTCGCCGGGCTGCTGGAGACCAGCACCGGCGCGGTGATCCTGGACGGCAAGGAGGTCAGCAAGCCGGGTCCGGATCGCAGCGTCGTGTTCCAGAACCACTCCCTGCTGCCCTGGCTGACCGTGCGCGACAACGTGGCACTGGCGGTGGACAAGACCTTCAAGGGCAAGAAATCCGCCGCCGAGCGCCGCGAGTGGATCCTGCAGACGCTGGATATGGTCGGCATGAGCCACGCGCTGGACAAGCGCCCGGACGAGATCTCCGGCGGCATGAAGCAGCGCGTGGGCATCGCCCGGGCGCTGGCGATGGAGCCGAAGGTCCTGCTGATGGACGAGCCCTTCGGCGCGCTGGATGCGTTGACCCGGGCGCACCTGCAGGACGAGGTGATGCGCATCCAGTCGGAGCTGGGCAACACCGTGCTGATGGTCACCCACGACGTGGACGAGGCGGTGCTGCTGTCCGACCGCATCGTGATGATGACCAACGGCCCGGCGGCGACCATCGGCGAGATCCTGGAGATCGACCTGCCGAAGCCGCGCGAGCGCCTGGTGATGGCCGACAACCCCCAGTACAACCACTACCGGGCCGAGGTGCTGCGCTTTCTCCACGAGCGCCACAAGAACCCCGAGTCGGAGGCCGCGTGATGGATACCGCGAACGACAAGCCGCGGCTGGTCCTGATCGGCAACGGCATGGCCGGCATGCGCACGGTCGAGGAGCTCTTGAAGCTCACGCCGGACATGTACGACATCACCGTGTTCGGCGCCGAGCCCTGGGGCAACTACAACCGCATCATGCTCTCGCCGGTGCTGGCCTCGGAGAAGACCGTCGACGAGATCATGCTGAACGACGATGCCTGGTATGCCGAACGCGGCATCACCCTGCACAAGGGCCGACGCATCGAGCGGATCGACCGCGTGAACCGGCGGGTGATCGCCGAGGACGGCACCGAGGCGCCCTATGACCGCCTGCTGCTGGCGACCGGCTCCGACCCGGTGATGATCCCGGTGCCGGGGCACGAACTGGAGGGCGTGGTTGCCTTCCGCGACATCCACGACGTGGACGCGATGCTCGCGGCCAGCCGCGCACACCAGCATGCGGTGGTGATCGGCGGCGGCCTGCTGGGCCTGGAGGCTGCCAACGGCCTGATGCGCCAGGGCATGGAGGTCACCGTGGTGCACCTGATGGATCACCTGATGGAGCGCCAGCTGGATGCCGAGGCCGCCGGGATGCTGCGCGGCTCGCTGGAGGAGCGCGGCATGCGTTTTCGCATGGCGCACCAGACCGAGGCGATCCTGGGCGAGGACCGCGTCACCGGCGTGCGCTTCACCGACGGCAGCGAGGTCGAGGCGGATCTGGTGGTGATGGCGGTCGGCATCCGTCCGAACACCGCGCTGGCCGAGTCCGCCGGGCTGCACTGCGAGCGCGGCGTGGTGGTGAACGACACGATGCAGACCTATGACCCGTCGATCTACGCGGTCGGCGAGTGTGTGCAGCACCGCGGCGCCACCTACGGCCTGGTCGCGCCCCTGTGGGAGCAGGCGAAGGTCTGCGCCAACCACCTGGCCGAGTACGGCATTGGGCGCTACGAGGGCTCGATGACCTCCACCAAGCTGAAGGTGACCGGGATCGACCTGTTCTCCGCCGGCGACTTCACCGGCGACGAGACCACCGAGGACCTGGTGTTCAAGGATGCCGCGCGCGGCGTCTACAAGCGCCTGGTGCTGAAGGACAACCGCATCCAGGGGGCCGTGCTGTACGGCGATACCCTGGACGGCTCCTGGTACTTCCAGCTGATGCGGGACGGAACGCCAGTGGCCGACATCCGCGAGAACCTGCTGTTCGGCCAGGCGCATATCGGCGACTCCGGTCATGGCGACGAGGCCTCGCGCGTGGCGGCGATGCCGGACAACGCCGAGATCTGCGGCTGCAATGGCGTGTGCAAGGGCGAGATCGTCCAGGCGATCAGCGAGCACAAGCTGTTCACGCTGGAGGACGTGCGTGCCCACACCAAGGCCTCGAACTCCTGCGGTTCCTGCACCGGACTGGTCGAGTCGCTGCTGGCGACCACGCTGGGCGGTGACTACTCCGATGCCCCGGCGAAAAAGCCCGTCTGCGCCTGCACCGATCACAGTCACGACGAGGTTCGCGCGGCGATCACCCGCGACGGCCTGAAGACCATGGACGCGGTGTTCGAGGCCCTCGACTGGAAGACCCCGAACGGCTGCCATGTCTGCCGTCCGGCGCTCAACTACTACCTGCTGGCGGCCTGGCCGAAGGACTACCAGGACGACGCCCAGTCGCGCTTCATCAACGAGCGCGCCCACGGCAACATCCAGAAGGACGGTACCTATTCCGTCGTGCCGCGCATCTGGGGCGGGGTGACCACCCCGGCCGAGCTGCGCGCGATCGCCGAGGTGGCCGAGCGCTACCAGGTGCCCACGGTCAAGTTCACCGGCGGCCAGCGCATCGACCTGCTGGGGGTGAAGAAGGCCGACCTGCCGGCGATGTGGCGCGATCTCGGCGACGCCGGGTTTGTCTCCGGCCATGCCTACGGCAAGGCCCTGCGTACGGTGAAGACCTGTGTCGGCTCCGAGTGGTGCCGCTTTGGCACCCAGGACTCGACCGGACTCGGCATCCAGCTGGAACGGATGAGCTGGGGCTCCTGGACCCCGCACAAGTTCAAGATGGCGGTCTCTGGCTGTCCGCGTAACTGCGCCGAGGCCACGATCAAGGACCTGGGCGTGGTCTGCGTGGACTCGGGCTACGAGCTGCACGTGGGCGGCAACGGCGGGGTGAAGGTGCGCGCCACCGACTTCCTCTGCAAGGTGGAGACCGAGGCCGAGGTGCTGGAATATGCCGGGGCCTTCATGCAGTTCTACCGCGAAGACGCGCGCTACCTGGAACGCACCGCCCCGTGGATCGAGCGCGTCGGGCTGACCCGGGTGAAGGAACGCCTGGTGGACGACGCCGAGAACCGCGCGGCACTGTACGCCCGCTTCCTGGAGTCGCAGGAGGTGGCGCAGGTGGACCCCTGGGCCGAGCGGGCCGCCGGGCATGCGGCGCACGAGTTCATTCCGATCACGCCGGTGGACGCGCCCCCGCGCCAGGGGGTGTCGGCATGAGCTGGCTTGCGATCTGTCCGCTCGAGGACATCCCGCCGCTGGGTGCGCGCGTAGTGGCGAGTCCGAACGGCGACATCGCCGTGTTCCGCGCCGCGGATGACCGCGTGTTTGCCCTGCGCGACCAGTGCCCGCACAAGGGCGGGCCGCTGTCGCAGGGCATCGTCCACGGCGAGCGCGTGACCTGCCCGCTGCACAACTGGGTGATCGACCTGCAGTCCGGCGAGGCCACCGGGGCGGACAGTGGCTGTACCCATGCCTTCCCGATACGGGTGACCGACGGTCAGGTGTGGCTGGATTTCTCCGGCGCCACGGGCGACGCCGCGGATGATACCGCTGAGGTGCCGGTCGCCTGCCGCGAGGCGGGCTGAGATGGCCGCGCCCGAGTCGGTGACCCGCACCACCTGCCCCTATTGCGGAGTGGGCTGCGGCGTGGCGGTGACCGCGACGCCGGACGGCGAGTTTCCGGTCGCGGTGCGCGGCGACCCCGCCCATCCGGCGAATGCCGGGCGCCTGTGCTCCAAGGGCGCGGCACTGGCCGAGACCCTCGGCGACGAGGCCCGGCTGCTGCACCCGGAGATCGGCGGGCGGCGTGTCGATTGGGAGACCGCGCTGGATCATGTGGCGGACGGCTTTCGCGAGACCATCGCGGTGCACGGGCCGGATGCGGTTGCCCTGTATGTCTCCGGGCAGATCCTGACCGAGGATTACTACGTCGCCAACAAGCTGATGAAGGGCTTTGTCGGCTCGGCCAATATCGACACCAACTCCCGGCTTTGCATGTCCACGGCCGTGGCCGCCCATACCCGTGCCTTCGGCGTGGACGGCGTGCCGGGGAGCTATACCGATCTCGAGCAGGCCGATCTGGTCGTGGTGACGGGCTCCAACATGGCCTGGGCGCACCCGGTCCTGTTCCAGTGCCTGCAGGCCGCCCGCGCGGCGCGCCCGGAGATGAAGCTGGTGGTGATCGACCCGCGGCGCACGGCCACCGCCCAGGCGGCCGATCTGCACCTGCCGCTGGCGCCGGGCACGGATGCCTGGTTGTTCAACGGCCTGCTGGATCACCTGCGCCGCGAGGATGCCCTGGACCCGGCATTCCTGGAACGCCATGTCGACGGCTTTGCCGACGCCCTGGCGGCGGCCCGCGCCTCCAGCCCGTCGATTGCCGTGACCGCCGAGACCTGCGAACTGGACCCCGAAGCGGTGGCCACCTTCTTCCGTTGGTTTGCTCGAACGGAGCGGGCCGTGACCGCGTTCTGTCAGGGCATCAACCAGTCCGACAGCGGTGTGGACAAGGCCGGGACGATCCTCAACGTGCACCTGGCCACCGGCCGCATCGGCCGCCCGGGCATGGGCCCGTTCTCGCTGACCGGTCAGCCCAATGCGATGGGTGGGCGCGAGGTCGGCGGACTGGCCAGCCAGTTGGCCGCGCACATGGGCTTCGACGAAGTGTCTTTGGATCGCGTAAGTCGCTTCTGGAATGCACCGAATCTCGCCCGCAAGCCGGGGCTCAAGGCGCTGGATCTGTTCCGCGCGGTCGAGTCGGGGCAGGTGAAGGCGATCTGGATTATCGGCACCAATCCCTTGTTCAGCCTGCCCGAAGCCGAACGCTTCGAGCGGGCCCTGCGCGACTGCCCGCTGGTCGTGGTCTCCGACTGCGTGCGCGAGACCGAGACAACCCGCGTGGCCGACGTGCTGTTGCCAGCGACCACCTGGGGCGAGAAGGACGGCACGGTGACCAATTCCGAGCGGCGCATCTCGCGCCAGCGCCCGTTCCGGGAACCCCCGGGCGAGGCGCGTCACGACTGGTGGGCGCTGGCCGAGGTCGCCCGCCGCCTGGGCTTTGCCGAGGCCTTCCCCTATACGCAGCCGGTGGAGATTTTCCGCGAGCATGCGGCCCTGTCCGCGTTCGAAAACGACGGCACGCGCGACTTCGACATCGGCGCACTGGCCACGACCGACGCGGCCGCCTTTGAGGCCCTCGAACCGGTGCAGTGGCCGCTGCCCGCCGGAGCCGAGGCGGGTACGGCGCAGCTCTACGCCGATGGCCGCTTCTTTACGGCCAACGGTCGTGCGCGGCTCGCGGCGGTCAGTCCGCAATCGCCAACCGATCCAGTCGATGCCGAGTACCCGCTGCGCCTGAACACCGGCCGCATCCGTGACCAGTGGCACAGCATGACCCGCACTGCGAGTACCCCGCGCCTGAGTGCCCATCAGCCGGAACCGTTCGTCGAGATCCATCCGGTGGATGCCGGCCTGTTCCGTGTGCAGGCGGGCGATCTGGCCGAGGTGACCAGCCGACATGGGCGTTTGCTGGCGCGGGTGCAGGTGAGCCGTGAGCAACGCCCCGGCAGCGTGTTTGTGCCGATGCACTGGAGCCGCCCGATCGCGCGGCTGGCGCGGGTGGATGCCCTGGTGCCCGCGCATGTCGATCCGGTCTCCGGGCAGCCGGCGTTCAAGCACACCGCCGTCTCGGTGCGCCCGGCGGCGATGGACTGGCACGGCTTCGTACTGAGCCGCGAACCCGTGGCCCTGCCGGAGGCCGACTACGCGGTGACCGCGCGCGGCCCGCGGCATCTGCGCGTCGAACTGGCCGGACGTGGCGCGCCACCCGAGATCGCCGACTGGCGGGCACGGCTGGATGGCCCCGGCGAGTGGCTGGAGTTCGCCGACCCGGCGGGTGGTCGCTACCGCGTCGCGCGCATTCATGGGGGCCGGCTCGCCTGCGTGCTGTTCGCGGGGCCCGATCGGGGCCTGCCCGAGCGCGAATGGCTGGGCGGTCTGTTCGCAGCCGAGTCGATCACGGATGACGAACGCATGGCCCTGCTCACGGGGCGTCCGCCGAACGGCCAGGTCGCGCGCGGGCGCCTGGTCTGCGCCTGCTTCGGCGTGGACGAGACGCGCATCCGCACGGCGATCCGTGAGCAGGGGCTGGCGACCTGCGAGGCCGTGGGTGCCTGTCTCGAGGCCGGTACCAACTGCGGCTCCTGCCGCCCCGAGATCCAGACCCTGTTGAATGAAGAATCCGAGGCGCCCACGGATCCCGTGGCGCGGGAGGGATGAGCATGGAACACCTGCCGATCTATATGCAGTTGCACGGCCGTGAGGCCCTGGTGGTCGGGGCCGGCCCGGTGGCAACGCGCAAGGCAGCGCTGCTGCTGGAGGCCGGGGCGCGGGTGCGCCTTCGGGCCCCTGCGTACAGCGAGGCCGCCGAGCGTCTGCTGCGCGAGCACCCGGAGCCGATCACCCGCGAGCCGGGTATCTATGACACCGAATGCCTGGGTGAAGCGGCGATCGTGATCGCCGCCACCGATGACGCGGCGGTGAACCGCCAGGTCTCCGAGGACTGCATCGCGCGTGCGATCCCGGTGAACGTGGCCGACCAGCCGGAGCTTTGCAGCTTCATCCTGCCGGCCATCGTCGAGCGCGGCCCGCTGACCATCGCGATCGGCTCCGGTGGCCGGGCACCGGTGCTGGTGCGTCTGCTGCGCGCGAAGATCGAGAGCCTGATCCCGACCGGCTACGGGCGCCTGGCGGATCTCGCCGGTTGCCTGCGCGACCGGGTGCGCGCCCATTTCGACAGTGTGAACGCGCGGCGCGCCTTCTGGGAGCGGGCCTTTGCCGGGCCGGCCACCGAGCTGGCCCTGGCCGGGCGCATGGACGCGGCGGCAGAGCGCTTGGAGCAAGAATTGAATGAAGCGGATGCCGCCACGCCGGGCGAGGTCTACCTGATCGGTGCCGGTCCGGGTGATCCGGACCTGCTGACCTTCCGCGCGTTGCGTCTGCTGCAGCAGGCCGACGTGGTCGTCTACGATCGCCTGGTGTCCTCCGAGGTGGTGAACCTGGCCCGGCGCGAGGCCGAGCGCTTCTATGTCGGCAAGGAGCGTGACCACCACTGCGTGCCGCAGGAGGCGATCAGCGCGCTGCTCTCCCGGCTGGCGCGCGAGGGCAAGCGCGTGGCACGGCTGAAGGGCGGCGACCCGTTTGTGTTCGGCCGCGGCGGCGAGGAGCTGGACGTGCTCGCCCGCGACGGCGTGGCCTACCAGGTGGTGCCCGGCATCACCGCGGCCAGTGGCTGTTCCGCCTATTCGGGCATCCCGCTAACCCACCGTGATCATGCCCAGTCCGTGCGCTTCATTACCGGCCATACCCGCGAGGGCCGGCTGGACGTGGACTGGTCGCAGTTGACGAACACCCGCGAGACGCTGGTGTTCTATATGGGCCGCAAGGGGCTGGGGGAGATCTGCCGCGGGCTCAAGGGTGCGGGCCGGGCCGGGCGGACCCCGGCCGCGATCATCGAGAACGGCACCACCGCGCATCAGCGCGTCGTGACCGGCACGCTGGACACCCTGGCGGCCCGGGCCGAACGCGAACAGGTCGGTTCGCCCAGTCTGGTCGTGATCGGCGAGGTCGCCGCCTGTCATCAGCGCCTGGCCTGGTTCCGGCCGGATGCCGGTGCCGCTGCGACGTTCCCGCAGCCGATGCCGGGGTCCGCGTCCGCGAGCGCGGCGTGAGCGGACCGGCGATCCGTGCGCGTGCGGTCTCCGGCGAGCTTGCCGGCTGCCGGGTCGCGCTCCCGGAGAGCCGGGCGCTGGAGGTCTTCGCCGGCCTGCTGGAGCGGCGCGGGGCCGAGGTCTGGCGCTGCCCGCTGATCGCGATCCACGACAGCCCCGACCGCGTGGCGATCGAGACCTGGCTGGACAAGGCCATCGCGGCGCCGTTCGATTGCCTGATCTTCCTGACCGGCGAGGGCTTCACCCGCCTGACCGGCTTTGCGCAGCGTGCCGGATGCGAGGACGACTGGCTGGCGGCCGTGAGGCGGACGCCGACCCTGGTGCGCGGCCCCAAGCCGGGGCGGGTGATGAAGCCCTTCGGCGTGCGGCCGGATGCGGTCGCGGTGGCCCCGACGACCGAGGGCATTATCGAAACCCTTTCTGGACAGGATCTGGCCGGGCGGCGTATCGGGCTACAGCTCTACGGCGCGGAGCCCAACCGGCGCCTGCTCGGGTTTCTGGAGCAGGCCGGTGCCGAGGACTTTCCCGTCTGGCCCTATCGCTATGCGGATGCCGCCGAGGCCGGGCGAGTGACTGGATTGATCGAGGCCATGATCGCGGGGGATGTGGATGCGATCGCCTTCACCAGCCAGGCCCAGGTGCGGCGCCTGCTGCGCGTTGCCCGTGACTCGGGGTATCAGGATTCGCTGCTGGCGGCGCTCGGCCGCACCGTCGTCGCCGCGATCGGCCCGGTGGTGGCCGACGAGCTGCGCGCCCACGGGGTGCATCCGACGGTGGTCCCCGACAGTCAGTACTTCATGAAACCCCTGGTCTCGGCGCTCGCGCGCCACCTGGATGCACATGGCCGCTGAATCACGAGCCCGACGCGGGTCTTAGCGACCGTCGTGGCCGGCGTACATCGCCTCGATGGCCTCGCTGTAGTGCTCGACGATCACCGGGCGCTTGAGCTTCATGGTCGGGGTCAGCATGCCGTTGTCCACGGACCAGGCCTCGTGGGTCACATGCACATGGCGGATCTTGGCGTAGCCGGGGAAGTCGCGTAGCTGATACTGGATGCGCTGCAGCAGGGCGCGTTCGGCCTTGCGTGGCAGCCGGCCCTCGGTCTCGGCGTCGAGGTCATGGTCGCTGGCAAAAGAGGCCCAGGCCTCCGGCTCCGGCACGACCAGCGCGGTCAGGAAGGAGCGGTTGTCGCCCACGATCATCACCTGGTCGAACAGCGCATCCAGCGCGATCGCCATCTCCATGTCGGCCGGCGGGACCTTCTCGCCGTTGGTCAGCACCAGGATGTCCTTGATGCGCCCGGTGATGAATACATGCCCGCTGTCGTCGATGCGGGCCTGGTCGCCACTGTGCAGCCAGCCGTCTTCGTCGATGGTCTCGCGGGTGGCCTCCTCGTTCTTCCAGTAGCCGAGCATCACGCAAGGGCTGCGGGTGAGCAGTTCGTCCATCTCGCCGATCCTGATTTCCACTCCGGGCAGCGGCTTGCCGATCGAGGCGGGGAGGTTGTCGTCCGGGGTGTTCACGGTGACCACCGGGCTGGCCTCGGTCATTCCGTATCCGTGCAGTACCGGCAGGCCCAGGCCGATGAAGAACTGGGCGATTGGTGGGGGCAGGGGAGCGCCGCCGCAGACCGCGAAGCGTAGCTCGCCGCCCAGGCGGTCCAGCACCTTGCGCGCGACAATGCGCTCCAGTACGGGCCAGAGCAGGAAACCGGGGGACCAGCCGCCCCGGCCCTGCTGGTGCTCGAAGCGCTTCCAGCCGATGCTGACGGTTGCCTTGAACAGGGCGCGGCCGAGGCCCGATTTCTGTTTTAGCCCCGCCTGGATGCGGCCATGTACGCGTTCGTAGATGCGCGGCACCGAGATCAGCACGGTGGGGCGCACGTTGACCAGGTCCTCTCCCAGGGCCTGAATGGAGCGCGCGAAGGCGACCTCGGCACCGATCAGCATGGGCATGTACAGCCCGGCGGTGCGTTCCAGCATGTGCGACAGCGGCAGGAACGACAGAAACCGGTCGGCGGGCGACAGCGGGCCGGCCTGCGAGGAGGCCCAGGCGTTCTCCAGGATGTTGCGGTGCGAGAGGATTACGCCCTTGGGGCGCCCGGTGGTGCCGGACGTATAGACGATCGTGGCCATGGCCTCCGGATCGAGGTCCGGGTGGTGGAATTCGGTGGCTTCGTGCCGCGTGAGCCAGTCTTCCAGCTCGGTCACGCGGTCGTCGTCCGGCTCCGTGTCCTCGCCGCCGATGTTCACGATGCGCCGCAGCGACGGCATGTTCTCGAAGTGCTCGGACAGCCGGCGGCTGTGGGCGCTCTCGCCCAGCAGCAGGATGCGTGCCTGCGTCTGGCCGATGATGTAGGCGACGTTGTCCGGACGATCGTCGGTGTACAGCGGGACCGGGACCAGCCCCAGCCCCATCGCCGCCTGGTCGAACGCGACCCACTCGCGCGAGTTGCCGAGCATCAATGCGACACGCTCGCCGGGCTTGAGGCCCTCCGCGGCCAGTGCGGCCTGCCAGCGATCCACCATCGCGCCCATCTCGCGCCAGGAGGTCTGCTGCCACGCCTCGCGCGCGGTGTTGTAGTGGCGGTAGGCCGGGGCATCCGGTGTCTGTTCGACACGGACACGGAACAGCGAGGGGAGGGTCGGGGCCTGGTCGGGACGGATCGCGGAATCGGACATCGGCGCGTCTCGCAGCTTGGAGTATGTTCGGGACGTTAGAGGACCCGGACCCGTGCGGCAACCTTGGCGTCTGTGGCGTTCTACAGTCCCAGCGGGTGGGCGGCGGGCCGGTAGGCGGCGGCCCCGATCACCAGGCTGATGCCGATCAGTGCGATGATGCCGCCGCCGGCGAGCCCGAAGGCCGGGCCCACGTAGGTCAGGCGGCCGACGCGGGTCGGGCCCAGCCAGCGGCGGGTCCAGTCGCGTGCGGAGACGGCCAGCGTGGCCAGAACGGATACCGTGGCTGCGGTCCCCAGCGACATGGCGAGTACGGCCAGCACGCCGGCCCAGGCCAGGCCCAGGGCCGCCGAGACCGCCATGATCAGCACCGCGCCGGAACAGGGGCGGATGCCCACGGCCGCGACCGTGCCCCACCAGGTCCCGCTGTGGTTCGGGTCGACATGATGCGGGGTGCCGCAACCGCAGTGGTCGTCGTGAGTGTGATGGTGATCATGGTGGTGGTCTGTGTGCCCGTGGTTGTGCCGGGCCTCAGCGCGGGCCTGGGCATGGGCCTTGTGCAGGCGCCAGGCATGGCGCAGGGCGCGCAGCATCAGCCAGATGCCCAGCAGGGCGACCAGCGCAAAACTGGCGATCTCCAGGGTGCGCACCTGGCCCAGCGTATCGCGTGCCAGCCAGCCGAGCAGGCCGATTAGCACCCCGACCAGCACGATGGCCGTGACCCCCTGGGCCAGCGCCGAGACGGTGGAGAGAAGGATGCCGCGCTTCAGGTTCTGGGGTTGGGTCAGCAGATAGGCGCTGATCACGGCCTTGCCATGTCCCGGGCCGGCCGCGTGGAAGATGCCGTACAGCAGGCTGATCAGGATCAGGGCGCCGGCCGTCTGGGCGGTGGGGGCGTCGCGCAGGGCATGCAGTCCCTGGGTCAGGTCGCGATGCAACTGGCGCTGGGTCTGGAGCATCCAGGCGGTGACGCGCTCGAGCGCTCCGGGGGGCTTGGCCAGCGTTTCGGGCATGGGTCCGGTGGTGGCATCCGGCGGGGACGGGCTTTCCTCGGCCTCGCCCGCGGGGGCGCCGCCACCCAGCGGATGGGCCGATTCGCCGGCGTGGGCGCTGAAAGCACCCAGCAACAGGGAGAGCCCCAGGGTCAGGAGAATCAGGGCAGCAGCGAGGCCGTTCAGTCGATGGGCGGGGGCGACGATCATATCGTTACACTATAACGCTGTCCTGCGGATTCATCGAACGGTTTTTCGTTCTAATCCTGTGTGGTCGCGCTCAGTCCGAGCGGTTCCGGCATTGCAGGGTGGCGGTCTCGGCGAAGTAGCGTCCGAGATTGTCGACAGGACTGCGGTCCTGGCGTTCCAGGGTGGCGGCATAGCGCATCAACTGCGGGTCCGGGCGCGCCTCTTCGATCTGCACCTCGCAGCCCTGGCGATTTTCGATATGCACCACGTCGTCCGCATCATGCAGGACCTCGATCCAGTAGGTCGGGTCGAACACGCGATACGTGAAGCCGTTGGCGTCTTCCAGGTCATGTTCGGCCAGCGGCAGGTCGAAGCGCAGATAAAGCCGTCGATCCTCCAGCGAGAGCCGGGCGTTTTCCGCCCGGGGGACCGCGATCTCCGCGTCGTCGTGGTGCAGTTCGGTGAAGTAGTCGTAGGCAGCCAGGTTTTCCAGCATGCGCTCGGCCACCCGATCCAGCGCCTCCTCGATCCCGATATCACCTTCCAGGTCCCGGGTCATCTCTTCCAGCAGCATGTGGCTGTAGGTCGGATCGATCAGCCAGGCTTGCTGCATGCGCTCCAGCTGGCCGTTGTCGTCGAACACCAGCCCCACGCGCAGGTCGATCCAGGCGTGGGGGTGTGCCAGGGCAAGGCCCGGGATCAGCAGTGCCAGGCCCAGCAGGAGTCGCCGGATGAGGCGGCGGCCCATGTTCAGGCGACGCTCCCGCTGCGCTGCCAGCGTGTCCCCTCCGGGGTGTCCTCGAGTTCGATCCCGCGGGCGGTGAGCTCGTCGCGGATGGCGTCGGCGGTGGCAAAGTCGCGGTTCTTGCGCGCGGCCTGCCGCGCGGCGATGCGTTCCTCCACCCAGGCGGCAAGCCCGGGGTCCTCGCCATCCCCCTGGAACCAGGCCGTCGGGTCCTGCTGCAGCAACCCGAGAAGCCCGGCGCCGGCTGTCAGTTCGCCTTTCAGGCGGGCGCGTTCGGCCGGGTCGCCGGCCGCGGCCAGGGCATCGGCCAGGCGGTGCAGGGCGGTGATGCCCCCGGGGGTGTTCAGGTCGTCGAGCAGGGCGGTGAACACCGGCGTGTCGGCGGCGTTTACGGGTGCTGGTTCGACATCGGCGTGATCGCGCAGGACGCGATAGAGCCCGTTCAGGGCATTGCGCGACTGGGTCAGGGTGTCTTCGGAGAAATTCAGTGGCGCGCGGTAGTGGCGCGACAGCAGCGCCATGCGCAGTACTTCGCCTGGCCAGGCCTGCAGCAGGTCATGCAGCAGCTGGAAGTTGCCCAGCGACTTGGACATCTTCTCGCCGTCGATGGTCACGTGCCCGTTGTGCACCCAGTAACGGGCGTAGTACGTGCCGTGCTCGGTGCAGCCCTCCGCCGCGCAGCCCTGGGCGATCTCGTTCTCGTGGTGGGGGAACACGAGATCGTGCCCGCCGCCGTGGATGTCGATCATTGCGCCCAGGTGGCTGCGGATCATCGCGGTGCATTCGAGGTGCCAGCCGGGGCGGCCATAGCCCCAAAGGCTGTCCCAGCCCGGTTCGCCCTCGGCGGCCGGCTTCCACAGCACGAAGTCGCCGGGGTGGCGCTTGTAGCGGGCGACCTCGACCCGGGCGCCGGCCTGCATGTCTTCCAGCGTGCGCCCGGACAGCGCGCCATAGTCCGGGTAGGAGGTGACGTCGAACAGCACGTGTCCCTCGGCCGGGTAGGCATGGCCGCGCTCGATCAGCCGTTCGATCAGCTCGATCATCGGCTGGATGTGATCGGTGGCGCGCGGCTCGAGGGTCGGTGGCAGCGTGCCCAGCTCGGCGATGTCCTCGTGAAAGGCCCGGGTGTAGCGTTCGGTCAGCGCGGCGATCGGCTCGCCGTTCTCCGCCGCGGCCTTGTTGATCTTGTCGTCGACGTCGGTGATGTTGCGCGCGTAAATTACGTGCTCCGGGCCGTAGAGCTCGCGCAGTACGCGAAAGAGCACGTCGAACACCACCACCGGGCGGCCATTGCCCACGTGCACCCGGTTGTAGACGGTAGGGCCGCAGACATAGAGCGTGACGCGCTCGGGGTCCTGCGGACGAAAGGGCTCGTCACGCCCGCCGAGCGTGTTGTGCAGGATCAGCTCGCGACCGGGGGTGGTGCTCATTGCGGGTCGTCCTTGTGGCCGTACAGGGTCTCGGGGGCGATCTCCGGGTCGCTGGTGATCACGACCTCGTCGTTGTCCACCTGCACGTAGAAGCAGCTGCGCCGGCCGGTATGGCAAGCGGGACCGGTCTGGTCGACCTTCAGCAGGATGGTGTCGCCGTCGCAGTCCAGGTGCAGGGACTGCAGCTGCTGCACCTGACCCGACTGCTCGCCCTTGCGCCACAGCGCCTGGCGCGAGCGCGAGTAGTAGCACACGCGCCCGGTGCGCAGGGTCTCGTCCAGCGCCTCGCGGTTCATCCAGGCCATCATCAGGACCTCGCCGCTGTCGAACTGCTGGGCGATCGCGGGGATCAGGCCGTCCGGATTCAGCTTGAGGTTTTCCAGCACCTCGGCGGCTGGCTGGCGGGTGTTGAGCGAGGCTTTTTCCAGTGTCTTGAACATGTACGCCGGCATAGCGGAAACCAGCGCCAAGGGTACCATCCTGCGCTCGTGATGAGCACATCAACGCGCGTGGTGAAAGGGCCCGTCAGGCGCGTGCGTCGATCGTTCTTGCAACCCCGGCGCGGGTGGCGGATTCTCAGACTAAAGTAGCAATACACAAGCGGGTTTCCGCGCGGGCAGGGGAATGGGTTGGAGCGCGAGGCACGGGATAGGGGCCCATCCACCGGCAAGGCGCTCAGCGCCTGGCGCACGGCCAGCTGGGTGGCGCTGGTCTATCTGGCGGCCGGACTGCTCTGGATCGGGCTGTCCGATCAGGCGTTGTTGTGGCTGGTGGATGACGTCCAGATGCTGGGCTGGCTGCAGACGGTCAAGGGTTTTCTCTATGTCAGCGTGACCGCGGTCGTGCTGTTCCTGCTGCTGTACTGGGTGCTCGCGGCCCGTGACCGGGCCTCGGCCGAAGCGCGCTATCTGACCGAGGTGGTCAATCGCTCGCCGGTGGTCACCATCGAGTGGGCTGCGCGTCCGGGCTGGCCCGTGGTGTATGTCTCCCCGAACGTGCGGCGCTGGGGGATCGAGCCGGAGGCGCTATTGTCCGGTGCGGCCGACTATTCCCAGAGGATTCATCCCGAAGACCGCGAGGCCATCGTCGAGGACGTGTCCCGGCACATGGAGCGCGGGCCGGACGAGTATCTGCAGTACTACCGCCTGGATGTGGGCGGTGGGCACTGGATCTGGGTCGAGGACCGGACCTGGCTGGAGCGAGATCCGACTGGCGAGGTTCGCCGCTTTCACGGCCTGCTGATGGACGTGACCGAACGGGTGCAGGCCGAGCGCAATCTCCGCGACAGTGAGAAGCGCTTTCGCGCCATCTTCGACAATGTGCAGGAGGGCATCCTGCTGCAGGACTTCGAGACGGGCGCCTTTGTCGGAGCGAACGCCGCGGCGCTGGCCATGTATGGCTACGAGCGTGAGGAGATCCTGCGCTGCACCGTCACGGATCTCAGCGCCCGCGAGCCCGGATACGAGGTCGAGCGCCAGCAGGCCCTGATTGACCGTGCACGGCGGGGCGAGCAGATCGTGTTCGAATGGCGCGCGCGCCACCGCGACGGCCACGCTTTCTGGGTGGAGGCGAACCTGCAGGCGACCGAGATCGCCGACGAGCGCCTGCTGCTGGTGACCCTGCGTAACATCGAACCGCGCAAGAAGGCCGAGCAGGCCCTGAACCGGCAGATGGACCGCCTGACCCATGCCGAGCGCCATGCGGGTCTGGGTTCCTGGGACTACGTCATCGAGACCGGGCAGTTGTGGTGGTCCGATTATTTGTATGAATTGATGGGCCTGGACCCGCAACGCTATACGCCGAGCCTGGGCGATGTCTGGGAGGTACAGTTCGACCCCGATGCCGGCGACGTGGAACCGCTGCAGGACGTGCTGCGTCACCTTTCGCCGGGCCACGAGGGCACCGGTCAGCGGTTCCGGCTGCGCCGCCACCCTTCGCGCGGGAGCGAGTGCTGGTTCAGTCTGACGGTGGATTCCGTGGTCGAGCGTGACGATGGTCTGCACGCCGTACAGGGGACCATGCTGGACATCACGGACCTGCAGCAGGCGGAGGGCGAGCTGCGGCAGTTCAATGCCGAGCTGGAGGCCCGGGTACGCGAGCGTACAGCAGCCCTGGAGGCAGCGAACCAGGAGCTGGAATCGTTTTCCTATGCCGTCTCGCACGACCTCAAGGCACCTCTGCGAGGCATCGACGGCTACAGCCAGCTGCTGGAGTCCGATTACGGCAATGTGCTGGATGCGGAAGGCCAGATGTTCATCCGCAACATCCGGGCCGGGGTCGCGCAGATGAACGAGCTGATCGGTGACCTGCTCGACTACTCGAGGATGGAACGCCGTCCCCTGGAACAACGCGGTGTGCGTCTGCAACCGCTGATCGAGGAGGTGCTCGACGGCCTTGATCCCGCACTGCGTGAACGTGCCGAGATTGCCGTCGATGTGCCACCGGACCTCGAACTGCAGACCGATCCGGACGGGCTTTCGCTGGCCTTGCGCAACCTGATCGACAATGCCCTGAAGTTCAGCGCTCCGCGCGAAGATCCGCGCATTGCGGTGACGGCCGAACCCCGGGGCGAGATGCTCCACGTGGCCGTGAGCGACAACGGGATTGGATTCGACATGGCATTTCAGGAACGCATCTTCGAGATCTTCCAGCGCCTGAACCGGGCCGAGGACTACCCGGGTACCGGGGTGGGCCTGGCCCTGGTGCGCCGGGCATTGCAGCGTCTTGGGGGCCGCATCGAGTGCGAAGGGCGCCCCGATGCCGGCGCCACCTTCCGACTGGAGCTTCCCCTATGAGTCCGAACGCCCGTCAGCCGGCCATCCTGGTGGTCGAAGACAACCCCGTGGACATCGATCTGATGCAGCGGGCCTTTGACCGCCGGAACCTGGCCAACCCGCTGGAGATCGCCCGCGACGGCGAGGAGGCCCTGGCTTGTCTGCAGCGCTGGGAGTCCGGCGAGCAGGAACCACCCGCCGTGATACTGCTGGATATCAAGCTCCCGAAGATCAGTGGCCTGGAGGTGTTGCGCGCGGTGCGGGCACACCCGGAGTTCGGGCGTATCCCGGTGGTAATGCTGACCTCGTCCAGTGAGGATCGCGATATCCATACCGCCTACGATGCCGGGGCCAACTCCTACATTGTGAAGCCGGTCGACTTCACAAAGTTCATGGAGGTCGCCGAACACGTCGAACTGTACTGGTGTCTGCTGAACCAGCACCCACGCTGACGCCCTGACGGAATCCCCCTATGCATGTACTCGTGGTCGAAGACCAGGCGGCCGATGCCGATCTGCAGCGCCGTTCCATCGAGCGCGGCGTCCCTTCGGCTCAGGTCGCCGTGGCGGACACCCTCGCAGGGGCGCGCGAAGCACTGGCAGACCAGACGTTCGATTGTGTGCTGGTGGACCTGCGTCTGCCGGATGGCAACGGGCTGGATCTGGTGGCCGAGCTGCGCGACCAGGGGCGCCCCGAGGCGGTGATCGTCCTGACCGGGCATGGCGAGCAGGAGACGGTCATCGCGGCCTTCCGCTCCGGGGCGGACGACTACCTGACCAAGGCCGAAGGGTATCTCGAACGGCTTCCCGCGCGGATCGTCGATGCGCGGTCGTACCGAAATCTGCGTGTGGCGGACGCGCGCGAGCCGCTGGCGGTCCTGTATGTCGAGCACAACGAGTTCGATATCGGCCTGGCGCGTCGCGAGCTGGCGCGGCGCGCCCCGAATATCCACCTCACGGTGCAACGTACGGCGGAGGCCGCCCTGGAGGTCCTGCCGAGTTCGCCGGAGGAACCCCTGGCGCTGGACCTGCTGCTGGTCGACTATCGTCTGCCCGCGATGGATGGTCTGGAGCTGGCGCGTATCGTCCGCCATGAACGCGGACTGGATCTGCCCGTCGTGCTGCTGACCGGGCAGGGCACCGAGGAGCTGGCCGCCCGGGCCCTGCGTATGGGCGTGGACGATTACGTGCTGAAAAGCGAGGGGTACCTCAAGGGCCTGCCCGCCGTACTCGACCAGGTCCATGTACACGCCCGCCTGCGCCGCGAGCGTGCCGCCCTGGCGGCGAGTGAGCGCCGCTACCGCGAGGTGATTGATCAGGCGGGCAATGTCTTTTTTCATCTGGATCAGCAGGGGCGCTGGGTCTTTGCCAATCCCGCCTGGTCCGAAATCACCGGGTTTGTGCTGGAACAGACCCTCGGGCGGCCGCTGGTCGATTTCGTGGTGGCGGAAGACCGGGGACGCGTCGGCGAGCTTGTTCGCGAGGTACTGGAGACCGGCGAGACACGCGGCATTGGCGAGGTGCGTCTGCAAAGTCGTGAAGGTGGGATTCGCTGGTGCGAACTGCGACTGCGCGCCCGGCAGTCCGAGCGGGACCAGCGGCCTTTCACCGGGACCCTGATTGACGTTACCGAACGCGTGCGCAACCAGCGTATTCAGGAGATCCGGGCGAACATCCTGGACCGGATCGCCACGGGCGAGCGTGATCCCGCACTGCTGGAGGATCTGGTGCTGGGGCTGGAGTCCCTGAATCCGGACCTGCATGGCTGTGTGATGCTGGTGGACGCAGATGGAGACCAACTGGTGGGCGCGGCCGGCCCGCGCATACCGGAGGCCCTGCGGTCGGTGACCAGCCCGATTCCGGTGGCCGACGGGGTCGGGTCCTGTGGTACGGCGGCCTGGTCCGGCCAGCCGGTGCTGGTCGAGGATACGCAGTCACACCCCTACTGGTCCGGGCTGGAAGAGGCGACGGCGCAGGCCGGGTTTCGAGCCTGCTGGTCGTTCCCCTTTCGCGACGCTGACGGACATGTGCTGGGGACGTTTGCGGTCTACCTGGCTGATGCGCGACTGCCGCGTCCGGAGGAACGCGAGCAGCTCGAGGAGTTCGCGCGTCTGGCGGCACTGGCGGTGCAGAAACTGCGCGCCTGGCAGGCGCTGGAACAGCGCGAGCGGTCACTGGAGGCGGCTGCGGGCCTGAGCCTGAACCTGCTGCGCAATGAAAACCCGGCCATTGTGATGAATCGCTTGCTGGGCGAGCTGGGGCGGGTCACGGGCGCTGATCGCACTTACGTGCTGATGGATGCCGGGCCTGATTCCGAGCGTGAGACCCTGGAGCAGCACCGGTTCTTCTGGGTAAACCCCGAGGGGGAGCCTCCGATCCGTCCACCCAGCCTGCGCCACCTGAGCCTCGAGTCCGTGCTGCCACACTGGGATGAACGCCTGCGGGCGGGGGAGGTGATCCAGACCCGGATCGCTGACTTGCCGGATGGCGAGAGGGAACTGTTCGAGTCGGTCCAGACCCGCGCGCTGCTCCTGGCGCCGTTGTACGTGCGCGGGGAGTATCGGGGGTTCGTCGGGCTGGACCGGGTGCGCCAGGGACGGACCTGGGGTGCGGCGGACGAGCACATGGCCCGTATCGTCGCTGCGAACCTCGGGGCTGCGCTGGAACGCCGGCGTGCGCTGACGGGGCTGCGCCGTCTGGCGGCCGTGTTCCAGAGTACCCGCGACGGGATCCTGATCACTGACCTGTCGGCCCGCATCGTCGCGGTCAATCCCGCGTTTACCGAGATTAGCGGCTTTTCCGAGCACGACGCCCTGGGCCGAAACCCGCGGTTCCTGAAGTCGGGGCGGCACGACGCCGAGTTCTACCGCGAGATGTGGGCGACCCTGGGGGCCACCGGGCACTGGCAGGGCGAGGTCTGGAATCGCCGGTACACCGGCGAGACCCATCCGCAGTGGCTGAGTCTGGATGTGGTGCGTGACGAGGGGGGCGAGCCGCAGTACTACGCGGGGGTGCTGACGGACCTGTCCGCGCTCAAGCGCTCTCAGAACGAGCTGGAGTATCTCGCCCAGCATGACTCGCTGACCGATCTGCCCAACCGCAGCCAGTTGCAGACATTGCTGGGGCGAGCGCTCGAGCGGGCGCGTGCGGAGCGCCGCGGTCTGGCCGTTCTCTGTCTGGACCTGGACCGGTTCAAGACCCTGAACGACAGCCTCGGGCATTCGGTCGGCGACCGGGTGTTGCTGGAGGTCGCGCGGCGCCTGGCCGATGTGCTGGAAAGCCCGGACCTGCTCGGACGGCTGGGCGGGGACGAGTTTCTAGCCGTCCTCGAGTCCGCCGACACGCACGAATTGGCAGAGGAAAGAGCCCGGGCACTGCTTGAGGTGCTGCAGCGCCCCTTCGTTCTGGACGATGGGCAGGTGGTTTATGTCAACGCCAGTATCGGCGTCAGCCGCTTCCCGGCGGATGGCGATACGGTGGTGGATCTCATACAGCATGCCGACGCGGCGATGTACCACGCCAAGGCACTGGGCCGCGAGACCTGGAGTTTCTATACCGAGGATCTGACCCAGGCGGCGGCCGAGCGGCTGGATCTGGAGAACCGCCTGCGTCATGCCCTGAACCAGGAGAATGACGAGCTGGCGGTGCATTTTCAGCCGCAGGTCCGGCTGGTCGATGGCCGATTCACGGGGGTGGAGGCCCTGGTGCGCTGGCGTACCGGGTCGGGCGAGAGTATCCGTCCGGATCGCTTTATTCCGATCGCGGAGGAGACAGGGCTGGTGGTCCCGCTTGGCGAATGGGTGCTGCGCGAGGCCTGCCGCCAGGGTCGCGAACTGCTCGACCAGGTGAGTCCGGACCTGGTGATGTCGGTCAATCTGTCCCCGGTGCAGTTGCGGCGCGGCAACCTGGTGGAACAGGTGCGTGCGATACTTGGGGAGACAGGGTTTCCTGCTCGTCAGCTGGAGTTCGAGATCACCGAGACCGGTCTGATGCAGCAGGGGGATCAGGCCGTCACGCGACTCAAGGCATTGAAGTCGCTGGGCGTGCGGGTGGCCATCGATGACTTTGGTACCGGGTATTCGTCGCTCGCCGTGCTGCAGACCTTCCCGCTGGATGTGCTGAAGATTGACCGCAGTTTCGTCGACGGTGTGGATCGGATGGACGAAGAGGGGACCGATCGGCTGATTGCATCCACCATCATCGCGATGGCGCGCAACCTGCAGCTGGAGGTCATCGCCGAGGGCGTGGAGAACGAGGCGCAGGCCCGCTTTCTAATCGAGCATGGCTGCGAGTTCGGCCAGGGCTACCTGTACAGCCCCGCACTGCCGCCCGAGCAACTGCTGGAGTGGGCCGCACGGCGAGTGACCTCGCCCGTTTGAGGCGACGTCAGGCTCGCGCTCGCGGGGTGCGTGCGTACAATGGCGGGCTGTTTCCCCGTTCGCCGGAGCTGTCGTTATGTCGTCCCAACCGCATCCTACCGCCATGCGTTCCCTGACCTTCCACGGCCTGACCCCGGGGCCGCGACTGATCGTGCTGGGCGCGGTGCATGGCAACGAGACCTGCGGCACGCAGGCGGCCGAGCGGCTGCATGACGAGCTGGAGAGCGGCGCGCGCCGCCTGCAGTGCGGGACGCTGACGCTGGTTCCGCGTACGAACCCGCTGGCCTACCAGTTGGGGCAGCGCATGGGCGAACGCAACCTGAACCGCAACCTGCGCGTGACCGAGGACCCGCAGGACTTCGAGGACCGCATTGCCAATGTACTGTGCCCGTTGCTCGCGGCCCACGACGTCCTGCTGGATCTGCACTCGTTTCATACCGGCGGTCAGCCGTTCATCATGCTCGGCCCGCGGAACAACGAGGGCGGGCTGGAGGGTTTCACCCGCGCCGGCGAGGAGGAAGCCCTGGCCGCCTGCCTGGGCCCGCGGCGCATGGTCGAGGGCTGGCTGGATACCTACGCGCGCGGGGTCGCCCGGCGCATGAAGAACCCGAATGCCAGCCACCGCGCACAGATGCTCTCCACCGATCCCAGCTACGGCATCGGCACCACCGAGTACATGCGTTCGCAGGGCGGTTACGGGGTGACGCTGGAATGCGGCCAGCACGACGACCCGCAGGCCCCTGTGATCGCCTACAACGCGATCCTCAATACGCTGGCTCATCTCGGCATGATCGAGGCCCCGGCCACGCCGGGGCAGGACGATCCGGAGGTCCTGCGCCTGGTTGAGGTGATCGACCGCGACCACCCCGATGACCGGTTCGTTCGCGAGTGGAAGAGCTTCGATCCCCTGCACGAGGGTGATGTGATCGGTGTTCGAGCGGACGGGACCGAGGTGAAGGCGCCGGCCGACGGCTTCATCGTGTTCCCCAACCCCGGCTCTCTGCCGGGTAACGAGTGGTTCTATCGCGCCGAGTTCAGTGACCGTCGCGTGGTCTGACGCTTCGTGGAGTTCGCCCTTTCCGGCGTTGCTGCACTACTGTTTGCGGCCGGGTTTTTCGCCGGTGCCTTGAATGCCCTGGCCGGGGGCGGCAGCTTTCTTACGCTGCCGGCCCTGATGGCCGTGGGTGTCCCGCCGGTGGCGGCCAATGCCACCGGGACCGCCGCATTGCTGCCCGGGTATGCGGCCAGCCTGCTCGTCGATCACCGGCGCCTGCGCATTCTCTGGCGGGATCTGGGCATGCGCCTGCTGGCGCTGTTCCTGGTCGTGGGTGCGCTAGGCGGGGCGCTGGGCGCGGCCCTGCTCCTGCTGACGGGCGACGCGCGTTTTCGGGCCTTCGTCCCCTGGCTGCTGTTGCTGGCGACACTGCTGTTCGCGCTGGGTCCGTGGCTGCAACGTCGTGCGGCCCATGTGGCCCACCCGGCACTGGTCCGGGTGGCGGGCGCGGGGCTCGGCTGTGTCTACGGTGGCTATTTCAACGGCGGGGTCGGCATCCTGCTGCTGGCGATCCTGCGGGGCCAGGGGATGAGCGATCTGGCGCAGGCCAATGCCCTGAAGAACCTGCTCTCCACGGTGCTGACGCTGATTGCCGTCGTGGTGTTTGTGGCGGGCGGGCAGGTGGTTGCGACCGGGCTATTGGCCGTCGGGGCTGGGGCTATTCTCGGTGCACGGGTCGGGATCGGGCTACTGGGGGTACTGCCCGAACCGTGGTATCGGCACCTGGTTACGCTGGTGGGTGCCGGTACCACGGTGCTCTTCTTCGTCGATCCGGTCTGGCTGGGGTAGTTCTCTGGCGTTGGGTTGATGCAATGAGCATAGCGAATCGCATCGTTTTACCAGACCACCCCCGAGGACGCTTATTGCGTGGTGTGCTGAGGGCCGGTGCGCGCCTGTTGCAGGGCGTGGTCAAGGGTATCCAGCGCCCGGGCATCGGTCTCCGGAAGGATGGCCTCGATACGGGGACGGGTCCCGGCGGCGGGCGTTTCCATGGCTTCGAGACCGCCATCGTCGTCCACGCGGTTGATGCGCTGCCAGCCCTGATCGGTCCGCACGAGGCCCTTGAGGCGTTCCCCGGTGAAGCCGCTCACCAGTGCCTCAAGCGCCGCGTGATCGAGCGCCTGTGCCTCGGGCAGCAGCCAGCTGCGGCCAACATAGCCATCGCCCCGGGTGTCGATGGTCACGGGCTCGTCCGCGTGCTCGTGTGGCGCATGATCGTGCCCATGGTCGTGATCGTGGGCATGATCGTGCTGGTCACCGGTGGACAGAAAGGCCCGGGCCTCCGGGAACAGGGCCCCGCCGCGTTCCAGCCGGGGGCGGTCCAGCCACGCCGATTCCACGCGCCCCTGGGTCGTCTCGATCACTAGCGGTCGCGGTGGTGGCATAGCGGCCACAAACGCCTGCAGGGCCTCGCGATCCGCCTCGCTGTAGAGGTCGGCCTTGTTGGCCAGCAGGACATCGGCCAGTGCGATCTGGTCGTTCCAGTTCGGGTGCTCGCGGTGGCGTGGCGAAGACAGGTGGCGGGCGTCCATGACCGTGATCGTGGCACGCAGGTCCAGCACGCCATCGTAGGGGGGCTGGGTGAGGGTGCGGATGATCTCGGCCGGGTGCCCGAGCCCGGTGGGCTCGATCAGGATGCGGTCGGGGTGCTGCGAGCGGATCAGCCGGTTCAGGCCGACGGTGAACATCTGCGCGGAGACGCAGCAAAGACAGCCGCCGGGGATCTCCTCCAGCGCGACGCCGGTATCCGCGAGCAGGCCGCCGTCTACCCCGATCTCGCCGAACTCGTTGACCAGCACGGCCCAGTGCTCGCCCTCGGGGCGCAGCGCGAGCAACTGGCGGATGGTGGTGGTCTTGCCTACCCCCAGAAAGCCAGTCACCAGGTGGGTGGGGATGTCATGGTGGGTGGTCATGTGGTGTCGGCCTGGTTGGCGGGCGGACCCGGATCATGGGTCCACCACGCGATCGGTTTCGGTTTAGTCGTCGGCGCGCAGTTCGCCCTGATAGAACGCCGCGGCATCGTCGAACAGGGCCTCGTTGGTGTCCGCCCGCATGTACAGCATGTGCCCGCCGGGGTAGGCGCGCGGGATGATGCGCGAGTCGGCCTCGTCGCCGGCGGCGAACGCGATCTGGCCCAGCAGCCACTCGGTGGTGAAGTAGGGCGTGATCAGGTCCGCCTCGCCGTGCACGCTGAAGATGCGGAAGTCGCGGTTGAGTGAGAGGGCAGTGGCCAGTTCGTCCATTGCGGTGAAGTGCCCCTCGCGGCCGCTGGCTTCCCAGTCCCAGGCGCGGAACACGTTGCGGCTGAGCAGGCGGTACTGGTGCCCGTGTTCCCAGTCCAGGGTGTTGCGCAGGTGGTCCAGCATCGCGGTGGAAAGCGGGGCGGTCAGGCCATCGAGGATGGCGTCCGCTTGCGGCTGCAGGTGCGTGGGTACCGGGTCGAGGTTGTCGATGCCGCCGTCGTACAGGCTGACCAGTCGGCCTTCGTCCATCAGCAGGCCGCGCTGGGTCATGTCCAGCGTGATGCGCCCGCGCGTGGCCTTCAGGCGGTCGCGCGACAGTCCTGTAAAGCGGGCCACCTCGTCGATCCAGTCGTCGTCGATCTGCCCGGGGTGGATCAGGCCCTGCAGGTAGTCGCCCAGGGCGAAGGCCTCGGCCTCGTCCAGGCTGGGCGGATCGTCGCCCAGGCGGCCTTGTGCCTTCGCGGCGGCGGTGATCGCCGGCAGGCTCAGGGCCCAGCCGATCGGGCGGGCAGTACCGTGTTCCAGCATGCCGTAGTCCAGCGCGGGCGAGATCAGCACCGTCCCGCTCAGGCTGATGCCGGAGCCCTTGGCGATGCGGGCCGGCAACGCGGCGGCGCGGTAGCCCCCGTAGCTTTCGCCTGCCAGGTACACCGGGTCGCCACGCCGGCCGTACTCGTCCAGCCAGCGCTCCAGTGTCTCCTCCATCGCGGCCAGATCGCCGTCACGGGAGTAGTACTGATCGGCTTCGCCACCCATCACGCGCGAGAAGCCGGTCCCGACCGGGTCGATGAAGACCAGATCGGTGAACGCGAGCCAGGTCTTGGGGTTGTCGACCAGCCGGGGCGGGGTGGAGGCGGCGAGCCCCTGGTCGTCGGTTTCCAGCACCCGCGGGCCCAGGCCGCCCACGTTCAGGTAGGCCGAGGCCGCGCCGGGGCCGCCGTTGACCATGAAGGTGACCGGACGATCTTCGTCGCTGTCCACCGTGTAGCTGACGGTAAAGACCCGGGCGTCGGGTTCGTCCATCGACTCGCCCAGCGGGACATAGCCGACCGTGGCCTGGTAGTCGAGCGTGTTGCCGTCGAGCAATTCCAGCGAGTGCTCGGTGGTCACGGGGTCGGGCAGGGGCGGCGTCGGTTCGGTCTCGTCCGCCAGCAGCGGGGCGGACATCCCGGGGCCGATCAGCAGGCCGAACGCCAGCCCGTAGAGCGGGCTGGCGGCGGTATGCGATACAGGTACGGGTTTGAGCGGGCGTCGTGGCGGCGCCGTTATCAGCATTGAGCGGTCTCCTCGTGATCGGGGCAGTCATGGCGTACGACACGGTCATCGTCCAGCCATTCCATGATCCCGTCGGTCACGTTGTAGATCTTGTCGTAGCCGAGCCCCTCCGACAGGGCCTGGGCGAGCGCGCTCGTGCGGTTACCGACGCGGCAGATCAGGATCACCTCGTCGTCGGAGTCGACCAGCGCGGTGAACTGGCGGCCGAACTCCGGGTTGAGGCTGCCGTCTTCCTCGAACGCGGTGATGCGATGGCTGCCTTCCACCACGCCCGTCTCGGCCCACTCGTCCGGGCGGCGGATATCGACGATGGTAACCCCCTCGTCGAGCTTCTCGGCCAGTTCCTCGTTGTCCAGGCCGATGAACGGGGCGCGCTGGACCTCGACGACCTCCAATTCAAAACGCAGCGTGGCGTTCGGCGGGATGATGTTGCCGGCGCCGCGCTCGCCGTAGGCCAGCTCCGGCGGGATGATCGCCTCGCGTTTGCCGCCCTCGCGCATACCTTTGACCGCCTGCTCGAAGCCGGGGATCGTCTGGCCGGAGCCGATGGTCACGGACAAGGGCTGGCCGCCGCGGCTGGAGTCGAACTCGGAGCCGTCTTCCTCGAGCCGTCCAACGTAGTGGACCAGGGCGGTGTCGTGCCGTACGAGTTCGGGGCCCTCGCCCTCCTCGATGTCGCGAATCTCGAGGCTGTCGGCCAGTGCGAAGGCTGGGAACAGGAACAGGGCGAACAGAAACCACGCTTTCATCATTTTATCCTTATAAAGTGCAAGTTTTTGTTTTACAGGAGGGCTTTTACAGGACCAGAAAATTGCTTCCAAAATTCCCTAAAAAACGCTTTGAAATGTATTTGAACTTGGTCTAAAAGGGTGATGGATCCCGGTTCGACAAGGCCTTGTTGAAGGGATCTTAACCGCAAGGATCCGTGCGACGGAGGAGCAATAATGACCAAGAAACAAGAAAACCAGTTCTGGGACCGACTGCGTGGCGTAACGGAAGACGCCGGGGCGGACCCTCAGACCCTCGAGATCTTTGACGAAGCCGTCTCCCGGCGTCGTTTCATGGGCCGCATGGGCGTGGGCGGCGCTGCCCTGACGCTGTTCGGCTTTGGTGCTGGCACTGACGCGGCGATGCGCGGCCTGTTTGGGCGTGGCCTGATCCCGGCTGCCTGGGCGGACGAGGCGAACGGCCTTGAGGACGAGCAGGCCAAGGCTGCGATGTCCGACTCCGGCAAGGAAGACGGCCTGATCGTGCACAACGATCGCCCGCTGAACGTTGAGACCCCGCCGCACCTGCTGGTGGACGAGGTCACCCCGGCCAGCCGCCATTTTGTGCGTAACAACGACCTGATCCCGCAGCAGGCGCTGGATCGCGACCCGAATGGCTGGTCGCTGAAGATCGACGGCGAAGTGCACGAAGAGCTCGAGATCGGTCTCGACGACCTGAAGAGCATGGACAGCAAGGACCTGGTCCTGCACATCGAGTGCGGTGGCAACGGTCGCGCCAACTTCGACCCGCAGCCGCGTGGCAACCCCTGGGACCGCGGTGCAGTGGGCAACGCCAAGTGGACCGGCGTGCCGCTGAAGGACATCCTCGAGCGGGCCGGTGTGAAAGACAGCGCCGTGTACACCGCGCACGAGGGCTACGAGCCGATCCTGGGCGATCGCGGCCCGTTTTCCCGTGGCGTGCCAATCGACAAGGCCATGGAAGAGCACACCATCGTGGCGTATCAGATGAACGGCGAAGACATCCCGGCCGCCCATGGCTTCCCGGTGCGCCTGGTCGTGCCGGGCTGGTACGGCTCCTGCTCGCACAAGTGGCTGACCAACATCACCCTGCGTGATCAGGAACACGATGGCCGCGGCATGACCGGCTACTCCTACCGTATGCCGAAGTACCCGGTGGCCCCGGGCGAGCGTCCGCCGGAAGAGGACATGAAGGTCGGCGGCCCGTGGCTGATCAAGTCCGTGATTACCGGTCCGAAGAAGGATACCGGTCTGGAGCGTGGCGAGACCGTCAAAGTCACCGGTCATGCCTGGGCGGGCGAGGACGAGGTCGCGGAAGTCTGGATCTCCACCGACTTTGGTCTCAACTGGGAGAAGGCCGACCTCAAGGGCGACCCGGTCAACAAGTACGCTTGGGTGCACTTCGAGAAGGAGCTGTCCTTCGAGAATCGCGGCTACTACGAGATCTGGGCCCGCGCCGTGGACGACAAGGGCAATACCCAGCCCATCGTCCAGCCATGGAACCCGCGTGGCTACGACGGCAACATCGTCCACAAGATCCCGGTCACCGTCGCTGCGTGACAAACCTCCATACCCGGGGCATTATTTGCCCCGGGTTTCTTTTGAACAGAATGGAGTACGCATGAAGCGTTTTGTAATGCTGTCGCTACTGGGGTTGGCGTTCGCGGCCCTGGCTTCGCCCGTTGTTGCCGAGGAGGCGATTTCCGAGGAAGAACAACAAGCCCAGGAAGAGAAGGCCGACGAGGTCTCGGCGACCAAGGAATTGTTTGAACAGACCTGTGCGGCCTGCCACGGCATCCGTCAGGCGACCAACCAGAACCTGTCACGCGACGATTGGAACTGGGTCATGGACGACATGGAAGACTACGGCATGACCTGGCTGACCGATGAACAGCGGGATCAGATCGTGGACTACCTGGTGGAGAACCACGGCTACGGCGACTAGGCCGTAGCGGATGCTCCGCTGTCAGGAGCAGTATCTTCAGGCGCCCTGCGGGGCGCCTTTTTTATGGCGCCCCGGTGTAGCCGGGCGACCCGCGTCCGCTTCACGAGCCTGCCCGTTGCCAGCACATTACCCGTGGGTGTGGCCGGGTCTCGTGGTGGATCAGTCCGTTGCGTTCGAGATGGCCCAGCAGCGATGGGGTGGCGGTGGGCGGCGGAAGTCCTCGTCCAGCGTATCGCGCGTGATGTCACGGGCCTCGAGCCCCGCAAGTGCCTCGGTATCCAGTTCGAAACGGCGGCGGTTGGTCGAGAAGTACAGGATGCCGTCCTCGGTCAGCAGGCGCGCGGCATCCCGGATCAGTTCGACATGGTCGCGCTGGACCTCGAAGTCCGCCTCGGTGCGTTTCGAGTTCGAGAAGGTCGGGGGATCGAGGAAGATCCGTTCGAAGCGCAGCGCCGGGTCGTCGGCGGCCTCCCGCACCCAGGTGATGCAGTCGGCGCGCAGCAGGGCGTGGGTATCCGGTCGGCGCCGACTGCGCCCGTCGCGCACGGTGGCCTCGAAACCGTTGGCCGCGAGGTTGTCGGCGGCCCAGTCGAGGTAGGTATTGGACAGGTCCACCGAGACGGTCTGGCGGGCACCCCCCACGGCGGCATGGGCACTGACCGCGGCGGTGTAGCAGAACAGGTTCAGCAATCGTAGCCCGCGGCATTCTTCCTGCAGGCGGCGCCGCATCGGGCGGTGATCCAGGAACAGTCCGCTGTCCAGGTAGGCATCCAGCTCCACCTTGAGCCGGCAGCCATGTTCCTCAACCCAGAAGGGGGCGGGTTGTGCGGTCTCGGCACGCTGATACTGCGAGCGACCTTTCTGGGCGCGCCGCTGCTTGTAGTGCAGGTGGGCGGGCGCGACGCCGGTGACTTCCAGGGTCGCGGCCAGCGCCCCGCGCAGGCGCGCCTCGGCGCGTGCGGGTTCGACCGACGCCGGAGCCGCGAACTCCTGCAGGTGCAGGTGCACGGAGCCATCGGTGGCCTGGTAGCGGTCGATCAGTAGTGGGTATTCGTCCAGGTCGGCGCTGTAGATGCGGTAGCAGGTGACCCCCTGGCGCCGCGCCCAGCGATCCAGGTGCTTCAGGTTCTTGCGCAGGCGGTTGGCGAACTCGGGTGCCGGGGGTGCCGCCTCGGCCTGCCCCTCGCGGGCATGGATGTCGAACTCCAGCAGCTGGCAGTCAATCGGGCCGTTGTGCACGCGGTATTTGCGCGTGGCCCTCAGCCCGAGGCGGCGCGAGTCAGTCGTGTCCGCGACCAGCAGGGCCACCTGCCAGCCGCCAAAGGCCTGTTTCAGGTGTTCGCCCAGCAGGCTGTAGAGCTTGATCAGTTCAGGCTGGTCGCCGATGCGCTCGCCGTAAGGCGGGTTGCTGATCAGGAGCCCATTCGGTGCGGGGGGTGTCAGGGTCAGTACGTCCGCGACCTCGAACCGGGTGCAGGCGGCGACCCCGGCCGTCCGGGCCGCCTGGCGAGCGGCTTGCACCGCGCGCGGGTCGCGATCCGACCCCAGCAGCGTCGGGCCTTGCCAGGGGCGAACCGCCGCCCGGGCTGTGTCCACACAGCGCTGCCACAGGGCGGCGTCGTGCCCGGCCCAGCCCTGCGGGCGGAAGTCGTGGCGCAGCAGTCCGGGCGCGGTCCGCGTGGCGATCAGGGCGGCCTCGATCACCACGGTGCCGCTGCCGCAGAACGGGTCCAGCAGCTGTGCCTGTTGCGGGTCGCCCTCGACGCGCGCGGGCCAGCCGGCGCGGGCGAGCAGGGCCGCGGCGAGGTTCTCGCGCAGCGGGGCGGCCCCGCCGGCGCCGCGGTAGCCGCGCCGGTGCAGGCCGCCATTGCCGATATCCACGGAGAGGCGGGCGTGATCGCCCTGCAACTGCAGCAGGATGCGCACATCCGGGTGTTTCGGGTCCACGTCCGGGCGGGCGCCGGTCGCCTCGCGGAAGGCGTCGGCCACCGCGTCCTTGATGCGAACCCCGGCGAAGTGGGTGTGGCGGATGTGGTGGCTCTTGCCGCCGACCTCGACCGCGAAGGTCGCGCCGGGGTCCAGCAGCGCGGGCCAGTCGATCGCGCGGGCGGCGGTGTAGCAGCCGTCGCCGTCGGGCTGATCAAAGCGCGCCAGCGGCAGCAGGATACGGCTGGCGATGCGGCTGCCCAGCAGTACGCGGTACAGCATCTCGAGATCGGCCGAGAAATGCACCGCGCCACCTTCTTCGCGCGCGTCGGTGGCGCCGAGTGTGGCCAGTTCCTCGGCCAGCAGGGGGCCGAGCCCGCGGGCGACGGTGGCGCGGTATTCCTGCGGGGTGCTGGGTTCGTTCTCGGGCGTGGCCATGCGGTGTCTTCCTGGGACGGGGGCCTATCTTGCCACAGCCGCCGTTGGGGTCAGCGCAGCAGGCGGCGCCGGATCAGCGCGGTCGCCAGGATGATGGCGGCCGCGCCGTAGCCCACGATCACGGCCAGGTGTGGCCAGACGCTGGTCGGCCAGCTGCCGGTCATCAGCGGGCGCACGATCTCGACCACGTGTGCCAGCGGCAGGGCCAGCGCCAGGGTCTGCACCCAGTCGGGCAGCTCCTGCAGCGGGAAGAACACCCCGGAGAGCAGGAGCATCGGGGTCACCGCGAGGGTGAAGTAGTACAGGAAGAAGTCGTAGCTGCGCGCCAGCGCGGTGATGACCAGGGCCAGCGCGCCGAAGGTGAACGCGGCGAGAAAGATCACCGGCAAGGCGAGCAGGGCGCGAGCGTCGCTCACCAGCCCCAGGACGGAGGCGACGACGAGGATGGTGGTGGCGCTGATCAGGCCCTTGCTGGCGGCCCAGATCGCCTCGGCGAACACGATGTCGTCCAGCGTCAGCGGTGTGGCCAGCATCCCGAGCCAGGTGTTCTGCTCCGCCATGCGCGTGTAGGCGGAATACATGCCCTCGAAGCTGGCGGTGAACATCGCCGAGGAGCAGATGATCCCGGAGGCGATGAACACCATGTAGCTCATGCCGTCGAGGTCGCCCACCAGACGGCCGAAGCCGTAGCCGAACGCGAGCAGGTAGAGGATGGGTTCGCCGAAGTTGCCGAGCATCGATGGCACCAGCAGCTTGCGCCAGACCAGCAGGTTGCGCCGCCAGACCGCGACACAGCGCAGGCTGGGGCGGGGGAGCCAGGTCGAGGTCGGGTCGGGCATCAGTCGCGCAGCTCGTGGCCGGTGAGTTTCAAGAACACGTCTTCCAGGTCCGCCTCGCGCAGCGTGGGTTCGAGGCCCCGTGCGCGCAGGCGTTCGCGCAGCCGGTCCGGCTCGGCCGTGTACACCAGCCAGGTATCCGCCACCTGATGGGCGCGATCCCGGGGGCCGATTTCCTGTTCGATCGCGGTGCCGGCCTCGGAACCACCGACAGTGACTACCCAGGGTTCGATGTGCTCGGCAATCAGGCGGCTGGGTCGGTCACAGGCGATGATGCGGCCGTGGTCGATGATCGCGATGCGATCGCACAGCTCCTGGGCCTCTTCCATGTAATGCGTGGTCAGCACCAGGGTGACGCCGGAGGCGCGCAGCTGCCGGAGTTGGCGCCAGAGGTGGTGGCGCGCCTGTGGGTCCAGCCCGGTGGTCGGCTCGTCGAGGACGACGACCTCGGGTTCGTTGATCAGGGCGCGTGCGAGGGTCAGCCGGCGCTTCATGCCACCGGACAGGGCATTGATGCGCGCACCGCGCTTGTCGTTCAGGTTGACCTGCTCCAGCAGGTGATCGATGCGCGCCTGGACCATAGCGCCGGAAAGACCGAAATACGCGGCATAGGTGCGCATGTTCTCGATCACGGTGAAGTCCGGGTCCAGCGTGTCGAATTGCGGCACGATGCCCAAGCGCTTGCGTACCTCGCGCTCGCCCTCCGGCATCGGCAGGCCCAGTACCTCCACCTGACCGCTGTCGATCGGGGTCAATCCCAGCAACATGCGCAGGGTCGTCGTCTTGCCTGCGCCGTTGGGTCCCAGCAGCCCGAAGAATTCACCGCGCGGGATCTCCAGGTTCACGCCATCGACAACGGCTGTGCCATCGTATCGTTTGCACAGGGACTGGATGCGGATTGCGGGCAAGCAGGCGGCTCGCGGAAGAAAGGAGTGCATACCTTACCGGTTTGCCGCGGATAGCCCAATATGATTCGCGCGTACGCCGGGGTTCTGGCGTGGGCACAAAAAAGGCCCGGCAGAGCTGCCGGGCCTTCTGACGACAAACGTGCGTGTGATGGCAGGTGTCGTTTTACGGGCGAAGGTAGACGAAGCCCTTGTGCTGCAGATGGGCGATCTCGGCCACCCCGCTGGGGACGATGTCGTCCTCGGAGGCATCGTAGAGCTCGTCGGCGATGCTGATGTTGCCGCGGGTGACGGTGACGTTGCAGATGTTGAAATCAACCCCCTGCAGCTTCAGTTCGTCGATGCGGCCGGCCAGGTCATCATTCTCCTTGGCATTGCGCAGAAGGCCCAGGCCGGGGCCATGCATGACCACGCGGATGTCCATCTTGTCGGCGCCCACGGCATTGATGTGGTTCTGGATGTTGCCCATGGCAGCCATGTGGCGGTCCATGTCGTTGTAGTTCACGTGATAGACCACCTTCTGGTCGCCGTATTCCGCCAGCGCGGTCGCCGGGGCGATCAGCAGGAAGGAGACCAGTGCCAGCGCGATAATATGCAGGTGCTTCATGACGCGTTTTCCTCGTTCAAGGTCCCGGTTGGGATTTTCCTTTTATTTTGCAGCCGGTGCTGCCCTTTGGGGCTGCTTGGCCCCTTTGATATGACGCGTTAACGGGGTGCTTATTCCGGCTGATCCGGCTGATTTTTGTGAGTAGTTCTATATTCAAATAAAGACTGGAACTTTGGTTGCGTATTTCCTTCGGGAAACCGGGTTCCGCTCAAGAAAAAGGGCCCGGCCAAGGCTGAGCCCAAAGGGCCACAGGGAGAACACTCGGTGGCCTGGAGGAAATGTGGTACTTACGGGCGCAGGTAGACGAAGCCCTGCGTCTGAAGGTGGCCGATCTCGCCGACCCCGCTGGGTACCAGGTCGTCTTCGGTGGCATCGAACAGCTCTTCCGAGATGTCCACGTTGCCCCGGGTGACGGTGACATTGCAGATATTGAAATCAACGTCTTGCATTTTCAGTTCTTCGATGCGGGCGGCCAGGTCTTCGTTCTCCTTGGCGTTACGCAGAAGGTGCAGACCCGGGCCATGCATGACCACGCGGATCTCCATGTTTTCCGCGCCCACGGCATTGATGTGGTTCTGGATGTTGCCCATGGCGGCCATGTGGCGGTCCATGTCGTTGTAGTTCACGTGATAGACGACTTTTTGTTCGCCGTAGTCGGCCATGGCGGCGCCGGGAAGGGTGAGCATGGCGGCGGCGGTCAGGGCCAGAGGCAGGATAAAGGCTTTCTTCATTGATTGGCTCCTCGCGGTTTTTATGTTCTTTGAAATATGCGGTATGGCGTATGCCGCGCTTCCAGGAAGCACACTGGACTCTTTTTCTTCCGTGGCTTTTTGAATCCAGTTGTGGGTAGGACGGGAACGCGGGGTAATTATTCCGATCCAAATAGAGATAATTGAATTACGAAATACGGTAAATAACAACATTATGATTAACTGTATTCGTTGATTTCGGTGGGGCCATATGGCGGGGATTTTCGTTTCCGGGAGGTCGCAACGGTGTGGCGGAGGTAGGGCGCAAAGACGAGGCGGAGTGCGGTCGATGTGAGTCTGCTGGGCAAAGGCGAGACCCCGCGATGACGCTGATAGCGCCAGGGGCGAGCCGATCCGGCTGGCGTTTGCGATCGGTCGCGTCCTCACCCTCTCGCGGTGTGGATTGCTAGAGTGTGGGGTTTTTAAATCAACGGGACGGATGTTCGATACACGTCCCTCGCCAGGAGCCCTCGCCATGACCACTGCATCCAACCTCCCCGAAGCACTGCAGCCGATCGGCTGCGTGGGCCTGGGTATCATGGGGGCCCCGATGACCCGCAATCTGCTGCGTGCCGGGGCGGATATCCGGGTCTGGGCACGTCGGCCGGAGGCGGCCGAGGCCCTGGTGGCGGAGGGGGCCGGGGCTGCCTCCAGTCTGGCGGAGTTGGTCCCCAGCGTGCGCGTGCTGGTACTCAACGTCTCCGATACCCCGGATGTGGAGCAGCTGATGCTGGGCCCGGACGGGGTTCTCGAACATGCCCGCCCGGGGCTGCTGGTGATCGATCACAGTACGATCGACCCGATCCGCACGCGCGCGATTGCGCAGGCGGCAGCGGAGCGGGAGGTGACCTTTGTGGATGCGCCTGTGTCCGGCGGAGAGCCGGGGGCGCGCAGCGGCACGCTCAGCCTGATGGTTGGTGGTCCGGAGGAGGCAGTCGATCGGCTGCGGCCGATCTTCGACATCGTGGGTTCGACACTGACGCATGTCGGGGCCAGTGGGGCCGGTCAGATCACCAAGGCCTGTAACCAGCTGGTGGTCGGCGAGACCCTGGTCGCTATTGGCGAGGCCTTCGCGCTGGCGGAGCAGACCGGGGTTGATCCGGCGCGGCTGCGCGAGGCGCTGATGGGTGGCTTCGCCGCCTCGCGCATCCTCGAGGTGCACGGTCAACGCCTGCTGGATGGCGACTTCGAGCCCGGGTTTCAGGCTGGGCTCTACCACAAGGATCTGGGCATCGTGGCCGGTCTGGGCGAGCAGGTGGGCCTGAGCCTGCGCGGGTTGGAGCCGGTGCGGCACGCGGTAGGCAAGGCGCTGGAGGCCGGGCAGGCTGACCACGATGTCGCGATCCTGGCGCGTTTCTGCCTCCATGCCCGCGGCGAGGGCACCAGGGATTGACGCGCGAGGTCAGCCGAACAGACGCCAGAGGATATACAGCAGCGAAAAGACCAGGCTGAACGCGATACCGGCCCAGGCCAGACCGCGCAGGCCACGCCCCGGGCGGGCCGCCTCCGGCATGTCCGGTGACATGACCACCTTGAAGGTGATCCATGCCAGCACCGGCGCTGATAGGAAGGACAACAGCGTGGCGATATCCACCAGCCGTGTGAAGTGCTCCCCGGCCTGCGAGATCAGCAGCAGCGCACCACTGGCGACGGCCAGCAACGCAATCCGGTAGCCCCACCACTCCAGTCCACGCTCGCCCTTGCGCGACGGGTCCATGGTCTGCGGCGCGTGGCCGTCCTCGCGCAGGGTACGGATGATCGCCACGATCACGCGGGGATAGGCATCGGTGACGGCCAGGGTGGTCGAGAACATCGTGGTCAGGGCCGCCACGGCGATCAGGGTGCGGCTCCATTCGCCCAGGCTCTGGGCGTACAGGTCCACCAGCTGGGCCGAGAATGCGGCGGCCCCGGCGGCAAAGCCAATGCCGCTGCCGTACATCAGGACCGCACCCAGCAGCATGAACGCCACGGCAATGACTACCGCCCCCAGATACCCCAGGCGGAAGTCGAAGATGGCCTCGCGAACGGTCGGGGCGTGACCGGTCTGGCGGGCGCGCTCCTGGGTCCAGATCGAGTGCCAGGCGGCGACGTCCAGCGGGATGGGCATCCAGCCCAGAAGCGCGAGGATGAAGGCGAAGCCGGCCAGCGTCCAGAGGTTCGACCACTCCTGGGCCCCGGACAGGGTGGCCAGGTCCGGGGCCTCGCGAAAGGCCAGCGCGACCGCGGCCACGGTGGATACACTCAGCGCGGCCATGATGATCTTCATGCCGAGGTCCAGGCCGCGGTAGGCGCCGATCATCAGGAAGGCGATGCAGGCGGCGAGCACCAGCGCCGAGACCAGTGTGACCGAGAGATCCAGGTCGAACACCAGCGTGACCAGCCCGGCGGTGGTCAGTGTGACCACCGCCTGTATGGTGAACAGCGTTCCTACGGTCACCGCGATGTACAGGCCCAGGGCCCAGTTGCCGAGGCGGTGGTAGCCGGTCAGCAGGTGATGCCCGGTGGCGGCGGCATAGCGCGGGCCGAACTCCAGAAACGGGTACTTGAACAGGCAGGCCAGCAGTACGATCGGGATCAGCAGAAGCCCGTACTCCGCCCCGCCCCGCGTGGCCTGGACCAGATGTGAGACCCCGACGGCCGCACCGGCCATCAGCAGCCCCGGGCCGATGGCGGCCCGCAGCGAGGCGCGAGTGGACGGACTCATCCAGATTCCTTTCATCGGGAATTCGGCCCGCGATTATAGGGGAATAGCCCGCGTCCGCCATCCGGCAGAGGCCATGCCCGTGAGCCCGCTGTTACGTCGTTACAGCGCCAGCGGGGTGCGGCGGTAGAGCTCGGGGGCGGGTGGCTTGAGTTCTTCGGATTCCGGGAAGCGCTGCACCAGCTTGTCGTAGTAACTGCGGATGTTCCGCACGTAGTGGACCGGCTCCCAACCGCGGGCGTAGCCGTAGCGGGTCTGTTCGTACCATTCAGACTGGGCCAGACGCGGCAGCCATTGCATCACATCCAGCCAGCGATCCGGGTCGTCGCCGTTGGCAGCCGTCAGGCGCCGAGCGTCGTGGAGGTGCCCGAGCCCCACGTTGTAGGCGGCCAGCGTCATCCAGGTGCGGTCGGGCTCGGGAATGGAATCCGGCAGCCGCTCGCGCAGGTCGATCAGGTAGCGCGTGCCACCGTCCACGCTGGCTGCCGGGTCGGTGCGGTCGTCGACGCCCAGTCCTTCGGCGGTTACCTGGGTCAGCATCATCAGTCCGCGCACGCCGGTGGGGGAAACCGCATCGGGATTCCAGTGCGATTCCTGGTAGGCCACCGCGGCGATGAACCGCCAGTCGAGATCGTAGGTCTCTCCGGCCTCCTCGAACAGCGGGCGGAACTGTTCCAGGCGATGCTCGACGCGGCGCGCGAAGGTCAGGGCATCGACCAGATCGTGGGTCTCCAGATGGCCGAGGTAGCGATCGAGCAGCAACTCCAGCTCGCGGTTGTCACGCAGCCGCGCGATATACGCTTCCGCTGCGTCAATCAGGCTACGATCAAAGCCTGCCGGGAATAGCCAGCGGACCTCGGCGCTGCGTTCCAGCTCGTGTGCCTGGCGCAGGTTCGGGTGTATGCGCCGCAGGCGACGGTACTCCAGGGAATTCATCACTGCGTAGTCGATCTCGCCACGCTCCAGGGCTTCGCGCAGGGCCTCGGCATTGGCGTAGAGGATGAGTTCGCCATTGTTCGGATCCGGTTCGGCTTCGCGGTCCGGGGGTGTCGAAATCAGGTCGACCGGCCCCTCCTCGGGCGCTGGCTCGGCCTCGGTTGCCGCATCCGGTGGGGTTTCCGGTTCCATGCTGACCTCGGCCAGCAAGGGCTGGCTCAGGCTTTCGGGTACGGGAGCCTGAGCGGTCATGCCGACGCGCGCCCCGGCCGGTACGTCGGTCAGCGAGAGCAACGGAGATGCCCGCTCGTTTTCGTTCCAGAAGACCAAGACGTGCTTCACGTTCAGGATTTCCGGACCGGCTTCAATCAACGGGTCGTGTGGCGGTACGAGCAGGCCGGCGGCGATGTCGATGCGGCGTTGGCGCAGAAGGCGATGGGCTGTGGCGGCGTCGTCCACGCGGGTCACGCGCAGGCGCGTGCCGAGTTCCTCGGCCAGACCGTGCAGCAACTCCAGCTCGAGTTGGTCTTGCCCCGCAGTGGAGGCGAGCTCGGAGCGGCCCAGGGGGCTCTCGACCAGGGCCACTCGCAGCTCGTCACGGAAGGTGAGCTGCTCCAGTGCCGCTGGCGGGTTGTAGTACACCCGCAGCACGATGGCGGTCAGCAACACGATGAAGAGCCCCAGTTCGATCTGGCGCCAGGTGCTGCTCGGGGGGCGGAGTTTCAGATGCGTGCCCATGGCACTGGATCATATCCAATTGCCCCGGTGGTCACCGGGGATGGTAGGGAAACACGGATGAATGTACCCGCTCGCTGCCTCAAAGCTTTTGCGTGCGAACAAGGCGCGGCGACTGCCGTGCAGTCATTCTGCACAAGGGAGCCGCAATGCCGTGCGCATGCCCATTTTTGATCACAACGGGCGGCCGAGCCCCTTCGGGGTTGGCACCCCAGGTTCCCCGATCCGGCGTTGCGCCCCGAATCGATCAAAAACGGGCGGGTAGAACCACTACCCGCTGCACGACGCGCCTGGTCTCGGAAAACCTGGGGTGCCAACGCGAGTGTGTACATTCATCCGTGTTTCCTAGCGCCAGTTCAGCACCAGACCCTGGTCGCGCAGGATCTTGAGCGCGGGGTCGACGCAGGTGTCGATGAAGGAGGCACGGCGCGGGTTTTCGCGGGCGATGCGGCGATAGTCTGGCCCCTCGGGCAGGCCGGCCAGTTCGTAGATGTCGCGGGTGGGGTAGTAAAACGCATGCACGAACTGGCGGAATACGCGCCGCATCAGCGGGCGATAGGCCCATTTCTGCCAGGACGGGAGCGTGTCGAGACAGGACTCCAGCGTGTCGCGGGCATGCGCCATGTGGCGGGCCTCGTCGATCATGTGCCGGGTCACGATGTCGTCTACCGTCGGGCTGATCGAGTCCTTGTGCTGGCGGATCAGCCGGTTCATGCGGTCCGGGACCTCCTCGCCGATCATCACCGCGATCCAGAAGATCGAGGATTCAAACGGCGAGAAACGCCCGACCAGGGTGGCCAGCTTCGGCTTGGGGAAACGGCGCTCCGGCAGGGGCAGCCCGCTGCGGCGCATGAACTCGATAAACATCAGGCTGTGGCCGGCTTCCTCGCGCAGCTCGTGCAGGCGATAATTCAGCCGGTCCAGGCGACCGGTCGAGTGCATGGAGATCCGCGAGATGCGCTCCATGAACAGGCCTTCCAGCCACAGCGCCCCGCTGATGAAATACAGAAACTCGTATTGCGACAGACGCCGTTTGCGGGCATCGTCCAGCGCCGAGTATTCCGGGGTGCCGAAGAGTGATACGGCCTCCTCCGGGATCCAGAAATCGTCCAGCGACAGCGCATCCCAGCGCACGTGAGTGAGCGGGTCCTCGTACGGCTGGCTGTTGCGGCTCAAGTGATCGAGCAGCTCCTGCGAGGAATTCATCGAAGGCGTACCGAAGGCGCTGGGCGGTTAAACGACCGAATCATACCGGCATTGTCGGTCCGGACCAACGCCAACCCGTTGCAATCTGCGGTTGCTACCCCAATATGAGTCAAGTGAATATGCCCACCACACGCTATCGCGTCAGCTTCCTCAACCAGGGCAAGGTCTACGAGATCTTTGCCCGTGAGGTCTATCAGGACGAGCTCTACGGCTTTGTCACCGTCGAGGGCCTGCTGTTTGGCGAGCGCTCGCAGGTCGTTGTCGACCCCTCCGAGGAGCGCCTGCGTACCGAGTTCGAGGGGGTTGAGCGCTTCCATGTGCCGATGCACGCGCTGATCCGGATTGACGAAGTGGCCGCTGTGGGCACCCCGCGCATCCGCGATGCCAGTCAGGACAGTGGTAATGTCCACGCCTTCCCGTCGCTGCCAGGCCGCGGCCCGGGCAGGCCCTCGGACAGCTGATGGTGCCCGCGGCAGGGTTCTGCATTGCTAACCGATCGCCGCTGGTTTAACCTTTCGCGCTTCGCGTCGGCCAGTGCCTTCGCGGGACAAACCGGAGAGGTGGCCGAGCGGTCGAAGGCGCACGCCTGGAAAGTGTGTATACGGTAACCCCGTATCGAGGGTTCGAATCCCTCCCTCTCCGCCAGATTCAGCAAAGGGGCTCGAGTGGCCCCTTTCGCATGTACGGCCCCGGAGACACAGGGATTCGAACCCTCGATACATGAGAAAGCCGGGTTCGACGGGTGACGCGCAGCGGCACCCGAACGTCGCCGCAGGCGACGACCCGAAGGGCGAGGCACGCAGTGCCGCGTAATCCCTCCCTCTCCGCCAGATTCAGCAAAGGGGCTCGAGTGGCCCCTTTCGCATGTACGGCCCCGGAGACACAGGGATTCGAACCCTCGATACATGAGAAAGCCGGGTTCGACGGGTGACGCGCAGCGGCACCCGAACGTCGCCGCAGGCGACGACCCGAAGGGCGAGGCACGCAGTGCCGCGTAATCCCTCCCTCTCCGCCAGATTTAGCAAAGGGGCTCGAGTGGCCCCTTTCGCATGTACGGCCCCGGAGACACAGGGATTCGAACCCTCGATACATGAGAAAGCCGGGTTCGACGGGTGACGCGCAGCGGCACCCGAACGTCGCCGCAGGCGACGGCCCGAAGGGCGAGGCGCGCGCGCCGAGTCATCCCTTCCTCTCCGCCAGATTCAGTAAAGGGGCCCGAGTGGGCCCCTTTCGCATGTCTGGCCCCGAGATGGTGTGATCTGATGCTCCCCGGCAGGGCCGCATTTGAAGGTGTTCCACGAGGGCGCAGTGGCCATGCTCGTTGGACGTCGTGCGCGGCGCTCGCGTACACTTGCAGGCGTAACCGCACCCGTCACTCAGCCGCCGAACCGTTGTCCGAATGCGGGGTCCAGCCCCGGTAGACGGTGCGGGCGAGGTCGGGTCAAAGATCCCGAATGTATCGCAGTATCGCCGCCGGCATATGGCCTGGCGGCTTCGACCCAGACCATCCGGAGGTCCCCTGTGTCCGCGCCCGCTCTGCTCGTCCTGGAAGATGGCACTGTGTTTCATGGTCAGGCGATTGGCGCCCAGGGCCAGACGGTCGGCGAGGTGGTGTTCAACACCGCGATGACCGGTTATCAGGAGATCCTGACGGATCCCTCCTACCACCGGCAGATGGTCACGCTGACTTATCCGCATATCGGCAATACCGGGACCACTCCGGAGGACGATGAGTCCGCGCGCGCCCATGCCGCCGGTCTGATCATCCGCGACCTGCCGCCGCTGGTGTCCAACTGGCGCTCGCGCGAGTCGCTGCCGGATTACTTGCTGCGCCACGGCATCGTGGCGATCAGCGGGATCGATACCCGCAAGCTGACCCGCATCCTGCGCGAGAAGGGTGCGCTGAACGGCTGCATCCAGGCCGGTGAGGTGGACGAGCAAGCGGCCCTGGCCGCGGCGCGCGAGTTCCCCGGCATCAAGGGGATGGATCTGGCGCGCGAGGTCACCACGCGCAACCGCTACGAGTGGCTGGAAGGGACCTGGCAGCTGGGCGAAGAGTCGGCCCGGGTGGACCCGGAGCAGGCCGAATTCCACGTGGTGGCCTACGACTTTGGCATGAAGCAGAACATCCTGCGCATGCTGGCGGATCGTGGCTGCCGCGTGACCGTGGTCCCGGCCGAGACGCCGGTGGACGAGGTGATGGAGCTCAAGCCCGACGGTGTGTTCCTGTCCAACGGCCCGGGCGACCCCGAGCCCTGCACCTACGCGATCGACGCGATCCGCGACTTCTGCGAGCGCAAACTGCCGCTGTTCGGGATCTGCCTGGGGCATCAGCTGCTGGGCATCGCCAGCGGCGGCAAGAGCGTGAAGATGAAGTTCGGCCACCACGGGGCGAACCACCCGATCCGGCACGAGGCCAGCGGGCGCGTGATGATCTCGTCACAGAACCACGGTTTTGCGATCGACGAGGACAACCTGCCCGACACCCTGACGCCGACCTACCGGTCGCTGTTCGATGGCACGCTGCAGGGGATCGCGCGCACCGACTGCCCGGCCTTCAGCCTGCAGGGGCATCCGGAGGCCAGTCCGGGCCCGCACGATGTGTCCCCGGCGTTCGACGACTTCGTCGAGATGATGCGCGCCGCGCGTCGCTAAAGCCCCTCCTACCGATTTCCCGATTTCGACAGCCTGCGAGAGCCGTCACATGCCCAAGCGTACCGACATCCAGAGCATCCTGATCCTCGGGGCCGGCCCGATCGTGATCGGTCAGGCCTGCGAGTTCGACTACTCCGGCGCCCAGGCCTGCAAGGCCCTGCGCGAGGAGGGTTACCGGGTGATCCTGGTGAACTCCAACCCGGCGACCATCATGACCGACCCGGAGATGGCGGATGCCACCTACATCGAGCCGGTGGAGTGGGAGACGGTCGCCAAGATCATCGAGAAGGAGCGCCCGGATGCGGTGCTGCCGACCATGGGCGGGCAGACGGCGCTGAACTGTGCGCTGGACCTGTCGCGCGAGGGCGTGCTCGAGAAGTATGGCGTGGAGATGATCGGCGCCAACGAGGCGGCGATCGACATGGCCGAGGACCGCGACCACTTCAAGGCGGCGATGGCCGACATCGGCCTGGATACACCGACCGCGATGCTCGCGCACTCCTGGGAGGAGGCGCAGGAGATCCAGCCGAAGATCGGCTTCCCGGTGATCATCCGGCCGTCGTTCACCCTCGGCGGTTCGGGCGGCGGCATCGCCTACAACCGCGAGGAGTTCGAATACATCGTCAAGAACGGGCTCGATCTCTCGCCGGTGAACCAGGTGCTGCTGGAGGAATCCGCGCTCGGCTGGAAGGAGTTCGAGATGGAGGTGGTCCGCGACAAGGCGGACAACTGCATCATCATCTGCTCCATCGAAAACCTGGACCCGATGGGCATCCACACCGGGGACTCGATCACCGTGGCCCCGGCGCAGACCCTGACCGACAAGGAATACCAGATCATGCGCGACGCCTCGCTGGCGGTGCTGCGCAAGATCGGTGTGGAGACCGGCGGCTCCAACGTGCAGTTCGCGATCAACCCGGAGAACGGGCGCATGATCGTGATCGAGATGAACCCGCGGGTGTCGCGTTCCTCCGCGCTGGCCTCCAAGGCGACCGGCTTCCCGATCGCCAAGGTCGCGGCCAAGCTGGCGGTGGGCTACACCCTGGACGAACTGAAGAACGAGATCACCGGCGGGCTGACCCCGGCTTCGTTCGAGCCGTCCATCGACTACGTGGTCACCAAGATCCCGCGCTTCACCTTCGAGAAGTTCCCGCAGGCGGAGGCGCGGCTGACCACGCAGATGAAGGCCGTGGGCGAAGCGATGGCCATCGGCCGCACCTTCCAGGAGTCGTTCCAGAAGGCGCTGCGCTCGATGGAAACGGGCATGGACGGCCTCGACGAGCGGATCGACCTGGCGGCCGAAGATGTCGTCGATCAATTGCGCACGAAGCTCGCCAACCCCAGTCCCGACCAGGTGCTGTACGTGGCCGATGCCTTCCGTGCCGGCTTCTCGATCAAGGACATCTTCGACCTGACCGCGATCGATCCCTGGTTTCTGGCGCAGATCCAGGAGCTGGTGGATGTCGAGAAGGGCCTGAAGGATCGCATCCTGGGCGACATCGCCGCCGAGGAGATGTATCGCCTGAAGCAGCGCGGTTTCTCCGACCTGCGCCTGGCGAAGCTTCTCAACGAGACCGAGAAGGCCGTGCGCAAGCACCGCCACAAGCTGGGCGTGCGCCCCGTGTACAAGCGGGTGGATACCTGCGCGGCCGAGTTCGCGACCACCACGGCCTATATGTATTCCTCCTACGAGGAGGAAAACGAGGCGGAGCCGACCGACAAGCAGAAGATCATGGTCCTCGGCGGCGGGCCGAACCGTATTGGCCAGGGTATCGAATTCGACTACTGCTGCGTACACGCCGCACTGGCCATGCGTGAGGACAAGTACGAGACCATCATGGTCAACTGCAACCCGGAGACCGTCTCCACTGACTACGACACCTCCGACCGGCTTTATTTCGAGCCGCTGACCCTGGAGGACGTGCTGGAAGTCGTCGAGACCGAGAAGCCGGTGGGCGTGATCGTGCAGTACGGCGGCCAGACACCGCTCAAGCTCGCGCGGGATCTCGAGGCGGCCGGTGTGCCGATCATTGGCACCAGCCCGGACTCGATCGATCTGGCCGAGGACCGCGAGCGCTTCCAGGCCCTGTTGCACAAGCTGGGTCTCAAACAGCCGCCCAACCGCACCGCGCGCAGCGAGGAAGAGGCGGAGAAGCTGGCCGACGAGATCGGCTACCCCCTGGTGGTGCGCCCGTCCTACGTGCTCGGTGGCCGTGCGATGGAGATCGTGCGTGACCGCGAGGATCTGCGCAGCTACATGCAGAACGCGGTGTCCGTCTCCAATGATGCGCCGGTGCTGCTGGACCGCTTCCTGGACGACGCGATCGAGGTCGATGTGGATGCCATCTGTGATGGCGAGAACGTGATTATCGGCGGGATCATGGAGCACATCGAGCAGGCCGGCGTGCACTCGGGCGACTCGGCCTGCTCGCTGCCGCCGTTCTCGCTGTCCCTTGAACTGCAGGACGCGATGGTCGAGCAGGTGCGCAAGATGGCGCTGGGGCTCAAGGTCGTGGGCCTGATGAATACCCAGTTCGCGATCAAGGGCGACGACATCTACGTGCTGGAGGTGAATCCGCGCGCCTCGCGCACGGTGCCGTACGTGTCCAAGGCCGTCGGGCGTCCGCTGGCCAAGATCGCCGCGCGCTGCATGGCCGGCCAGACCCTGGCCGAACAGGGTGTGGGCGATGCGGTGTACCCCGAGTACTACTCGGTGAAGGAATCCGTGTTCCCGTTTGCCAAGTTCCAGGGCGTGGATCCGATCCTGGGGCCGGAGATGAAGTCCACCGGCGAGGTGATGGGGGTCGGGCGCAGCTTCGCCGAGGCCTTCGCCAAGAGCCAGCTGGGGGCGGGCGTGCTGCTGCCGTCCACCGGCAAGGCCTTCGTGTCCGTGCGCGAGATCGACAAGCCGCATGTGGCCGAGGTGGCCCGGCGTCTGGTCGAGCTGGGCTTCGAGGTCCTGGCGACGCGCGGTACGGCGAAGATCCTGGATGAGGCCGACATCGCGGTCACGCGTGTGAATAAGGTGACCGAGGGTCGCCCGCACATCGTCGACATGATCAAGAACGACGAGATCAGCTTCATTATCAACACGGTGGAGGGCAAGCAGTCGACCTCCGACTCCTACACCATTCGCCGCGAGGCGCTGATGCACAAGGTGGGGTACACCACGACCATCGCCGGCGCCCGTGCCACGGTGCAGGCCCTGGATCACCTGGGGGCGAACGACGTGTTCCGGCTGCAGGACCTCCATCAGGAGAATCTCGGAGGGAAAAGCGCATGAACAAGACCCCGCTGACCGTAACCGGCGCCGAGAAGATGAAGGCGGAGCTGAAGAAGCTGAAAGGCGAGGATCGCCCGCGGGTGGTGAATGCGATTGCCGAGGCGCGCGAACACGGCGATCTGAAGGAAAACGCCGAATACCACGCTGCGCGCGAGCAGCAGAGCTTTATCGAGGGGCGCATCCGCGAGCTGGAGGGCAAGCTCTCCAACGCCCAGATCATCGACGTCACAGCCCTGCCACAGACGGGCAAGGTCGTGTTCGGTGTGACCGTGGTGCTCGAGGCGACCGAAGACGGGCGCCAGGTGACCTACAAGATCGTGGGCGAGGACGAGGCCGACATCAAGCAGAACATGATCTCGGTGTCCTCGCCGATTGCGCGCGCGCTGATTGGCAAGGAAGAGGGCGATGTCGTGACCGTCCAGGCGCCGGGTGGCGAGACGGAATACGAGATCCTCGAGGTGCGCTACGTCAACTGACGTAGCGGGCGGGATCAGGCCGGGTCGAGGGTAACCTTGGGCTCGTCCGGATTGCGCCGGAACAGGGTCGCCACGTAGCCGATTCGCTGGACCAGGGCCCCACCCGTGCGTTCGCACAGGTCCTCGACCGTACCATTGCGGGCCTCGCGGTCGCCGATATTGACCTTGATCTTGACCAGCTCGTGATGCGCCAGTGCCTGTTCCAGCTCCTTGACCACGGCGTCCGTCAGGCCATTGCGGCCGATGGTCACGATGGGCTTGCGCGGGTGGGCGAGGCTGCGCAGGTGGCGGCGTTGCGCGTCGGTCAGATTCACGTGGGATTTGATTCGGTATTGGAACACGCAAATTGTAGCACGCGGATCGCGTGCCTGAGCCAGGAGAACCACGGTGCCCAAGCGTAGCCGTTCCAGTCAGCGCTGGCTGAAGGAGCACTTCGACGATCCGTACGTGCAGCGGGCGCAGCAGGAGGGCTATCGTGGTCGCGCTGTCTACAAGCTGCAGGAGATCGACGAACGTGACCGGCTGCTCAAACCGGGCATGCGCGTGGTCGATCTGGGGGCGGCGCCGGGTGGCTGGACGCAGTACGCCGCACAGAAGATCGGTCGCAAGGGGGGGCTCGTGGCCTCCGATATCCTGCCGATGGATCCTGTGCCCGGTGCCACGATCATTACCGGCGACTTTCGCGAGGATGCAGTCCTGCAGGCGATCCTGGAGGCGCTGGACGGGCAGCGCGCCGACCTTGTGCTTTCCGATATGGCCCCCAACCTTACGGGTACGGATGCGATCGATCAGCCGCGCTCGATCCATCTGTGCGAGCTGGCGCTGGAGTTGGCCTGCGATGTGCTGAACCCTCGGGGTGCGATGCTGGTCAAGTTGTTTCAGGGCGAGGGATCGGACGCCTATCTGGCCGAGGTGCGGCGCCGGTTCGAGAAGGTGCAGGTGCGCAAACCGCAAGCCTCGCGCCCACGGTCACGCGAAGTGTACGTATTGGCGCGTGGCCCTCGGGATGTGTAAAGCTCGCGAGAATCCACGTAGGTAAAAGTTTTTCGAGGTGGCGTTTTGAACGGTCTGGCCAAGAATTTGATCATCTGGGCGGTCATCGCGATCGTCCTGATGTCGGTATTCAACAACTTCAGCCCGCAACAGCAGCAGGATGTGCGGAGTATTACCTATTCCGAGTTCATCCGGGATGTGCAGGGCGGCCGTATCGACAGCGTCACCATCGAGGGCGACAAGATCCGCGGCCAGACCATTGAGGGTCAGCGCTTCACCACGGTCAATCCCAATGACACCGGCCTGATCGGTGATCTGCTGCAGAACAATGTGGAGATCAATGCGCAGGAGGATGCCGAGCGCTCGCTGCTGATGAGCATCCTGATCTCCTGGTTCCCGATGCTGCTGCTGATCGCCGTGTGGATCTATTTCATGCGCCAGATGCAGGGTGGCGGTGGCGCTGGACGCGGGGCGATGTCCTTCGGCAAGTCCAAGGCCAAGCTGATGTCCGAGGACCAGGTGAAGGTCACCTTCGGTGACGTGGCCGGCTGCGACGAAGCGAAGGAAGAGGTCTCCGAGCTGGTCGACTTCCTGCGCGACCCGTCCAAGTTCCAGAAGCTGGGTGGCCAGATCCCGCGTGGCGTGCTGATGGTCGGCTCGCCGGGTACCGGCAAGACCCTGCTGGCCAAGGCCATTGCCGGCGAGGCCAAGGTGCCGTTCTTCAGTATCTCCGGTTCCGACTTCGTGGAGATGTTCGTGGGTGTGGGCGCCTCGCGTGTACGTGACATGTTCTCCGAGGCCAAGAAGCACGCCCCCTGCATCATCTTTATCGACGAGATCGATGCGGTCGGTCGCCAGCGTGGCGCCGGCATGGGTGGCGGTCACGACGAGCGCGAGCAGACCCTGAACCAGCTGCTGGTCGAGATGGACGGCTTCGAGGGCACCGAGGGCATCATTGTGATCGCCGCGACCAACCGCCCGGACGTGCTCGACCCGGCGCTGCTGCGTCCGGGCCGTTTTGACCGCCAGGTGGTGGTCCCGCCGCCGGACGTGCGTGGCCGCGAGCAGATCCTCAAGGTCCACATGAAGAAGACGCCGATCGCCGACGACGTGCGTCCGGACCTGATCGCGCGCGGCACGCCGGGCTTCTCCGGTGCGGACCTGGCGAACCTGGTCAACGAGGCGGCTCTGTTTGCGGCCCGGGCCGGCAAGCGCCTGGTCGACATGAGCGACTTCGAGCGCGCCAAGGACAAGATCATGATGGGCGCCGAGCGCAAGTCCATGGTGATGTCCGAGGACGAGAAGAAGCTGACGGCCTACCACGAGGCGGGGCACGCGATCGTCGGGCTCACGGTCCCCGAGCACGACCCGGTCTACAAGGTCAGCATCATCCCGCGTGGACGGGCCCTGGGCGTGACCATGTTCCTGCCCGAGGAAGATCGCTACAGCCACTCCAAGACCCGGCTGGAGAGCCAGTTGGCGAGCCTGTTTGGGGGGCGTCTGGCGGAAGAAATCATCTTCGGCGACGACAAGGTGACCACTGGCGCTTCCAACGACATCGAGCGTGCCACCCAGATCGCTCGCAACATGGTGACCAAGTGGGGTCTTTCCGAGAAGCTGGGCCCGCTGGACTACGGCGAAGAGGAAGGGCACCCGTTCCTTGGCGGGCAGATGGGGGCGAAGTCCAAGCCGATGTCCGACGAGACCGCGCGCCAGATCGACGCCGAGGTGCGTCGGATCATCGACACGAACTACCAGCACGCCAAGCAGATCCTGCTGGACAACCTCGACAAGCTGCACGCGATGGCCAAGGCGTTGATGAAGTACGAGACCATCGACGACAAGCAAATCGAGGACATCATGGCCGGGCGCGAACCGCGTGAGCCGGCGGATTGGGACAGCGACAGTGGTTCCGGTGGATCGGCGCAGGCGGGCGACGAGCCCGCCGCCGATTCCGACGACGGCCGCGAGGACGACGACAGCAAGGGTGTTGTCGGCGGGCCTGCCCCGCAGTCCTGACCGGGGTATCTCAACAGGGTGGCGACAGGCCGCCATGGGCCGCCAGGGTTTCTCTGGCGGCCTTTTCATTTGGCGGGGAGGACACAAAAGCATGGGCATGGATACGGAAGGCGCGACTGCGGTCCTGCGCTGCGGAAGGCACCGGCTGGCGCTGGATCGCCCCCGAATCATGGGCATCCTGAATGTCACGCCCGATTCGTTCTCCGACGGTGGCTCGCATCAGCGTGTGGAACAGGCCCTGGAGCACGCCCGCAGGATGGTGGAGCAGGGCGCCGACCTGATCGATATCGGGGGCGAGTCGACGCGTCCGGGGGCTGAGCCAGTCGCACTGGAGGAGGAACGGCGGCGGGTGTTGCCCGTGATCGAGGCCCTTGCCGCGGAACTGGAGGTCCCGCTGTCGGTGGACACGATGAAGCCTGAGCTGATGCGCGAGGCCGTGGCGGCGGGGGCCACGCTGCTGAATGACGTCAACGGGTTTCGCGCCGAGGGGGCCTGGGAAGCCGCCGTTACTGCCGCCCGCGAGCAGGGTGTGGCCCTGTGCGCGATGCACATGCAGGGGGAGCCGCAGTCCATGCAGCAGGCCCCGCACTACGACGACGTCGCACGGGAGGTGGGCGCGTTCCTGCGTGATCGGCGCGAGGCGTTTGCGCGCGAAGGCGTGCCAGCCGAGCAGTTGCTGCTGGACCCGGGCTTCGGATTTGGCAAGACGCTGGAGCACAACCTGGCACTTTTCCATGCGCTGCCCGCGCTGGCCGATTTGGGGTCGCCGCTGCTGGTGGGGGTCTCGCGCAAGTCGATGATCGGTGCCCTGCTGGGGGATCGTCCGGTCCAGGAACGTGACACCGGTTCCGCGATTGCGGCGTTACTGGCGGCGCAGGCCGGCGCGCGTGTCCTGCGTGTGCACGATGTCGCAGGGACACACGATGCGCTGGCGCTATACTTTGCACTGACACTACAGGCATGGCGGGGCTCCCGCCAGCCGTGATCCGTTTTCTGTATCAAGGGAGAAGCAAGCGGCATGGGGCGTTATTTCGGCACCGACGGGATTCGTGGGCGTACAGGCGACTGGCCGATGACGCCCGAGTTCGCGCTGCGTCTGGGGTATGCGGTGGGCGAGGTGCTGGGCGCGCGGTCCAAGCGTCAGGGTCCGGTGCTCGTGGGGAAGGACACCCGGGTCTCGGGCTACATGTTCGAGTCGGCGCTACAGGCCGGGTTGTCGGCCGCAGGCCTGGATGTGGCCCTGCTGGGGCCGATGCCGACGCCCGCGGTAGCCTATCTCACGCGGACCTTCCGTGCGACCGCCGGGGTCGTGATCAGCGCCTCGCACAACCCGTTCCACGATAACGGTTTCAAGTTCTTCACCCCGGAGGGCGACAAACTCGCGGATGCGGTGGAAGAGGCCATCGAGGCGCGTCTGGAGGAGCCGCAGCGTTCGGTGGACGGAGCGCACTTGGGCAAGGCCGTGCGTATCGCCGATGCCGCCGGCCGTTATATCGAGTTCTGCAAGAGCGCCATCCCGGCGCGCTCCGAGTTGCGTGGCCTGCGCGTCGTGGTCGATTGCGCTCACGGCGCGACCTACAACGTCGCCCCGCCGGTATTCGAAGAGCTGGGGGCAGAGGTGGAGGTGCTGGGTGCCCGACCGGATGGCTACAACATCAACGCCGGCGTGGGTGCGCTGTACCCGGAGGTCGTGGCCGAGCAGGTGAAGGCCTCCGGGGCCGACCTCGGCATCGCCCTCGATGGTGACGGCGACCGCGTGATCCTGGCGGATGCGAACGGCCATGTGGTCGATGGTGACCAGATTCTGGGGATTCTCGCCCTGGATCGCCAGCACTCGGGTCTGCTCCAGGGTGGGGTGGTCGGTACCCTGATGACCAACCTTGGGCTCGAGAATGCCCTGAGTGAGCACGGAATCCCGTTCGTGCGGGCGAAGGTCGGCGACCGCTATGTCCTCGAGGAGCTGCGTCAGCGCGACTGGATGCTGGGCGGAGAAGGATCCGGGCATATCGTATGTTTGGAGCACACGACGACCGGCGACGGGACCGTTGCGGCACTGCAGGTCGCCCACCTGATGCACCGCACAGGCTGCTCGCTCGCGGAGCTCGCGGCGAAGATCCCGAAGCTGCCGCAGTGCCTCGTGAACGTCCCGATCTCGGGCAAGGCCAATGGCTGTCTGGAGGCACCTGCCGTGCGCTCCGAGGTCGCCGCGGTCGAGGCCGAGCTGGGTGTGCACGGACGTGTCCTGCTACGCCCGTCCGGTACCGAGCCCCTGGTCCGCGTGATGGTCGAGGCCCAGGACGAAGTCATTACCCGCCAGGCCGCCGAGCGCATCGCCGACAGCATCCGCGCGGCTGTTTGATCCCGGTCTGGGGGCGATACCGGCCCATTGGTCGTTCCTCAGGGGATTGGCCGCCCGTTTGCCCAGTGTCGGGCTCGGTTGATTTGCACCGGGTGCGCCGGTAACATCCCGCCGCTCCAATCATCATGATCGGACTCCGTGTATCCGCGCGGGTCCGACCGTTCTCGCAGGAGGAAGATCCGCATGCGCAAGCCGCTGGTCGCCGGTAACTGGAAGATGAACGGTTCGCGCGAGGCGAACCGCGCCCTCCTGTCGGCCCTGAAGGACAGTCTGGGCGACCTGCAGGATGTCGACGTTGCGGTGTGTCCGCCCGCCGTCTACCTGTCCGAGATCGCCGAGACCCTGTCGGGCAGCGTGATCGAGGTCGGTGCGCAGGACTGCTCGGATCAGGAAAAGGGCGCCTATACCGGTGAATTGGCCGGTTCCATGCTGGCCGAGGCGGGCTGTCGTTACGTGATCGTTGGCCACTCCGAGCGCCGCGAGCGCCAGAACGAGTCCAGCGAGTGGGTGGCAGCCAAGTTCATCGCCGCCCAGGCCGCCGGGCTGACGCCGATCCTGTGTGTCGGCGAGCAGAAGAGTGACCGCGAAGGCGGACGCACCGAATCCGTGGTGGCCGAGCAGCTGGATGCGGTACTGGATGCCGCCGGCGTCGAGGCCTTCGATCGCGCCGTGATTGCCTACGAGCCCGTCTGGGCGATCGGCACCGGTCTGACCGCCACGCCCGAGCAGGCGCAGGAAGTGCATGCCTTTATCCGCAACCGGGTGGCGGGTCGTGATCCGCGCATCGCTGCGGATCTGCGCGTCCTCTACGGCGGCAGCATGAAGGCGGACAACGCCGCGGGCCTGCTGGCGCTGGAAGACATCGACGGCGGGCTGATCGGTGGCGCCTCGCTGGACGCCGATGCCTTTGCCGCGATCGCCCGTGCGGCGGCCGAGCGGGTCGCGGCATGATCTACGGGTTGCTCCTGGTCGTTCAGGTCGCGGTCTCGATCGCCCTGATCGCCCTCGTGCTGATGCAGCATGGCAAGGGTGCCGACGCGGGTGCGGCCTTTGGCAGTGGTGCGTCCGCGACCGTGTTCGGTGCGCGCGGTTCAGCCAACTTTCTGAGCCGCTCGACCGCGTTTCTGGCTGTGGTGTTCTTCGTGAACAGCCTGACGCTGGCCTATCTCGCCTCCTCGACACCCCAGGCCGAAAGCCTGATGGATCAGCTCGAGGCGGAAGAGATGCGCGAGGAGGGCGATATTCCGGAAGGCATTCCCGGTACAGTACCCCGGGACGACGAATCGGACGCCCCGGCCTCGGATCGCCCGGCCGACGTACCCGAATAGGCCGGCGACCGCGGCCTCCTAGACAGGCAGATGTGGTGGAATTGGTAGACACGCTATCTTGAGGGGGTAGTGGCGAAAGCCGTGTGGGTTCGAGTCCCACCATCTGCACCATTTCAAAGGCCCCTGGCGACGTTCGAGAATCGGCGCTTGGAGTCAAAACAAAATAAAATCAGTAACTTATAAAATCACAAAGACTTGACACCGTTTTCACGGTTCACCTAGACTCCGTGCCCGGTATGCGCCCCGGCCTCGTCCATCGAGGTGGCCACCAACCGGTGCATTCAACCAGCAACGCTAGAACGGCTCGCGGACGCGCCGGATCCACGCGGCACCCTGCGAACCGACCCGCCCGAGGGCGGTGTACGGGAGAGAGACATGCTGGAAGGTTATCTACCCATCCTGCTGTTCATCGCAGTGGGGATCGTGATTGGCATCGTGCCGCTGGTGGTCGGGATGGCCGTCGGGCCGCGCAAGCCCGACGCCGCGAAGAACTCGCCCTACGAGTGTGGCTTTGAGGCCTTTGAGGACTCGCGGCTGAAGTTCGATGTGCGCTTCTACCTGGTTGCGATCCTCTTCATCATCTTCGATCTCGAGATCGCATTTCTCTTCCCGTGGGCGGTATCGCTGGATGCCATTGGCCTGTTCGGGCTTCTTGCGATGGCCGTGTTTTTGCTCATTCTGGTGGTTGGGTTCATTTACGAGTGGAAGAAGGGGGCGCTGGAATGGGAATAGAAGGCGTTCTTGAAAAGGGCTTCGTCACCACCTCGGCTGACAAGCTCATCAACTGGGCCCGTACGGGCTCGTTGTGGCCGATGACCTTCGGTCTGGCCTGCTGCGCGGTGGAGATGATGCACGCCGGTGCCGCGCGCTATGACCTCGACCGCTTCGGGATCATCTTCCGGCCGAGTCCGCGTCAGTCCGACGTGATGATCGTGGCCGGCACGCTGGTCAACAAGATGGCGCCGGCGCTGCGCAAGGTGTACGACCAGATGCCCGAGCCGCGCTGGGTGATCTCCATGGGCTCCTGCGCCAACGGCGGCGGCTACTACCACTACTCCTATGCCGTGGTGCGCGGGTGTGACCGCATCGTGCCGGTGGATGTCTACGTGCCGGGCTGTCCGCCCACGGCCGAGGCCCTGCTCTACGGCATCATCCAGCTGCAGAACAAGATCCGGCGCACGAACACCATCGCGCGCTAACGCACCCGGGGTTTCAGATGGCTGAACAAGACAACTGGATCGACGCCCTGCGGGCGGAACTGGGCGACGCCCTGGAGACGGTCACCGAGGCCTATGACGAGGTCACCGTCGATATCCGGCCGCAAGCCTGGCGCGAGGCCGCCGAGAAACTGCGTGATGCGTTCGGCTTCGAGATGCTGATCGACCTGTGTGGGGTGGACTATCTCGAATACGGCCAGGACGAGTGGGGCACAGAGTCCGCGACGAACACGGGTTTCTCCCGCGGGGTCGAGCCGGCCACCTCCGGGCGATTCACCTTCGATGACGCCCCGGAAGACAGCCTCTGGGACGGGCCGCGCTTTACCGTGGCTGTGCAGCTGCTGTCGATCCAGCACAATCGCCGCCTGCGTATGCGCGCCTGGCTGGCGGATGACGAATTCCCCGAGGTCGAGTCGCTGGTGGAGGTCTGGGCCTCGGCCAACTGGTTCGAGCGCGAGGCCTTCGACCTGTTCGGGATCCTGTTCTCCGGACATCCGGACCTGCGCCGCATCCTCACCGACTACGGCTTTGTCGGCCACCCGTTCCGCAAGGACTTCCCGCTGATCGGCCATGTCGAGATGCGCTACGACGCCGAGCAGGCGCGCGTGGTGTACCAGCCGGTGACCATCGAGCCGCGCGTGCTGGTGCCCAAGGTGATCCGCGACGACCATCGCTACAGCGAGGGCGAGAAGCCGGGCGAAGGAGCCGAGAATGCCTGAGATTCGCAACTTCACCCTGAACTTCGGACCGCAGCATCCGTCCGCCCATGGCGTGCTGCGGCTGGTGCTGGAGATGGACGGCGAGGTGGTGCAGCGCGCCGACCCGCATATCGGTCTGCTGCACCGCGGCACCGAGAAGCTCGCCGAGAGCAAGCCGTACAACCAGTCGATCGGCTACATGGACCGCCTCGACTACGTGTCGATGATGGCCAACGAGCACGGCTATGTGCTCGCGATGGAAAAGCTGCTCCAGATCGAGGCCCCGCTGCGCGCGCAGTACATCCGGGTGATGTTCGACGAGATCACCCGCATCCTGAATCACCTGATGTGGCTGGGCGCACACGCGCTGGATATCGGTGCGATGGCGGTGTTCCTGTATGCCTTCCGCGAGCGCGAAGACCTGATGGACTGCTACGAGGCGGTCTCGGGGGCGCGCATGCACGCCACCTACTACCGTCCGGGCGGTGTTGCGCGCGACCTGCCGGGCACGATGCCGCAGTACCAGCCGTCTTCGTGGAAGTCGCAGGACGTCGTGGATGACCTGAACAGGATTCGTCAGGGCTCGCTGCTGGACTTCATCGAGGCCTTTACCGAACGCTTCCCGGGCTGCGTCGACGAGTACGAGACCCTGCTGACCGACAACCGTATCTGGAAACAGCGCACCGTGGGCATCGGCGTGGTCGATCCCGAACGCGCCATGCAGCTGGGCTTTACCGGCCCGATGCTGCGCGGCTCCGGCATCGAGTGGGACCTGCGCAAGAAGCAGCCCTACGAGGTCTATGACCGGCTTGATTTCGATATCCCCGTGGGCGTCAACGGCGACTGTTACGACCGCTACCTGGTACGCATCGAGGAAATGCGCCAGTCCAACCGCATTATTCGCCAGTGTGTGGACTGGCTGCGCCAGAACCCGGGCCCGGTGCTGCTGGAGGATCACAAGATCACCCCGCCCAAGCGCGAGGAGATGAAGGCCGACATGGAGGCCCTGATCCACCACTTCAAGCTGTTCACCGAGGGCATGTGCCTGCCGGAAGGCGAGGCCTATGCCGCGGTGGAGCATCCGAAGGGCGAGTTCGGGGTGTATCTGGTCTCGGATGGTTCCAACAAGCCCTATCGCCTGAAGGTCCGTCCACCGGGCTTTGTGCACCTGTCCGCGCTGGACGAGATGGCGCGCGGCCACATGCTGGCCGATGTGGTCGCCATCATCGGGACCCAGGACATCGTATTCGGGGAGATCGACCGCTGATGGCTGCCGAACAGAAAACCGTCGCCTTCCACAAGCCCGCCGGCAAGAAGGTGGAACTCAGCGACCACGAGCGCGAAGAGATCGACGCCTGGCTGGCGCGCTATCCCGAAGACCAGAAGCGCTCCGCGGTGCTCGGCGCCCTGCGTGCAGTGCAGCACGAGGACGGCTATCTCTCCACCGCCAAGATGGACGCGGTGGCCGAATACCTCGGCCTGCCGGCGATCGCGGTCTACGAGGTGGGCTCGTTCTATTCGATGTACGAGCTGGAGCCGGTCGGCAAGCACACCATCATGGTGTGCAACAACATCTCCTGCATGCTGCGCGGCTCGGAACAGATCATCGAGCACCTGGAGAACCGGCTCGGCATCAAGCTTGGCGAGAGCACGCCGGACGGCAAGTTCTACCTGAAGATGGAAGAGGAGTGCCTGGCAGCCTGCTGTGGTGCCCCGATGATGCAGGTGGATCACGTCTACTACGAGAATCTCACCCCCGAGAAGGTGGACGAGATTCTCGACGGTCTGGAGAAGTAGCATGGCCAACCAGATCTGCTTTGCGACCCGCTACCTGGACGATCCCGCCTCGCTCGAGACCTACAAGAGCGTTGGCGGCTACCAGGCGCTGGAGAAGGTCTACAAGGGCAAGATGGCCCCCGAGGACGTGATCGAGGAGGTCAAGACCTCCAACCTGCGCGGTCGCGGCGGGGCGGGATTCCCCACCGGGCTCAAGTGGTCGTTCATGCCGCGCAACACCCCCGGGCAGAAGTACATCGTGTGCAACTCGGACGAATCCGAGCCGGGCACCTGCAAGGACCGCGAGATCCTGATGTACAACCCGCATGCCCTGATCGAGGGCATGGCGATCGCCGGCTACGCGATCGGCGCGACGGTGGGCTACAACTACATGCGCGGCGAGTTCATGGACGAGGTGAACACGCGCTTTACGGCGGCCCTGAAAGAGGCCTACGACGCCGGTTATCTCGGCAAGGACATCTTCGGGTCCGGGGTCGATTTCGATCTCTACCCGTCGCTGGGTGCCGGGGCCTACATCTGCGGCGAGGAGACGGCGCTGCTGGAGTCCCTGGAGGGCAAGAAAGGCCAGCCGCGCTTCAAGCCGCCGTTTCCGGCCAACTACGGTCTGTACGGCAAGCCGACCACGATCAATAACACCGAGTCGCTGGCCTCGATCCCGGCCATCATCCGTAACGGCGGGCAGTGGTTCGCCGATCTGGGTGTACCCAAGTCCGGTGGCGAGAAGCTGTTCTCCGTCTCGGGCCATGTGAACAAGCCGGGGAACTACGAGATTCCGCTGGGCACGCCGTTCAAGGACCTCCTGGAGATGTCGGGTGGCGTACTGAACGGGCGCAAGCTGAAGGCCGTGATCCCCGGTGGCTCGTCGGTGCCGGTGGTCCCGGGCGACGTGATGCTGAAGGCCAACATGGACTTCGACTCCATCGCCCAGGCCGGGTCCATGCTGGGCTCCGGCGCGGTGATCGTGATGGACGAGACCGCCGACATGGTCAAGGCCCTGCAGCGCATCTCGCGGTTCTACTTCTCCGAGTCCTGCGGGCAGTGCACGCCCTGCCGCGAGGGGACCGGCTGGCTCTACCGCATGCTGACCCGCATCGTGGAAGGGCAGGGCCGTCCCGAGGATCTGGAACGCCTGGACGACGTGGCCAGCAAGATCGAGGGGCACACCATCTGCGCCCTGGGTGATGCCGCCGCGATGCCGGTGCGCAGCTTCATCAAGCACTTCCGCCACGAATTCGAATACTACATCCAGCACGGTCGGAGCCCGGTGGCAGACGCCGCCTGACGCCCCCCGCGCATCCGCAGCAGGAATCGAGCATGAGTCAGGATCAGAAGCAGGATCTGGTCAGCATCGAGATTGACGGCCGCACGATCGAGGCGCCCAAGGGCGCGATGTTGATCGACGTGGCGGACGATGCCGATATCCGCATTCCGCGGTTTTGCTACCACAAGAAGCTGTCGGTGGCGGCGAACTGCCGTATGTGCCTGGTCGAGGTCGAGAAGGCGCCCAAGCCGCTGCCCGCCTGCGCGACCCCGGTCATGGACGGGATGAAGGTCTACACCCAGTCTCCGCTGGCGCTGCGCGCGCAGAAGGGGACCATGGAGTTCCTGCTGATCAACCACCCGCTGGACTGCCCGATCTGTGACCAGGGTGGCGAGTGCGAGCTGCAGGACGTGGCCATGGGCTACGGCGACAGTGTCTCCAAGTACACCGAAGCCAAGCGCGTGGTGAAGGACAAGGATATCGGTCCGCTGATCGAGACCGAGATGACCCGCTGTATCCACTGCACCCGCTGCGTGCGCTTCGGCGAGGAGATCGCCGGCGTGCGTGAACTGGGCGCGACCGGGCGCGGCGAGCATATGCGCATCGGCACCTATGTCGAGAAGACTGTGGCCCACGAGCTGTCGGGCAACGTGATCGACCTGTGCCCGGTGGGCGCACTGACCGCCAAGCCGTCGCGCTACACCGCGCGCGCCTGGGAGCTGTCGCAGGCCGCGACCATCGCCCCGCACGACGCGGTCGGTTCCAACCTCCACCTGCATACCCACGATGGGCGCGCGATGCGCGTGGTGCCGCGTGACAACGAGGCAGTCAACGAGACCTGGATCTCCGACCGCGACCGCTTCAGCTACACCGGCCTGTACGCCGAGGACCGCCTGACTCGCCCGCGCATGAAGGTGGATGGCCGGTGGCAGGATGTCTCCTGGGAGACGGCGCTGAGCTATGCGGTCGAGGGGCTGAAGGAGACCGCCCCCGAGCGGATCGGCGCGCTGCTGTCGCCGTCGCTGTCGGTGGAAGAGCACTACCTGGCGCAGAAGGTCCTGCGCGGCATGGGCGTCACCGACATCGATCACCGGCTCGATCAGGTGGACTTCTCCGACGAGGCGGCCGCGCCGCTGTTCCCGTACCTGGGCGCGGCCATCGGCGACCTGGATACGGCCGATGCCGTGCTGCTCGTGGGCTGCAATCCGCGCCGCGAACAGCCGCTGCTCGCCCACCGTCTGCGCAAGGCGGCCTCGCGCGGCGCGCGGGTCAGCCTGATCAACGACATGCTGCTGGACCTGACTTATCCCGTGCAGGCCCAGCTGGTCGGCCACGAGCGCGATCAGGTGATGGCCCTGGCGGGCGTGGCCGGGCAACTGGCCGCTGCCGGCAAGTCGCTGCCCAAGAAGCTGGAAAAAATCGTCAAGGCCGCCGAGGCCGATGACGCCGATGCACGCGCGGCGTTCGAACACATTGCCAAGTCGCTGCTGGGTGCCGAGCAGGGCCACGTCCTGCTGGGCCAGGTCGCGATCCATGGGCCGGCCTTTGCGACCCTGCGGGCCCTGGCCGGCTGGATCGCCAAGCACACCGGTGCCCGTCTCGGGTACCTGCCGGCCGGTGCCAGTGCCGCGGGTGCCTGGCTCGCCGGCGTGCTGCCGCACCGCGGCCCGGCCGGGGCCGAGGTCGAGGCCGCCGGCCGGAACGCCGCCGAGATGCTGGCCGAGGGCCGGGACGCCTTCGTGGTCGCCGGCATCGAGCCTGGGCGTGACGGGGCCGATCCGGTTGCCTTGCGCGCCGCGCTGGAGAAGGCTGGCTTCGTAGTGGCGCTGAGCGCCTATGCCAATGCCGATCTGGAAGCCGTGGCCGATGTACTGCTACCGGTCGCCACCAGCTTCGAGAATTCCGGGACCTTCGTGAACGCCGAGGGTCGCTGGCAGAGTTACCGTGCCGCTGCCCGCGCGCCGGAAGACGTGCGTCCCGGCTGGAAGGTCTGGCGCGTGCTGGGCAACCTGCTGGAACAGCGCGGCATGGACTACCTCGATTCGCGCGCGGTGCGCGACGAACTGAAGGGGCTGCTGGCGGATGCCAATTTCGATACCGCGGTCAACATGAACAAGGTGCAGATTTCCATTCCGGAGCCGGCGCAGGGCGACCTGTATCGCGTGCAGGCGGCCGGGCTCTATAGCACGGATGCCATCGTGCGCCGCGCCGAGCCGCTCCAGAGCAGCCCCGAGGGCCAGCTGGCCGAGTGCGTCATCGTGCATCCCGAGTCCGCGGGCGGGCTTGACACCGGGTCGCGCGTGAAGCTGCGCCAGGCCGGCGCCGAGACCGAGCTGACCCTGATCCTGGACGACGCCGTGCCGGTGGGCCTGGCGGTGACCTTTGCGGGCTCGACGGCCATGGGCCGGTTGGGCGCCCCGAACGCCACGGTCACGCTCGCGCGTGCCTGAGGGAACGTAAGACATGTTCGACTGGATGATGAACTTCTACAGCAGCCTGCCGACGGTGATGCAGATCCTGATCGGCATTCAGCTGATCGTGATCCCGCTGATGCTGGCCGTGGCCTACACGACCTTCGCCGAGCGCAAGGTGATCGGCTATGCGCATGTGCGCGTCGGGCCGAACCGGGTCGGGCCGCGCGGATGGCTGCAGCCGATCGCGGATGCGCTGAAGCTGCTGACCAAAGAGGTCATCCTCCCGACCAATGCCAACCGCTTCCTGTTCCTGAGTGCCCCGGTGCTGACCATCGCCCCGGCGCTGGCCGCCTGGGCGGTAATCCCGTTCTTCGAGGGCGGGGCGCTGGCCGATGTGAACGCCGGTCTGCTGTACCTGCTGGCACTCACCTCGCTGGGTGTGTACGGGATCATCATCGCTGGCTGGGCATCGAACTCGAAGTACGCGCTGCTGGGCTCGTTGCGTTCGGCCGCGCAGCTGGTCTCCTACGAAATCGCGATGGGCTTTGCCCTGGTAGGCGTGCTGATGGCCGCGGGCACGCTGAACGTGGGCGGGATCATCGAGGCGCAGTCGGGCAGCATGTACCACTGGTTCCTGCTGCCGCTGTTGCCGCTGTTCTTTGTGTATTTCATCTCCGGGATTGCCGAAACCAACCGCGCGCCGTTCGACGTGGCCGAGGGCGAGTCCGAGATCGTCGCTGGTTTCCACGTCGAGTACTCGGGCATGGCGTTCGCCGTGTTCTTCCTGGCCGAGTACGCGAACATGATCCTGATCTCGGCCCTGACCGCGATCCTGTTCCTCGGCGGCTGGTTGTCGCCGTTCCAGGGCATCCTGCCGCAGGCGGCCTTTGACCTGCCGGTCATCGGTGCGTTGCTGGACCACGGCATCCACTGGTTCCTGTTCAAGACGGCGGTGTTCCTGTTCGCCTTCTTGTGGTTCCGCGCCACCTTCCCGCGCTATCGCTATGACCAGATCATGCGTCTGGGCTGGAAGGTGCTGATCCCGGTGACCATCCTCTGGCTGTTTGTCGAGGGCGTGCTGGTCGCGTTCAACGTCGGCCCGTGGTTCGCCTGAGGAGTTCGTGATGAAAGCGTTGCGCCGTTATCTGAAGAGTTTTCTGTTCTTTGAGCTGCTGCTGGGGCTGCGCCTGACGGGGCGCTACCTGCTAAGCCGAAAGTTCACCGTGCAGTATCCGGACGAGAAGACCCCGATGTCGCCGCGCTTCCGTGGCCTGCATGCGCTGCGTCGCTACCCGAACGGCGAGGAGCGCTGCATCGCCTGCAAACTGTGTGAGGCGGTCTGCCCGGCGCTGGCGATTACGATCGATTCCGAGGAGCGCGCGGACGGTACGCGCCGCACCACGCGCTACGACATCGACCTGTTCAAGTGCATCTTCTGCGGCTTCTGCGAAGAGGCCTGCCCGGTCGATTCCATCGTCGAGACGCACATCTTCGAGTACCACTTCGAAAACCGGGGCGAGCAGATCATGACCAAGGACAAGCTCCTGGCCATTGGTGACCGCTTCGAGAAAGAGATCGCCGAGGCCCGCGCGATCGACGCCCCGTACCGGTAACGCAGGGAACGCCCCATGACCTTCGAGTTGATCCTTTTCTATCTCTTCGGCGCGATCCTGCTGGGCGGCGCCCTGGCGATGATCAGTGTGCGCAACCCGGTGCACGCGGCCCTGTTTCTGGTGCTGTGCTTTGTCGCGGCGGCCGCGGTCTGGCTGCTGGCCGAGGCCGAGTTCCTCGGCATCGTGCTGGTGCTCGTCTACGTGGGGGCGGTGATGGTGCTGTTCCTGTTCGTGGTGATGATGCTCGACATCAATCTGGCCAAGCTGCGCGAGGGGTTCACCGAATACCTGCCGGTGGGGATTGTGGTCGCGGTCGCGATGGCCACCGTGCTGGTGGCCGTGATCACCCGCTACATCACGATGGATGTGCCGGAGCGTGCGGGGCCGGAATATGCCAACACCGAGGCCCTGGGCGCGATCCTCTACACCGAATATGTCTATCCGTTCGAGATCGCGGCGGTGATCCTGCTGGTGGCGATCATCGCGGCGATCTCGCTGACCATGCGCAAGCGTCCGGACAACAAGTCGATTGACCCGGGCCAGCAGATGGCGGTGTCGCGCGAAGGCCGGGTACGCATGGTCTCCATGGCCTCCGAGAAGAAGAAGTCACCGCGTCGTGGTGCCCAGGGCGGCGATGCGGATGGGCAGCAGGACGACCCGTCGAAATAGCAATCCGGAAATAGGCAAACCGAGTAACTAGGCATTCCGGCCAGAGGTCGGGACCCGGACACCGGGGGCGGGTGCGCCCCCGAAAGAACTCAGGGCTAGAACATGATTACGCTAGAGCACTACCTGGTGCTGGCCGCGCTGTTGTTTTCGATCAGTGTGGCCGGGATCTTCCTGAACCGGAAAAACGTGATCGTGCTGTTGATGTGCATCGAGCTGATGCTGCTCGCGGTGAACATCAATTTCATTGCCTTTTCGTTCTTCCTTCAGGACCTCGCGGGCCAAGTGTTCGTGTTCTTCATCCTGACCGTCGCCGCGGCCGAGGCGGCCATCGGCCTCGCCATCCTGGTGTTGCTGTTCCGTAATCGCGGAACCATCAACGTCCAGGATCTGGACGCAATGAAGGGATAACGGGCCATGGATACGATCTATCTACTTATCGTCCTGGCGCCGCTGTTCGGCGCGATCATCGCCGGCCTGTTCGGGCGTCAGATCGGCCGTACCGGGGCGCACAGCGTCACCATCCTCGGGGTGGCGGTCTCGTTCATCCTGTCGGTGGTGGTCTTCTGGGCCCACGTCTTCGGTGATGCCGGGGTCTACAACGAGACCGTCTATACCTGGATGGTCTCCGACGGCATCCAGTTCGAGGTCGGGTTCCTGGTCGACAACCTGACCGCGATGATGATGCTGGTCGTCACCTTCGTCTCGCTGATGGTGCACATCTACACCATTGGCTACATGCAGGACGACCCCGGCTACCAGCGTTTCTTCGCCTACATCTCGCTGTTCACCTTCTCGATGCTGATGCTGGTGATGGCGAACAACTTCATGCAGTTGTTCTTTGGCTGGGAGGCCGTCGGCCTGGTCTCCTACCTGCTGATCGGCTTCTGGTACAAGCGCCCGACCGCGATCTACGCGAACATGAAGGCGTTCATCGTCAACCGGGTGGGAGACTTCGGGTTCCTGATCGGGATCGCCGCGCTGGTGTTCTACACCGGCAGCCTGAACTACGCCGATGTGTTCGCCGAAGGTCAGTCGATGAGCGAGGCGACCATAACCATCTGGCCGGGCTGGACCTTCGGCCTGCTGGATCTCGCGCTGATCTTCCTGTTCATTGGCGCGATGGGCAAATCTGCCCAGGTGCCGCTGCATGTCTGGCTGCCGGATTCGATGGAGGGCCCGACCCCGATCTCCGCACTGATCCACGCGGCGACCATGGTGACCGCGGGTATCTTCATGGTGGCGCGCATGTCGCCGCTGTACGAGTTCTCGGTCCCGGCGCTGTCGTTCATCCTGATCATCGGGGCGATCACCGCGTTCTTCATGGGCCTGATCGGCCTGGTGCAGAACGACATCAAGCGAGTGGTGGCGTACTCCACGCTGTCGCAGCTGGGCTACATGACCGTGGCCCTGGGCGCCTCGGCCTACGCCGCCGGCCTGTTCCACCTGATGACGCACGCCTTCTTCAAGGCGCTGCTGTTCCTGGCCGCGGGCTCGGTGATCATCGCGATGCACCATTTGCAGGATATGCGCGCGATGGGTGGCTTGCGCCGGCACATGCCGATCACCTATGCGACCGCGCTGATCGGCTCGCTGGCGCTGATCGGTTTCCCGTTCTTCTCCGGGTTTTTCTCCAAGGACGCGATCATCGAGGCGGTCGGCTACTCCGAGATCCCGGGGGCGACGTTTGCCTACTGGCTGGTGCTGGCGGGCGTATTCGTGACCGCCCTGTACACGTTCCGCATGTTCTTCCTCGTCTTCCACGGCGAGGAACGCTACGACCAGGCGCACAAGTACATGCCGGATCACGGTGACGACCACGACGACGATCACCATCACGACCACGGCCCGCTGCAGCCCAAGGAATCACCGTGGGTGGTGACGGTGCCCTTGATCCTGCTGGCGATCCCGTCGGTGGTGGCCGGCTACTTCATTGGCCCGATGCTGTTTGGGGACTTCTTCGCCGACAGCCTGTTTGTGCTGCCGGAGCAGGACGTGCTGGCGACCAAGGGCGAGACCTACACCGGGGTGATCGGCTTCGTGCTGCACGGCCTGATGCTGCCGGCGTTCTGGCTGGCGATGGCCGGCCTGGCGACGGCCTGGTACCTGTACATGAAGCGCCCGGAACTGCCTGCGGTGATCGCAGAACGCCTGAAGCTGGGTGTGCGCGTCCTTGAGGACAAGTACGGCTTCGACCGCTTCAACGACTGGTTCTTCGCAGGCGGGACCGTCCGTCTGGGCCGTGCGCTGTGGCGCTATGGTGATGCGCTGATCATCGACGGGCTGCTGGTCAATGGCACCGCGCGCTCGGTGGGCTGGATCTCGGCGCGCATCCGCCACATGCAGTCCGGCTTCCTCTACCACTACGCGTTCGTGATGATCATCGGCCTGCTGGTCCTGATGTTCGCCTTCGTGATCTGAGCGGCTTCGACACCCATGCGCTCGAAGCCCATCGCTGTTTCAAGGAACGACCATGTTTGCTGACTGGCCTATCTTGAGTCTGTTGATCTGGCTGCCGATTCTCGGCGGCTTCCTGGTGCTTGCCGCCGGGCGCGATGCGCCCCATGTGGCGCGGCGGCTCGGGCTCGCGGTGGCCGTCGCGACCTTTGTGGCCAGTCTGCCGCTGTGGTTCGCGTTCGAACGTGGCACCGCGGAGATGCAGTTCCAGGAACTGGCCTCGTGGATCCCCGCGTTCAACGTGAACTACCACCTGGGCGTGGACGGGATCTCCATGCCGCTGATCCTGCTGACCACGCTGATCACCGTAATCGTGATCATTGCCGCCTGGGAGTCGGTGAAGGATCGGATCGCCTACTACATGTCGGCGATGCTGGTGATGGAAGGCCTGATGATCGGCATGTTTGCGGCGATGGACGCGGTGCTGTTCTACGTGTTCTTCGAGGCGATGCTGATTCCGATGTTTCTGGTGATCGGGATCTGGGGCGGGCCGCGGCGCGTCTATGCGACCATCAAGTTCTTCCTCTATACCTTCCTGGGTTCGGTGTTCATGCTGGTCGCGCTGATCTGGATGTACATCCAGTCCGGCAGCTTCCTGATCCAGGACTTCCATGCCCTGCAGATCGGCATGACCGCGCAGATATTGATCTTCCTCGCCTTCTTCATGGCGTTCGCGGTGAAGATCCCGATGTTCCCGGTGCATACCTGGCTGCCGGATGCGCACGTCGAGGCGCCTACCGGCGGCTCGGTGATCCTGGCCGCGATCATGCTGAAGATCGGCGGCTACGGCTTCCTGCGCTTTTCGCTGCCGATTACCCCGGATGCCTCGGCGGTGCTGGATACGCTGATGATCGTGCTGTCGCTGATCGCGATCGTGTACATCGGCCTGGTGGCGCTGATCCAGAGCGACATGAAGAAGCTGATCGCCTATTCGTCGATCGCGCACATGGGTTTTGTGACCCTGGGCTTCTTCCTCGCGTTCTACATCTACCGCAATACCGGTGACTGGGAAGGCGCCTCGCTGGGTATCGCCGGCGGCATGGTGCAGATGATCTCGCACGGCTTTATCTCGGCGGCGATGTTCCTCGCGGTCGGCGTGCTGTACGACCGTCTGCACAGCCGGCAGATCTCGGACTACGGTGGTGTGGTGAACACCATGCCCTGGTTTGCCGCGTTCTTTGTGCTGTTCGCGATGGCGAACACTGGCCTGCCGGGCACCTCCGGCTTCGTCGGCGAGTTCATGGTCATCCTGGCGGCGTTCAAGGCGGACTTCTGGATTGCCTTCCTGGCCGCGACCACGCTGATCCTGGCCGCCGGCTACACCCTGTGGCTGGTCAAGCGCGTGATCTTCGGTGCGGTGGCCAACGACAACGTGGCTGGTCTGTCCGACATGAACCGCCGCGAGTTCTTCCTGATGGGCGTGCTGGCCTTCTTCACCCTGCTGCTGGGTGTGTGGCCGGCGCCGCTGCTGGATGTGATGAACGCGACCATCGACCACCTCGTGGCGCATATCGCGCACTCGAAGCTCTGAACGGACGCCTGACATGACTTTCGAGATCCCCAACTTCCTACCCGCCGTGCCCGAGATGTTCGTGCTCGGAATGGCGTGCCTGATCCTGGTGATCGACGCGTTCCTGCCGGATTCGCGGCGCGACATCACCTACGGCCTGGTGCAGGCGACCCTGGTCGCGGCCGCCGGTCTGACCCTGTGGATGATGGGTCCGGAGACGGTGCTGACCTTCTCGGACAGCTTCGTGAAGGATCCGATGGCGGACATCCTGAAGGTCGCGGTCTACGTGACCAGCTTCCTGGTGTTCCTGTATGCGCGTCCGTACCTGATGGAACGCGGGATCCACAAGGGCGAGTTCTACATCCTGGGCCTGTTCGCCGTGCTCGGGATGATGATCATGATCTCCGGGCATAACCTGCTGACGCTGTACCTGGGTCTGGAGCTGCTGTCGCTGTCGTCCTATGCGCTGGTTGCGTTCTGGCGCGACAACACCCGCGCGACCGAGGCGGCGATGAAGTACTTCGTGCTGGGCGCGCTGGCCTCCGGTCTGCTGCTCTACGGCATGTCCATGATCTACGGCATGACCGGCTCGCTGGATATCGCGGTCATTGCCGCCGAGCTGACGGCCGCGGACGAGAGCCTCAACATCCCGCTGGTCTTTGGTCTGGTGTTCCTGGTGGTCGCGATCGCGTTCAAGCTGGGGGCGGTGCCGTTCCACATGTGGGTGCCGGACGTCTACGACGGCGCCCCGACGGCGGTCACGCTATTCATCGCGACTGCGCCGAAGATCGCCGCGTTTGCCTTCCTGATGCGCCTGCTGGTGGAGGGCATGGGTCCGATGCATGCCGACTGGCAGGGCATGTTCGTGATCCTGGCCGTGCTGTCGCTGGCGGTGGGGAACGTGATCGCGATTGCGCAGACCAGCATCAAGCGCATGCTGGCCTACTCGACCATCGCCCATGTCGGCTTCGTGTTCATGGGCATCCTGGCCGGGACCGACAGCGGCTACGCCTCGGCGATGTTCTACGTGATCGTCTACGCGATCACCGCGGCCGGTGGCTTCGGCATGATCGTGTTCCTGTCGCGCAAGGGCTATGAGGCGGACCAGATCGATGACTTCAAGGGCCTGGCCAAGCGCAACCCGTGGTTCGCGTTCATCATGCTGCTGCTGCTGTTTTCGATGGCAGGTGTTCCGCCGACGGTCGGCTTCTACGCGAAGCTCGCGGTGATCCAGGCCGCGGTGGGTGCGGATCTGGTCTGGCTGGCGATTGTTGCCGTGATCTTCTCGATCATTGGCGCCTTCTACTACCTGCGCGTGGTCAAGATGATGTTCTTCGATGACCCGCAGGAAGACGCAAAGGAGCCGATTCAGCCTTCTGGCGCGCTTGCCGCCGCGCTCAGCATTAACGGGCTGGCAGTGCTGCTTCTTGGAATTTTTCCGGGCCTGCTGTTGTCTGTCACCCACTACGCAATCATGGGCTAAGTCGTGACACAGTGGATTCCGTTTGAAGTTCTGGTCTGGGGTTTTGTCGTTGTCGCCTTTATCTCGGCGAACCTGCCCTGGCTCACCGAGCGCATCGGCCTGATGGTGCCGCCGGCCAGTGGCGTGAAGGGTCCCTGGACCCGTATCTTCGAATGGGCCGGGCTTTATCTGCTGGTAGGCCTGATCGGAAAGGGCCTGGAGTTTCAGGCCACCGGCGGCATCCATACGCAGGGATGGGAGTTCTATGTGATCACCCTGTCGCTGTTCGCGGTCTTCGCGCTGCCCGGGTACATCTGGCGCTATGATCTCCGGCAGCACCTGCGGACTCGTGCACACCGCTCGCGGTAAGGGAATCGGCGCGGCTGCGCGAGGGGCCTCCGGGTCGGGAAAAATCTCGCGCTTTTCCTTGCAGGGCTCAACCCTCTTTGCTATAGTTTCGCGTCTCGGATGCGGGGTGGAGCAGTCTGGCAGCTCGTCGGGCTCATAACCCGAAGGTCGCAGGTTCAAATCCTGCCCCCGCTACCAATTTTCAGAGAGGCCCCATATGGGGCCTTTTTGTTAGGCAGGTCCGTTGTGACGGTCTTGCCGGGCTGCGCTCCCGCGCGCCAAGCAGTCAGTACGACTGGCTGCGGTCATCGCTGAGGTGTTCGAGGGGCGTTTATCGCCCTTTTTTTGTTTCCGGACCCCGGAAAGGGCCGGTTCGTCAATCGTTCCGAGTGGAGTCACGTGGCGGAAAAGCCCGAACAATTGAAGACACTGCTGGCCCCGGTGGTCGAGGGGCAGGGGTTTGTGTTCTGGGGGCTGGAGTACCACCCCGGTTCCAAGCCTGTGATGCTGCGCATCTACATCGACAGTCCGGAAGGGGTGACGGTGGATGACTGCGCGCTGGTGAGCGAACAGGCCGGTGCGGTGCTCGAGGTTGAACAGGCCCTGCGCGGCAATTACACCCTGGAGGTCTCCAGTCCGGGTATCGAGCGGCCGCTGTTCACGCCCGATCAGTACCGGGGCTATATCGGCCACCCGGTGAAGGTACGCCTGAGCTGGCCGGAACACGGGCGGCGGAACTACCGCGGCACGCTGATTGGCGTGGACGAGGAGATGATCGAAGTCGAGGTCGACGGCACGGGCTACGAGCTGCCGTTGAACGCTATCCACAATGCGCGGGTCCTGGAACAGCTGTAGGCCGGCGCGCGGTTTTTGTTGAATCGGCGGGTAACCGCCGAGGTGCGGAGAGACAAGAGATGAACAAGGAGATCCTGCTGGTCGCGGATGCCGTGGCGAACGAGAAGGGTGTCGACAAAGACATTATTTTCGATGCCCTGGAATCGGCATTGGCCATGGCGACCCGCAAGTACCATGGCGGCAAGATGGACGTGCGCGTGAGCATCGACCGTGAGGAAGGTGACTACGAGGCCTTCCGTCGCTGGACCGTGGTCGATGACGAGGACCCCGAGTTCGAGTCCCCGGAGTACCAGATCCTGCTCTCCTACGCGCAGCAGAAAAACCCCGATGCGCAGGTCGGTGACGTGATCGAGGAGCCGGTGGAGGCCGTGGATTTCGGCCGTATCGCCGCGCAGACTGCGAAGCAGGTGATCGTGCAGAAGGTGCGCGAGGCCGAGCGCGCCAAGGTGGTCGAGGAGTACCAGGACCGCGTGGGAACGCTGGTGATGGGTATCGTCAAGCGCACCGACCGCAACGGCACCTACGTCGATCTTGGCAACAACGCCGAGGCCCTGATCCCGCGCGAACACATGATCCCGCGCGAGACCGTGCGCACCAATGACCGCCTGCGCGGCTATCTCAAGGAGATCCGGCCCGACGCGCGTGGGCCGCAGTTGATCCTGAGCCGTAGCGCGCCGGAGTTCCTGATCGAACTGTTCAAGCTCGAGGTGCCGGAGGTCGGGCAGGAGATCATCGACATCATGGGGGCGGCGCGTGATCCGGGCCAGCGTGCGAAGATCGCGGTGCGCTCCAACGACCCGCGCCTGGACCCGGTCGGTGCCTGCGTCGGCATGCGCGGTTCGCGTGTGCAGTCGGTGTCCAACGAGTTGGCGGGCGAGCGCATCGACATCATCGTCTGGGACGAGAATCCGGCCCAGTTCGTGATCAACGCGATGTCCCCGGCCGAGGTCCTGTCGATCGTGGTCGACGAGGACAAGCAGTCGATGGACATCGCGGTCGAAGAAGACAAACTCTCCCTGGCCATCGGCCGCGGCGGGCAGAATATCCGCCTGGCCTCCCAGCTGACCGGCTGGGAGCTGAACGTGATGACCGAGGAACAGGCAGCCGAGAAGAGCGAGGCCGAGGCCCAGCAGCTGGTGACCTTCTTCATGGAGGCGCTGGATGTGGACGAGGAAGTGGCCGGCATCCTGGTGCAGGAAGGGTTCAGCACGCTGGACGAGGTGGCCTATGTCGACGAGGCCGAACTGCTGGCGATCGAGGAGTTCGACGAGGACATCGTGGCCGAGCTGCGCAACCGTGCCAGCGACGCCCTGCTGACCCGCGCGATCGCGGGCGGCGAAAACTACCAGCCTGCCGAGGATCTGCTGAGCATGGACGGTATGACCCAGGGCGTGGCCAACAAGCTGGCCTCGCATGGTGTCTGCACCATGGAAGACCTCGCGGAGCAGGCAGCCGACGACGTGGTCGAAATGACCGGATTGAGCACGGAAGAGGCGTCCGAGCTGATTATGACGGCGCGCGCCCCGTGGTTTGAAACCGGGGAATAACCCCCGGACGAAGAATCGCGAAGCCCGTGTGACAGGCCGTCGGCTGGCCTGAAAAGAATATGGAATGGAGGTAAGGCGCCATGGCGCAAATGACAGTGCAGCAATTCGCGGAATCGGTTGGGAAGCCGGTAGACCGCCTCATGGAGCAGCTCAAGGAGGCGGGCGTCGAGGTGGATGGCCCGGAAGCGGCCATCACCGATGCCGAGAAGCGCAAGCTGCTCGATCACCTCCGGCAGTCGCACGGGGAGAGTGAGGGCGGCCGGGTGACGCTCAAGCGCCGTGCCCAGGCTCAGACCCTGAAGGTGAGCTCGGGTCCCGGACGCTCCAAGACGGTGAATGTAGAGGTGCGCAAGAAGCGCACCATCAAGCGCAAGCCAGCCGAGGAAGCCGTCGAGGCCCCGCCCGAAGCCCCGCTCGAGGGCGAAGCCGCGCCGACCCCCGAGCCGAGCGCCGAACCGGCCCCGACTCCGAAGGAAGCCCCGGCCGAGCCGGTGGCCGAGGAGCCCAAGCCGGAGGAACCCGAGGTTGAGGAACCCGCCGCCCCGGAAGTCGAGGCTGCTGCGGAAGAACCGGTTGAGGCGGAGGCCAGCGAAGAGGCCGAAGCACCGGAACCCGAGGCTGAGCCCGAAGCCGAGCCCGAGCCGACCCCGGCCAAGCCGAAGCGCCCGCTGAGCCGGACCGAACAGTTGGCCTTGCAGGTCGAGGCCGAACGCGATGCCCAGCGCAAGGCGCTGGAGGCGCGCAAGCAGGAAGAGGTCGAGCGCGGCGAGCGCCAGAAACGCCGCCAGAAGGAACTGGAGGCCCAGGAGGCCAAGCGCGAGAAAGAAGAACAGGCACGCCTCGAGCGCGAGGCGGCCCAGCGTCAGGCCGCCGCCGAGGCCGAAGCGGGCAAGACCGCGGCCGGCGCGGGCAAAGGCCGCAAGACGCGCAAGGACGACCGCAAAGAGCTGCATGTCGCTGGGGATCGTCGTGGTCGGCGCAAGAAGGGCGAGGGCCGCAAGGCGCAGTCCGCCGCCGCGCAGGCCGTTGCCAGCAAACATGGTTTTGCCAAGCCGACCGCGCCGGTTGTCCGCGAGGTCGAGGTGCCGGAGACGATCACGGTCTCCGAACTGGCTCAGGCGATGGCGATCAAGGCGCCACAGCTGATCAAGGCCCTGATGGGTATGGGCGTGATGGCGACCATCAACCAGTCGATCGACCAGGACACCGCGATGCTGGTGGTCGAGGAGATGGGGCATACGCCGGTCGCCGCGAAGGAGACCTCGGTCGAGGACGAGATCGACACCGGTCTGGAGCAGACGGCCGAGGCCAAGCCGCGCCCGCCGGTCGTCACCGTGATGGGTCATGTCGACCACGGCAAGACCTCGCTGCTGGACTACATCCGCAAGGAGAAGGTCGCATCCGGCGAGGCCGGGGGTATTACTCAGCACATCGGTGCCTACCACGTCGACAACGGCCACGACGGCGTGACCTTCCTGGATACCCCGGGGCATGCTGCGTTTACCGCGATGCGTGCCCGTGGTGCCCAGTCCACCGACATCGTGATCCTCGTAGTGGCAGCGGATGACGGCGTGATGCCGCAGACGCTGGAGGCAATCCAGCACGCGAAAGCGGCAGGCGTCCCGATGGTGGTCGCGGTTAACAAGATCGACAAACCGGAGGCCGAACCCGAGCGCGTGATGAACGATCTCGCCCAGCACGAGGTGATCCCCGAGGCCTGGGGCGGAGATACGCAGTTCATCAATGTCTCTGCGCATACGGGCGAGGGCATCGACCAGTTGCTGGAGGCCCTGGGTCTGCAGGCCGAGGTGATGGAACTGAAGGCCCCGGACGAGGGCCCGGCCCGTGGCGTGGTGATCGAGTCGCGCCTGGACAAGGGGCGGGGCCCGGTGGCGACCATCCTGGTCCAGTCCGGCCGACTCAAGCATGGCGACATCCTGCTCTCGGGCAAGGAATACGGTCGCGTACGAGCGATGTTCGACGACACCGGCAAGTCGGTGAAGGAGATCGGCCCGTCCATGCCGGTCGAGGTCCTGGGTCTGTCCGGTGTACCGGAGGCCGGGGACGAGGTGCTGGTGGTTGCGGACGACAAGACCGCCCGCGAGGTCGCCGAGCACCGCGACGCCAAGCAGCGCGAGCGCAAGCTGGCCGCGCAACAGGCCGCCAAGCTGGAGAACATCTTCAACCAGATGCAGGAAGGCGAGATTGCGACCGTAAACATCCTGATCAAGGCGGATGTGCAAGGGTCGGCCGAGGCCCTGCGCGAGTCGCTGATCAAGCTGTCCACCGACGAGGTCCGCGTGAAGGTGGTCTCCGCCGGTGTCGGCGGGATCTCCGAGTCCGACCTCAATCTGGCGATGGCCTCCGAGGCGATCGTGATCGCGTTCAATGTGCGTGCCGATGCGGGTGCCAAGCGCCTGGCCGCCGAGAACGAGATCGACGTGCGCTACTACTCGGTGATCTACGAGGCGATCGACGATGTGAAGCAAGCGCTGTCGGGCCTGCTGTCGGCCGAGATCCGCGAAGAGGTCGTGGGCCTGGCCGAGGTGCGTGACGTGTTCAAGGCCTCCGGCTTTGGCCAGGTCGCCGGCTGTCTCGTGGTCGAGGGTGCGGTCAAGCGGGGCAACCCGATCCGCGTGCTGCGCGACAACGTGGTGATCTACGAGGGCGAGCTGGAGAGCCTGCGTCGCTTCAAGGACGATGTGAACGAGGTCAAGGCCGGTACCGAGTGCGGTATCGCGGTGAAGAACTACAACGACGTGAAGGCCGGTGACCAGATCGAGGTCTTCCAGCGCGTCGAGGTGGCTCGGAGCCTCTGATGCCCGGGAATCGCGACTTCCACCGTTCCGACCGGGTCGGGGATCAGATCCAGCGCGAGCTGGCGGAGCTGATCCGTCTGGAGGTCAAGGACCCGCGCGTGGGAATGATCACGCTGGCGGATGTCGAGGTCTCGCGGGATCTCGCCCATGCCAAGGTGTTTTTTACCCAACTGGGTGGCGAGGAGAAGGGCCGCGAGGCGCAGCAGGGGCTGAATCACGCGGCCGGGTTTTTGCGCCGTGCACTGGGTCAGCGCATGCGGCTGCGCAGCGTGCCCCAGCTGCGGTTTGTCTACGACGACACCCCGGAGCGTGGGGCTCGCATGTCCTCCCTGATCGATCAGGCCTTGGCCGAGGATCGTGCGCATCACGCCGACCCGGATGGGTCCGACAGCGGTGATCAGGGCGAGTCCGAGGACCCGAAGGACCCGGGCCGCGAGGCCTGATCCCGGCCGGTTCCCTTGATGGCGCGCGCACGTCGCGAGGTCGACGGTATTCTGCTGCTGGATAAGCCCCGCGGGCCGAGTTCTACCCAGGTCCTGGGGCGCGTGAAGTATCTGTTGCAGGCCAGGAAGGCCGGCCACACCGGGGCGCTGGACCCACGGGCGACCGGCCTTTTGCCACTGTGCTTCGGGCAGGCGACCAAGGTCTCGGGCTGGCTGTTGGACGCTGACAAGCACTATGTCGCCGAGGCGCAGCTGGGGGTCGAGACCGACAGCGCCGATCTCGATGGCGCGATCATCCGCGAGGCGCCGGTGCCGGCCATCGAGCCGGAGCGGCTGCGGGCGCTGGAACAGCAGTTCAGCGGGGCGCAGGAGCAGGTGCCGCCGATGGTCTCGGCCCTTAAGCACGATGGCCAGCGGCTCTATGAGTTGGCGCGCCGGGGCGTGGAGGTCGAGCGCCCCCCGCGGCCCGTGCAGATCCATGCCCTGTCCATCGAAGCCATCGCGCCCGAGCGGCTGCGTATCGACGTGCGCTGCAGCAAGGGCACCTATGTGCGTTCCCTGGTGGTCGACATCGGGCATGCACTGGGTTGCGGGGCGGCGGTCGACAGCCTGCGGCGCATCGGCCACGGCCCGTTCGAGGCCGCCGCGATGGTGACGATGGAGCAGGTGGAAGCCGCATTCGAGGCGGGGGGTGCGGCCGCGATCGAGGCCATGCTGCAGGCCCCGGAAACGGCACTGGGACACTGGCCTTCGGTGTCCCTCAATGCCCAGGCCAGCGCGGCCATGCGCCATGGTCACCCAGCGGATCCCGAGGCGATCGAATCCCGGACCCCGGGTACGGAAGGCGCGCCGGTCGAGGCCGAAAGCGGCTGGCCGCTGGTCCGGGTGTATGACGCCGAGGGTGGTTTTCTGGCGGTCGGTGCGCGCGAACCGGACGGCCGGGTGCGGCCACGCCGGCTGTTTGTCCCGGCCCCCTGAAGGGGCCGGGATTCTTCCTATTCAATGCCTTTGTGTCGTGCTAACATTGCGCGCCTATCGCCAGCGCCACTGGTCGATTAACGGTCAAGAAATCTCAGGAGTCAGGTTTTCATGTCGCTCACTACCGAAGAAAAATCGGCCATCGTCGAGAAGCACAAGCGCGATGCCAATGACACCGGTTCGCCGGAAGTACAGGTCGCGCTGCTGACGGCCCGCATCCAGCATCTGATGGGGCATTTCGAAAAGCACAAGCAGGATCACCACTCGCGTCGCGGGCTGCTGAAGATGGTCAGCCAGCGGCGCAAGCTGCTGACCTATCTCAAGCGCAATGACCAGGACCGCTATCAGGCCCTGGTTCAGGAGCTTGGCCTGCGCCGCTAAGGCAGGCACAACGGGCCCGCGCCACTGGTGCGGGCCCGTTCAGTTTCAGGGGCGGCCACGCAGGGGCGCTGGCCGGCCCATCGCAAGCAAGACCGATGCACGCATTACGGGAAACGGGATATAACGTGGCACACAAGAAGTCGTTCCAGTACGGAAACCATACCGTCACCTTCGAGACCGGTGACATCGCCCGCCAGGCCAGTGGCGCCGTCCTCGTCAACATGGCCGAGACCGTGGTCCTGGTGACCGCCGTCGCGCGCAAGGAGGCCGAGCCCGGTCGCGACTTCTTCCCGCTGACCGTGAACTATCAGGAACGGACTTACGCCGCCGGCAAGATCCCGGGTGGATTCTTCAAGCGCGAAGGGCGTCCGAACGAGAAGGAAACGCTGACCTCGCGCCTGATCGATCGTCCGATCCGCCCTCTGTTCCCCGAGGGTTTCAAGAACGAGACCCAGATCGTGGCCACGGTCATGTCGATCAACCCCGATGTCGATCCCGACATCCCCGCTCTGCTGGGCGCCTCGGCCGCACTGGCGCTGTCCGGTGTCCCGTTCGCGGGCCCGATCGGCGCCGCGCGCGTCGGCTATCGGGCCGGCGAGTACCTGCTGAACCCGACCTACAGCGCCCTGGAAGACTCCGATCTCGACCTGGTCGTGGCGGGCACCGAGCATGCCGTGCTGATGGTCGAATCGGAGGCCAGTGAACTCTCCGAGGAGGCGATGCTGGGGGCGGTGATGTTCGGCCACGAGCAGATGCAGGCCGCGATCCAGGCGATCAAGGAACTGGCGGCCGAGGCCGGCAAGCCGGCCTGGGACTGGCAGGCGCCGCCGTCCGAGGCGTCGCTGGAAGACCGCGTTAAGGAGGCCGTGGGCAGCGACCTCGTTGAGGCCTACCAGATCGCCGAGAAACAGGCGCGTACCCAGCGCATCAGCGAACTGCGCAGCCAGGCTGTCGAGGCGATCGCCAGCGAAGACGAGTCCGGGCCGAGCGCGGAAGACGTGAAGACGGCGTTCCACGATCTCGAGTACCGCCTGGTACGTGACCGCATTCTGGATGGTAACCCGCGTATCGACGGGCGCGACAACAAGACCGTACGCCCGATCAGCGTCCAGACCAGCGTGCTTCCGCGCACGCACGGCTCGGCGGTGTTTACCCGTGGCGAGACCCAGGCGCTGGTCGTGGCCACGTTGGGCACGGATCGCGATGCCCAGGTGATTGACGCGATCGAGGGTGAGCGGCGTGACCGTTTCATGTTGCATTACAATTTCCCGCCCTACTGCACGGGCGAGACCGGCTTCGTGGGCTCGCCCAAGCGCCGCGAGATCGGGCACGGGCGCCTGGCCAAGCGTGGCGTGGCGGCCGTGATGCCGAAGGCCGAAGAGTTCCCCTACGTGGTGCGCGTGGTCTCCGAGATCACCGAGTCCAATGGGTCCAGCTCCATGGCGTCCGTCTGCGGGACCTCGCTCGCGCTGATGGATGCGGGCGTTCCGCTGAAGGCCCCGGTCGCGGGGATCGCGATGGGCCTGATCAAGGAAGGCGACCGCTTCGCCGTGCTGTCGGACATCCTGGGCGACGAGGATCACCTCGGTGACATGGACTTCAAGGTGGCCGGCACGACCAACGGCGTGACCGCCCTTCAGATGGACATCAAGATCGACGGGATCACCCGCGAGATCATGGAGCAGGCGCTGGCGCAGGCGCGCGAGGGCCGGATGCACATCCTTGGCTGCATGAACGAAGTGCTGCCGAGCCACCGCGAGGAGATGTCTTCGCACGCGCCGCGCTTTATCACCATGAAGATCAACCCGGACAAGATCCGCGACGTGATCGGCAAGGGCGGGGCGACGATTCGTGCCCTGACCGAGGAGACCGGCGCGACGATCGACATCCAGGACGATGGCACGGTGAAGGTTGCCTCCACTGACCAGGCCGCGGGCCTCGAAGCCAAGCGCCGTATCGAGGAGCTGACTGCCGACATCGAGGTCGGCCGTCAGTACACCGGCAAGGTCGCGAAGATCATGGACTTCGGGGCGTTCGTCTCGATCCTGCCGGGTCGTGATGGCCTGGTGCACATCTCGCAGATCTCCGACGAGCGGGTGGAGAACGTGGCGGACTTCCTGTCCGAGGGCGACTCGGTCACCGTGAAGGTGCTGGAAGTAGACAAGCAGGGGCGCATCCGCCTGAGCATGAAAGCGGTCGAGTCCGAGGCCTGATCTGGGCTCCGTCACGCAGCGGGCACCCTCGGGTGCCCGGCTATCGGTATCCGGGACGTAACGGCATGGATCTGGTCAGTATCCGCAAGAGCTACAAGCGCTACGCCCGCCACTACGACGCTACCTTTGGGCGGGTATTCGCGACCGGTCGCGAGCGCGCGCAGGAGACCCTGGCGCCGCTGTCCGGCAAGCGCATACTCGAGGTGGGTGTAGGCACCGGGCTCTCGCTGCCGGACTATCCGGACGACTGTGAGATCGTCGGGATCGACGTCTCGCGCGAGATGCTGGATGTCGCACGGGGCCGTCTGAATGGCGGCCTGCCCGCGGTCTCCGGCCTGTGCGAGATGGACGCCGAGCAACTGGCGTTCGCCGACGGCAGCTTTGATGCGGTGGTGGCGATGTATGTCGCCACCGTGGTGCCCAACCCCGATCGGCTGTTTGCCGAGATGTGGCGCGTTTGCCGTCCGGGCGGGCAGATCCTGGTGATCAACCACTTCGCTTCAAGGCAGTGGCTGCTGCGCGGGTTCGAGCGCTGCCTGCGGCCGTTGTCGCGCGCGGTCGGCTTTCGACCGGACATGGAGTTCGAGGACTTCGTGAATGTGACCGGACAGGAACCGGCGATGGTGGCCCCGGCCAGCCTGTTCGGATACTGGAAGCAGGTGGAGTTCCGCAAGCCCGCGCACGTCTGATACGGGCGGTCTGGCCCGCGTGCATGCGGGCGCGAGTTTGCCTACACTACGCGCCGCACGCTGTGCCTGCCCGAAGCCCGCCGTCTGGCGGGTTCTCGCGTTTGCGACGCAGGATAGCCCCCGTTTAGTCAACCTTAGTCAGGAGAGCCAACATGGCCGCAGAACGTACCCTGTCCATTATCAAGCCGGATGCCGTTGCCAAGAATGTGATCGGCGAGATCTACAGCCGCTTCGAAAAAGCCGGCCTGCAGATCGTGGCCGCGCGCATGATGCAGCTGAGCCGCGAACAGGCCGAAGGCTTCTACGACGTGCACAAGGAGCGCCCGTTCTTTAACGATCTGGTGGAATTCATGATCTCGGGTCCGGTGATGGTGCAGGTGCTCGAAGGCGAGGGCGCGATCGCCAAGAACCGCGAAATCATGGGTGCGACCAACCCGAAGGAAGCGGCCCCCGGCACGATCCGTGCGGACTTCGCGACCTCGATCGACGAGAACGCCGTCCACGGCTCGGACGCCGCGGAAACCGCTGCGCGCGAGATCGAGTTCTTCTTCGGCAACGACGGCGTCTGCCCGCGTACCCGCTAAGCACCGGTCGGGGAAGGGCGCGGTCCGTTGCGGCGGCGTCCTTTCTTCCTGCTACGGGGTCTTTCGCGGGTCTCGCCGGGCCCCGTAGGCAGGCATCCCCCTTGCACAGTACACTAGGGGATGTTGTTCAACCGGTCGCGAGCATGGCAGCCGAAACGTCTACACCTCTGAATCTGCTGGGTTACAGCCGCAGTCAGCTCACCGAGCTGCTGGCGCAGTGGGGTGAGCCGCGTTTTCGTGCCACCCAGCTCGTCAAGTGGATGCATCAGCGCGGCGTCACCGACTTCGACGCGATGACGGATGTCTCGCGCACACTGCGCGAGCGCCTGGCGCGCGAAACCGAGATTGCCCTGCCCGAGATCGCCCTGGAGAAGGCCTCCGGTGATGGCACCGTGAAATGGGTGCTGCGGCTGGCGGATGGCAACGCGATCGAGACCGTCTTCATTCCCGAATCCGGACGCGGCACCCTGTGCATCTCTTCGCAGGTCGGCTGTGCGCTGGACTGTACCTTCTGTTCGACTGCCCAGCAGGGCTTTAATCGCAACCTGACGGCCGCCGAGATCATCGGCCAGGTCTGGCTGGCGATGCAGCGCCTGCCGGCACCGGAGGGCCGCCAGCGCGCGGTCAGCAATGTGGTGTTGATGGGCATGGGCGAGCCCCTGGCCAACTACGATGCCGTGGTCGCGGCCTGCCAGTTGATGACCGACGACAACGCCTACGGCCTGAGTCGTCGGCGAGTGACACTGTCGACCTCCGGGCTGGTACCGGCGCTGGATCGCCTCAGCGAGCACACTGATGTTGCCCTGGCGGTAAGCCTGCATGCCCCGAACGACGAGCTGCGCGACCGTCTGGTCCCGATCAACCGCAAGTATCCGATCGCGCGCCTGATGGAGAGCTGCCGGCGCTATGTCGAGGCGACGGGAGCCCACAGCGGTGTCACTTTCGAGTACGTGCTGCTGGCCGGCGTGAATGACCGCCCCGAACATGCCAATCAGCTGGCCGGCGTGCTGCGGGGCATCCCGGGCAAGATCAATCTGATCCCGTTCAATCCGTTTCCCGGGGCGCCCTTCGACCGCCCTGCGGAAGGGGATATCGAGCGTTTCGAGCGTCAGCTGCAGAAGGCGGGTTATGTGACCACCGTGCGGCGTACGCGCGGCGATGACATCGACGCGGCCTGCGGACAGCTGGTGGGGCAGGTGGAAGACCGTACCAACCGGGGGATGCGCATGATTCGTCTGCACGCCGAACTGCCTGAGCGGCCGCGGAGGGCCTCTTGATGGGACTGCGCTGGGGGCGCCCGGCCGTCGTGATACTGCTGGGGCTGGCCCTCGGAGGATGCGCGGCGATGGCCGAACGCGAGGTCACCGGCGAGCGCGCAGAGGCCGCGGAGGTCAATGCCGAGCTGGGCATCGGGTATTTGCGCGAGGGAGAGGTTGACCAGGCCGAACGCAATCTTAAGCGGGCGCTGGAATTCGATCCTGGCCATCCGCTCGCCAATCTGGGCATGGCCAATGTCTACGAGCGCCGGGGTGCGCTTGACCGAGCGGAAGAGCACTACCGCCGGGCACTGCGTCGGGACGATGGCAACCCCTATGTGCAGACCAGCCTCGGGGCCCTGCTGTGCCGGCGCGAGGCCTTCGACGAGGCGCAGGAGCTGTTTGCCAGGGCGATCGACAATCCCGATTACGACCAGCGCGAGATTGCGTTGATGAACTCCGGTGTCTGCTTTGCCGATGCCGGACAGACGGAACGCGCCGAGGAGAAGCTGCGCGAGGCGCTGCGGATCAACCCGCAGTACCCGCGTGCCCTCCTGGAAATGGCAAGTCTGACCTACGAAGACGACCGCCCGATGCAGACAAGGGCGTTCCTGCAACGCCTGGAAGGACTGGGTGTGGAAAGTTCCGAGACGCTGTTCCTCTGCTATCGGGCGGAATTGGCGCTCGGGAACCGGCGTGCGGCGAACGACTGCGCGGAACGCCTGCGGCGTCAGTACCCGGACAGCATGGAGCTGGTCCGCCTGGAAGACATGGAGCGCAATGGTGGCTGAGCCGCGTGATGACAAGGAACCGGGCCTGGGCCGGGTCGACGAAGTCGATGATTCCGTCTCCGAGATGGAGTCGCTGCGTACCACGGACGATGATCCGCATGCCGCGCCGGAGTTTCCCGCCGCGAGTGGTCTGACGACCCGGGATCAGCCTCCGCCTCCGGACCCCGAGGGTGGGGAGGGAGAGCCCGGCAACAGTTTGCGCCGTGCGCGCGAGGCCGCCGGTCTGGATACCGCCACCCTGGCACACCGGATCCACCTCGGTCGCGGGACGCTGGAAGACCTGGAGGCGAACCGGTTCGACCACATGGCCCCGGCGTATGTACGGGGCTATCTGCGGGCCTGCGCGCGCGAGTTGGGGGTGAACGCCGATCCCTGGCTGCGCGCCTTCGAGGGCCATGGCCTGACCGAGCCGGAGCTGCGGGCGGTGGCCACGGCCTCGGCCCGGAGCAAGAGGCGGCGACGTTCCAGTGCGCCGTACTGGCTGGCTTTTTTGCTAGTGCTGGCGTTGCTGGGGCTGGGCGTTTACGCGTGGACGGAGCGTGGCGGTGGTACGCCGTCATTCCCGTCACTGGGCTGGCTGGAAGACGATCGCAGTGCCCCGTCCGAGGGTGCCGTTGACCGCGCGCCGCATGATGAATTGAGTGCGCCGCCGGCGTTGGTCGAGGAAGCGGAACCCGAGCCCGAGGCACCGGTGGCTGCGGAGACCGATGGCGAGGCCAGCGAGACCGAGGCGGAACGGGATTCGGAACCCGCGATGGATACGCTGACCGAGCCGATGCCCACAGAGGATACGGCGGCCGACGATACCGCCCCCGAGGATACGGCCTCGGAAGATACGGTCGAGTCGTCGGGCTCCGGCCCGGTATCGGAGATGGCGCTATTGACCGGTGGTGCCCGCGCGGTGCCGGACCCGGAAGAGGATGGCGCCGAGCCGAATGGTGGAGAGGCCGGTCGCGATGGCGTGTACCGACTGGTGCTGGACGTCACCGAGACGTCCTGGGTCGAGATTCGCAACGCCGACGACGAGGTCGTTCTCACCGGCGTGCTGAGCAGCGGCGACCGTGAGGAATTGGAACTCACGCTTCCCGGACGTGTGGTCCTGGGGAATGCCCGGGGCGTCGAACTGACCCTGGATGGAGAGTCCTTCGATTTCGAGACTCATGTCCGGAGTGACCGCACCGCGCGCTTCGACCTCGAACCCTGATCTTTCGACGCCGGCCATGCGCCCTGGGCAGGCCGGTCCCGAGTCCACAAAGGCAACATGAAAGCGATCAAATCCATCCGCGGGATGCACGACATCCTGCCCGAGTCGATCCACGTCTGGCAGCACCTGGAAGACCGTCTGCGCGGCCTTCTGGATGGCTACGGCTATCAGGAAATCCGGATGCCGGTGGTCGAGGCGACGGAGCTGTTCAAGCGCTCCATCGGCGATGTCACGGACATCGTCGAAAAGGAGATGTACACCTTCGAGGACCGCAATGGCGACAGCCTGAGCCTGCGGCCCGAGGGCACCGCCTCCTGCGTGCGCGCCGGGATCCAGCACGGCCTGCTGCACAACCAGGTCCAGCGGCTCTGGTATCTGGGTCCGATGTTCCGGCACGAGCGCCCGCAAAAGGGTCGCTACCGGCAGTTTCACCAGGTCGGTGTGGAGGTGTTCGGGCTGCCGGGCCCCGATGTGGACGCCGAGATGATTGCCATGACCGCCCGGCTCTGGAAGCTGCTGGGCCTGGAGAATGTGCGTCTCGAGCTGAATACCCTGGGCACGCCGGCCAGCCGCGTCCGGTACCGGGACCAGCTGATCGCCTATTTTGAGCAGCATCGGGATTCGCTGGACGAGGAGGCGTTGCGACGGCTGCACGACAACCCGATGCGCATCCTGGACAGCAAGCACCCGGAGACACGTGCCGTGGTGGCGAACGCGCCGAGCCTGATGGACCACCTGGATGCCGAGTCGCGCACGCATTTTGACAGCCTGCGCGCGCACCTGGATGCACTGGGTATCGCGTACGTCCATAACCCGCGGCTGGTGCGCGGTCTGGACTACTATACGCACACCGTGTTCGAGTGGATTACCGACGACCTCGGGGCTCAGGGCACGGTCTGCGCCGGCGGGCGCTATGACGGCCTGGTGGAACAGCTGGGGGGGCGTGGCACCCCGGCCATTGGCATGGCCATGGGGCTGGAGCGCCTGGTCGCGCTGCTGGAGGCCCGGGAAGACGCACCGCAGCCGCCGGGGCCAGATGCCTACCTGGTCGTGGGCGGTGACGAGCTGGTGGGTCCCGCGCTGGAGCTGGCCGAGCGGCTGCGCAGCGAACTGCCCGGGCTGCGGCTGGTCCAGCACTGCGGGGGCGGCAGCTTCAAGTCGCAGATGAAACGAGCGGATCGGCTGGGCGCCCATTTTGCCCTCGTGCTCGGAACTGACGAACATGCCGCGGGCACCGTGACGGTGAAGCCGTTAAGATCGCCCGGAGCCGAACAAAGTGCCGTACCGCGCGAGGAACTCGCGCGCCATCTGGAACAGGCCCTGCACGCCTCCGCCGCCTGACGAACGTAAAGGCGCGTACCGAAACCGAAGGATCAAGAGGACGATGAGCTACCTCACCGACGAAGAAAAAGCCGAACGCATCAAACAGTGGTGGTCGGATAATGCCGTTGCCATCATTGCCGGCCTGGTGCTGGGCATTGGCGGCCTGATTGGCTGGAACTGGTGGAGTGGCCACCAGGAGGAGCGTGCGGCCGGCGCTTCCGACATGTATATCGCCATGCAGGGCGCGGCGCAGACTGGCAACAATGCCCGTGCGATGGAGCTGGCCGACCAGCTGATCGAGCAGGGCCGCGGTACGCCGTATCGCTCGCTGGCCTGGATCTTCCGTGCGGATCTGGCGGTTTCCGAGGGCGACCACGAGGCCGCGATCGAGGCCCTGCGCTCGGCGCGTGACGCCGCGCCGGATCGGGGTTACCGCGAACTGCTCACCCTGCGCATGGCGCGGCAGATGATCCTGGCGGAGCAGTATGACAATGCCGAATCGGCCCTTGGCGACGTGCGCCGCGATGCGTTTCGTGGCCTGCGCCTGGAGCTGGAAGGCGACCTCGCGCGGGCGCGCGGGGATCGCGACCTGGCTCGCGAGCGCTATCGCGAAGCGCTTGATCATGGCCATACACCCGAATACCTGAGCCTGAAGTACGAAGAGCTCTCCGCCTAAAGGATCGATATCCCCATGTCCGTGCCTGTCCCGACGAAGAGTGCCGTGCGCCTGCTGATTGCCGGTGCGCTCATGCTGTCGCTGAGTGCCTGCGGCCTGTGGCAACGCGATACCACGGAGCCCCCGGCCGATCTGCCCGAATTCGAGGCGGAGGCGCAGCCGGAGCAGCTGTGGTCGCGCTCGGTCGGGAGCGGCGGTGAGCGCTTCCTCTGGCAGGTCTATCCGGGGGTGGTCGACGACATGCTGGTGATGGTCGATGCCGATGGCCGCGTCTCCGGGCTGAATCCGGAAACCGGGAGCCAGCGCTGGCGCGTACGCCTGGACGACGCCCGGGTGTCGGCGGGTGTTGGTGTGGGCGACGAGATCGCGGTGGTCGGCACTCTGGATGGCGAGGCTATCGCGGTGGATCTGCAGGGTGATGGCGAGCGTTGGCGCTCGCGTCTGTCCAGCGAGGTCGTGGCGATTTCGGACGTCGCCTCGGGTGTTGTGATTGCGCGCACCAACGATGGTCGCGTGCATGCCCTGGATGCGGCCTCCGGCGCCACGCAGTGGACCGCGCTGCGGACCACGCCCTCGCTGAGCCTGCGCGGTGCGCATCGACCCCAGATGACGGCCGGGCGCGTACTTACCGGCTTCGATAACGGGCGTGTGGTAATGCTCGGGCGGGAGCGCGGCAACGTACTGTGGGAGACGACGCTCGGCATCCCGACCGGCCGCTCGGAGGTGGAGCGCATGGTCGATGTCGACGGTTATATGCCGATCTATCAGGGTGCGGCGATCGCATCCGGCTATCAGGGGCGTCTGGCCGCCATCGACCTGAATTCCGGCGAAATCTTCTGGGCCCGCGACTTCTCGTCCTATCAGGGTGGGGATGTGACGAACGAGGCGAACGTCCTCGCGGTCACCGATGCCGAGAGCCACCTGTGGGGGCTGGATCCGCGCAATGGCGCCGATCTCTGGCAGAGCGAGCAGCTGCGCCTGCGCGGCGTCACGGCCCCGGTCGTGGTGGGTGATTACGCCATCGTCGGCGACTACGAAGGCTATCTGCACTGGTTCCACCTCGAGGACGGGCGCATCGTGGCGCGTCTGCGGGCGAGCTCCGGCGCGGTCGTGACCCGCCCCGTGCTGGTGGACGACATCCTCTACGTGGTGACCGACAACGGTCGGCTCACCGCGGTCAATCCGCGTCTGGACTCCGGGGAATGAGCGTCGCTGGCACGTACCCCCGGATCCAGCTGTTGCGGTAGCGTTGCCTCATGATCCCTGTCATTGCCCTGGTCGGCCGGCCCAATGTCGGCAAGTCGACCCTGTTCAATCAGCTCACGCGCTCGCGTGATGCGCTGGTGGCCGATGTCGCCGGCCTGACCCGCGATCGCCAGTACGGCATCGGCAAGGTGGGCGACTTCCCCTACCTGGTGGTGGATACCGGTGGTCTGTCGGGCGAGGGTGCCGAGATGGACCGGGCGATGGCCGAGCAGACCCAGCGGGCCGTCGCGGAGGCGGACCATGTCCTGTTCCTGGTGGATGCGCGCGATGGCCTGACGCCGCAGGACCAGGCGATCGCCGACCAGTTGCGTTCGGCCGGGGTCAAGGCCCGGGTCGTGGTGAACAAGACCGACGGCCTGGATGCCGACGCCGTGAGCGCCGAGTTCTATACCCTGGGCATGGGCGAGATCACGTCGATTGCCGCAGCCCATGGTCGTGGCATCAAGGGCCTGATGCAGAAGGTCCGGCGGGCCGTGGCCGCCGAGCGGCGCGAGGCCGAAGCAGCCGAGGGTGCAGCGGAGGAGGCCGCGGAGGACGGACTGGACGAGGCCTCGCAGCAGGCCGCGCTGGACGACTGGCCGGGCATCCGCGTGGCCATTGTCGGGCGCCCGAATGTCGGCAAATCCACGCTGGTCAATCGCATCCTCGGCGACGAGCGCGTGGTGGCCACGGATGTCGCCGGTACCACTCGTGATTCCATCTTTGTCCCGTTCTCGCGCGATGGGCAGGATTACACCCTGATCGATACGGCGGGGGTGCGGCGCCGGGCGCGTGTACACGAGGTCATCGAGAAGTTCAGCGTGATCAAGACGCTGCAGGCGATCGAGGCCGCGCATGTCGTGATCCTGGTGATGGATGCCCAGGCCGGGCTTTCGGAGCAGGATGCTCACCTGCTGGGCCTGGTGATCGACTCCGGTCGCGCGCTGGTGCTCGCGGTGAACAAGTGGGACGGTATGGCGCCGGAGGAACGCGAGCGGGTGCGCGACGACTTGGACCGGCGCCTCGGCTTCGTCAATTTTGCCCGGCTGCGGCTGATCTCCGCCCTGCATGGCACCAATGTGGGGCACCTGCTCGAAGATGTGCAGGAGGCCCATACCAGTGCGTTCGCCAAGGTCTCGACCCCCGAGCTGACCCGCTTGCTGGAGAGTGCCGTCGCCGAGCATGCTCCACCGCTGGTCAGCGGTCGCCGCATCAAGCTGCGCTACGCCCATCAGGGCGGGCAGAATCCCCCGGTCATCGTGATCCATGGCAACCAGACCGATGCCCTGCCGGGCAGCTACAAGCGTTTCCTGGAGAACTTCTTCCGCAAGCATCTGGGGCTGGTGGGTACACCGCTGCGCATGGAGTTTCGCTCGGGCCGCAACCCGTATGCCGGTCGCCGCAATACCCTCACGCCGCGCCAGCAGCGCAAACGAAAGCGCATGATGCGCCATGTCCGCCGCTGATCCGAGCCGGGCATCACTGGAGGGGCCGAGTGCCCCTGCGCTGTCCGCGTTCGGCCGAGCGGTCGAGCCCTTCCGGGTGATGGATATCCTGGCGCGCGCCCAGGCGGCCGAGCGTGCCGGGCGCGATATCATCCACCTGGAGGTGGGTGAACCGGACTTTCCCACGCCCCCCGCGGTGCTGCGCGCCGGGGAGCTTGCGCTGGCGGCCGGGGATACCCGCTATACCCCGGCGCATGGTACCCGCGAGCTGCGCGAGGCCATCGCGGCCGACTACCGCCGTCGCCATCAGGCCGAGATCGACCCCGAGCGCGTCGTGATCACGGCGGGGGCCTCTGCCGCGATCCTGCTGGCGCTGGCCGCCGGAGTGAACCCCGGTGAGGAAGTGCTGCTCCCCGACCCGGGCTATGCCTGTAACCGTCAGTTTGTCGCGGCGCGCGGGGCGGTCCCGGTCGGGCTGCCGGTGGCCGCCAAGCACGCCTTCCAGCCGACTGCCGAGGCAGTAGCGCAGGCCTGGGGCGAGCGAACCCGGGCCATCCTGCTCGGTTCACCCGCGAATCCCACCGGTACCCGGTTGTCCGGCGATCGTCTGGCCGCCATCGTGGACGTCGTGCGCGCGCGGGGCGGTCTGGTAATCGTGGACGAGATCTATGGCCAGATCCTGTTCGACGAGCCGCAGCGCAGTGCCGCGGCCTTCCACCCCGATGTCATCGTGATCAACAGCTTTTCCAAGTACTTCGCGATGACCGGCTGGCGGCTGGGGTGGATGGTGGTCCCACAGATGTGGATCGACCCGGTTCGCAGGATCGCCCAGAATCTCTTCGTGGCCCCGGCCAGCATGGCGCAGACGGCCGCGGTCGAGGCCTTCGCCCCCGAGACCGAGGAGATCCTGCAACGCCAGGTGCGCGAACTGCAGACGCGGCGTGACGTGCTGCTGGAGGCCCTGCCGGCGCTGGGCCTCGAGGTTCAGGCCCGCCCCGATGGGGCGTTCTACATCTACGCCGACTGCACGGCACACGGGGACGACTCCGAGGCGCTTTGCGCGCGCATCCTCGACGAGGCAGGCGTGGCCCTGACGCCGGGCACGGACTTCAGCCCCAGCGCGGGCAAGCGCTACCTGCGCATCGCCTACACCCAGCGCGAGTCACGCCTGCGCGAAGCACTGGACCGCCTCGCGTCGCTCCTCGCCTGACACTCACCTGTTTGAGGCTGGCCCTGGTTCGGCACCCGGTGTTTACGGTGGCTTCGTCTTGCCGCCTGCCAAGCGCTGTTTCGCCAGCGCACCCCGAGTTACTTCTTTGCTTGTGCAAAGAAGTATCCAAGAAACACGCCCGGGATTCGCCCGGGAACCTTGCTCCGGCCGCGCCAGGCCGGCGGCGCTGAAACTCGCTTCGCTCAGACAGTCAGCGCCTTCTCCCGGCCTGTCACGCCCTCCACAAGGGGCTCATATCGGGAGGGAAGGTCAAAAACCGCCGGTGTTCCCGCACCTGTCCTAAGCCCCGAGCTGTAGGGTGCGTTGAGCGCAGCGAAACGCACCGTTCCGACGCCGGAGAAACCCTGATGCGATTCGCTGCGCTCATCACATCCTACGATGGGGCCTGGCGCCCGCTCGCGGGCGCGGCACGCCAGGGCCGAAGGCCGCGCGTGCCCAGGATGTCGGAACACCTTGCCTCCAACCATTGGCACGAACGTCAGGACAGCCGTTGTTTTGACCTTATCCCCCCGTATGAAGCCCCTTGCGGAAGGGTGCTCGGGCCGGAAGAGAGGCGCTGACTGTCTGAGCGGAGCGTAGCGCAGCGAGTTTCAGCGCCGCCGGCCCGAGGGCCCTGGAGCAAGGTTCCCGGGCGGAATCCGGGTGCCCTTCTTTGGGTACTTTCTTGGGCAAGCAAGAAAGTACCTCGCGGCGCGCTCGCGAGTGAGCGCTTGGCAGGTGGCGGACCGAAGGCACGTAAACACCGGATAACGAACCAGGCCTAGCCTCAGGGCGCGGGGCAACAAGCTTCGCCGTCTGATCAGGAATATAGCGTTAAGACTTGGTGGAGGCGGTGGTGGGGTCGGCCTCGTAGGAGGCCCCCACCGGCGGCGTCAGGAGCAGCGCATAGCGGCGCAAGACCCAGATGCCCCGCTCGAACAGGCTAGTCGCGCCGAACACCGCTTCGCGTACGCTGCCGTCGAGATCACTGGAGGCGAGTAGGCGGCGACGGATGGAATCCATCAGCTCCGAGCGGTCGTGGGTCAGGGACTGCAGCAGGGCGACATCCTCGGTATCGCCGGTGCGTGCCGCGTCGGTCAGCGTCAGCAGCATCATGTGCAGGGTCTCGACCAGGTTGTGGGTCAGGGCGCGGGCTTCGGCGGAGGCGTCGGCATTGAGCGAGCGCTCGATCTCCGTGGCGAGGTCGTTCAGCGTATCTTCCAGCTGCAGCAGCAGCTGATTGCGGTTCTTCAGCACGATCGCATGATCGAGGGTGGCCCCGCTCAGGGCACCGGAAAGGATCTCGTCGAGAAATTGCTCGATTGCCTCGGTGACCTGCAGGTTGCCGCGGTGCAGGGCCAGGCGCTCGTGGTGGGCACCGTCGCTGTCATCGCGCACGCTTTCGAGGTAGTCGGGCAGTCGCTTGAGTAGGCGCAACTGTTCCTTTTCCACCAGCACCAGCGCGGACCCGGCGTCGTTCTGTGCCCCGGCGTAGATGAAATGCGGCTTGCCCAGGGCCTCTTCCTCGGTTGGCGGTGCGGTGCGCTCCAGGAAGCGCGCGACGGGGCCGTGCACCGGGTGCATCGCCAGGTCGCAGACGACCTGGTAGAGGATGTAGGCTAGCGCGATCTGCAGGCTGATGCCGATCGCGAGCGCTTCCAGGCCCGAGGCGATCAGCGGGACGCCGCCGTAGAACTCGATCCAGAACAGCGGCAGCAGGAGGATCAGACCCAGTCCCTTCAGGATGAACTGATAAAGCGCCAGCTGGCGGCCCAGTCCCTTGTGCGAGGCGGCGAGGATCAGGGTCGACACACCGGTGCCGAAGCTCGCCCCGTAGACGACCATCAGGCCGTATTCGAGATCGATCACGCCGCTGGCGGCCAGGGCCATCGTCACGATGGTGATACTGGAGGCCGAATGCGCGATCACCGCAAACACCAGGCCGGTGGCGAATGCGATCAGCAAGGACTGCGCCGACAGCGACATCAGGCCGGTCATCCAGGTCAGCTCGCTGAGCGGTTTGGCGCCTTCCTTGATGAACATCAGCCCGAGGAACAGCAGGCCAATGCCGAGCATGGCTCGGATCAGGTGGCGCAGGCGTGCGGACTGGTCGCGGTCGAAGTAGAACAGCAGCCCCGTAACGCCGACCAGGATGAAGACCATCAGGGTCAGGTCTAGCGCGGCGATCAGGACCAGCAGCGAGGTGCCCAGGTTGGCGTAGTTGATCACCGGCTGGGCACGGCGGGCGTCGAGTACGCCGGCGGTGACCAGCGAGATCAGCACAAAGATGACCGCATGGATGCTTTGTGTAATCGCCCCGCCGACCAGGCCGAGGAACGCGGCCGCCCGGTTGGAGCCCGTGGCGCGCCCGACCAGTGCCCGCAGGCGCTGGTCCGCGAGCTGGCGCAGGTGCTCGCTGATCAGGCGTATGCCGACGAAGAACAGGCCGAGCCCGGCAAACAGCGTCGCCGCGATCTCGAAGGTGATCATCCACTCGCCATTCATCCGCGCATTCTAACGGGGCCTTTTGTGGTCTGCGTCCGCGTCCGTGAGGTGGTCGTGACAAGGAACGCCGGTAACGGCAAAGGGGAACACCCTCAGCCAGGCCGAGCAGTCCGATGGCGGTCCCCCATCCGGTGGCCCCGGTGCTCGGGGTGGCGGTGGTTCCAAGGGCGGCTCCGTAATCAGGGTTCCGCGCGGGGTGCCGGGACGTGGTCGTTTAGGTCAATGGCAGGTGGTTGACGATCACCGAGTTCTGCCAGAACAGGGTCAGCAGGACGATCGGCGCGATATAGCGCAGGATCAGACGCCAGATATGAAAGGCTAGTGGTGGCCGCCCCAGCTCGTCGCGTGTGATCCTCACCGGCAGGATCCAGCCGGCAAACAGTGCGATCAGCAGGCCACTGACCGTCAGCAGGATGTTGATGGCCGTGTGTTCCAGCAGGTGGTAGAGCGTCGGCAACTCGCGCCCCAGCACGACCAGGTCGATCTGGGTCCAGCCGGCCCCCGTGAAAGAGAATATCGTGATCAGGCTGAAACCCCAGATGCCCAGCGCGCTGCCCAGGGCGGCCTGCAGGTTGGAGATGCCGAAGTGGTCGTGCAGCAGGTGCACGAATACCTGGACGTTCGCGATCATGGTGCTGAAGGCCGCCAGGCTTAGCGTTACGAAGAACAGCGTCGTGAGCAGGACCCCTGCCGGGATCGCGGACAGGGCCAGCGGCAGGGCCTCGAACATCAGGCCGGGCCCGGCGGCGGGATCGAGGCCATAGCCAAAGACCACCGGGAAGATCGCGACCCCTGCGATCAGTGCGATCACGGTGTCGGCGATCGCAACCCCGATGGCCGTGCCGGCGATGGAGGTTTTCCTGGGAAGATAGGCGCCAAACATCATCAGCACGCCGGCTGCCAGGGTCATGGTAAAGAACGCGTGCCCGACCGCGATCAGCAGGCTGTGTCGGTCGAGGGCGGAGAAGTCCGGGCGGAACATGAAGTCCAGAGCGGTTTCGGCGTCGCCGACCCAGAGACCGCCAACCATGGCGGCCAGCAGCAGCCCGAACAACAGCGGCATCACCAGTGCTACACCGCGTTCCAGCCCGTTGCGTAGCCCCAGGGCCACAATCGCGAAGGTCGCCGCAAGGACCAGTGTAGTCCACAGCAGCATCCCCGAAAGCGACGTCTGAACGCCTTCGAAGATCGCGATGACCTCGGGCGCGTCTACCCCGGCGAAGGCCCCGCTGGCGGCCCGTGGCACATAGGAGAAGACCCAGCCGGTGACCACGGCGTAGAAGGTCATGATCACGAACAGGGCGATGATCCCGATCCAGCCGACCATCTGCCAGGCGTCGCGGACACGCGCCTCGCGGGCGACGGCCAGTGCCGCGTATCCCGGAGACCGGCGACCGCGCCGCCCGATCATCACCTCGGCCATCATGATCGGGATGCCGATCAGCGCAATCGTCAGCAGGTACACAGCCAGAAAGGCGCCGCCGCCGTTCTGGCCGAGGATGTAGGGAAACTTCCAGATGTTGCCGAGCCCGACCGCCGAGGCGGTGGCGGCCAGCACGAACGCATAGCCATGCGTCCAGCGCTGCCGGGTGGCGACGATGTCCATCAGCGGTGGACTGAAGGTCGGGTCAGGTAATCACATCGGGTTGGTCGCGCCCGGTCAGGCCCGGCAGGTCACCCAGCCGCACGGCAGCCTCGATCAGCGGACGCAGCAGCTCCTGCGGCTCGCGGTCCAGGTGCTCCGGGTGGGTCTCGTACTGCTCGATGTAGATGCGCAGGGTCGCTCCTTCAGTGCCAGTCCCGGAGAGACGGAACACGATGCGCGCGCCGCCCTCGAACAGGACCCGCAGGCCCTGGTGCTCGGTCACGCTGCCATCCACCGGGTCGCGGTAGGCGAAGTCGTCCGCCTCCGTGACACGCATGCCGGCGAGCGACTGCCCCGGGAGGCTCGAGAGCTGTTCGCCGATGCGCGCCATCACCTGTTCGGCGCGGGCGGTGTCCAGCCCTTCGTAGTCATGCCGCGTGTAGTAGTGGCGACCGTAGTCGCGCCAGTGATCGCGCACGATCTCTTCCACCGACTGGCGGCGGGCGGCCAGCAGGTTCAGCCAGAACAGCACGGCCCACAGGCCATCCTTCTCGCGCACATGATCGGAGCTGGTGCCAAAGCTCTCCTCGCCGCACAGGCGGATGCGGCCGTCGTCCAGCAGGTTGCCGAAGAATTTCCAGCCGGTGGGTGTCTCGAAGCAGGGGATGCCGAGCGCCTCGGCGACCACGTCCACCGCCTGGCTAGTCGGCATGCTGCGCGCCACACCCTTCAGCCCGTTGGAGAACGCGGGGATCAGGTGGGCGTTGGCCGCCATGATGGCCAGGCTGTCGGACGGCGTGACGAAGAAATTCGGGCCCAGGATCAGATTGCGGTCGCCGTCGCCGTCGGAGGCCGCGCCAAAGTCCGGCGGGTTGCGCCCGTACAGGGCCTCGCACAGCTCGCGGGTATGGGCCAGGTTCGGGTCCGGGTGGCGTCCGCCGAAATCGGCCAGTGGTTCCGCACGCAGCAGGGTTTCGGCGGGGGCGCCCAGGCGGTTGATCAGGATTTCCTCGGCGTAGGGCCCCGTGACCGCATGCATCGCGTCGAAGCGCATGCGGAAAAAGTCCGAGCGCAGCAGTTCGCCGATGCGTTCGAGGTCGAACAGTGTCTCCATGTGGTCGGCGTAGGCACCCACGGGGTCGACGACCTCGATCGACATCTCGCCGAGATGGGTGGTGTGCAGATGATCGATATCGACGTGCGGCGTGCCGCTGGCGATGCGGTAATGGGTGAGCGACTTGCTGTGCTCGAAGATGGCATCGGTGACGCCGGGCGGTGCGGGCCCGCCGTTGGCCGTGTTCAGCTTGACACCGAAGTCTCCCTCCGGCCCTCCGGCGTTATGGGAGGCCGAGAGGATGATGGCGCCGGTGGCACCGCGCGAGCGGATCAGGTGGCTGGCGGCCGGGGTCGACAGGAGTCCGGCATAGCCGATCGCGACCTTCTTGACGTCGTTGGCCGCGGCCATGCGCAGGATGGTCTGGATCGCCTCGCGGTTGTGGAAGCGGCCATCCCCGCCGAGGATTAGCTCCCCTTCGCACAGGCTCGGGTGTGCCTCGAAGATGCTCTGGATGAAGTTTTCCAGATAGTGAGGCTGCCGGAACTGCCGTACCCGCTTGCGCAGGCCCGAGGTGCCGGGCTTCTGGTCGTTGAATGGCCGGGTCGTGACGACACTGATATCCATGAAGTCGTGAGTCCTTTTAGGTTGCACGCCGGGGATTCTCTTCTGGTTTGACGGTACCAAAAAGGGCTCGGGGTGTCCCGTGCCGGGCGAAGGGTTTGCGCATGGTTTTCGACACCCGCTGCGTGCCGCGCGCCTCGGAAGCGATGGATTCGGCTTGTATCGAGGCGGAAAGTCGATCGTGCAGAACCGGACATTATTCCTTGCGGGTACATTGGCCTGTGGTTGCCCGGGGGCTGTTAGACTGCGCGGCATGTTGCTGGATACCCGCACCCCCGCCCACCTCGAGCCGCGCCCGGTGACCTTCGCGGCGCTGATGGAGATGTACGAGGAGAACTACCTGTCCATACGGCGTCTGTGCCCCGAGTTGCACTGTCAGCCGGTGCACTCGGTCTCGCGGGTCGAGGGGGCGCTGGATCTGCATCTGGAGGTGCTGGAGCGCACGCGGTACACGACCACGCTGCGACTGACCTATGCCTTTGCCGGGCGCGATGAACCGCGCCTGCAGCCGGATGCCCGGGTGCGCCTGTTCCACGATGCGCGGCAGGCCGAGGTGCTGGGGCGTCACTGCCGGCGCAGCGGCGAGGACCTGGTGATCGACACGATCGCGGGGCACCCGGGGCTGGGCTGCCGCTGGCGGCATAACCGCTTTCTGTTCAAGTGGCTGCGCTACTGCCTGCGCCAGGGCCACCGCTTCTACCCGGACGCCACGCCCGCGCCGCTGGCGACGGACTAGTGCCCTGCCGGAGCAGGCTTGCCGGTCAGGTCAGAAGTTTTCGGTGGAGGTAAACAGGCCCACACGCAGGTCATGGGCCTCGTAGATCGGCCGGCCATCGACCTCGACGATGCCGTCGCCAATGCCGAGCACCAGCTTGCGCGAGATCACCCGCTTCATGTCGATGCGGTAGGTGACCTTCTTCGCGGTGGGCAGGACCTGACCGGTGAACTTCACTTCGCCCACACCCAGGGCGCGGCCGCGGCCGGGGTTGCCCAGCCAGGCCAGATAAAAGCCGACCAGCTGCCACATCGCGTCCAGCCCCAGGCAGCCGGGCATCACGGGATCACCGGGGAAGTGACAGGCGAAGAACCACAGGTCTGGATTGATATCCAGCTCGGCGATCATCTGGCCCTTGCCATGCTCGCCGCCATCGCTGTTGATCTCCAGGACGCGATCCATCATCAGCATGTTGGGGACCGGCAACTGGGCGTTGCCCGGGCCAAACATGTCGCCGTAGCCGCAGGCCAGGAGTTCGTCGCGATCGTACTGATTTTTCTGCATGGGGGGCGTCGCTCGGGGAAAAGCCCGGTATTGGACCGAAACCCGCGCCTAAAAGCAATTGTGCCGGGCGAGGGCGCTGGCCGCCGGGCGGCGCCAGAGACGCAAGAATCAGGCGTCGGACGGGTAGCGCAGCAGCTCGGCCAGGGTGTAGAAGCGCGACCCGCGCAGGTAGCCGGCCTGGATGTCGGCCACCAGGGCACCGGGGCGGCCCTCGGCGTCGCGCTCGGCGATCCAGGACGCGGGCAGGGTGTCTAGGATGTGCGTGCAGGCCAGTCGACCATCTTCCAGGTGGCTGGCATGCACCTCGCCCGTACCTCGATGACGGAACGCGGGCAGCCAGCCGGCGGTGAAGCCGGCATCCAGCCAGCCGGGTTGTTCCATGCGTTCTGGGCCGGCGATGGGAAGCAGGTCGGTCTGCAGCATTGGGATTCTCCGGAGATTTACCCTCCCTATCGGCGCGCTTGTCGCAAACTTGAGCCAGGGGGGCGCGCACCGGATGGTTGGATCGGCCATAATCGCGGCGGGGAGAACCGGCGACAGGTGAGTGCCGGTTGCAAGCAGGGTAGGTGTGGGGCCCGGCGTGTCCGGGCGACAGGCAGGACCGACGAGGGGGTGGCGTGGCGATCACAATCCTGATGGTGACTCTGGCGATCGTGGTCGCCATCGTGCTGCTGGACTGGGCGCGGAATCCGGTGCGCACGGTGCTGCTTGCGATCACGGGCGGGCTGGTCCACCTGGTATGTGCGCTGCGCCGGCATCTCGTACATGTGCGGGATGCCGTGACCGGTTGGCATCGCCGGTATCTGGCACGGCTGGAGGCCGATCGTATCCACGGGGCGGTGGAGGCCCTGGAACGTCGGTATGCCCACCTGGTGGGGCATGACCTGGCGCAGATGCCGCAGCTTCGCCAGGAGTCCACTGAAACCTTGCGCGCCCTGCGCGAGGCCTACGAACGGGACGAGACCCGCCTGCTCGAGGAACCCGCCTGGGTAAGCCGTCTCGAGGCACTGGCCAGCACCCCCGTCAGTGATACCCCGCAGAGTCAGCGTCTCGCGCAGGATCTCCAGGAGACGATCCTGCGTATCGCGCGGCTGGGCATGGAGGAACACCGGCAGCTGGCGCAGGGCATGCTGGCCGCCCGGCGGCGGCTGGAGAGCCCGGTGGATCAGCTGGTCGGCCGTCTGGAGGGTCTGCAAAGGCGTCTGGGCGACCTGCAGCGTCAGGGGGGCCGCCTGGACCACGCCCTGACGCGCTGCGAGCAGACCGAGCCTTCGATCCGCCATCAGATGCCTTCGTATATCCAGGCCGTCAGCCAGGGTTTGCTGGGCCTGCTGGGGCTTGCGCTGACGGTGCTGGCGGTCACGGTGTACCACCAGCTCTTCGGGCCGCCGTTTGACGGGCAGTTCCCGGGTGCCGAGGACGCGGGGCCCGGGACGCTCTCGGATCGGATCATTGCGCTGCTGCTGGGGATTGCGCTGGTAAGCGGGTGGCTGCTGGCCGAGAGCCGCGGGGCGGTCCGGCTGCTGCCGCAGGCGGTGATGGAGCGCGACAACTGGGCCCGAATGGGCCTGGTGGTCACGGCATTGCTGGTGCTGGCCGCCGTGGTGGTGCTGTCGGGCCTGGCCGGTTATCACCTGGAGTGGGTCCGCTATCGCAACGATTTGCTGGAGACCCTGATGGCCGGGGAGGTCGCGCCACCGCCCACGCTGTACTGGACCGAGCAGATGGTTGGTGCGGCGGTCGGGCTGGTGGTGCCGCTGGTGGTGGCGCTTGCGCCGCTGTGGCTGGTCTCCCTCCTGCAGGCGATACGGGTGCTGGTCGGAGGGCTTCTTGGCATCCTGCTGGCGCTGCTGACGGGTGTGCTGCACCTGCTTGCCGTGATTGCATTGCAGCTGCGCAGGCTGCTGCCGGCCCTGTTCGAGCTGGTCACATTCCCGGCGCGCGCGGTGCGCGAACGGCTCGCGGACCGTTCGACGTCGGCCCGGGATGCGGATGCCGGAGTGTGACGCGGATCACCCCGCAGGCGGTGCGTTGCCGCGAGCCACGAATGCCACTGTAGAATGCGCCCCCGGCCATGCAGGCGACGTTGACTCCATGGTCGGATCAGGCAACCAGGCGAGAGGCAGGACATGGGCATGCAGATGCAGCGGGTGATGCGCGGACTTACGGTATCCGGGATTCTGATCCTGGGCGGCTTGACCGCGACGGCGGTGATGGCCGAGACCACGCGTTTCGTCAGCGACGAGCTGGAGGTCGGGGTGCGGAATGGCACCGGGCCGAACAGCCGCATTATCAGTTCAGTGCGCTCGGGTCAGGAGGTCACGGTGCTCGAGGAGAGCGGCGATGGCCATACCCGTATTCGCCTGCCCAGCGGCACCGAGGCCTGGATCCTGACCCGTTACCTGCAGGACGAGCCGCATTCCCGTGAACGCCTGGAAGAGGTCGAGGCCGAGCTGGCCGAGATTCGCTCGGGTGCGGACGACCAGGAAGGCCGGATTGCCGAACTGCTGGATACCCGCCGCGAACTCGAAGCCGAGCGCGATGGCCTGGAGACGCAGGTGGCGGACATGGAGTCCGAGCTCGAGGAGCTGCGCGACGTCGCGGAACGGCCGCAGGAGATCCAGCGCGAAAACCGGCGCCTGGAAAGCGAGCTGGTAGAGGCCCGTGATTCCGCGGACGAGTATCGCCGCCAGGTGGAGGTGATGCAGGCCGACAGCCAGCGGCGGTGGTTCATGACGGGTGCGGCGGTGACGGTTGGCAGCCTGATTCTTGGCATTATCCTGACGCGCATCCCATTGCGCCGCCGCCGCAGCGACTGGTACTGATCCCCCCTTCCGTCTCCGGGGTTGCCCGGGGACGCGCGCCGAAACGTGCCCCCATACGCGTTTCTTGCGTGCCGGCGATCGAGCCATTAGGCTTTCGCAGCTGTTTTGAAGCCGTCGCCGGTGGTCCTTGGTGGCGGACGCAACTCCAGGAGCGTGATTCCGGGCAGGTCGTACGGGGTCACGCGGATAACGCCCGACGCAAAAGGACTCAGCTGGCCGGATGCTCTACGCAATTCTGTCAACATTCCTGGTGGCCGCGATCGCACCCGCGGTCCATCGTGTCACCGGTCGCGCCAGCGGCTGGGTGCTGGGGCTCCTCCCGGCCGCGCTGTTCCTCTATTTCCTGAGTTTCCTCCCTGCGGTCTCCGCCGGCGAGTCCATCGTGCTCAGCTGGCCCTGGCTGCCGGGGCTGGATATCCACCTGTCGTTCCTGGTGGACGGCCTGTCGCTGCTGTTCGCGCTGCTGATCTCGGGTATCGGGTTCTTCATCGTCACCTATGCCGGGCGCTATCTCGAGGGGCACCGCGACCTCGGGCGCTTCTACGTGATTATCCTGGCCTTCATGGGCTCCATGCTGGGGCTGGTGCTGGCGGACAACCTCATTGCGATGTTCGTGTTCTGGGAGCTGACCAGCATCACGTCCTATCTGCTGATCGGCTATAACCACGAGAACGCGGACGCCCGGAAGTACGCACTGCAGGGCCTGATTGTCACGGTCGGTGGCGGCCTGGCGCTGCTCGCCGGGATCATCATGCTGGCGATGGCCGGCGGCTCCTACGAGCTCTCCGAGATCCTGGCCAACGGCGATGTCGTCCGCGAACACGCGCTGTACCTGCCTTTACTGATTCTGATACTGATCGGGGCCTTTACCAAGTCGGCCCAGGTCCCGTTCCACTTCTGGCTGCCGCGCGCGATGGCCGCGCCGACGCCGGTCTCCGCCTATCTGCACTCCGCCACCATGGTGAAGGCCGGGGTGTACCTGATGGCGCGCCTGAATCCTTCGCTGGGTGGCACCGATATCTGGTTCACCACGCTCGCGCTGTTCGGCGCGATCACCATGTTCACGGGCGTCTTCCTGGCCTTCCGCAGCACGGGCGTGAAGCAGGTCCTGGCCTATTCCACCGTGATGGCGCTGGGCACGCTGACCATGCTGATTGGTATCGGCACCGAGACCGCGCTGATGGCCGCGATGGCCTTCCTGCTGGCGCATTCTCTGTACAAGGGCGCGCTGTTCATGGTCGCCGGCATCCTCGACCACGAGGCCGGGGCCAAGGACTTCCTGCAAACCGGGGGGCTGCGCACCGCGCTGCCGATCACGGCCGCCTTCGCGATTCTTGCAGCGTTGTCGCTGGGTGGGGTTATTCCGCTGTTCGGCTTTGTTGCCAAGGAGCTGATGCTGGAGTCGGTGCTCGAGGCACCGGGTCTGGTGGGTATCCTGACGCTGCTGGCGGTACTGACCGCGATCCTCGGGGTGGCGGTCGCCGCGATCGTCGGCATCCGGCCGTGGTTCGGGGCTCGGGTGGAAACACCCAAGACCCCGCACCACGAGGCACCGCCGGCGATGCTGGCCGGCCCGGTCGTGCTGGCGAGCCTGGGACTGATCTTTGGCCTTGGGCCGGGGCTGGCGGACGACGGGCTGGTCAACGCCGCGGCGGCGAGCGTGCAGGGCGCGCCGGTGGATGGTTACCTGGCGCTGTGGCACGGCATTAACTGGCCGCTGGCGATCTCCGCGTTCAGCCTGGTCGCGGGTGGTCTGCTCTACTGGCGCTGGGAGCAGGCGCGTCGGGCCCTGGACTGGGTCGATCGGGCCGCTGAATACGGCCCGGAGAAGGGCTACTTCAAGATGATGGATGGCCTGGTCTGGATCTCCGAATGGCAGACCCGGGTCCTGCAGAACGGCTATCTGCGCTATTACGTGATCGTGATCGTGGCGATGACCGCGGGCCTGGTCGGAGTGACCGCGCAGCTGTTCAACGTGAGTGTCGGCACGGCGCACTTCGAGCGCCTGCAGATCCACGAGATGGCCATTATCGCCATCCTGGTGGCGTCGATGCTGTTCGCGGTGCTGACGCGCTCGCGTCTGGGCGCCGTGGCAGCGCTGGGTTCTCTGGGCTTTACGGTCGCCCTGGTGTACGTGCTGTACAGCGCGGCCGATGTGGGGATCACCCAGGTGCTGGTTGAGACCCTGACGGTAATCCTGCTGGTGCTGGTGCTGTTCCGCCTGCCGGGTTTCCTGAATCTGTCGTCTACCGCGCTGCGGCTGCGCGATGCCGGTATCGCGCTGGTCACCGGCGGCATGATCACGCTGCTGATGCTGAGCACAATGGATGCGCGCCTGTTCGACTCGATCTCGCAGTACTTCATCGAGGAGTCGGAGCCCTCGGGCTATGGCCGTAACATCGTGAACGTGGTGCTGGTGGACTTCCGGGCACTGGATACGCTGGGCGAGATCTTCGTGCTGGCCCTGGCCGCGATCGGGGTGTACGCGATGATTCGCTTCCGTGCGGAGGACCACCGCCGATGAACATGCACTCGCTGATCCTGCGCACGGCCGGGCACTTTCTGCTGCCGCTGCTGCTGCTGTTCTCCGTGTTCCTGCTGCTGCGCGGCCACGACGAGCCGGGTGGCGGGTTTATCGGTGGCCTGGTCGCGGCGGCGGCGATCGTGTTGTACCTGTTTTCCATGGACATCCGCTCCGCGCGCAAGGTGCTGCGCGTGGACCCGCGCGACCTGCTGGGTGCCGGCATGGTGCTGGCGGTCGTGAGCGCACTGCCCGCGGCCTTCCTGGGGCAGGCGTTCTTCACGGCCCAGTGGTGGGAATTCACGGCCCCGGTCTTTGGCGAGATCAAGCTCTCTACCGTGCTGATCTTCGATATCGGCGTCTATCTCGTCGTGATCGGGTCGGTGCTGACGATCATGCTCAACCTGGCGGAGGCAGAAGACTGATGGAAGTCGTCATGGCCTTCGTGGTCGGCGGTATGTACGCCGCGGCCATCTACATGATGCTCCGGCGCTCGATCGTCAAGCTGGTGATCGGCCTGGTGCTGCTGTCGAACGCGGCCAACCTGCTGATCTTTACGCTGGCCGGCATGCTGCCGGGCGCGCCGCCGCTGATCCCGCCGGGTGCCACGGTTCCTGAAGGGCTGTCGGCCGATCCGTTGGCGCAAGCCGTGGTGCTGACCGCGATCGTGATCGGCTTCGGCGTACTGGCATTCGCCGTAGTGTTGATACATCGCGCCTACGAGGTGGTGAAGGTCGATGATCTGGACCAGATGAAGGACACGGATCGATGAATATGTCCGTTGCCCTTCCGGTCATCATCCCGCTGCTCGCCGGCGCGCTGTCGGTGATGTTCTGGCGCTCGCATTTCGCGCAGCGTGCGCTGGGCGTGCTCGGCACCGGCGCCATGCTGGCGGCCACCGTCTGGCTGCTGTTGGAGACCTGGGAGAACGGCCATGTCGTGATGGAGATGGGCTCCTGGCCGGCACCGTTCGGGATCGTGCTGGTCTCCGACATGCTGGCGGCGATCATGGTGGTGCTGACCGGCATCATCGGCTTCGCGACCGCGCTCTATTCGCTCTCGGGCATCGGCAAGATGTCGGAGAAGTTCGGCTACTACCCGCTGCTGCACCTGCTGCTGGCGGGGGTGAACGGCGCGTTCCTGACCGGCGACATCTTCAACCTCTATGTCTGGTTCGAGGTGATGCTGGTCGCGTCGTTTGCGCTGCTGATCCTGGGGGGCGAGCGCTCGCAGATGGAGGGGGCGATCAAGTACGTCACCCTGAACCTGCTGTCGTCGATGATCTTCCTGACCGCGATCGGCCTGACCTACGGTCTGACCGGCACGCTGAACATGGCGGACATCGGCGACAAGCTCTCCACGGTAGAAGACACCGGGCTGATCACCGTGATCGCGATGCTGTATCTGGTCGCGTTCGGGGTGAAGGCGGCGGCCTTCCCGTTCTTCTTCTGGCTGCCGGCCTCCTATCACACGCCCAAGGTCGCGGTCTCCGCGCTGTTCGCGGGCCTGCTGACCAAGGTCGGGGTATACGCGCTGTTCCGCGTGTTCACGCTGATTTTCAACCAGGATGTGGACTACACCCACGAGATCCTCCTGTGGGTGGCCGCGGCCACGATGCTGACCGGCGTGCTCGGGGCGGCCGCCCACTACGAATTCCGGCGCATCCTGTCGTTCCACATTATCAGTCAGATCGGCTACATGATCATGGGGCTGGCGTTGTTTACACCGTTGGCACTGGTCGGTGGGGTGTTTTACATCATGCACCACATCATCGTGAAGGCGAATCTGTTCCTGATCAGCGGGATCACCTTCGTGATGAAAGGCACCCACGAGCTCAAGCACATGGGTGGCATCTACCGCACGAACCCGATGCTGGGCGTGCTGTTCCTGATCCCGGCGCTGTCGCTGGCGGGGCTGCCGCCATTGTCCGGGTTCTTCGCCAAGTTCATCATCATCCGCGCCGGTATTGAGGCCGAGGCCTACTGGGTCGTGGCCGTGGCACTGGTGGTGGGCCTGCTGACGCTCTATTCGATGATCAAGATCTGGGCCGAGGTGTTCTGGAAGGCACAGCCGGAAGGGGTCGAGGGCGAGCTCCGGGATGTCAGCTCGGGCCCGATGATCTGGATGTGGGTGCCGGTGATCATGCTGGCGCTGATGACCGTGGCCATCGGCCTGTACGGCGAGCCGATCTACCAGATGGCGGCGATGTCCGCCGAGCAGCTCCTGGATCCGTCGCAGTATATTGAGGCCGTGCTGGGAGATTCACGGCAATGATCGCGCTGACCTGGAATATCGCGCTGGCCCTGATCTGGGTGTTTCTGACCGGAAACTTCACCGGGGGCAACCTGCTGATCGGGTTCTTCCTCGGCTATGTCCTGCTGGCGTTCGCGTTGCGTGACAAGCCGGCGTTTGCGAGCTACGCGCGACGGGTGCCCAAGTTCATCGCCTTCATTGGGTTCTTCCTGTGGGAACTGTTCCTGTCGAACCTGAAGGTCGCCTACGATGTGATGACGCCGACGCACCACATGGTGCCGGGCGTGATCGCCTTTCCGCTGGATGCGCAGACCGATGGCGAGATCACGATCGTCGCGAACCTGATCTCGCTGACGCCGGGCACCCTGAGCCTGGACGTCTCGACCGACCGGAAGGTGCTCTACATCCACGTGATGTATCTGGAAGACCGCGACGCGGTGATCCGCTCGATCAAGTATCTGGAACACCGGGCCTTGGAGGTCCTGCGCTAGCGCAGGGGATGCAGATGTTTGAAATCGCCATCATTGTGGCCAATGTCCTGCTCAGCATCTCCCTGGTGCTGGGGTTCTGGCGTCTCTATCTCGGGCCGACGCTGCCCGATCGCGTGGTGGCGCTGGAGCTGATCGCATCCCTTACCATCGGCTTTATCGCGGTGTACGTGATCGCCAGTGGCCGGACCCCGTTTATCGACGTGGCGATGGTGCTGGCCCTGACCGCCTTCCTCGCCGCGGTCGGATTTGCCCGCTATCTCGAGAAAGGGGGGCATCGCGAAGATGATTGAGCTACTGACGGCGTTGTTCCTGGTATCCGGTGCCGCGTTCATGGTGGTAGCCGCGCTGGGGCTCGTCCGCATGCCGGACCTGCCGATGCGCCTGCACGCGACGACCAAGGCAGGTGTGCTCGGGGCTGGTCTGATGATGGTGGGGGTCGCCGTCTATTTCGGTGACGGAGGCGTGACTACCCGAGCCGTGGCGGTGATCGGCTTTCTGCTGCTGACGGCCCCGGTGGCCGCGCATGCGATTGGCCGCGCCGGCTACTTCGTGGGGGTGCCATTGTGGGAGCACACGCGCGCGGACGAGTTGAAGGGCCGCTATGACGACAAGACCCACACGCTGGCCTCGCCCCCGGAGATGAACGAGTCCTCGTCGGACGACGAGCCCCGGCGCTGAATTCGACCTGGCCGGTATCCCGGCCGTCCACCCAAAAAAAGCCGGGACGCAAGGTCCCGGCAATGGGCACAGTCGCAGGAGAGAAATACGACTGGAGGTCACTCCGCCTTCGGATCGGCTTCAGGCGGCCTGATGCTTCTCTTTCGCCTCGCGGGCGGCCCTGGCGTCTTCCGGCGAATAGGCCGCTCCGGACCAGAGCATCTCGTAGGCAATCTCTTCGTTACCGTTTTCACACAGCTCCAGGACGTCCTGGAACAGCGGCTGGAACGTCTCGCTGCGGTGCGAGGCCTCGTGTTCCTCGAAGCTGCGCCAGAAGGTGATGATCAACGCTTCCTTGTCCTTCATCGGGCTCTCCACGGCCTGACCGATGGTCGAGCCTTCGTTGGAGACGGCGCCGGAGTTCAGTGCGACGAAACCGCCGACGAAGCCGGTGTCCGAGTGGTAGGTCTTCACGTTTTCGCACAGCATGGCGACACGTTCCTGCAGGTCGTCGATGCTGTATTCCGGCTTCAGGATCACGCGGTTGATGGTTACGACGCCGTCGGCCGGGAAGTTGTGGATCAGCTGGCTCATGGTTGTCCTCCTTTCGGGAACGGGTGCCCCTGTCGTTCATCGGGGCACGGCTTGTTAGTTAGTTACTAACTGCTGATGAATAGTTCCTGAGTAATTTAGTCAAGAATAAATTCGGCGCAACAAACCCTCGTTCCCCCTTGGGCCTTGCACGACAGGGCAGGGCGGTCTACCTTGCCGGCTTCCCCATGATTTGGAATGCGTTCATGTCCGATCGCGAACTGAAAGATTTGCTCTATGACCAGGTCGCCCGGATCGGCAAGGCGGCATCCAGCCCGAAGCGGCTGGAGCTGATCGAGATCCTGGTGCAGGGCGAGAAGAGTGTCGACCAGCTCGCAACGGACGCCCAGATCAGTGTCAAACTGGCCAGTGCCCACCTGAAAGAGCTGCGTCAGGCGCATCTGGTGGAGTCCCGGCGCGAGGGACGCCGCATCTTCTACCGTCTGGCGGACCCGCGCGTCGCGGATTTCTGGGTGGTGTTGCGGGAGCTGGCGGAGAGCCGGTTGCTGGAGTTGCAGGGCGCCGTCCGCGACATGGCGGCCAGTGCCGGTGACATGGTCCCGCTGAGTGGTCAGGAGCTACTGGAGCAGGCACGCAGGGGCGAGGTCATTGTCCTCGATGTTCGCCCGGACACCGAGTATGCCACTGCGCATCTGCCACATGCCCGATCCATCCCGCTGCGCGAGTTGAAGCAGCGTCTGGACGAACTGGCCCCGGATGTCCCGGTTGTTGCCTACTGCCGGGGACCGTACTGCCTGATGGCGCGCGACGCCGTGACCATCCTGGGCGAGCATGGTTTCCGCGCGATCCGTCTCGATGAAGGCGTGGCGGAATGGCGCCACCAGGGCCTCCCCCTGGAACAAGGGAAACACTAGTTAGTGTTTCGTCAGGGGCCTCCGAGCCCTGAAGCCGCGTTGCGGTGGTGGCGCCGGTTCGCATACCCCGCGTCAGCGCCCCCAGCAGGGGCGTGAGTTGCGTGCCGCTGGACGTTCGTCCGTGCCCTGCGCTGGAACCCCATCAGCATTGGCCAGAACGCAATTTGACATCTCCTTGGTTGCCAACTAGGTTACATTCTAACGAACGTTAGAATTAAGATTCTGCCTGGCGGGTTCTGTTCGATTACGGGGTAACTTTCCCGGGATGGAACCAACCGGATGCCTATTCTCGCCCGATCCTTGTCGTCATCATGGATGATCCAGGAGGTATGTCATGTTTTTCCGTCAGTTAGCGACTACAGAATCGTCGTTGTCCTATCTCTTTGGGTGCGGATCGCTCGGCAAGGCGATCGCTGTGGACGTGGTCGAGGGTGACCAGGAGTGGTTCCTGCAGCAGGCACGCCAGACCGGTGTCGAGATCACGCACGTAATCGATACCCATGTCCACGCCGATCACTATTCCGGTGGGCGCGATCTGGCGGAGCGGGCTGGCGCGAAGTATTGCCTCCATGAATCGGATCGCGAGGTGGTCGAGTTCGATTTTTATCCCCTGCGCGACGGCGACCGGATCGAGGCCGGTAACGTCGAAGTGGAGGTCATCCACACGCCGGGACATACGGAGGACAGCGTGTGTCTGCTGGTGACCGACAGGCGTCGTGGCGAGCAGCCGTGGTTCATTCTGACGGGTGACACGCTGTTTATCGGGAGCGTCGGGCGCCCCGATCTGGCCGGGCAGGAACGCGAGATGGCGGGGCGCCTCTACGACAGCCTGCATCAGCGGCTGCTGGGGCTGCCGGATGAAGTCGAGATCTATCCGGGCCACTACGCCGGAAGCGCCTGTGGCGCGGGTCTGTCGGGCAAGCCATCCTCCACCCTGGGTTTCGAGAAACGCTATAACCCGGGGCTTGCGTTCAGCGATCGCGATGCGTTTGCCGATTTCCTGACGAGTGACATCCCTCCGCGACCGGCGGATATGGATGCCTATGTAGCCGCAAACATCGCGGCCTGATTGGCACAAGGCAAGGAACTCTGATGAGCGATCCATCCAGGGCCGCGCAGGCCTATGAACACCTGACCCACGGGATTCGCGAGAACCTCGGGCAGTTCGGGCAGCAACTGGTCCAGGTCTTCTTCGTCGGCCTGACGATCGGGATGATGCGCACCGTCATCCCGGCGCTGGCCGAGGACGAGTTCGGCGTGGCCGAGGGCTCGTTCATGCTGCTGACCGCGTTCGTCGTCGCGTTCGGCGTGGTCAAGGGCGTGCTCAATTTCGTGGCCGGGCGACTGTCCGAACGCATGGGGCGCAAGACCGTGCTGATGCTCGGCTGGATGGCGGCCATCCCGATCCCGTTCATGATCCTCTACGCCCCGTCCTGGAGCTGGATCGTGGCCGCGACCATCCTGCTGGGCGTGAATCAGGGGCTGGCCTGGTCGATGACGCAGACCGCGAAGATGGACATCACCCGGGGCGACGAGCGCGGCTTCACGATGGGCATGAACGAGTTCTCCGGCTATGTCGGGGTGGCCGTTGCCGGGATCGTGACCGGCTATATGGCCGCGGCCCTTGGGCCGCGCATGGGGGTGTTCGTGTTCGGCGTCGTCGTCATCGCGATCGCGATCCTGATGACCGCGCTGTGGGTGCGCGAGACCCTGGACTGGGCCAGGGCCGAGGGGGCACGGCATGCCGCCGGGCAATCCACCGGGCCGCAGCCGCGTTATCCCAAGTCGATCGCCGATACGCCGACCACCTGGGAGGTGTTCACGCTGATGTCCTGGCGGGACCGGCGCATGGCCGCGTTCAGTCAGGCGGGCCTGGTGGAGAAGTTCGTCGATGCCCTGGTCTGGGTGTTCTATCCGGTATTCCTGTATCAGCAGGGGCTGAGCCTGGCCGCGATCGGCTGGGTCGTGGGGATCTACGGCTTTGTCTGGGGTGGCTCGCAGTTCGCCACCGGCAAGCTCTCCGACCATGTGGGGCGGTTGCAGCCCATCGTCTGGGGCATGTGGATCTGTGGCGCGGGCGTGGCCCTGACGCTGCTCGGCGAGGGGGTCATCTGGTGGTCGTTCGCGGCGGCCGTAACCGGCTTTGGCATGGCCCTGCTGTATCCCAATCTGAGCGCGGCGGTGGCCGATATTGCCCATCCAAACTGGCGCGGTTCGGCGATCGGGACCTACCGCTTCTGGCGGGACCTGGGCTACGGCATCGGTGCACTGGCCCTGGGGGTCGTCGCCCACATCGGCGGTTCGGTGACCTGGGGCTTCTGGTTCGTGGCCATCGCCATGTTCCTGTCCGGTGCGCTGGTACTGCTGTGGGGGGAGGAGACCCACCCGCGACTCAATCCCGAGAAGGATTAGGCCCCCGCGCGCCTACCAGCGCGCCTTGTTCCACATCTCCGGGTTGGCCCAGAAGCGGGCATTCAGCCAGTCGGGCGTCAGCTTGTAGTCGTACAGGCTGGTGCGGTAGACCGCATGGTCCGGTGCGGCCGATTCGGCGTCCGGGTCGCGCCGAAAACCCAGTGCCAGCAACTCATTCAGTCCCCAGCGTTCATCGTCCAGCCGATGGAGGATCAGCACCTCGTCCGCCCAGCGATCCCGTAGTCCGCCGAGCAGTTGCTGGCCGGTCGGGATATCCAGGGCGCTGAGGGTGTCCAGCAGCAGTACCAGTGGCACGCGGGATTCGGGTGGGTGTTCGAGAAAGTCCTCCACGGTGATCTGTTCCAGCCCCGGTGGGCTGTCCGGCGGCTTGGCCCCGGCCGCGAGCAGAAGGGCCCGACCTTCGCGCAGGCGGCGCGGCAGATGTCGGCGCAGGGCATCAATGTCGATCAATCCACGTCTCCTCGGTGTATCCCGTCCCCCGTGTCGAGGGTGCGTTCGTTATACTCTAAATCACCTCCACTGCTACTGCGGACCCGTCAGAAGGAAGCCCCCTCATGTCCAAGGAACTGCTGACCGAATTCCTCTCCAAGCACCCGATCTCCGCGTCCCTGACGCCTGCGGAGGTCGAAGTCCTGCTCGAATACCTGGAGGTGGTGGAAACCCACCACAAGCAGGTGATCGCGGACATCGGCGAGGTGGGCGAGTCGCTGTTTTTCGTGGTGAGCGGGACGGCCGCGCTGTATCACGACGATGGCAGCCAGGAGATCGAGGTGGGGCGTATGCAGACCGGCGAGCTGGCCGGGTCGATGTCGTTCTTTGACCGCGTGCCGCGCGGCGTGCGCATGCGGGCTCTGAGCGACAAGACGCGGCTGTTGCGGCTGTCGCGCTCGATGTACGACCGCCTGCGCGTGGAAAACCCGTATATCGCGGTGAACCTGCTGGAGTTCGCGATCATCAGCCTGGATCACCTGATTCGCCGTGTCTCGGAGGACGTGGCGACCTACGCCCACTACCTCTACTCCCCGGGCAAGAAGTAAGCCCCCCGGGACCGCCCATGCTCGCGTCCCTGCAAACCATCGCGGAACACCTGCTGTTGCCGCCGGGGCTGGGTATGGCCCTGACGATCCTGGGCGGGCTGCTGTGGCGGGCCGACTGGCGCGGTGGTCGGCCGCTCCTGGCGCTGGGGCTGCTGGCGCTGGTGCTGCCCAGCCTGCAGGTCGTGGCACAGCCCCTGGCGGACACCCTCGAGCGCGAGGTGCGCGACAGCGTACTGGCGACCGGGCGGGCGGATGCGATTGTCATCCTGGGCGGCGGCCGCTGGGTGGGCCGTGCGGAGGACGCCGGACACGATGCCCTGAACCCTCGCACCCACGAGCGTGTGCGCGCGGGCGCGCGGCTGCATCGTGCAACCGATCTCCCCATTGTGGTCTCGGGCGGGACACCGAGGGCGCTGCCCGGGCGGCGTTCGGAGGCCGAACTGATGGCCGCGACCCTGCAACAGGATCTCGGTGTCTCGGCTCGCTGGCTCGAGAACACCTCGCGCAACACCTGCGAGAACGCCACACATACACGCCAGCGTCTGCAGGGGCAGGGCGTGGAGGCCGTGCTGGTGGTGACCCAGGCGATGCATCTGCCGCGTGCGTTGGAGTGCTTCGAGCGCGCCGGGTTTGACGCCTATCCGGCGCCCGCCGGTTTCCGCGGCACCACTGGTGAACCGCGCGGTCTGCAGGACTTCCTGCCCACGGCCGAGGCCATCGAGACCTCGCGCTTTGCTCTGCGCGAGTGGCTGGCGCGGGTGGCGTTGCCCCTGCGCGAGCGCCTGCGCGGCAGTACGGGAGACTGATGGCCGTGCCCCGCCCGGTGCGCTGGATGCTGGCGGGGATTTGCGCGTCAGGCCTCGCGGCCACATCGGCCTCGGCGCTGGCCGAGCCCGACGTCTCCCTCGGGGCCGAGCTGAGTATCGAGTCGCTGGTGCACGAGGCCCTGAGTGCCAAGGGGCTGACGTCTCGTATCGGCTGGCGCGACGGGCGCCTGAGCCTGGAGTTGCGTGCCGAGCGTATCGAGCTGCCGGAGCCGGTGGGCACGCTGACGGCCGCGCGGGTGGAATGTACCGAGTTGCGCCTGACCCGGCGCGAGGTGGCCTGTGACGACGCGCGTCTGTGGGGGCGCTCGGGCGATCTGCGGCTGGACGGCCATCGCCTGTCGCTGGCCTGGGGCCGCGACAGCGGCTATCTCCGACTGGCCGGGGACTGGCCCCGGTGGTTCGGCGGGCGTGGGAGCCTGCGCGCGGATTTTGCCCCCGAACGCGGCTGGGATATCGATGCCCGGTTGCGAGGGCTGGATCTCCAGGCGCTGGCCGCATTCGACCGCTTGTCTCTGGAGCTCCCCGTCGCCGTCGACGGGGGACGGGCCGATCTCGATCTGCGGCTGCGCCCGGATGGTCGGGTCACCGCGCGCCTGGGGCTGGAAGAGGTCGCGTTCAGCGATCCGCTGGGCCTGCAGGCCGGCGAGGAACTGCGCGGCCAGGCGCAGTTGTCCGGGGATGGCATGCGCTGGGACCTGGATCTCGCCCTGGAGGGCGGCGTGGTCTACATCGATCCGTGGTTCGTGGACCTGGACGACGAGGGGCCGGTGGAGCTCTCCCTGAACGGGTTGGAGGGGGATCCCGGGGCCAAGGCGTTCCGAGTGGATGCCCTGGATCTGCGTTACGGCGATGCGCTGGAGGCAAGGGGAGAGGCGGTGGCCTACGACCCGGAGGCCGGGCTGGATGGGGTCTTTCACGGGCGGGTCCATGCGCTCGCGCCGGTCTACGATTCCTTGCTGGCGCCCTGGCTGGCCGGGACGGTACTCGGGGATCTGGCCACCGGGGGGTGGATCGCAGGGCATGTGGAACTGGCGGGTTCGCAGCCCCGGCGTGCGGATCTCGAGTGGTCGGAACTGGATGCCAGTGACCGGCGGGGGCGTTTCGGCCTGGCCGGTGCGCGCGGGGCACTCGACTGGTCGGCAGACGAGGCGGGCAGCCCCGGGACCTTCGCGCTGGATGCCGCACACCTGTACGGGCTGCCATTCGATGCGTTCGAGGCGCAGATCCGGGCCCTGCCGGCCGGAATGGAGCTGCTGGCTGAAACCGAGATCCCGATCTTCGATGGCGGGTTGCGTATCGGGGTCTTTGAGTTGCGCCAGACCGATACGGGGCCGGATGTACGGTTCGAGGGCGGTATTCGCGCGATCAGCCTGGAGCCGCTGACCGAGGTACTGGGCTGGCCGCGATTCTCCGGGCGGCTGGCCGGCATGATTCCTCGGGTACGCTACGAACAGGGTGACCTGAACGTGGATGGGCGGTTGCTGGTCCAGGTGTTCAACGGCGAGGTCGTGCTGCGTGATGTGTATATCCACAATCTGCTGGGTTACGCCCCCGAGTTGGGCCTGTCGGCCGAGATCCAGCGGCTGGACCTGGATCCCCTGACCCAGGCCTTCGATTTCGGGCGTGTGCAGGGCCGGATCTCCGGGCACGTGCGCGATCTGGTGATGGTGGACTGGTCGCCGGTACACATGGATCTGGAGTTGATGACGCCGGAGCGTGATCGTGGGCGCCGACGGATCAGCCAGCGGGCGGTGGAGAACATCACCGAGCTGGGTGGGGGACTTCAGGCCGCGGCCTCGTCGGTCTTCCTGCAATTCTTCGAGAACTTCAGCTATCGTCGCCTTGGTTTTCGCTGCGAGCTGCGTGGCGAGGTCTGCACCGCCTCCGGCGTGGCCGATCGCCCGGATGGCGGCTTCGTGCTGGTGCAGGGCGGTGGCATCCCGCAGATTCAGGTGATTGGCTACAACCGCCGGGTCGACTGGCCCGAATTGGTCCATCGTCTGGCGACCATCCAGGCTGGTGAGGGCCCGGTGGTGCAATAAGCGGCCTGGCGTTTGGTTGCCGTTCAGGGTGTTGGTGTAGATTGGGCATCATGCGGGTTGAACCGCCTCGACAAGGGAAGTACGGCATGAAGGCTTTATGGACTATTCCGGGACTGGCGTTGGTGTTCGCCCTGATGGCGGGCTGCGTGACCATCAATATCTATTTCCCGACGGCCGCGGCCGAGGAGGCGGCGCGCGCGATCGTACGCGACGCGCTGCAGGTCGAGGAAGGCACCCCGGAGTCGGAAGTGTCACCTGAGGCCGAGCCCGGTGCGATGCTGATGCCGCGCAACACCCCGGCGAATGGCAACCTGCCAGTGCTGGCCTGGGTGCTGGATCGACTGGTGAGCCCGGCTGCCGCGCAGAGCCCGGACCTGCAGATCCAGACCCCGGCGATCAACCGCATCCGCGCCTCCATGCGCGAGCGGGCGCCGCAGCTCGCGCCGCATTTTCGTAGCGGGGCGATCGGCTTCGGGCGTAACGCCGATGTGGTGATCCGTGACCTGTCCGAGGTCCCGCTGCGCGATCGCAGCACTGTGCAGCGGCTGGTGAGCGAGGAAAACTCGGACCGCGACTCGCTCTACCGCGAGATCGCGCGGGCGAATGATCGCCCGGACTGGGAAGACCGGATTCGCGAGACCTTCGCCCGGGTCTGGGTGGAAGAGGCGCCCTCCGGCTACTGGTACCAGGACCGCAACGGCCAGTGGCAGCAAAAATAGCCCGCCCATGAGCCTGCCAGGCACAGGGAGTGGTCCGTGCCGGCGCTGACGCTGGCCGAACGCATCGAGGCCCAGCGCCAGCGTCTGGTATCGCTGGTGCAGGATACCGACCTGACGCGGCTGCCGCGCTGGAAGGCCCTGCTGCTCGGGATCGTGCGGGGTGCGGGCGCGATCATGCACGAGGCCAAGGAGGGTCAGCTCACGCTGCGCGCGATGAGTCTGGTCTATACCACGCTGCTGTCGATCGTCCCGCTGATCGCGCTGTCGTTCTCGGTACTCAAGGCCTTCGGCGCGCACAACGCGGTCGAGCCGGTGGTGCTGGGGTTTCTTGAGCCGCTGGGGGAGCAGGGGGTCGAGATCGCGAACAACGTGATCGAATTCGTCGACAACATGCGTGTCGGCGTCCTCGGTTTTGTCGGTCTGCTATTCCTCGTCTACACCGTGATCGCGCTGGTGCAGAAGATCGAACTGGCGTTCAACACCATCTGGCGGGTCGAGAACAGTCGTAACTTCGCCCAGCGTTTCTCCAACTACCTGTCGGTAATCCTGATTGGTCCGCTCCTGGTGGTCTCCGCCCTGGGGATCACCGCGACGGTAATGTCCACCACGGCCATGCAGACCCTGGCCGGGATCGAGCCGTTTGGCACGCTGATCACCGGCGCCTCGCGCATGGTTCCGTATCTGTTGATCATGGCCGCGTTCACCTTCATCTACGTGTTTGTGCCAAACACTCGGGTACGGTTGTTCCCGGCCCTGGTCGGGGCCGTTGTGGCCGGGCTGCTGTGGCAGAGCGTGGGCTGGGGGTTCGCGACCATGGTGGCCGGGTCTACGCGCTATGACGCGATCTATTCGGGCTTCGCGATCATGATCCTGTTGCTGATCTGGATCTACCTGGCCTGGCTGATCCTGCTGATCGGGGCGAATGTGGCCTTCTACGTGCAGCACCCCGAGTACATGACGGTGCGCGGCCTGCGCCTGCGCCTGTCCGGCGCGGCGCGTGAACGCATGGGCCTGCACCTGATGCAGCAGGTGGGCCAGCGTTTCCTCGACGGCCGCTCGCCGCCGACCCTGGATCATGTGGCGCATGACCTGTCAGTGCCGGGCAATGCCCTGGGCGAGGTCGCGCAGGCGCTCGAGTCGGCGGGGCTGCTGGTGCGGGCCGGCACCGATGCCACCTGTTATGTGCCGGGGCGTGATCTGGAGCGGATTCGGGTGGACGAGATCCTGGAGGCCCTGCGCCAGGATGCGGATGCCCGCGCCCTGCGCCGTTTGCAGGGCGACCCGGCAGTCGAGGCCACGCTGGAGGAACTGGAGACCGCACGCCGTGACCATCTGGACGGGCGTACGCTGCGCGACCTGTTGAAAAGCGAGGGGGCCGCGGCGGCGGCCACCTGATTCCCGGCGCCGGGCTTACTGGCGCTGGGCCTCGAATTCGATGATCAGCTCGATCTCGTCCCCCACGATGTCGCGCGTCAGGCCATAAGTCATGCCGAAGTCCGAGCGGTCGAAGCTGCCGCGCATCGAGGCGCCCAGCACGTAGGGCCGTCCGAACACCCCACCGAGCGGAAACGGATAGCGACCGACCTTGTTGATCGTCACGTCCAGAGTGACCGGACGGGTTTCGCCCAGCAGCTCCAGGTCGCCGGTCAGGCGTCCGGTGTCATCGCCGGTGGGTTCGTACTGTGTCGCGGTGAAGCGCATCTCCGGGTATTCCGCGACATTCAGGAAGTCATCGCTGCGCAGGTGGTCGTCGCGCTCCTCGTGGTTGGTGAACACGCTGTCGGTCTGCACGACGAAATACCCTTCGCGCAGTTCCCGGGTCTGCGGGTCGAAGGTGAACTCGCCCTCGGCCTCCAGGAACATGCCCAGGACCTTGGCGAAGCCGGCATGATCCACCAGAAAGCCGACCGCAAAGTGTTCCGGGTCGATTTCCCAGCGATCGGCCTGGGCCAGCGCGGAGACGGGGAGGGCCAGGGCAAGAAGAACGGCCAGGAGCAGCGAGCGTGGGGCGCGGGCGTGGATCATGTCGAACCTCCGGGACGATGACGGTGTAACCAGTGGATGTCGGTGGCGAACGAGCCGGTCAGGGCTGCAAGCCCCGCCAGGGCGACGCCGATCGCTGCCACCGGGGGCAGGCCCGGGAGCAGGGCGACCAGGAGTACGCCGGTCTGCAGCACGCAGACCGCCTGGCGGCGACGGCTCGGGGGCAGGTCCTCGGCCAGCCAGGGCCAGATGTGCTGCGCACCCAGGAACAGATAGCGCATGGCGCCGATCAGCACGACCCAGGCCCCGACCGCGGTCATCCACCAGACCAGAATCGAGAGGGCGAGGATGATGGCCGCATCCAGCTCCATGTCGAAGCGGGCGCCGAAGGCCGTGCGGCTACCGGTGCGGCGGGCAACGGCACCGTCCACGCCGTCCAGGATCAGGGCCGCTGCAGCGAGTCCCAGGACCCACAGCAGTACGACCGTCTCGGGGGCGGCAACCGCCGCCAGAACGAGTGCCCCGAGCGGGGTCGCGATCGCGGCGCGGGCCAGGGTTACGCGGTTGGCGGGCCCGGGTCCGCGCTGCTGTATTGTAAGCCCGGTCTGGGGTGTGTTCAGGACCAGTATCAGACCTAGCAGGAGCCAGATCCCGACGTGCGCGATCAGCAGCGGGGTGACAGCGCCGATCTGCCAGCCCAGCAGCGCGGACAGTGCGAGGCCGCCCGCGCCGGCCAGCGCCCAGTCCCGCGCCCAGGTGCGCAGGCCCGTGCGCGCGCGTTCCGGCCAGCGGTTGGAGGTCAGCGTGGAATCCATGGCTCGAGTGTAGTCGTTACTGAGATAACGACCGTGTAATCGCCCGCGAGTTGCCTGGAATCACGACCATCGACCACACTGGCCCCATGCCGGACGATAATCGAACCGCTCCATGAGCGCTCCCCGTGCCACCGCCTTCTGGGTCACCGGACCCGGCCGGGGCGAGTTGCGTGACGAGCCGCTGGAGGCGCCCGGTGCCGACGAGGTGCGGGTGCGCAGCCGCTATTCCGCGATCAGCCGCGGGACCGAGTCTCTGGTGTTTCATGGTCGCGTTCCCCCCAGCCAGCACGCCGCGATGCGCGCGCCCTTTCAGACGGGCGACTTCCCGGCGCCGGTCAAGTACGGCTATATCAGTGTGGGCAACGTCGTCGAGGGCCCCGGGGCGGGGCAGACGGTGTTCTGCCTGCACCCGCACCAGTCGGAGTATGTCGTGCCTGCCAGTGCGGTGATGTCCATTCCCGAGGGTGTGCCCGCCGAACGTGCCGTGCTGGCGGCCAACATGGAGACGGCGATCAACGCGGTCTGGGACAGCGCTGCCGGTCCCGGGGATCGTATCGCCGTGATCGGCGCGGGCGTGGTGGGCCTGCTCGCCGCCTGGTTGTTGCGAAGGATTCCCGGAACCGAGGTATCCGTGGTCGACCCCAACCCTGCGCGCGAAGACATCTGTGCCGCACTCGACCTGACCCTTCTGACCCCGAATCAGGCCGCCCAGGACGCCTCCTTGCAGGAACTGGACCTCGTGGTGCATGCCAGCGGCAACCCGGCTGGTCTGCGCCAGGCACTGAGCCTGGCGGGCGTCGAGGCGCGGGTGGTGGAGATGAGCTGGTACGGTGACCAGCCGGTGGATCTGCCGCTGGGGGAAGGCTTCCACGCACGCCGCTTGGCCCTGCGCAGCTCGCAGGTCGGGCGTATCCCGCCCGAGCGGGCGCCGCGCTGGGATTACCGGCGACGGCTGGCGCTCGCACTCGCACTGCTCGATGACCCGGCCCTGGACGGTCTCATTACCGGCGAGGATGCGTTTGTCGATCTCCCGGCCGTGATGCAGCGGGTGACAGGGCCGGAGGCGGACCGTACGCTGTGCCACCGCATTCGCTACTGATCCCGCCCGCACAATCACGCAAGGAAACCGCATGTACAGCCTGAATGTCCGTGACCACTTCATGATCGCCCACAGCTTCTCCGGCGAGACGTTCGGCCCGGCGCAGAACCTGCACGGCGCTACCTATGTGGTGGACGTGACCTTTCGACGCGCGGCACTGGATGCCGATGGCCTGGTGGTGGATATCGGTCGGGCAAGCGAGGTCGTGCGGGCCATCCTGGGCGAGCTCAATTACCAGAATCTCGACGAGCGCGAAGACTTTCGCGGGCAGAACACGACCACTGAATTTCTGGCCCACGCGATCCACCAGCGCGTGGCGCAGGCCATCGCCAGGGGTGAGCTTGGCGAATCGGCCCGGGGGCTGGATGCCGTCGCGGTGACCCTGCACGAATCCCATGTGGCCTGGGCGAGCTACGAGGGCGCTCCCTGAGATATGCCCGAGCTTGGTTTTGTGGTCCCGGGAGCACTGGACCAGCCCACCGGCGGGTACCGCTACGACGCGCGCATGATCGCCGGGCTGCGCGAGCAGGGCTGGCGGATCGAGCTGTGCGAGCTGGAGGGCCAGTTTCCCGGTCCCGATGCGCGCGCGGAACAGGCGCTGGATGCGGCCCTGGCGGGCTTTCCCGATGGCATGCGGGTGCTGCTCGATGGATTGGCCGCGGGCGCGTATCCCGCCACCTTGAAGCGTCACGTAGCGCGCCTGCGGCTCGTCTACCTGATGCATCACCCGCTGGGCCTGGAGGCGGGGCTTGCGCCCACGCGCTCGCGCGAACTGCTCGTGTCCGAGCGTGCGGCCGTGGCCCTCGCCTCGCGGGTGGTCGTGACCAGTGACTATACGCGGGCGCAGGTGGCCGACTGGGGTGTGCCGTCCGAACGCCTTTGCAGCATCCCGCCTGGCGTGGAACAGGCGCCGCTGGCCCGTGGCCCGGAAGACGGGGTGCCGGTGCTGTTGTGCGTGGCCGCCTGGGTGCCCCGCAAGGGACAGCTCGAGCTGGTGCGCGCGCTGTCTGGCCTGCGCGGTTGGTCCTGGCGGGCCGAGCTGGCCGGTGCCATGGATCGCGATCTGGACTACACGTCCGCTGTGCGTGCGACCATTGCCGAGAGTGGTCTGGGTTCGCGGATCTCGGCCCCGGGCGTGCTGACACGCGAGGGCTTGGCGGAGCGATATGACCAGGCCTCGATCTTCGTGCTGCCGAGCGCCTACGAGGGTTTTGGCATGGCCTTTACCGAGGCGATGATGCGCGGGCTCCCAGTGATCGGGACCACCGGTGGGGCCATCCCCCGGACTGTGCCGGAGACCGCGGGCCTGCTGGTGCCGCCCGGCGACGTGGACGCCTTGCGCCGGGCGCTGGAGAGCCTGCTGTGCGACTCCGAGCAGCGTCGGGGCATGGGCTGCGCGGGGCGCGCGCATGCCGAGTCGTTGCCGGGCTGGACGGAGGGTGCCCGTCGTCTGGCCCAGTGGCTAAGGAAACACTGATCCATGTACACGCTCGCGTTGGTACCCCAGGTTTTCCGGGACAAGGCGCGGTGCGCAGCGGGTAGTGGTTCTACCTGCAAGCGGCGCAACGCCGTATCGGGGAACCTGGGGTGCCAACCCCGAAGGGACTCGGCCGCCCGTTGTGATCAAAAATGGGCGTGGGGACGGCGTTGCGGCGCCCTTGTGCAGAATGACTGCACGGCAGTCACCGCGCCTTGTTCGAAGGTAAAAGCGACGAAGCAGCGAGCGTGTACATGGATCAGTGTTTCCCTGGAGGCGGCCTGAGATGCCTGAACGCTTTGCCGGGGACTGGCTGGCCCTGCGCGAACCTGCGGATCATGCGGCCCGGCCGGACTCCCTGCTCGGTCCCTTGAACGACGCGCTTGCTCTATGCGAGCGGCCTTTGCACGTGATGGATCTGGGCAGCGGGGCCGGTTCCAACCTGCGTTACCTGGCGCCGCGCCTGTCGGGGCCGCAGCACTGGACCCTGGTGGATCATGACGCCGATCTTCTGGCGACCATCGCGGCGCCGCACGAGGCCGTAACCATCACCCCGCAGGTGCTCGATTTCTCGGGTGGGCCACCCCCGATCCCGCCGGATGCAGGTCTGGTGACGGCCTCTGCCCTGCTGGATCTGGTCGCGGCGAACTGGCTCGACCGCTTGGTGATGACGCTGATCGAATCGCTGGTCCCGGCGCTGTTCGCGCTCAGCTACGATGGGCGCATCGAGTGGAGCCACCCGCATGCGGCCGACGAGCGCGTGCGTACGGCAGTGAATCGCCATCAGCGTACGGACAAGGGTTTTGGCCCAGCCCTGGGGCCCGATGCCGCGGCTTATTGTGCCCGAGCCTTGACCACCAACGGCCTTCGTGTGATCACCGAGACCAGTGACTGGCGGCTGGGAAAGGGTCAGGCAGCGCTGGCGGCCGCGTTGATCGGAGGCTGGGCGGAGGCGGCCGCCGAGATGGAGCCGCAGGGTCGTCCATTGTTCCAGGATTGGGCGCGTTCCCGAGTCAGGGACATCGCGGACGGGCGGGTGCATCTGAGCGTTGGGCACTGCGATATGCTGGTGCTAGGGAAACGCTGATCAGTGTTTCCCTCGCGTAATTGGCGGGAGTAACTGCGGCGATTGTGTTGTCACACGCCTTGAGGAGAACGTGCAGTTCGCCAGAAGCCCGCATTGCGGTTGAATCTGGCGGCGCCTGGAGAAGGAGCCCGAACATGAAACGACCACAACACTTTTTTAGGGGTGTTGCATGCGTTGCCGGCCTGCTACTGGCGGGGCCCGCGCTGGCCCAGGATGCAGATTCCGCGTCTGACAAGCCGGGCGCCATGCACGCGCCCACCATCCCCGGTCCTTATGGCTACCCGGGAATGCACGGTCAGGGTGGACATCCTGGCGGGCCGGGCATGATGCACCGAGAAGCGGTCCCGGGGCCATATGGCCCAGGCCCCCGGGGGGCTGGCCATAGAGGCATGATGTACGGGCCCATGGGGCCGGGCCCCCATGGGCCCGGGCATGGTTATGGGCCTGGTTACGGCTATGGCTACGGACACGGACACGGACACGGACACGGACACGGGCATGGCTATGGCTATGGTTCCGGTTACGGCCAGCGGCCTTATCACGGTCTCTATCACGGCGGGCCGATGCAGTACGGCATGCCGTACGGCCCCGGCGGGAAGGAGCGCATGCGCGACTTTGACCCGGACTTCGATCCCGAGGACCGCGAGGCGATGCGCGAGCACATGCGCGAACGCCAGGCCGAGCACGAAAAAATGCGCGAGGCACACCGCCAGGCCGCGGAGCGCGCGCGCGAGGTCTATCGCGAGGAAATGCGCCGTCACCGCGAGGCCATGCAAGAGCAGCAAGACGACGCCAACGGATCCTGAATCCTGGCGCGACCTACGGGGGTCGGATGTTCGTCCGGCTCCGAATTCACGCAGTCAGCTCCGACGGAGGTTTCGTCATGAGCCAGTCACGCAGTCTTCTCAAGGCCGGGGTCTTGGGTGCCCTGATGGCCGTCCCCTTTACCGTTTCCGCGCAGTACGCACCTGGCGACAATTCCGGTCTTGCGCCTTATTCCGGGCCTTCCGGTCTGGGTGAACGCCCCGCCTTTGAGAGCGAACGCGGCCACGGTCTGGATCAAGTCCAGGCACCAGGTGGTGGTCCGGGTGGCGACCCGGGTGGCCCGGCTGGCGGTGCCCCTCCGGGTGGCGCGCCGGGGGGTCCCCCAGGCGGAGCGCCTCCGGGCGGTACCCCGGGCGGTGCACCGCCGCCTGGGCAGGGCGAACCCCCGCAGCAACGAGACCCGCAACAACGCGATGTAGAGCCGGGCGAGCCCCCGGGCGCGCGTGATCCCCAAGGTCGCGACCCGCAGGGCGCTCCGCCGGGACAAGGGCCGCAGGGTCAGCCGCCGCAAGGGCAACCGCCCCAGGGTCAGCCACCTCAGGGCCAGCCACCTCAGGGTCAGCCGCCCCAAGGCCAACCGCCCCAGGGCCAACCGCCCCAGGGTCAGCCGCCGGGTGGTCAGGATATGCCCCCTCGTGATGCCGAACCCCCGGGTGGGACCAGCGGGGATGGCCCCGGCGATCCTCCCCCGACCGAGGGTGGTATGGGTGACGAACCGTCCTTTGACGACGACACCGACCTGACCCCGGAGATGAACGATTGACCGTTCCGGGCGAATAACGCGCGGTGCGGACCGGCTGCTACAGAGGATGTAGGATTGAACTGGAAGGTAAACCGAAAGGTGACGCATGGATAACGCAGACAAGCCGCGCAGTTTTATCAACCGCTACTTCATCGTGATTGTGATCGTGCTCTGGTTCATCGCCTGGTCGGCACGTGACGTGCTGGCCCCGAGTGCCGAGGCGGTCCCCGAGGACGAGGCGGCCGAGCAGGCCGACGCAGTACCGGCCGACGATGCCGATGCGCAGGGCGAGGCCGCCGCGAAGGATGAAGCCGCGGAAGACGATGTCCGCCCTGGGCCGGCCCGTGACCTGGATGACGAGGGGGACCCCGACCCCATGACCGGGGCCGCGCATGAGCAGCCCTACGTTCAGGAGGACGCGGAGGATGAGGCGGCTGCTGATCTCGCTGCCGAGCGCGAGCCCGCGTTCGAAGGTGATGCAGCGGTCGAGGCGGACGCGGAGCGCGCCGCGCAGTTTGCCCAGGCGGCTTTGCAGGCTGGGCGTGATGCCTACTGGCGTGCGGGACCGCGCGCGGCGGCAGGGGTCCTGCGTGAAGGCCTGGAGGCGCTGCCGAGGGATTCGGTGCAACGTGCGGATCTGTATGGCGAGCTCGGCAACGCGTTGTTTGCCATGCGCGATTTCGAGGCTGCAATGGATGCCTGGGAAAGTGCCCTCAAGGTGCTGCCCGAGAGCGAGCGTCTGCGCATGATCGAGCGCCTCGCCCCGGTTTACGACCGTCATCATGAGGAGGGTGCGGCGCACCTCGATGAGTATCGATAGAAGAACGCGAACCAGTACGCGTTTCTTTGACGTTTTCGAGCCTTTATGGGGCAAAACGCTGGATCGCCAGCGTTTGCCGGGGTCGTACCCATATTGCGGGCCACACAGGCGTGGGCGCAGTGGGTATGATGAATGGAGCCAATTCACATCGCGGAGGCATCCGGGCACCGAGAAGCTGTGTCTTCCGGATGGCCACCGCCGCAACGGAGTCCGCATGTTTAATCGTCCTGGTCGCCGCGTGCGCAAGCAGCTCAAGCTGCTGAGCGATCGCCTCGCCGAAGAAAATCCGGTCCTCAAGGGGGTTGTCGATCCCTTCCGCGAACTGGACCGGGTCGGCTATGCCTCCGGGCTGCTGAATCCGCAGGACGACTCCTACGCCTTCACCATCTCCTGGTGGCCGATGATCGCGGTGCTGGGGACGTTCTCCTCGGGCAAGTCCACGTTTATCAACGAATACGTCGGCACCACCGTTCAGCGCAGTGGTTCGCAGGCGGTGGACGACAAGTTCACGGTCATCAGCTACGGTGGCAGCGAGCGGGTGCAGGAGTTGCCGGGGCTGGCGCTGGACGGCGATCCGCGCTTCCCGTTCTACCGCGTGTCCGACGAGATCGAGCGCATCACCGATGGCGGTGGTCGTACGGTGGACCATTTTCTGGCGATGAAGACCGCCAACTCCGAGCGTCTGCGCGGGCGTATCCTGATCGACTCGCCCGGGTTCGATGCCGACGAGCAGCGTGCCACGATCCTGCAGCTGACCGACCACATCATTGATCTGTCCGACCTGGTGGTCGTCTTCTTCGATGCGCGGCACCCGGAACCGGGCGCGATGCGCGACACGCTGGAGCACCTGGTCAATCGCGTCGCCGAGCGCAACGACTTCAACAAACTGGTGTTCGTGCTCAACCAGATCGATACCACCTGGCGCGAGGACAACCTGGAGGAGGTTGTCTCCGCCTGGCAACGCGCGGTCGTGCGTCAGGGGAATGCCACCGGCCGTTTCTACTGCATGTTCAACGAGAGCGCAGGGGTCGAGATCGGCGACGAGCAGGTGCGCGAACGCTACGAGGAAAAGTCGCAGCGCGACCGCGCGGAGATCCACGAGAAGATCCAGGAGATCAGCTCGTCACGCTCGTACCGCATCCTCGGGTCGCTGCAGGCGATCGCCGAATCCATCGAAATGGATGCGCTGCCCGCCCTGCGTCGGGCCCTGGAACGATGGCGCCGCCGGGTCTTGCAAGTCGATGCGGCGATGTTCGCGGTGATTGCCGTGATCCTGGGCGTGATCGGCTACAACACGGCGGGCGGGTTTGGCCCGTGGTTTGATGGCTCGGCCTGGTCGTCCATGGGGGATCACCCGATCTGGACGTCCGCCGGCATCATCGGTTTGGCCCTCGTACTGGCGGGGCTCCACTTCTTCAACCGCCGCTGGATCGCGCGGCGTATCGCGCGCACGCTGCCGACCGAATCTGCCGCCGGTAACTGGCGGGCCGCATTTGAAAAAAACACGCGCCCGTGGCGGTTGATGCTGGGACGTGCCCCGCTGGGCCTGGGACGGCGCAAGGTTGGCCGCCTGCATGCGCTGCGTGACCGCGCCGAGGCGTATATCCAGCGTCTGAATAACCAGTTTGTGGATGCCCGGCCCGTGTCGCGTACCGGTGGTCGGGCCTCGGCCGCCGATGTGCATCGCTCGGCAGAACAGGCACAATCGGGTACTGTGTCGGAGTCGACCGGTGATGCCGTACAGCAGTCACCGGCCGCCGAGACGCCAGGGGATGCAACCGCGGAGCGCCCCGAAGCGCGTTAGGGAAACGCCGAGCGGCGTTCCCCTGGTTAATCCGCGATGCATGGTTTCCTCGTCGGGGGGCGAGGGCCATGACGAGGTATCACCATGACGGTTGTCGCCTGGATACTCTTTGCGCTGGCCATGATTCTGGTCCCGATCTCGGTCTGGGCCAGCCTGGCGGCGCTTGGGGTATGTGCGGGGTGTGCATTGATCCGGGACTGGCGCAAGGCGCGTCTGGCGTCCAAATAGACGGCCTGGATCGCCGACACTTTAGCGAGATCCAAGTATCGAGGTCGCACGGGGTGACCTCGGTCCACAGGGGGGTGGGTTACGCGCAGGGGGCTGTGGCGAACCCATCCTCCACCACCAAGGAGGAGTGAATGAGCGATACCAAGAAGTTGGCCATTATTGCGACCAAGGGCAGTCTGGACTGGGGCTATCCCCCGTTCATCCTGGCGTCGACCGCGGCCGCGCTCGGCTATGAAGTCGAAGTGTTCTTCACCTTTTACGGACTGCAGTTGCTGCGCAAGAAGATGGATCTGCAGGTCACGTCGCTGGGCAATCCGGGCATGCCGATGCCCATGCCCATGCCGGTCATGCTGCAGGCCCTTCCGGGCATGCAGAAGATGATGACCATGATGATGAAGAACAAGATGAAGGCGAAGGGTGTCTCCGATCTCGCGGAACTGCGCGAGCTTTGCCAGGAGGCCGAGGTGCGCATGATCGCCTGCCAGATGACCGTGGACCTGTTCGATATGGATACCAGCGAGTTCATTGATGGCATCGAGTATGCCGGGGCCGCCGCGTTCTTCGAGTTCGCGGGTGAATCCGACATCTGCCTGTTCATCTAGTCTGGTAGACGCCCTGGGTGGCTCGTCCGCCCGTTACGGCCCCGAGGTGCATGCCCGGGGCCGTTTTCGTTCTGGCGGGCCGAAATCCTGCCGGGCTGGAACTTCCAGTGGCTCCAAGGGGACCACGTGAATAGGTTCCAAGCGTAGCCACCGCATGTCGAAAACCCCGAATCAGTGTTCGCGCCGTTCATTCCTCCAGTGGATGGCGGGCTCGGCCATCGCCGCCGGCAGCGGCTGGCCGCTGGGCGCAACCGCCGAGGAACGCGAACCGAACAGCAAGGCGATTCCCTCCTCGGGCGAGGAGATCCCTGTGATCGGTATGGGCACCTGGATTACCTTCAACGTGGCAGATGACCCCGACGCCCTCGCTCTGCGCACCGAGATTGTCGATACCTTCTTCCGCCACGGTGGCGGCATGATCGATTCCTCGCCGATGTACGGGCGCGCGGAGGCGGTAGTGGGGCACTGCCTGCAGGAGCTGGGCTACCCCGAAGGCCTGATCTCGGCGACCAAGATCTGGACGGGTAGCACCGGCACCGGGCGCAACCAGCATGCGAAGTCGCTGGACCTGTGGGGCGTGGATACCCTGGATGTGCAGCAGGTGCACAACCTGCAGAACTGGGAGGCGCATCTGGAGACGATGCGCGAGAAGCGTGAGGCGGGCGAGATCCGCTATATCGGGGTGACGACCTCGCACGGGCGCCGCCACGACCAACTGGCGCGCATCCTCGAACGCGAGGATCTGGACTTCGTGCAGCTCACCTACAATATCCTCGACCGCGAGGCGGAAGACCGCCTGTTGCCGCTGGCTCGCGAGCGCGAGGTCGCGGTGATCGCCAATCGCCCGTTCCGCCGCAAGGCGTTGATCGACCGCTTCGAGAGCGAACCACTGCCCGATTGGGCGGGGGAGATCGACTGCGAGAACTGGCCGCAATTCCTGCTCAAGTTCATCGTTTCGCACCCGGATATCACCTGCGCGATCCCGGCGACCTCGGTCGTGGAACACATGCGCGAGAACATGGGCGCCCTGTACGGCCCGATGCCGGATGACGACATACGCCAGCGCATGATCGACTACGTCGAAGCGCTTTAACCCTCCACCGTCTCCGGGAGCCCGGATGCTGCCATTCGCCGCTGAAACCCTGCTGTCGATCTTCGGGCAATACAATCGCGCCATCTGGCCGTTGCACGCGGTCGCGGTGCTAATGGTGCTCGTTACACTGGCACTGGCCCTGATGGGCGGCCGGGGGGGCGGGCGTGTTGTGGGCCTTTTGCTCGGCGTGCTGTGGATCTGGATCGGGGTCGTGTTCATCGGGGGCGCGCTGGCCGAATTCCACTTCTGGGCGAGTCGTCTGGCAGGCGTGTTCGTCGCACAGGGCCTGATGCTCCTGTTCGCCCTCACGCTGCTGGGACGTCATGGCTTTGGCTGGCCGGGCGGTGTGGCCGGCCTTGTCGCGATCGTGGTGATAGCCTATGCCATGGTCGGTCATGCCCTGCTGGAGGTCCTGCTCCTGGGGGTGTCCTGGACCCAAGCGCAGTACGTGGGCGTGACGCCGGGACCCACCATGCTGTTCACCCTCGGCATCCTGCTGCTGGCGCAGCCGCGCCCGTCACTGATCTTGACGATCATTCCCTTCCTCTGGGCTCTGGTGACCGCCTACATCGCCTGGGAACTGGGCGTCTGGCTGGAATATTTACCGGCCGCGCTGGGCGTGATCGCTTTCGTACTGCTGCTGGTTCGGCGGTTTCACTCGAGCGAGAGACAGTTGTTCCGCTTCGACGGATAGTGCGCTTTTGGCGTCCGGTCGCGGTCCCGTTAGGCTTGCCATTTTCTCAGACAGAGGAGACCGTCATGTCCATCGAAGTAATCCATCGGCCGGAGCAGGACCATCTGGAGCGCCTCGGCGTATTCGACTGGCCGGTCTGGGAAAAGGAGGTCTCCACCTTCCCCTGGCACTACGACGAACGTGAGGTCTGCTACATCCTGGAGGGACAGGTGACGGTCACCCCGGACGACGGTGGCGAGCCGGTCACCGTAGGCGAGGGCGACCTGGTGACCTTCCCCGAGGGCATGGGCTGCACCTGGGAGATCCACCGCGACATCCGCAAGCACTACCGCTTCGGCTGAGTTTCCTTACCGGGCGAGCCACTGGGTGTCGAGGGGGGTGTTGAAGGTCTCCTCGACGCGGCGCAGGTAGTAGAGCATGTCGACGGGCAGGTTGATGCCGTCGTGCATTTGCAGCGGGTAGAGGTCGGCGGCGATCACGCAGTCGGCGATGGACGGGTGGCCGAGATAGAAGCGACTGGCCGCCAGGTGCTTGGCCAGTTCCGGCAGGCGGCTCAGCTTTGCCAGCTGGTTGTAGCCGTCGTACCGGTCGTTGGCGAGTTCTTCCAGCGACAGGCCGAAGCGGTGCTGCACCTGGGCCTTGTAGTCGGCCAGGGCCTCGGCGCTTTCGCCGATTCCGTGAAAGCCCGGCGCCAGCGGGGCGTAGAGCCGGTCCAGCACGATTTCCACCTTGGCGCGCCAGTCCACCAGGGCCTGCCAGGCGTCCTCGGCGATCACGCCGTCGGACAGTGGCTCGTCGCTCGGGAACAGCTGGTCGATATCCCGTAACGCCGTGAGCGTGTCGGTGTGCAGGGTGCCGTCATCGGTCTGCAGGATCGGCGACTGGCGGGCCACGCCCAGCTCGAAGAAGGTCTCGTCGTCGAACCAGTCCAGCGCGTGGGTCTCCAGCGCGACACCCTTGTAGCCGCAGGCCAGGCGCAGGCGGTCGGCCTTCGCGTCGTGCGGGAAGTGGTAGAGCGTGGCCACCCGGTTACTTCCCGCGCTGGGCGTGGCTCAGGATGAAGTCCCACTGCTCCTGGGTGATCGGCATGACCGACAGGCGGTTGCCGCGGCGCACCAGCGGGCAGTCCTCGAGCTGCGGCTGCTGTTTCAGCCAGTCGAGGGTGATGATGTCGCCGAATTTTTCCTCGAACGCGACGTCCACCCGCAGCCAGCGCGGGTTATCCGGGTCGCTCTTCGGATCGTAGTGCGGGTCCTCGGGGTCGAAGGCGCAGGAGTCCGGGTAGGCCTCCTTCTCGATGCGCAGGATGCCGACAATGCCCGGCGGCTTGGCGTTGGAGTGGTAGAAGAAGGCCAGATCCCCCTTCTTCATCTCGTCGCGCATCATGTTGCGCACCTGGTAGTTGCGGATGCCGTCCCAGGGCTCCACGCCCACGCGTTCCAGGTCGGCGATGCTGAACTCGTCGGGCTCGGATTTCATCAGCCAGTAGGCCATGCGGTTTCCTTGTGCCGGCTCGGGCGTGTGGGTCAGGTGTGCGTATTGTGCCGCGCGCGGCGGGTCAGTGCATGCCAGCCGTCCTCCGTGACCACGCCGTCCAGCGGCACGTCCCATGGCTGGCTGGGGAGGGCCTCGACTCCCTGCAGGGCATGGGCCACGCCGATCAGCTTGGGGCGGCGGATACCGAAGCGGCGGCGGGCGAAGTAGCGGTCGTAGTAGCCCGCACCCATCCCCATGCGGTTGCCGGCGTGGTCGAACGCGACCAGCGGCAGCAGTACCACCTGCATCTCGCGGCGCCAGATACGCGGGGCATCGGGGCAGGGCTCGGCGATGCCGAACCCGTTGTGACAAAGCGGCGCGTCCGGCTCCCAGGCGTGGAAGTGCATGCGTCCGGGGCGTTTGGCATCCATCACCGGCAGGGCAATGCGGGTGCCGCGTCGGGCCAGGGCCACGGTCAGGGGGGTCAGATCCACCTCGCCGCGCAGGCCCCGGTAAGCGCCGATGCAATACGGCTGCCAGCGCTGGAACCAGCGCAGCAGGTGGTCGCAGATCAGGGCGGAATGAATCTCCAGTCGCTCGTCGGACAGCGCGGCGCGCTCGCGGCGCAGGCGCAGCCGTAGCTGGCGCAGTTCGTCAGGCGTGAAGGAGGTCTCGTCCCTGGACATACGATCCGCAAAAATAATGAGGTGGACGCGCCCCGCGGGCGCCGGAGTGACCATCGACCTTGAACCAACGGTTCAGGTGGGAGAAGCCTCCGAATCTTAAGGCTTTCCGCTCGAAGACGGACATGCGCAACGAAACGGAAGTGCTCGGTCCCGTGGTGAAGAATTAAGGCTCAAGGGTACCACCAGGCCACTTTCGCACGCCGCAGCGACGCGTCCGGCACCATTATGAACCAATCCCCCGGGGGTGTGCGCAACCATGATCGCAGAATGGTTGCACTATCCATCCTTGTTGAAATCCGGCCGTGCGGGAGACTCGCCGGTTTGGATGGGTTTTAGCAATCACGCCCGGGTGACGTAGGATTCGCGTTTTCCGGATGGATGCGAGCGGGCGGTGCGCGGATGGATGCTGCCCGTTTCCGATTGTGCAGAGGAGCTTTATGGAATCGCCGCAGAAATTGATCCCCGGATACGCCAACGCCAAGGCGACGCGCCGGTATGCGGAACACTACATCGCCGAGGGCAAGGCCGCCGAGGGGCACTACAGCGACTTCTCGCGTGCCAAGATGCGCCTGTCCAGCTTGGGCATTGGCACCTTTGGCGGCGCCGCTACGGCCGAGGTGGATGCTGCGATCTCCGCCATCGTCGCCCGCGGGCTGACCGAGGGTATCAATGTCGTCGACACCGGTGCCCACTACCGCTACGGCCGTTCGCTGGCGGCCGTTGGGGCAGGCGTGCGCACGGCCCTGGAGGCCGGAGTTCCGCGCGAGGCGATGTTCCTGATCTCCAAGGGCGGGTTTCTGACGCGGCGCGGCGGGCCGCCGGAGGACATGGATGCCTGGTTCCAGCGCGAGATCGAGTCCCAGGGCATGGGTACGCGGGATGATCTGGCCAAGGGCGCGCACCTGCTGACGCCAGAGTACATCCACTATCAGATGGAGCTGTCGCGCTCACTGATGGGGGTGGAGACGCTGGATGCCTTCGTCATCGACCAGCCCGAGGTCCATATCCACGAGATCGGCAAGGAAGCGACCAACCGCAAGCTGGAGCCGGTGTTCGCGATGCTGGAGCGCGCGGCGCGGGAGAAGAAGATCCGCGCCTACGGGATCTCCACGTTCGAGGGCTTCCGCGAGGAGACCGACGCCGCCGTGTTCCAGTCGCTGACCTCCATGCAGGGGCTGGCCGAGCGCGCGGCCCAGGCCGTAACCGGCGACGACCACGCCCGGCACCACTTCAAGATCGGGATGCTCCCTTTCAACCAGGTGATGCTGGAAGGCTTTACCCGCTTCAACACCGCGACCGGGCAGGGCAATGTGGCCAGCCCGCTGCAGGCCGCGCACCAGCTGGAGGTGTATATGTTCGCCTCACACTCCATGCTGAAGGGACACCTCGCCCAGCAGTCGGTGGAGGTCGTCGAGCAGCAGCTGGCGAACTTGCGCAACCCGGCGCAGCGCGCGATGCAGTTCAACCGTTCCACGCCGGGGTTGGGCACGTCCCTGGTCGGCATGAGCACGCCGGAGCACCTGGACGACATGCTGGCGGTGATGTGCGAACCGCTGCTGGAGAAGAAGGCCTACCTCGGGATGTTCAAGAAGGCCGAGGAGGAATAACGCCGTGTAGGAGCGTGCTTGCACGCGAAGCCCTGCTCGCGTCCGATTTTGGCAGGGGCTTCGCCGGCAAGCCGGCTCCTACAAGGTTTCCGGAGCCTCTGCGGTGGTGGAGATTTCATGCACAAGGGTATGACATGCAGGTTGATCTGAAGGCCCTCGAATTCCCCGCGATCCAGCGTCTGCTGGAGCGCCTGACCGCGACGCCCTACGGCGCGGATGCCGCGCGCGGGCTGGAACCGGCACCGAATCTGGATGCGGCCCGCGCACTGCAGACCGCGGTGACGGTCGCGCGCCGACGTCTGGATGCCGGCACCCTGCCGCGGCTGGGGCAGCTGCCGGATGTGCGCGCGGCCCTGCGTCAGGCCTCCAATCCGGGCTCGGCGCTGCCGGTGCAGGCCCTGCACAACCTGCAGACCATCATGCGCCAAGCCCGCGAGCTGGCGGATCAGCTGGCGGATACGCCCGAGATCTATCCGGCGGACCTGAACAAGCTGTACCCACCCGAGGGGCTGGAAGAACGACTGTCGGCATGCCTGAACCCCGGCGGGTCGCTGCGCGAGGACGCGAGCCCCTCGCTGATCGAGGCCTTCGAGCAGCGCGGACGCCTGCGCGAGGAGGTCGAGGCGGTGGTGAAAAAGCGCCTGGCGGCCTCCGATGTCGCGCAAAAGGGCGAGGATGCCTTGAAGGTGCAGTGGCACCAGGAGCGCGCGGTGATGGTGCTGCGTGGCGAGGCGGCGAATGCGGTCAAGGGCGTGCGTCGTGGCACCGCGATGGGCGGGCGTGACCAGATCGTCGAGCCGATCGAGGCGGTGCCGCTGAACAACCAGCTGGATACGGTCAACGGCCAGATCAACACCGAACAGCAGCGCCTGCTGCGCGAGCTGACCGACGTGGTGCGCCAGTATGGCGAGCCGCTGGAACTGATGCTGACCGCGTTGACCTGGATCGACCTGGCGTCCGCCGCCGCGCAGCTCTCGGCACAGATGAATGCCCATGCCCCGCGGCTGGAGGCGGAGGCCGGGGTGGAACTGATCGAGGCCTATCACCCGCTCCTGCTGTTGCAGTTCGCCGAGGGCAACGGGCCGCAGCCGGTGCCGCTGTCCATCCGGCTGGATGGCGAGCAGCCGCTGCTGCTGATTACCGGACCGAACACCGGCGGCAAGACGGTCGCGCTGAAGACGCTCGGGCTGCTGGTCACCATGGCCTGGTGCGGGCTGCATATCCCGGCCGAGCAGGACTGTCGCATCGGGCGTTTCGATCGGGTGATGGTCGATGTCGGCGACCACCAGAGCCTGTTCCACCACCTCTCGACCTTCGCCGGGCATGTGGAGGTCCTGAAACGTATCCTCGACCACGCCGGGCCGGAGAGCCTGATCCTGCTGGACGAGTTGGGTACGGGCACCGACCCGGACGAGGGTGCGGCGCTGGCGATGGCGATGCTGGACGAGCTGCGCGCGCGTGGTACGCGCGGGATCGTGAATACCCATCTGGCGCCCCTGAAGGACTACGCCGCCCAGCACGCGGGCATCGTGAACGCCTCGATGCAGTTCGACGCCGAGACGCTGTCCCCGACCTACCGGCTGCTGATCGGCGAGCCGGGTGTGTCGTTCGGCCTTACGATTGCCGAGAAGAACGGGCTGCCGCCCCAGCTGGTTGCCCGCGCGCGCGAGCATTTCGCCGAACTCCCCACCGCCCAGGCCGGGGGCGATGCCGGCAAGGCCTGAGCCCCGGGCAAGGCGTTACCACATGAGGTCGTCGGGGACGACGTAGTCCTTGTACGGGTCGTCGGGATCGGGCTCGGGGTCTCCGCTTTCCTCGGCCGGGATGACCAGCGGCCATTCGCCATCACGCTCGCGGATCTTGTCCGCGATCTCGCGCGGGATTACACGGAAACCCTTGCTCGGGTGGAGCTCCAGGCCGGCCAGCGCCGCGCGGCCGTCGACCAGGCGCTTGCGGGTGTCCTCGGTCACCGGCAGGTGACGGACCTGCCCGTCGAACTGGAAGTGATAGTCGATGGCGGCGTCGCCGGTGGGGATCGGGGCCAGGTGCTGGTTCACCAGCTCGCGAATCTGCGCCCGGCGCGCGCGGCGTTCGGCCCTTTCCTGTCGTTCCTGGTTCTTCTCCCGCGAGCGCCGGGCCTGCTCGGCCTGGCGGGCTGCGGCGGCACTGGCCTCGGCGTCGGCGGGCTTGCCCTTTTTCTTTTTCGGTTGTGTCTTCTGGGCCTTGTGCTTCTGGCTCTTGGCCTTGCGCACCTGTTTTTCGTCCACCAGCCCGGCCTTCAGGAGCTGGTTGCGCAGATCGTCCGACATGCCGCTTGCCTGTAGAAAATGTGCCGGGAGGATAGCCCGAACGCGGTCTATGTGCAGCCGCCCGGTTCGTGGCCCGCGGTGAGATCGGGTAGTCCGTCGCGAATCTCGGCCTCGGGGAGGGCTGGAAACAGCAGGTGTATGCGCCGGGGAACGTCGGGGTTGCTGCCCGGGTGCCCGAGATGTTGCGCTTGTTGGCAGAGGCGAAGTGCACTGGTCCGCTCGCATGCGATCTCGAGTTCCTTTGCGGCGCCATACAACGCTTGGCGATGTGGCTCTGATGCAATGGGCTTGAGTCGACGACGCAGTCGGCGGACGCGCTCGGTGGCCTGCACTTGCCAGGCCGCTGCATCGCGCGCAAGCCGCTTCCAGTCGCTTGCTGGCATGCCGCCGGGGTACCACAGCGCGAACAGCGCGAGAATGACATTCACCGCATGTGCATCCTGCCAGTGCAGCAGGCGGTTGCGGGCCGGCGCATAGTCCCAGCGGCCCAGGGCGAATTTCCAGAAGGTGTCGAACCCGTGAGTGGGTTCAGGCACTGCTGGCGGCAGGCGTAAAGGTCACGCCGGCGGTATTGCGCAGGCTGTTGGGTTCGAGGATCTCGAGATCCCGGGTGCGGAGGCTGATCACGCCCTGTTTGCGCAATTGCGTGAACAGGCGGCTGATGGTCTCCTGGGTCAGCCCGAGGTGATTGGCGATGTCGGCGCGCGACATCGGCAGATAGAAGCGTTCGGGGGACAGACCACGCGCACGGTGCCGTTCGGACAGCGTCACCAGGAAAGTGGCCAGACGCTGCTCCGCCGTGCGCTGTCCCAGCAGGGTGTGCAGGCTTTCGTCCTGGGCCAGCTCCTTGCTCATCACCTTCATCATGTGCTGGCGAAAGGTCGGGAGTCGGTCGGCGAGGTCGTCCACATGGGCGTAGGGGACGGCGCAGACACTGGTGGATTCCAGCGCCACTGCACTGACTGGATGCTTGCCGGAATGGATTGCGTCTAGCCCCAGGAGATCGCCAGCGAAGGCGAATCCAGTGATCTGTTCGGTGCCGTCGTCGCTGATCAGCACCGCTTTCAGTGCGCCTGTTCGGACGGCGAACAGGGTTTCGAAGCGTTCGCCCATATTGAACAGCAGTGCCCCCTTCTCGATCGGACGGCGCTGTTGAACAATCTCGTCGAGTTGCCAGAGTTCATTTTGTGGTAGGCCCATCGGCAGGCAGAGCTGGCGCAGGGTGCAGTGTTCGCAGGCTTGGGTCGGACGCAGTGTCATGTGCTCAGGTTAGCGGTTTTGGCGTCAGAGAGGGAAGGCGTCTGTTGGCCCTGGATGGAGGTTGCTCGTATGAGGAATTCCGTTATTGTGAGTGTGGAACCTTTTGGGGTAGCAGGGATCAGCCAATTCAGAGGCTTGCGACGAAGCGAGTGCGATATTTAGACTCTGTTTAATATAGCAGAGGATTCGCAGGGGAAGGGACGCAATGATCGAACGGATGCTGAACGAATACATGCGCCACGGCACGCTGATCCTGCGCGAGCCGAACGGGAGTGAGCGCCGTTTCGGGCAGGGGGCACCCGAGATAACACTGCAGGTCCATGATCGGGCGGCTCTGAAGCGCATCGCGCGCGATCCCGGGTTCCAGCTGGGCGAGACCTACATGGACGGGCTCTGGTCGCCGGGACCCGAGGGCATCCGGGTGTTTCTGGATGTGGTGATGCGCAATTTTGCGCCCAGGTTCCAGCGTCGAGTGCATCCGCTGGTGTGCATGTTTCGTGCGATCCTCGAGCAGGGCAACCGTATCGCGCGCAGCTACCAGAACATCTCGCATCATTACGACGTGGACGAGTGGTTGTTCCGCCGTTTCCTTGACGAGGGCATGTTCTATAGCTGCGCCTATTTCGAGCGACCGGACATGAGCCTGGAGGAGGCCCAGCAGGCCAAGTGCGCGATGTTGCGCAAGAAGCTGGTGCTGGAGCCCGGTCAGCGGGTGCTGGATATCGGCTGCGGCTGGGGCGGGCTGGCCTTTCACCTGGCCGAGAACGCCGATGTCCAGGTGGACGGAATTACTCTGTCGCGGGAGCAACTGCGAGTGGCCCAGGCGGAGGCGAAGCGCCGCGGCCTGGACGATCGCGTGCGCTTTTTCTATCAGGACTACCGCGAACACGACGACCAGTACGACCGGGTCGTCAGTGTCGGCATGTTCGAGCATGTCGGCGTGCCCAATTACGGCACCTTCTTCCAGCGCGTGAACGATCTGCTTAAGGACGATGGTGTGGCGGTCCTGCACACGATTGGCCGCCAGGGCCCTCCGGGCACCACCAACCCCTGGTTGAGCAAGTACATCTTCCCTGGCGGTTACACCCCGGCACTGTCCGAGGTGATGGAGGCACTGGAACCGACTCCGCTGCATACCACCGATATCGAGTTCTGGCGGCTGCACTATGCGGAGACGCTCGCCGAGTGGTATCGGCGATTCCAGAACATTCGCGCCGAGGCGGTGGAACATTTCGATGAGCGCTTCTGCCGCATGTGGGAGTTCTATCTGGCCAGTTGCGAGGCGACCTTCCGCTGGTGGCGTCAGGTGGTCTTCCATATCCAGGTGGCCAAGCAGCAGGATGCCGTGCCGCTGACCCGCGACTATCTGTATGCCGACGAGGTGCCCGAGGTGGTTTCGACGCCGCCGGGGGAGGCGGCCGCCCAGGGCCGCAGTGCCGCGTAAGGATCGCGGACTACTTCCTGGTTCTCTGAGTATTTTTTCCTGACCGGACACCCGCAACCTCTCTGTTTTCCCTACACTTCACGGAAACGCTGAAGGGGCAGGGACGACGGGTGTTTGGCAGGTTTCGCAAGCGGCAACAGCGGCAGGAGGCCCCCCAGGCCGCCAGTCCGAGCCAGGACCATGTGCTGATCGAGGCCGCCGGACGCAGCCGGATCACCGAGGTCGCGGCGACTGCGCGCAAGGTGCCCTGGTCGCTGAACATGCTGCAGCTGTTGTGGGCGGCCGGCCCGGTGACCTTCCTCGCAATGCAGGGGGGCTACTTCCTGGGCTTTGGTCACGCCGCCCCGGCCCAGAATTTCATCTTCTTTGCGGTCTACACGCTGCTGTTCGGGGTGATTGGCCTGCTGGCGCGATTCATTGCCGATGCCACGCGGGGCAAGCGGCAGGAGCGCTCGCGCGATCAGCTGCGTAATACGATCGACCTGTTGCCGGATCTGCTGTTCGTGACGCGCGATCTGGCGATGGCCGAGATGGCACCGGACATGCGACGGCGCAAGGCCGCCGAGGTGCTGCTGCACGAGGTGGATATCTCTCCGGAAGGCGTCGCGGTCGCGGTGCGCGAAATGACGGGCGATACCAGCCTCGCGGCGGCGGCCGAGCAGATCGAGATCTACCGCCGACTGGGGCTGCGCTCGCGCGTGGCGGACTTGGTGGACGCCACGGCGGATGCGCGTCTGGCCGCGCTGGAAAAACTGCACCACGATGCCTCCGAGCTGGCGGACCCGCTGCGCGACCGGCTGCAGGGCGTCGCGCCGACGCGCGAGGATGGCGTCCGGCGGATCGATCAGTTTCTGGACCGCCTGTTCTCCGCGGCGGACTCGGACGACCTGTCGCGCTGCACACTGGATGATGCGCAGGCCATGTTTGTGCTGGCCTTCGAGATGGTCAACGGGCGGCAGATCCGGCGGTTGAGTTTCGAGTGGTCGGGTGGCTGGCGGCTGGGGCATGCGCTGGACCGGCTCGAGTACCAGGGCAACCGTTTCCGTGTTGCGCAGGCGGGCGTGGTCAGCCGCCTGCGTTCGCTGGCGATGTTGCTGGCACAAAGCCCGGCCAGTGGGCTGGATCCGCAGGTCCTGCGTGCGTCGACCCTCGACCTCGGGCGCGATGTGCTGGATGCACTCGCGAAGCTGGAGCAGGCCCGCCCGCCCGTGAACTCGCCGGAGGGCCGATTGCTTGGGCGGGCGCTGCGTCAGGTTGAGGACCTGCGCGCGGCACGGGACCAGCTGATGCAGGCGCAGAGTCGCTATACCGCTGCGGTCGAGCGCTGGGAGGCGCTGCGACGCCGGGAGGTCGAGAAGAAGGGGCAGCAAAGCTGGTTCAAGCGCAGTGCGCGCGGTATTCGGGTGAGCGAGGAGGTGATCGAACTGACGGATGACCAGAAACTGCGCCTGGCCGACCGGTTTTGTGAATACCTGTCCGAGCTCGGCATCCGGCGCGAGGGCGACCTGTTCTACTTTGGCGGACACCTGCTGGATGCGGACACCGCCAAGCGCATCGGCATCCAGCTCGCACTGATTCTCGAGCCTCTGGTCGACCTGACCAACCCGAGTATCCAGCGTGCGATCTATGCAAATCCGGCCGCCTATCTCGGGGGGCTGTACGTCGGCATGAATGCGGATGCCAAGGCGGGCCTGGGCTCGGCCATGGTGCGCATGGTGCGCCAGGATCTCGGACGTATGGCGGAGTGGCTGGCGCTGCGCCTGACACGCATCTACCACCTGCCCCTGTCCGACTCCATGCGTGATTTCCTGGTACAGCAATATGGTGCCAATCAGGAGCGCTTGGAGATGCTGGCCGCGCACCCGGTGGACGAGGGCGCACAGATGCCGCCGGTGGCGTTGCGTGCCGAGCGTTCGCCGGAGTTCGACGCCATGCTGCAGGACAAGTCCTGGGGCCGGTTGCTCAAGCGCGGTGTGCGCTATGTGCAGGCAGAGGCCCAGCGATCCTGACGTTGCGCGTTTCCCGGGTCTGGTAATTTCTTGACCAATGGTGTAGGCTTTCGTGCGTTTTCTGGTGCCCGTCGGCGTGTCTCGCCGGCGGGTTAAACGGGAAGTTCGGTGAGCCCGCCAAAGGTATCTGGATGCCTGCGGACGAATCCGACGCTGCCCCCGCAACGGTGATCGAGCGAGAGGCCATGATGGCCTCTGATGGTCGCGGCACATGCCACTGAACGGAATCGTTCGGGAAGGCGCCGCACCGGAACGCTCGTCAGCCCGGAGACCGGCCAGGGAATGATCGCGCGGCATGCGGCGGGCATGCGAGGCGGATGATCAGGCCTGGTCGCATAGCGGCTGTGCTGGGTCCCCCTCGTGTCTATCTTCCCTCGTCTGCGTGATCCCGATGAATCAACGGCGTGCGGGCGGCTCGCCGGGAGACACGGACGACATGAAACGCACAGCACTTTCCACGGCCATCCTGCTGGCCACGACCCCGCTACTGGCCGACACGCCAGACTCCAATGCCGAAGCGCACACCCTCGATGTGGTTCAGGTCACGGCCGCGCGTGTCGCGCAGACCGTCGACGAGACCCTGTCCTCGGTTACCGTCATTGGCCGCGAAGAGATCGAACGCCTGCAGCCCCAGCAGTTCACCGATCTGCTGGAGGGCCGCGCCGGGATCGAGACCTCCCAGAACAGCGCCTTCGGCAAGACCACTTCCGTCTACACCCGCGGGACAAGCTCCGACCACACCCTGCTTCTGATCGACGGCGTGCGCATGGGGTCGGCCACCAGTGGCGGCGCAAGCTGGCAGTTCCTGCCACCGGAGGAGATCGAGCGCGTCGAAGTGGTGCGCGGACCGCGGACCAGCATCTACGGCTCCGACGCCATTGGTGGCGTGGTGCAGGTCTTTACCCGCGAGGGTCAGAAGGGGCCACCAAGGGTCAACGCGTTTGTCGGGGGCGGCAGCTTCAACACCTGGGAAACGGGTGTGGGAGTGGCCGGCGGAACCGAGAACACGAACTACAGCTTCTCGCTCAGCCATTTCGAGACCGACGGCATCAATGTGCAGGATGACGTTGGTGACGATGACCGTGACGGCTACGACAACACTTCGCTTGCGACCAAGGTGACCCATCGACTAGACAATGGGATTGAGGTTTTCGGCAACGTACTGTACTCGGAAGGGGAGTCAGAGTTTGACAGTACGGAGGGAGATGACTACACCGACTTTGTCCATGCAGCCTTCCGTGCGGGGTTCCGCATCCCGGTGAATAACCGTTGGGATACTGAGCTGAGTGTTGCACATGCACGTGATGAGAATGATCGCTATGTGGATGGGGAATTCACATCGCGTTATGACACGAAGCGTGATTCGATCGACTGGTTGAACGAAATCGTCCTGTCGGATCAGCTGTTCCTCACGGCAGGCGTTGACGCCCGTGAGGACCGTATTCAGGTCGATGATCCTGGGCTAAGAGAGGGATTCGGTACGGACGAATATGAGGAGACCAGCCGCTACAACATTGGTGGGTTTGGGGTTCTCCAAGCCGATCTAGGCCGGCATACTTTGGAGGGTTCGTTACGATACGACGACAATGAACAGTTCGGTAGTAAAACTACCGGTCAAGTCGCCTGGGGATTCCAGGTCGCGGAAGCATGGCGACTGCGGGCTTCTTACGGGACAGCATTCAAGGCCCCAACGTTTAACGAACTTTACCATCCTGACATCGGGTTTTTCCGCGGCAACCCTGACCTTGATCCAGAGGAATCTGAAACTTTCGAAATAGGGGCCCGTTATTCGGCGGGATCCGGATATCTTGATTTGAGCGCTTTCGAGACACGAGTTGAAAACTTGATTGCAGGGTTCGCTCCACCGGAAAACGTTGAGGAAGCACGAATTCGGGGAGTCGAAGTGGATGGCCGATACGAATTTGGCCAATGGCTTTCAGGCGCTTCACTGACCCTACTGGATGCCCGAGACCGGGAAACGGGAAACGAGTTGCAGAGACGCTCTCCCATTACGGCCCGTATGGATCTCGATCGGAAGTTTCAGCGTTTCTCAATGGGCGGCTCGGTGATCGCGAAGAGCCGCTCATATAACGACGCCAATAACGACGAGCGCCTTTCCGGTTATGGACTGCTGAACCTGCGGGCGAGCTATCAGATTGCGCCGGAATGGCAGATTCAGGCGACGGTCAATAACGTGTTCGACAAGGACTACGAGACCGCCGGAGGGTACAACCAGCCGGGGCGGGCCGCCTTCGTCAAGCTGCGCTACCAGCAGAGGTGATGCATGGGTAATCGACTGTCGAAGATTGTGACCCGCACGGGTGACGAGGGCCGGACGGGCCTGGGGGATGGCTCGCGGGTGGACAAGGACAGCCACCGTGTCGAGGCGTTTGGTGATGTGGACGAGCTGAACAGTGTCGTGGGCCGGGTCCTGGTCCACGATCTCCCGGAAGAGGTTCGGCGCGTGCTGGCCCTGGTTCAGCACGAGCTGTTTGACCTGGGGGCGGAGCTGGCAGTGCCGGGGCATCAGGCACTGCCGGATGCCTCTGTGGAGCGGCTCGATGTGGAGCTGGAAAGCTTCAATGCCGACCTGCCGCCGCTCGAGGAGTTCATCCTGCCGGGCGGTGGCCCGGCCACGGCCGACTGCCACATCGCCCGTACGGTCTGCCGGCGCGCGGAACGTCGTCTGGTGGCGGTGAATCACCATGAGGCGCTGCGGCCGAGTTCACTGGCCTACATCAACCGCCTGTCGGATCTTCTGTTCGTGCTCTGCCGTGTGCTTGCACGTCACGAGAACGGCGCGGAAGTCCTCTGGCAGCCGGCCAACAAACGCGGCTGACTTCATCTGCCTTTGCCGGTTTTCGGGTGCCGTTTCCACGGCACCTTCCTGCGTATAACGGATTGGCGGCGCCACCACGGTACCGGTGGCGTCGCCCCATCGGATTTTCTTCGGGGTTTATCGCATGTCCTTCTGGAAACGCGGTGTGGTTTTGCTGGTGATTGTGCTGTGGAGCGCGCCCGCCTGGGCGGATCCCAAAATCGTCGGCATCGTCTCCGAGCGCTCGGCCCCCGAGGTGGCCGCCGGTGCGCATCGATTCCTGGAGGCCGTGCCGGATGCCGAGGTGGTGCTGCGCACTCCGGAGCAGCTGGCGGACAAGTCGGACTCGTCCGTCCAGGCGCTGTGGCGCGATGCCGACGCGGTACTCGTGGCAGCGGTGTTCGGGGATCAGGCCGGTCGTCTCGAACGTCTGCTGCGCGAAGAGCCGCCGGCCGAGTCAGCGCCGATTCTCGCGATCAATAGCGAACGGCGTCTGACTGCGCTGTCCCGCATCGACGGCCAGGCCGTGCTCGACGGACTGGACGAGGAGGCCCGGACCGAACTGGCCGAGAATCCCGAAGCGGGCGAGGATCCGCGCGAGCATCTGGCCCGGCAGCAGGAGCGCTTCTCAAACCAGGCCGACTGGCTGACCGGACGAGCGTTCTATCAGGGCCGCACACCGGAGAACATGGAGGGCCTCATCCGCTGGCTGGCTGCCCGGGGCGGGCACTCGATCGAGGTGCCGGAACCGGATCCGCGCGAGACCATCCGCTATTACCGGGATGGCCAGTCGGTCGCCGATCCGGAGGATCTTGGCCTGGATGCCAGGCCGGCCGTGGCCGTGCTGGACCTGGATACCGGTGACCGTCCTGGTGACCGCGAGCTGCTGGATGCGACCTGCGAGGCACTGGAGGCCCGGGATATCCAGTGCTTCGCGGTACTCGCGCGCTGGGGTGGGGCCAGTCGCGAGGCGGTCGAGAAGCTCGCCGCATCGGCGGCGCCCGCCGAGCTGAGCGGGATCGTCAGCCTGCAGGACTTCGTTGTGGGCGGCGGTGGCAACCGCGAGGCGGTGGCCGAGGCCTTCGCCGAACTGGATGTCCCGGTGGTCAAGGGGATTCGCCTGGCGGACGTGAGCGAGACCGAGTGGCGGCTCTCGCACGAGGGCATCCCCTGGGACAAGGTCCACTATCATGTGGCCATGCCGGAATTGCAGGGCGCCAGCCAGCCGATGGTGCTGGCGACGGCTGGCGAGCCCACGCGGGACGAACGCACTGGCGTGCAACTGGCCCTGCCCGAGCCGGTGGGCGAGCGGGTGGAGGCCCTGGCCGACCGGATGCAGCGGTGGGACCGGCTGCGCCAGCTGGACAACGCAGACAAGCGGGTCGCGGTCGTGTACTACAACCATCCGCCCGGTCGCCAGAATATCGGCGCCGACAAGCTGGATGTCCCGGAATCGCTGCTGGAGATCCTGCAACGGCTGGAGGCCGCCGGGTATGACCTCGGGGACGAGGTGCCGGAGGATGCCGAGACCCTGCTGGACATGATCCAGGACCGGGCGGTGAATCTGCCGGAACAGGCCGATGCACTGGACGCGATCGCCGGCCGGGTCGCCTCGCTGGATCGCGATCAGTACCAGGCGTATTTCGACGGCTTGCCCGCCGCGGTGCAGGCGGAGCTGGTCGACGGACCGATCGGCTACCTGCAGGCACGCCTGGAGGCCGCCAGGGCCGCCGACAAGGTCGAGATCGCGCAAGCTGGGCTGGAAAGCGGTGTCGGTGATCTGCGCCACATGCTCGAGAGTTATCCGCACGCGGCGCAGGAGCGGGCACTGGACCTGCTGGCCCAGTACGAGGAGGCCTGGGAGGCCACGCTGGCGGGGGAGGACGCGCACGCGACCACCGAGCAGTTGCGCAAGGCGCTGGTGCGCACGGGCATCCCCGGCCTGACCGGCTGGGGCGAGCCGCCGGGCGAGGCGATGACCCGCGACGGCGAGATGTTGTTCCCGGGGATCGAGTTCGGCAATGTGTTCATCGGCCCGCAGCCGCCGCGCGGCTGGGAGGTCAGCGAGCGCCTGCTGCACGCGAATACCACGTTCCCGCCGACCCACCAGTATGTCGGCTTCTACCACTGGATCCGCGATCACTTCGAGGCGGACGCGCTGGTCTACGTCGGCCGCCACTCGACCCGCGAATTCCTGCCGCGCCGGCGCGCGGGGCTGGCACCGGATGATTACCCCGAGCTCCTTGGCGGGGCTTTGCCGATCATCTATCCCTACATTGTCGATGGCGTGGGTGAGGGCATCCAGGCCAAGCGCCGCGCCATGGGCGTGATGATCAGCCACCTGACCCCGCCGCTGGCGGCCACCGAGCTCTACGACAGCCTGCTGGAACTGCGCCAGCTGGTGGAGACCTACGAGGCCGCCGCGCAGCCGGATGCCGCGACGCGCTCGCGGGCAGTCCAGACCCTGCGCGAACGCATCGATGAGCTCGGCCTGACCGAAACCATCGAGCGTGAACTGGCGCGGGGTCACCATCACGATCACGGGCATCACCATGATGGTCACGGTGATCATCACGAGGGGCATCAGGACGAGGACCACGCGGGACATGGCGAAGACCACGGAGCCGAACACGGCGACGAACATCGCGACGCGGTCCATCACCGGGAACACGGGGATGCAGAGCACGAGCATGCCCATGAGCATGACCACGCGGACGAGCATGCGGATGAGGGTCATGACGAACCCACACCGACCGCGCTGGCGGAGATGGACGAGGAGTTGCTGGTCCACGAGATCGGGCATTACCTGACCGACATGCAGGAAGACCAGATGCCGCTGGGGCTGCATGTGTTCGGACGCGACTGGAGCGACGAGGCTGTGGACACGATGCTCGAGTCGATGGCGGGTGACGACGCGGTCGACGACGACTGGGATGCGAAGCTGCGTGGATCCCCGGCCAGCGAGCGTGCGCATCTGCTGGCGGCGCTCGAAGGCCGTTTCGTGCCGCCAGGGCAGGGCAATGACCCGATCCGTACGCCGGAGGTGTTGCCGACCGGGCGCAACTTCCACGCGCTGGCGGCGGACCTGGTCCCCACGCGTATCGCCTGGGGTATCGGTCAGGAACTGGCCGCGGATGCCCGCGAGCACGGCGATCCCGAGGCGGATGGCAGCGAGGCGATCATCCTCTGGGCGTCAGACACTGTGCGCGACGAGGGCGTGATGATCGCCTTTGGCATGGACATGCTGGGCATTCGTCCGGCCTGGAACAGTCGCGGGATCGTCCAGGGGCTGGAGCGCATGGACCTTGATGAAGCCGGGCGCGATCGACGTCGCGATGCCCTGTTTACCACCTCCGGTCTGTTCCGCGACCTCTACGAGGACCAGCTGGTGTGGCTAGACCGGGCCGCGCGCCTCGCGCTGGACGGATCGTCCGAGACCATTCTTGCCGAGTACCCCGAGCTGGAAGAGGCACTGGAAGCGGCGTTGGCCCCGCTGGGGCAAGACCTGCGCGATCCGGGCACCGAGCCCCTGGCGCGCAACGATGTGGCCGCCCAATGGGTGGAGGACACCCAGGCCCTGCGCGCCGCAGGCCTCAATGGCCTCGAGGCGGGTCAGCAGGCCGCGCTGCGGGTGTTCGGTACCGCCCCCGGGGCCTATGGGGCCGGGGTCAATCGTCTCGCGGACCGTTCCGGGGCCTGGGAGGATCGTGCCGAACTGGGGGCGGCCTATCTGCGCCGGATGGGGCATGCCTATGGCGCGGATGAGTCCGGTGGCTCCGCACACGAGGCCTTCGAGGCCCGGCTGGGCCAGGTCGGGCGGACCTACCTTGGGCGCGCCTCGCACCTCTACGGCCTGCTGGACAACGACGACGGCTTTGATTTCCAGGGTGGTCTGTCGACCGCGGTCGAGCGCATTCGCGGCGAGGTGCCGGACAACCGCGTGCTGCAGCATGCCGACCCGGACGACCCGCGGGTGGAAACGCTCGGCCGCGCGCTGATGCGCGAGCTGCAGGGGCAGAACCTGAATCCGCAGTGGATCGAGCCGCTGATGGATCACGGCTATGCCGGGGCCCGCACCATGACCCGGGACTTCGTCGACAACCTGTGGGGCTGGCAGGTGACCAACCCGGAGGTCATCCGCTCCTGGGTCTGGGACGAGGTGCACGACGTGTATCTGCAGGACCGCCACGGACTGGGCCTGGACGACTTCCTGGCCGATGGCCACAACGTGCACGTGAAGACACACCTGCAGGCCGTGCACTTGGTCGCGGCCAGTCACGGGTTCTGGGAGGCCGATCCGGAGGTGCTGGAGGCCTTGTCCGAGCGCTTCGCGGAACTGGTCGCCGAACACGGCCTGCCCGGCAGCGGCCACACGCGCCCCGATCACCCCATGCTGGACGAGGTGGCCGAGCGCCTGGACGACGCCGATCTGCGCGAGGCCTTTGACGCCGTGCGCGCGGCCGCGCAAATCGAGCGGGCGGAGCCCGAAGCCGACCCCAACCGTGTCACCGAGATCCAGCCGCTGGAAGACCCGACGGCACAAGAGATGCAGGAGATCCCCGAGCCGGCCGAGGCCGACGGCGGCCAGGAAACCGGTGACGAGGCGGCGGGCATGCCCTGGCTCCCCTGGCTGGTCGCCGCTGCGCTGTTCCTGCTGCTGCTCGGCGGCATTGCCGTGGGCCGACGGCGATAACGCTCGCGGGATATTTTGCCTGTAGGAGCCTGCTTGCAGGCGAAGCCCCTGCCAAAGTCGGACACGGGCAGAAGCGTTCGCCTGCAAGCAGGCTCCTACGGGGCTGGGGTCATGAATGAACAAAGGGTAACGAGGTAAACCGAATGTCGTTCTCGATCACGATGGAGCTGATGGACACCGTGGTGCGCTGGCTGCTGGAGCCGGTGATTGTCGGCCTGCTGGTGCTGGTCGCGGTGGCCGTCTGGGAGCTCGGGCTGGCACTGGGCGAACGCTCCGGTGGGGTACGCCGTCTGGAACTGAGTGGTGATGCCGAGCGCCTCGCCTACCGTGCCCGGCGCCGTATCGACCGCGCCGATCTGCTGGCACGGATCGGTCCGATGCTCGGGCTGATGGGTACGCTGATCCCATTGGGGCCGGGGCTGGCGGCGATGGGGCGTGGGGAACTGGAAATCCTCGCCCAGGCCGTTACGGTGGCGTTCAACACCACGGTGCTGGGGCTGCTGGTCGGCATCCTTGGCTTCCTGCTCGGGCGGCTGCGCCGGCGCTGGTATGACGCGGCGATGGAGCGTATGGAGGCGGCGGCATGAGGGTCCCGCACTACCGCGCCAGCCGTTTCGACGCGCCCGACGAAGAGCCAATGGGGCCACTGGCCAATCTGGCCGACATCATGCTGGTGTTCGCCGTCGGCCTGATGGTGGTGATGGCCGCCTCGGGCAGCGGGCTGGAACCGGCCAGTGGCGGCACCGAGATCGAACCCGGGCGCGAGATCCCGGACCCGCCCGAAGGCGCCGGCGAGGCTGGCTCGGGCTTCGAATCCATGGGGCAGGTCTACCGCGACCCCGATACCGGGCGGATGATCCTGATTGGGGAATAACCACTCCCGGCGCCGTCCGAATCCCCGTATGACGCAACGAATCAAGGAGTAACAGAAAGATGAGCGACGACACCGAAGCGGCACGCGCCGAACGCCACGCCCAGCGCATGGCGCGCAAGAAGGAGATTGTGGATCGCAAGATCGCCGAGGCCCAGGAAGAAAAGGGCGTGTTCCTGATTCTGACCGGCAATGGCAAGGGCAAGAGTTCCTCGGGCTTCGGCATGGTCGCGCGCGCCCTGGGGCACGGCATGCAGGTCGGCATCGTGCAGTTCATCAAGGGTCAGTTCGCCACCGGCGAGGAAGCCTTTTTCCGTGGCCAGGACCACGTGCAGTACCACGTGATGGGCGAGGGCTACACCTGGGAGACCCAGGACCGCGAGAAGGACGTGGCGGCGGCCCGCGAGGCCTGGGCGCATGCCCGCGACATGCTGCGGGATCCGAACGTCGACTTGGTGCTGCTCGACGAGCTGCACATCGCCCTGAAATACCAGTACCTGGACGTGGCCGAGGTGCTCGAAGAACTGGCCAACCGCCCGCCGATGCAGCATGTGATCACCACCGGCCGCGCCGCGCCCAAGGCGATGATCGAGGCGGCCGATACCGTCAGCGAGATCGGCGCGGTCAAGCACGCCTTCCAGGCCGGCATCAAGGCGCAGAAAGGGATCGAGCTGTGAGTGTGACCTGCCCCGCCGCGTTCGTGGCGGCCCCGGCCTCGGGCCAGGGCAAGACCACGATCACTGCCGCCATCGCCCGCTACCAGCGCAACCAGGGCCGGCGCGTGCGCGTGTTCAAGACCGGCCCCGACTTCCTCGACCCGATGATCCTGGAACAGGCCTCCGGGCATCCGGTCGACGCCTTGCATCTGTGGATGGTCGGGGAAGAAGCCTGTCGAGCGATGCTGTACGAGGCGGCCCAGGAGTCCGATCTGATCCTGGTGGAGGGCTCGATGGGGCTGTTCGACGGGGATCCCTCCGGCGCGGATCTGGCCCAGGCCTTCGGGTTGCCGATCCTGGCGATCGTGGATGCCAGCGGTATGGGTCAGACTTTCGGGGCGCTGGTGCACGGCTTGTCGACCTACCGCCCGGACTTGTCATTCGCCGGCGTGATCGCCAATCGGGTGGGCAGTCCGGGGCACGCGCGGATGCTGGAGGATTGCACCCCGGACGCGATCCGGTTTTTCGGGGCCGTGCAGCGCAACGAGACGCTGAGTGTCCCGGATCGTCACCTGGGGCTGGTGCAGGCCGGCGAGATCGCCGATCTGGATGCGCGGCTGGAGGCGGCAGCGGCCGCGATTGAAGAGGCTGGGGTGACAGGGCTCCCGGAGCCGGTGCGCTTTGATCCGGAAACAATTGCGCCGATCGAGGCGGCGCTGTCCGGCGTGCGCATTGCCATTGCGCGGGATGCGGCTTTTGCTTTCATGTATCCGGCCAACCTGCGCCTGCTGGAGAAGATGGGCGCCGAACTGCGGTTCTTTTCCCCGCTTGCGGGGGACGGGTTACCAGAGGCCGATGCCGTCTGGCTGCCGGGTGGCTACCCCGAGTTGTATCTGGATCAGCTGTCCGCCAATGCTGTCCTGAAGTCGGACCTTGAGGCCCATCATGCGGCGGGTCGCCCCATCCTGGCGGAGTGCGGGGGCTTTCTCTACCTGCTGGATGAACTGGCCAATCGCGAGGGTCATGCCGCGGCCATGGCCGGGCTGGTGCCGGGCAAGGCCCAGCTGGCAGACCGCCTGCAGGGTCTGGGGCTCCAGGCGGCCCCGCTGCCGGAAGGCGAGCTGCGCGGGCATACCTTTCACCACACCCGCTCCGAGGTTGGTCTGGAACCCTATGGTCACTGCTGGCGGGCCCGCGGGACGGGCTCGCAGGGGGAGGCGATCTATCGTGATGGTCGCCTGACCGCCACTTACCTACATGCCTGGTTCCCTTCCAACCCCGCGGCCACGGCGCAGCTGTTTCGAGCATGAGTGATCGGCAACGGGACAAGGTGGCGCGGATCGGGCCTGGGGCGCACGCCGGGGCCCGCATCCCGTTGCGCGGCGAGCGAAAGCCCGGCTGCGTGGATCTGGTCGGCGCAGGGCCGGGCGATCCGGGCCTGCTGACACTGGACGCCGTGGCCGCGATGCAGCACGCCGATATCCTGCTGCACGACCGCCTGATCCCGGAGGCGATCCTCGAGCTGGCCAACCCGAAGGCGCAGCGCCTGTATGTGGGCAAGGCCCGCTCACGGCACAGCTGTGATCAAGGGGACCTGAACGAGCGCATGATCGCGCTGGCACGGGAGGGGCACTACGTGGTGCGCCTGAAGGGTGGGGACCCGTTCGTCTACGGTCGCGGCGGCGAGGAGGCCGCGGCGATCGCCGCGGCCGGGATCCCGGTCCGCATCGTGCCGGGGATCACCGCGGCGGGTGGCTGCGCGGCGTATGTCGGGATCCCGCTGACCCATCGCGATCATGCCTATCGCTGCCAGTTCGTGACCGCCCATCGCCGCGCCGGCGAGACCGATCTGGACTGGGCCTCGCTGGTCTATCCGCAGCAGACCCTGGTCGTCTATATGGGGCTGCACACCCTGGCCGAGGTCTGCGGCGAGATGATGGCGGCGGGCGCGGATGGCGCGATGCCGGCCGCGCTGGTGGAGCAGGGCACGCGCCCGACGCAGCGCGTCATCGAGGGCACGCTGGCGGACCTTCCCGCGCGGGTTGCGGATTTGGCCATCCAGTCGCCCGCGTTGCTGATCGTGGGCGAGGTGGTGCGCCTGCGCGAGACGATTGCCACGCCGGGCTTCGAGCCCGGGCCGGGGACGCATGAAGTCGGCTGATCGCTACAGTGCGGAGGGCGGCATGCGCCCGGAGACGCGCGAGACAACCGGGCGCCTGCGCACCGGCCTGACCACCGGCGTCTGCGCGACCGCGGCCGCCGTGGCCGGCGCACGCTGGCTGCTGGAGGGGCGGCGGCTCGAGACGGTCGAGGTCACCCTGCCGAGGGGGCAGGTCGTGCGCCTGGCGTTGAACGATCTGGAGCCCACCCCGGGTGGCGCGGTCGCCGGGGTCATCAAGGATGCCGGCGATGACCCGGATGCGACCCACGGGGCTCGGGTCTGGGTCGAGGTGACCCTGTGTGGTGCAGCCGGCGTCGCGTTCGTGGCGGGTGCCGGGGTTGGGACGGTCACGCGTCCGGGCCTGGTGGTGGCGCCGGGCGAACCGGCGATCAACCCGGTCCCGCGACGCATGATGCAGGGGCATCTGGAGACGCTTGCCGAGGCGACCGGTTACAGCGGGGGCTTCCGGGTCACGGTCGGGGTGGACGGGGGCGAAAGGATTGCCGAGCGGACCATGAACGCCCGCCTGGGCATCCTCGGCGGTCTCTCGATCCTGGGCACCACGGGGATCGTGCGCCCGTTTTCCTGCGCCGCCTATATCGCATCCATCCATCAGGCCATCGACGTGGCCCGCGCCAACGATTGTCCGCGCGTGGCCTGCTGTACCGGCGGCACCAGCGAGGCGGCGGTGCGTGAACGCTACGGCCTGGACGACATGGCGCTGATCGAGATGGGGGATCTGTTCGGGGCGGCGCTGAAGTACCTGCGGCGCCAGCCGTTGCCCGCGGTGGTGCTGGCCGCGGGTTTCGGCAAGCTCAGCAAGTTCGCGGCCGGGAACCTGGATGCCCATAGCCGCAAGTCGCGCATCGATCTCGACGCCCTGGCGGAGGAAGCCGCGGATCTGGGCGCCAGCCCGGACCTGGTGGCGCGCATCCGCGCGGCCAACACCAGTGCCCAGGCCCTTGCGGACTGCCTGGAACAGGGCGTGGCGCTGGCCGACCGGATCAGCGCGCGCGCCTGGCAGCGGGCACGCGGGATGTTGCCGGAGACCACGGCGCTGGAGGTCTGCGCGGTGGATCGGGCGGGGCGCATCGTCGGGTTTGCCGATGGCGCCAGGGGCCTTGCGCCATGACGGCCGCGGCGATCGCCCTGCAGTCGGTAGCCAAGCGCTACGCCGGTGGCCGGGTCGGGCTGGCGAACGTGGATCTGGAAGTGCCGGCGGGCAGCTTTTTCGGCCTGCTGGGTCCGAACGGGGCGGGCAAGACCACCCTGGTGGGGCTGTTGACCACGCTGGTGCGGGCGGATCGCGGTTCGATCCGGGTCTGCGGGCACGATGTGGCCACGCAGGCTGTCGCGGCGAAGGCGTGCATGGGTGTGGTGCCGCAGGAGGTGAATTTCAACAGCTTCGAACCGGTGGGCGAGATCGTCGAGGCCCAGGCGGCCTACTACGGGCTGTCCCCGAGGCGGGCGCGCGAGCGAACCGGCGAGGTGCTGGAACAGGCGGGTCTGCTGGACCGGCGCGAACAGTCGGCCTGGGGCCTGTCGGGCGGCATGAAGCGGCGGCTGATGGTTGCCCGCGCCCTGGTACACGGCCCTCGCGTGCTGTTGCTGGACGAGCCGACGGCGGGGGTGGACCTGGAGGGGCGCCATGCAACCTGGGAGCTGCTGCGCGGCTTGAACGCGGATGGCGTGACGATTCTCCTGACCACCCACTATCTGGAGGAGGCCGAGAGCCTGTGCGACAGGCTGGCGATCCTGGATCAGGGCGAGATCGTCGCGCGTGGCGAGACCGGCGAACTGCTGCACGGGCTGAACGTGCAGACGCTGGTGCTGGAATTGAACGCGCCTCTGGACGCGGCCCCGGTCCTGGAGGGGCTGGCGACCCGTCTGGTGGATGCCTGGACCCTGGAGATCGATCTCCCGCAGGGCATGGAGGTCAATGACCTGTTCGATCGCCTGGGCGGAAGCGGGGTCCGGGTCGCGGGACTGCGCAACAAGCGCAACCGGCTCGAGTCGCTGTTCCTGCAGCGCATTGCGAAACGCGCGGACGCACTGCAAGGGGCCGGGGCATGAGACTCGCGGCCTATGCATTCGCCTATCGCGGGATGGTGGTCAAGCAGGTGCGCCGGTTCCTGCGGGCCTGGGTGCAGAACCTCCTGCCATCGGTGGTGACGACCGTCCTGTTCCTGGTTATCTTCGGTCATCTGATCGGGCGCGAGCTGGGCACCATGCGGGGGGTCGACTACGCCGATTTCATCCTGCCCGGCCTGATCATCCTGGCGGTTGCCACCAATGCCTACAGCAATGTGACCCTGGCGTTTTACGGCGCGCGCCTGCAGCGGCATATCGAGGAGCTGCTGGTCGCGCCGCTGCCCGCCTGGCTGATTGTGGCCGGCTTCGCCACCGGTGGTGTCATCCGAGGCCTGCTGGCCGGGGCGCTGGTCGCGCTGGTCGCGATTCCGTTTGCCAATTTCCAGTTGCACCATCTGGCGGCCACGCTGGGGATCGCGCTGATCAGCGCCTTGCTGTTCGCCCTGGCCGGGCTCCTGAACGGCCTGTATGCGCGCAGCTTCGACCATACCTCTGTGGTGGCCACGTTCGTGCTGACCCCGCTGATCTACCTGGGCGGCCTGTTCTACCCGGTAGAACGGATGCCCGAGCCCTGGCAGTCCCTGGCCGTACTCAACCCGCTTTATTACATGATCGAGGGCTTTCGCTACGGCCTGCTGGGGACCGGTTCCTTTGCCTGGGCCGCGACCTTCTGGGTCCTCGCAGGGGCAACCCTTGTCGTTGGCGTGCTGGCCTGGGCCCTGGTGGCCCGCGGCGTGCGGATCCGGACATGAGTGGGGGCGGGGTGCAGCGATGAGTGCCGATCATTCGCGGGTGCGCCGGGCCTGTCCGGGGGTAGCCGCGCCGATGGCCACCGGGGACGGTCTGTTGATGCGGGTGCGTCACCCGATCGGGGGGCTGGATGCGGGGCAGGCGGAGACCATTGCGGAGGTGGCGCGGCGCTTTGGGTCCGGTGTTCTCGAGCTGACCAGCCGCGGCAATCTGCAGCTGCGTGGTTTGGACGCGGCGGGGCTGGAGCCGGCGCGCGCCGAGCTGGAGGGGGCGGGGTTGGCAGATCGCGACCCTGCGGCGGAAGCGGTGCGCAATGTCCTGGCGGCCCCGGTGACGGATATCGACCCGGAGGCGGCCATGGATGTGCAGCCGGTCGCGCGGGATCTCGTGCGAGCACTGGGGGAGCACCCGCGCCTGAGGGCATTGCCCCCGAAGGTGGGGGTGCTGGTGGAGGCGGGTGGCGGTTTGCCGCTGGATGGGGTGCCGGCGGATTTGCGACTGGAGGCCTGTACGGCGCTGGGAGGGGTGTGGTTCCGAGTGGCCTTGGGGGCGTCCAGTCGCACGGCCACGGTGCTGGGCTGGACACGCGCGGAGAATGTGGTGGACGTCGCCCTCGCGGTGCTCGAACGCTTCGTGGTATTGCGCGAGGGCGATGTGGATCCGCCAGGGCGTGTGGCCGGTGCCGTGGCCCGGTTTGGCCCCGAGGCGCTGGCCCCACCGGGGCTGGAGCGGGTGCTCCCGGGCGGGGACGGGGTCGCGGCACGGATCCCCGGATATGCGGATGCCGGGATTGGGACGCTTCTGAACGGGCGCGCCTTCGGGATCGCGTTTCCGTTCGGGGCCCTGCGCGCCGAGGCTCTGCAGGGACTGGCCGAACATATCCGGGCGCACGACGGACGCCTGTGCCTGACACCTTGGCGCAGCCTGCTTTTGACCGGGGCGCCCCCGGTGGAACCGGACCGCGTCGCCGAGTGGGGCGGTGTGGCCGATCCGAACGACCCGCGCCTGGCGGTGAGTGCCTGTATCGGGCAGGCGGGTTGCTCCGCGGGCAGTACCGCCACGCGGGCGGATGCAGAGGCAGCCGTCGCCGCTGCCTGCGGGCTGCTTGCGGGGGGCGGGCAAGTGCATGTGAGTGGCTGCGACAAGCACTGTGGGCGTCCCGCGAATGCGCAGGTCCTGCTCACGGCGTGGGAAGGCCGCTATGAGCTGGCGCTGCAACGCGCCCCCGCGCGATGGGAGACCGTCCTGACGAGGCTGGAGTCGGGGCAGGTCGAGCCGGCCCTCGCGGCCCTCGATGCTATCGCCCGCGAAGAGGATGGCGGGAATGAGTCGAGGATCGAGGCCATGCAACGGTTGGAGGGAACAGCGCTGACGAGACGTATGAACGCGAAGATGAACAACGGAGATTCAGCATGACGCAGAGCGATGCGGCCGGGGCCGTACCCGACTATATCCGCGACGGGGCGGCCATCTACCGGGAGTCCTTCGCGATTATCCGGTCCGAGGCGGAACTGGACCGCTTCCCACAGGAGCTGGTGCCTGCGGTGGTGCGCATGATCCATGCCTGCGGCATGACCGACCTGCCGCGGGACGTCGGGTTTTCGGCCGGCGTGGCCCGGGCGGCCCGCGAGGCGCTGGCCGCCGGTGCGCCGATCCTGTGCGACAGCAACATGGTGGCGCACGGGATCACTCGGGCCCGGCTACCGGCGGACAACCCGGTGATCTGCAGCCTGCGGGAGGAGGGTGTGGCGGCGGCCGCCGAGCGCCTGGGCACCACGCGTTCGGCGGCGGCGCTGGAATGGTGGCGACCGCATCTGGAGGGTGCGGTCGTGGCCATCGGTAATGCACCCACCGCACTGTTTCACCTGCTGGAGATGCTGCACCAGGGCGCGCCGCGGCCGGCCGCCGTGCTCGGTATCCCGGTGGGGTTTGTTGGCGCGGTGGAGAGCAAGGAGGCGCTGGCCACCAGCCCGCTGAACCTCGATTACCTGACCATCTTCGGACGCCGGGGTGGCAGTGCCATGGCCGCGGCGGCCATCAACGCCTTCGCGAGTGACCGGATATGACGACATCCCCCAACCTGCATGAACCCGAGACCGCGGGTTGTCTGTACGGCGTGGGCACCGGGCCCGGTGACCCCGAATTGCTGACGCTGAAGGCCGCGCGGCTGATTGCCGAGAGCCCGGTGGTGGCCTACTTCTGTCGCCGAGGCGGTCGTGGCCAGGCGCGCGCCATCGTGGACGCCCACCTGGGTACGGGGCAGCAGGAGATTCCGCTGGAGTATCCGGTGACCAACGAGATCCCGCACGGCTCCGACGAGTATCGCCGCCGCATCGAGCAGTTCTTCGACGCCGCCGCCGAGCAGCTGGCCGCCGAACTGGCAGCCGGACGTTCGGTGGTGGTGCTGAACGAGGGCGATCCGTTCTTCTACGGATCGTTCATGCACGTGTACCTGCGGCTGAAGGATCGGTTTCCCACCCACGTGGTGCCCGGCGTGACCTCGATGATGGCCTCGGCTGCGCAATTGTCGACGCCGCTGACTATGCGCGATGACCTGCTGACGGTAATCCCTGGCACGATGCCGATCGACGATCTGCGCCAGGCCCTGCAGGGGACCGATGCGGCGGTCATTATGAAGGTCGGAACCCATCGCGATGCGGTGGTCGGTGTCCTTCAGGAGCTGGGGCTGGACGAGCGCGCCTGGTACGTGGAACGCGCCAGCACCGCCGAGGAGCGGGTCCTGCCATTGTTCGAGATCCCGGAGCGGGTGCCCTATTTCTCGATGATTGTGATTCCCGGGCGCGGGGTTCGGCGATGAGCGGGGATGGCGGCCAGCCGGTCGGTCGGTTGAGTGTGGTTGGGGTGGGGCCAGCCGGGCCGGAATGGATCACGCCGGAGGTCGCTGCCCGTCTCGAAGCGGCGACCGATCTGGTGGGATACGGGCCGTACCTGGAACGGATTGCGAGCGCCCATCACCGTGTGCACGCCTCGGACAACCGCGAGGAACTGGCGCGTGCGACCCATGCCCTGGACATGGCCGCCGAGGGGCGGGACGTGGTCGTGGTCTCGGGGGGTGACCCGGGTGTATTCGCCATGGCGGCGGCGATCTTCGAGGCGCTGGAAGGGGCGCAGGCACAACGCTGGGCGGGAGTCGAGGTGGACGTGACTCCCGGGGTCTCGGCGATGCAGGCCGCCGCCGCGCGGCTGGGTGCGCCGCTGGGCAACGATTTCTGCGTGATTTCGCTGTCGGACAACCTCAAGCCCTGGTCGCTGATCCAGCGCCGGGTGCGGCTGGCGGCCGAGGCCGACTTCGCCATGGCGTTCTATAACCCGATCTCGCGCGCGCGACCATGGCAGCTTGGGGAGGCCCTGGGCATCGTGCGCGAGGCCCAGGGTCCGGACACTCTGGTCATGCTGGCCACCGCGGTGGGACGCGGCGAACGCGAAGACGTGCAGATCTCCACTCTCGGCGAGGTGGACCCGACGATGGCGAACATGAGCACGCTGGTGATCGTGGGCGCCGCCTCCACCCGGGTGCTGGAGCGCCCCTCCGGCCGGCGCCACGTGTACACCCCGCGTTATGTCGAGTCCGCGGAATGAGGCGGGAGCCGCGTTAGCCGTGCGCGTCCGGGAGATCCTCCAGCCAGCCGAGTACCGCCTGCGGGGCGTGGAATCGCGGTACCCCGGGGGCGTCCGGCGGGCGCTCCACCATCACAACCGGCATACCCCGTTCGCGGGCCGCCTGCAGCTTGGCGGCTGTGGCATCGCCGCCGCTGTCCTTGGTCACCAGCACGTCAATCGTGTTTTCCCGCAAAAGGCGCGCCTCGTCTTCGGCCGTGAACGGACCCCGGGCGTGGATCCAGGTGACCCGCGGCAGCGCCGGCGGCGGTTCGGGCGGGTCGATGGTGCGGATCACGTAGTCCAGTTCGGGCGCGGCCTCGAAGGCCTCCAGGTGCTGGCGGCCGGTGGTCAGCAGCACGCGTCGGCCGAGTTCCGGAAGGGCGCGGGCGGCGGCCGCGAGGTCGGGCACGCGGATCCAGCGGTCCTCCGGTCCGGCCTCCCACGACGGTCGGGTCAGGCGGGCCAGCGGGATGCCGGTGTTGCGTGCGGCCGTGACGGCGTTGGCCGAGATCTGCCGTGCGAAGGGGTGGGTCGCGTCCACCAGGGCGTCGACCGCGTGTTCGTGCAGCCAGGCGGCAAGGCCCTCGGCGCCGCCGAACCCGCCGGTGCGCCGAGGCAGTCGCGAGGGCGCGGGCCTGCGCGTGCGTCCGGCCAGCGACACGGTGGCGTGCAGCCGCGGGTGGCCGTCCAGCAGCGGTTCCAGCGCCGCGGCCTCGGTGGTGCCGCCCAGCAGCAGGATCTGCCGTGTGCGCGCCGCCCCGGGGCCGGTATCGGAGGATGAACGGGAGCTCATGAGGATGACCAGTCTAGCCACGAACGAGGAGCGAGCGCCATGGCTGAACATCGTCGGTGTGGGCGCGGAGGGGCTCGCCGGGCTGGCCCCCGATGCCCGCATGGCGCTGGACACGGCGGCGACGGTGATCGGCGGCGCGCGGCATCTGGAGATGCTGCCGGCGCGGCCGGGGCAGGAGCGCCTGGTGTGGCCGTCGCCGCTGGAGACTGCGCTGGACTGGATCGAGGCGCGCGCCGGGCAGCCGCTGTGCGTACTCGCCAGCGGCGACCCCTTCTGGTTCGGGGTGGGCGCGACCCTGATGCGGCGTTTTCCGGTCGCGCAGACCTGCGTCTGGCCGGCGCCCTCGGCGTTCAGTCTGGCTGCTGCGCGCATGGGCTGGCCGCTGCAGCAGACCCGCTGCCTGTCGGTGCACGGCCGGCCGATGGAGGCGCTGCGGCCCTGGCTGCATGACGGCGCGCGACTGCTGGTCCTGAGCCGCGACGGGGATACCCCGGCGGAACTGGCGCACTGGCTGACCGGGCTCGGCTTCGGCGATTCCACCCTGACCGTACTGCAGTCCCTGGGTGCGGACCGCGAGGCGGCCGTCCGCGCGCGGGCCGGGGCCTGGCCTGAGGTCGCGATCGAGGCGCTGAACACCGTGGCGCTGGAATGCCGGGCCGATCCGGCGGCGCAGGTGCTGGCGGCCAGTGCCGGCCGGCCGGAGGCGCAGTTCGAGCAGGACGGTCAGATCACCAAGCGCGAGGTGCGGGCGGTGGCGCTGGCCCTGCTGGCGCCCGGTCGCGGCGAGCGGCTGTGGGACGTGGGCGCCGGCTCCGGTGCCATCGGCATCGAGTGGATGCTGGCGGATCCGGCCAACACCGCCGTGGCCATCGAGCCGCGCGCGGAGCGCCTGGAACGCATCGCGCGCAACGCGAGCACGCTGGGAGTGCCGGCGCTGCGTCCCATCCACGGGCGGGCGCCGGAGGCGCTGGAATACCTGCCGCCACCCGACGCGATCTTCATCGGTGGTGGGCTGACGACGCCCGGGCTGGTGGAACACTGCGTGGAGCGTTTGCGCCCGGGGGGGCGGCTGGTCGCCAGCAGCGTGACGGTGGAGGGTGATGCGGTGCTGGCGGCGGCGCACGAGCGCCACGGCGGCGAGCTCACGCGGATCAACGTCAGTCGCTCGGAGCCGCTGGGCGGCATGGCCGGCTGGAAGCCGCTGCGGCCGGTGACCCTGTGGTCCCTGCGCCGGGGCTGAGGGAAACGCCGAGCGGGGCGCGTGTCCGGGTGACCCCCGGCGTCGGCTTCGCCTCGGCCTGCACGGCCGGCGAGTTGGAGGCACTGGTCCGCGAGGTGCTGGCCGAGGCGCACGCCGTGTTGCGGGCGGGGGGCGGCGAGGCGATCGAGACCCGGCAGCTGGCGGCCCCGGGGCACAAGGGCGACAGCCCGGCGCTGTGGACGGCCGCGCGCGACCTGGAGCTGGAGCCGGTGTTCGCGTCGGCGGCCGCGCTGGCCGCGCGCGACGCTGCCCTGTCCACGGACTCCTCGCGCTCGCGTGCCGCCGCCGGGGTCGGTTCGGTGGCGGAGGCGGCGGCGCTGGCGGTGGCCGGCGACGGGGCGCGCCTGCTGCTGCCGCGGCGGCTCTCGGCACGGGCGAGCTGCGCGGTGGCCGTGCGGACGGTGAACGGGACAGACGGGAATTTCGAGGAGTTTTGATGACGGTTCATTTTGTCGGAGCGGGGCCCGGTGCGGCCGATCTGCTGACTTTGCGCGGGCGCGATCGTATCGCGGCCTGCCCGGTATGCCTGTATGCCGGTTCGCTGGTGCCGGAGGTGGTGCTGGAACATGCCCCGGAGGGGGCGCGCGTGGTCAACACCGCGCCACTGACGCTGGACGCGATCATGGAGGAGATCGAACGCGCCCACGCGGCGGGCCAGGACGTGGCGCGCCTGCACTCCGGCGATCTTTCGGTCTACAGCGCGCTGGGCGAGCAGATCCGCCGGCTGGAGGCGGCCGGGATCGACTACAGCATCACGCCTGGAGTGCCGGCGTTCTCTGCCGCCGCGGCGACCCTGGGGCGGGAACTGACGGTGCCGGAGGTGGCGCAGTCGTTGGTGCTGACGCGCACGCCGGGGCGGGCGTCCTCCATGCCGGAGCGCGAACGGCTGGCGAGCTTTGCCGCCACCGGGGCGACCCTGGCGATCCACCTGTCGCTGCACAATATCGAGACCGTGGTCGAAGACCTGCGGCCGCACTATGGCTGCGATTGCCCGGTGGCGATCGTGTTTCGCGCCAGCTGGCCGGACGAGACCGTGGTGCGCGGTTCGCTGGGGACTATCGCGGAACGGGCGCAGGCCCTGACCACGCGGCGCTCGGCGCTGATCCTGGTGGGGCCGGCGCTGGACCCGGGGGATTTTCGCGACAGTGCGCTGTACGACCCGTCGCACGTGCGCCGTTACCGCGGCATGGACGGGGACTAAGCGGTGGCGCCCCTGATCTTCCGCAGGCAGGGATAACGCCGGTGGGTGTTGTGGGACACGGGGCTTTTCGCCTGCAAGCAGGCTCCCACATCGCCAGGAACCTGTAGATACCGTCTTGCCCTACGGGGTGCAAGGGGTTTCATGGCGGGCTTGATACGGGGTTTGGGATTTGAGCACACCGAAGGCGATGTGCAGGAGTTTGCGCATAGCCGCCCCGATCGCCGACATCTTGGCCTTGCCGCGTGTCAGCAGACGTTGATGCTGGTGTCGCACGTCCGGGTTGTACCGGGTCGCCACCACCGCCGCCATGTAGAGCGCCTTGCGCAGTCGGCTGGAACCGATCTTCGCCAACCGCGAGGGCCGCCGGACCGTGGTCCCCGATTCTTCCAGGACCGGTGCCAGCCCATGGAACGCCGCCGCTTGTCGAGCGCTCGTGAACGCGCGGCTGCGCAGCGCTGCGGTCATCGAGGCCGACAGCACGCGGCCGATGCCGGGGATGCTCTCCAGCAAGGTCCGATCCCGCTTCAGGTGGTGATGGGCGTCGAAGTGATCGTCGATCTGCTGCTGGAGCCGACGGTGTTCCTCACGCAGGGCCTGCAGGACGTTGTCGATCGACGCCTGAGCGAGGGTGTCCTCACTGAAACGCGCCTTCTCCAGGCGGTTCTCTTCGCGCCGCATATCCTGTTCCAGAGCCTCCAGGCGGCTGAGCAGGCGCTTGAGTTCCCGCACCTCCGGCGGTTCGGGCTGCCAGCGTCGTGGTGCGCGTTCGATGCCGTAGCGGGCCAGCATCATGCTGTCCTTGCGGTCGGTCTTGTTGCGCACCCCCATGCCCTTGGCATGCGAACGCACCTGGGCCGGGTTCAGCACGTGGACCTGCACCCCCTGATCATGAAGCCAGTACGCCAGCGGCTCGTGGTAGATGCCGGTGGCCTCCAGATACACATGGAGCCCCTCGGGGGTCTCGCCGGTGTTGCGCTCGAGCCAGTGCAGCAGCTCCCGGTACTGGTCTTGGCGGTTCGGGAACACCTTGGGCTTCACCTTGCCCGCCTCCAGATCCCGGACCCACATGCAGTCGAGCTTGTTCTTGCTAACATCAACGCCAATATGAGCCATCTCGTCCTCTCGCCTTGTCCGTACAGCCTCACCCGTCCGTCACGGAGGGGGGTCTTGGATACCGTTCAAACTTCGAGATGAGAAAGGACTCGGGGGCCAATCTACAGAACAGGTTCGTGACCTCAGGAGCCTGACGGGTTACCCGAGCCCAATACGGTTCATGGTAGCGATCCGTGAACCGCAAGACACAAGGAGTCTGCTTGCAGGCGAAGGCGGTTTCTTCCCGATCAGGGTCATGGCAAGGGGCCGCCATGCGGCGGCCCCTTGGTTCCCGGCCGGTTTAGCGGCGGCGGTAGTTGTCGTGGCAGGCCAGACAATGGTGGCGCACGCCGTTCAGGGCCTCGGTGGCGCGAAGCTGGAAGTCTTCGTTCTCCAGGTCGTCGGCCGACTCCACCTTGCGCTGCAGTCGTTCGGCGGCCTCGCGGTAGGCTGCCTTGTACTCGGAGAACTCCGGGTCCTCCCAGGCCGCGGGCAGGGCCCCGGGTTCGCCGTCCCGCGCTGGTGTCTCGCGTGCGAACCAGGTTTCGATGTCGTCGGCGCGGCGCGCCAGTTCCTCGGCCAGACCGGGCAGACGTTCGGCGAATGGTGCGTCATAACGCAGGATCTGCTCGATGCTGCGGTAGGTGGCCGAGGTGCCCTGCATGCTCTGCTGACGGAAGCGCTGGAAGGCCTCGGTCGCATCCACTTTGGCCGGATCGTCCAGGGTCTCGTCATAGTCGCCCCAGGGGCCCGGCATTGTGACAGTGACCTCCGCGGTGGCCGGGCTGCCGGTGGCAGCCAGCAACAGGATCGCAAAGAGGGTGGTTCTCAACGGGTGGTGGATCGGTTGCATCCAGTTCATGTCGATTCTCCCGGTCATTTCTCAGAAGCGGAACTGGTGCTGCAGGTGCAGCTCCCAGTCCGAGGTGTCGGTGTCGCGGTCCAGCCACATCAGTTGGGTCTTGTGCCGCTGGCCACGGTGATACCAGTTGAGGCCGGCACCCCATTCACGCTGCCAGCGCTCGTCAGTGCCAAGATCGTCGCCTGCGTCGTGGCGCAATACGGCGTGGCGCGCGGCGAACTCCAGTCCCTCCACCGGCAGCGACTGCGCCAGTTCCAGTTCGGCCCCCAGGTCGTGGTAGCTCGCGGTGCGGTCGGGGGAGACATCGCGGCGGAAGGCCGCCAGCGACAGCGAGGTATGGGCGAACTTGACCACCGCGTCGGCGGTGGCGGTGATCCAGTCGGCGCGTTGGTTGGCCACCGTGTCTTCGATGCCGCGGCTCCAGTCGCGCAGGTGGTTGCGGCTGGCGGCCTGTACGCCGGCGCCCAGGGCGACGGTGCGCTCCACGGCCTGGCCTAACGTGGTGTTGTCACGTGGGACTGCGCCGACCGGGGCCCACGCGCCGCGCGCACTGAACAGGTGGCCGGATGTGGAGGGGCGATCGTCGCGCTGATCCAGACGCCCGCGACCGTCAAACACGCCGATGGCCCATGCCCGGTTGTCGCCGGCGCCGCCCAGCAGGGCGATACCGGTGTCGCGGCCGGCCGGAACCTCGAACTGGTTGCCGGCGATGCTCAGTTCGGTGAACAGGCGGTTGGGTCCGCCGATATCCCGCGACAGGCCGAAGGGGACCGTAAACTGGCCAGCCCGCAGGCCCAGGTGTTCACCCAGTGCGTACTGCAACCAGATGTCGCGCATGGACAGCTCGCCGCTGCTGAAATCCGGCTGCAGGCGGAAGCTCAGATCGGGGTGGAACAGGGTGCCCGAGGTGTCCAGCCAGGCACGACGGAAGTCGAATTCGCTGCTGGAGCCATCCGGGTCTCGTTCGTAGCTGTAGCGGCCCTGGATCAGCGGATCCAGGGTGACCTGCAGGCCGTCTTCCGCGTCGCCGAATTCGAAGCCGGCTTGTGCCGGCGCGATGCCCGCGGCCGTCATCAGGCACAGGGTGGCCAGGGCCGGGACGGCATGCTGTCCCGGTCGGAGATGGGTATGGTTCATTGTTGGGTTGCTCCCTTGGACGCGCGACCCCGCACGCCGTGGATGAAACGACGCCGGAAGCTGGACAGGGAGCAGGGGAGGCCGGGCGATGCGAGCACGCCGGTCTGGCCCGCTCGGCCGCCCACCGCGGCGTCGGGTGTCGTCCAGGCCGGTCTCCGGACTCGCGAAGTGGATGCGCGATGCATCCAGGGCGGATCGCCTTCCCGCGGGCATCCCGGGGATGCGCCGCAGTGGCATTGGATCCGCCCGTCTCCGCCTACCGTTGCGGGGGCAGTGCCGGCCTTGCGAATGTCGATTCGCGCACCGGCTTCCCGATTATCCCCGGCGGCTGAGCGCCGGGGCACCTAGAGAGGGGCGAACCGTAATGGAGGGAAAAGAGGGGGTCAAGTTTGTCCGGGTATCCCGGGAAACGGTGTAGTGGGGGCGAACCCGGCTCCCCTGGAGGCTGATAATTGATGCAGATCATCTCCGGGGCGGATTTTGATCGCGACCAGGTTTCCGCGTCTGTAGGGTGGGTTTTAAGTGGTTTGGACCGAGTCTATTTCGGTTCGCGCCGATATCCGCTTCTCAGATGTCTGTTACTCATCTGTTACTCAAGGGAGACCTGTATGAAAACGCTTTCCGGATTCCGCATGACGGCGCTGGCCGCCTGTGCGGCCCTGGCGTTCGGGGCGGCGGCCCCGGCCGCGGCCGATACTGACTATTCCGAGTACCGCGACGTATTCGAGCCGCTGCCGGCGCTGCCGCCGATCCCGGCGGATAACTCGATGACCAAGGAGAAGATCGAGCTGGGCAAGATGCTCTTCTTCGAGCCGCGCATCTCCAGCTCCGGCGTGATCTCCTGCGCGACCTGCCATAACCCGGCGCTGGGCTGGGCGGACCGCATCCCGCGCGCGGTGGGCCACGACGGCCAGGTGGGCGAACGCAATACCCCGACCGTGCTGAATTCCGGCTTCTTCACCGCCCAGTTCTGGGATGGTCGCGAGGACGATCTGGAGGGTCAGGCCCTCGGTCCGATCCAGGATGCGATCGAGATGGCGATGCCGCTGGAGGAGGCGATCGCGCGCCTGGAGGAGTTCAACGAGTACCAGGAGAAGTTCGAGGCGGCCTATCCCGACTATGACGGCGACAACGTGATCAACACCGACCACGTGGCGAAGGCGCTGGCGACCTTCCAGCGCACGCTGAACACCCCGAACTCGCCGCTGGATCGCTGGCTGGCCGGGGACGAGGGCGCGATGAGCGAGCAGCAGATGCGCGGAATGAAGCTGTTCGCCGACAACGGTTGTGTGGCTTGCCACAGCGGCCCGGCATTGACCGACAGCAACTTCCACCGCATCCAGGTGCCGGGCTCGGAGGACAAGGGTCGCTATCTGGTCACGGGCGACGAGGCCGACAAGTTCGCCTTCAAGACCCCGACCCTGCGCAACGTCGCGCTGACCTACCCCTACATGAACAACGGCGAGACCGCCACGCTGGACGAAGCGATCCGCATCATGGGGCAGGAGATGCTGGGCATGGAGTTCAGCGATGACGAGGTCGCGGACATCGAGGCCTTCATGCATGCACTGACCGGCGAAATGCCGCGCTTCGACATCCCTGCGCTGCCGTAACTGGCCGCACTGGGATCGGGTGTTTCAAGCCCCCTCCGGAGACGGAGGGGGCTTTTTCGTGGTCAGGACTATTCGACCGTGATGGTGATCTTCTCGGAAACAACTGGTGGGTCGAAGCTGATGTGGCGGTAGTCCATGAACAGCAACTGCAGGGTGTATTCGCCGGGTTCCAGTTCCAGCTCGCCCTCGGTCTGCCCGCCACCGAAATGGCGCTTGTGGTCGGAGAAGGGCAGCGAGACATCCAGGTCCACCTCGTCGAGCGGCTTGTTCACCAGCAGGTGGTGGTGGCCGGTGTTGTCCATCTCTACACCGGCCGGGGCGACACCCATGTCTCGCAGGCCCATCTGGACCCGCACCGGGCTTTCGAGCGTTTCGCCATCCTGCGGGCTGATGAAATAGACCTTCGCGCCATCCGGCGGTGCAATACGATCGGCGGCCGTGGCGGTGCCGACCAGGGCAAGGCCTCCCGTCAGCACGAGCAGCGTGGAGAGCCGAGTAAGAGTGGTGTTCATGGGTGCTCCTTGGACCCGCGTGCGGGCAGTCGGTTGGCTCGTTTACGAGTATAGTCGGCGGTCCGCGCGGCAGTACGGTGGCGTTCTGCTACCCTATGCGCCTTCGTTTTCCACCTCCCGATCGAGACGAGTAGCCCGCATGAGTTTTCGCACCCGTTTTGCCCCCAGTCCAACCGGCTATCTGCATATCGGTGGTGCCCGCACCGCGCTGTTCTCCTGGCTGTATGCGCGTCACCACGGTGGTGAGTTCGTGCTGCGTATCGAGGATACCGACCTGGAGCGCAGTACCGCGGAGTCGGTGAACGCGATCCTCGAGGGCATGAACTGGTTGGGGCTGACCTACGATCACGGGCCGTTCTACCAGACGGAACGCTTCGACCGGTACAAGGAAGTGATCGACCAGTTGATGGCGACGGGCCACGCCTATCGCTGCTACTGCACCAAGGAAGAGCTGGATGCGATGCGCGAGGAGCAGAAGGCGCGCAAGGAAAAGCCACGCTACGACGGACGCTGCCGCACCCGCACCGAACCGCGCGAGGGGGTGGAGCCGGTGATCCGTTTTCGCACCCCGGACGAGGGTGTGACGGTTGTCGACGACATGGTGCGCGGCAAGGTCGCCTTCCAGAACCGCGAACTGGACGACCTGATCATCGCGCGCTCCGACGGCTCGCCGACCTACAACCTGACGGTCGTGGTCGATGACATGGACATGGGGATCACCCACGTGGTCCGCGGCGATGACCACCTGAACAACACCCCGCGCCAGATCAATATCCTGAAGGCGCTGGGTGTCGAGCCGCCACGCTACGGCCACCTGCCGATGATCATGGGCCCGGACGGGGCCAAGCTGTCCAAGCGCCACGGCGCGGTTTCGGTGATGCAGTACCGCCACGAGGGCTACCTGCCAGAGGCACTGCTGAACTATCTCGTCCGTCTGGGCTGGGCGCATGGCGATCAGGAGATCTTCTCGGTGGACGAACTGGTGCGCCTGTTCGATATCGAGGACGTGAATCAGTCCGCCTCGGCGATCAACCCGGACAAGCTGTTGTGGTTGAACCAGCATTACATCAAGACGCTGGACCCGGATCATGTGGCGCTGGAGTTCGGCTGGCACCTGGGTCAGCTGGGCATCGATCCGGCCAATGGCCCGGCGATGCGCGACGTGGTGATCGCTCAGCGTGAGCGAGCGCGCACCCTGCGCGAGATGGCCGAGAACAGCGTGTACTTCTACCGCGAGTTCGAGGACTACGACGAGAAGGCCGCGCGCAAGCAGCTCACCGCCGAGGCCCTCCCGGTGCTGCAGACGCTGCATGACGGTTTCAGTGCGCTGGGTGCCTGGGAGAAGGAGCCGCTGCACGAGGTCGTGGTGCACACCGGCGAGCGGCTGGATCTCAAGCTGGGCAAGGTCGCGCAGCCGCTGCGTGTGGCCCTGACCGGCAGTACGGTATCGCCGCCGATCGACGACACCCTGGTGCTGATTGGGCGTGAGCGATCACTGGCTCGAATCGAGCGGGCGTTGAAGAAAATTTCGGCGGAAGCGGGTTGACACTCCAGGGGGTGCTGGCTACAGTACGCGCTCGCCTGACACGGGGCCATAGCTCAGCTGGGAGAGCGCCTGCATGGCATGCAGGAGGTCGGCGGTTCGATCCCGCCTGGCTCCACCAAATTCGGGTGTAAGCGAGTTCACCGATGCATCGTTTTGGGGTTATATCCATCTGGGTGGGTCTGGTGATCGCAGTGGTTGGACTGTTCGGCGGTTTCGGGCTGATGTTCACCGGGGAGCAAACCTGGTCCAAGCCCCTGATTGCGGCGGTTCCGATCGGATTTCTTCTGGTGTTTACCGGTGTTGTAACCACGATCATTTATCGTGAGACCGCCGGAGGTCACAGAAGCGGCCGGCCCCAGGGCCCGCCAAACTAGCAACAAGACGTTGCCTCTACGTCCCCATCGTCTAGAGGCCTAGGACACCGCCCTTTCACGGCGGCGACCGGGGTTCGAATCCCCGTGGGGACGCCATTATTCCGAAAAGGCCCGAACCGAAAGGTTCGGGCCTTTTCTTTTGTGCAGGACGCTACCCGTGCTGGCCCGGGATCGCTTCAGGCGAGCCGCGGGTTCTGCTGCAGCGCCTGCTCGGATGGGTGTCGTCGGGGGATGATGCAGTGGTTGATGCGCAGGAGTTCGCGTTCGCTCCACTGGCGCCAGACGTCATCGCGAGCAAAGCGGGCATAGTCGAGCAGGGTTAATCGTTCGATATTCGGGTTGCCGTGGTCGTGGGCCAGACGGCGTGCCCGCTCCAGCTCCTGCCAACCCTCGTTGTCGGTGCCGTCGCTGTGTTCCAGCAGCGCATGGGCACGCAGTCGCCGGATTGCGGGCTCGAAGCCGTGGTCGCCTCGTTTCAGGCAGTTGGTCAGTGTAGCGGTGGCGATCTGCAGACGCTCAGAAGGCTTGGCTCCGGTTGCATGCAGTGCGTCGAGCAGGAAGAGCTGAAAGATGGTGCTGACGCCATCCATGATGTGGCGCAATGCGTCTGCCTGTTCCCGGAGTGGTGCCACGGCCGAGGTGTCGCCCTGGCGCGCCAGGGCCCAGTGCTGTAGTGCCAGGCCTGAGGCCCGCCAGAGGGGATAGTCATAGTCCTCGGCAATCGCGAGCGCGCGGCGGGCGGAGGTCAGGGCTTCGTCAGGGTCGTCGGCGAAGAAGCCAAGCGCTGCCCGGAAGGCGTATACAAAGGCCTCTGTGGGGCGGTGCTCCAGCGCTGCGGCCTCGGCGCAGGCCGCATCCATTTCCTCCCACGCGCGAGCGTGGTTGCCGAAGAAGAGGAGCGTCCAGGCCATGAAGCCGCGTGAGCTGATCGCGGGGTTCTCGGTGTGGCGCGCGACCAGGTGCGGGTGGTCGTCTTCGCGGTACAGGGCGAGCGCCTGGGTCTGGTGTTCCAGCGCCAGCGGTAGCTGGCCACTCCAGAAGTGCGTGTTGCCTTGTACGTAGTGTGCGGCGATTCGTAGCAGGCGGTCGTTCGACTGCTCTGCGACCTGTTCCATGTCGTTGGCCAGTCGGTGGGCTTCATCAAAGCCGTGCCAGGATCCGGCGCCGTGCCAAAGGCCCCAGAGCACACGGAAGTACTGCACCGCATCTCGCTGAGGCGCGGTGATGCCCAAGGTGCGTTCGAAGATCGCGTGGACCGTGCGGGAGCCGTACCCCAACAGGGCGAGGTTTGAGGCACCCAGTCCGCCCAGAGCTCGCTGCGTCTGCGCGTCGCGTTCTTCCGAGGGTTCCCGGTCGCCTAGCTCGCGATCGAGACAGCTGAGGGCATCTTCGAAGTAGTGTGATGCCTCCAGCAGCATGCCCCGGGCGAACGCCGCCTCTCCCGCCTCGAGCCAGGCGGGCACGGCCTCGTCCACACGTCCGGCGTGATAAAGATGGCTGGCCACCTGGCCCCAGTCGATATTGCTCGTGCCTTGATCGTCACGCAGGAGATCCGCCAGGCGGCCGTGAAGACGCGTTCGTTCGGCCACCAGCATGGATTCGTAGGCAGCCTGCTGGAATAGGGCGTGACGGAAACGGTAGCGCACACCGTCCAGGACGCCGACCGGCTCGACGAACCCGCGGCCCGTGAGGCGGCTGAGCTGGCGGCGGATCGTGTCGGCTGGCTGCTCCAGGAGGTGACTCAGGATGCGTGTATCAAAATCGCGTCCGATTACGGCGGCGGCGTGGGCCAAATCCCGCGCGGTCCCGGTTTGTTCCAGGCGTGCCACCAGCAGATTGGCCAGCCCGGGCGGCAAGGTGTCGGGGAGGGTCCCCGTGCGCGCGGCTTCGAGGGTGTAGCGCGTCAGCTCCTCGAGAAAAAGCGGGACGCCCTCGCCGCGTTCGATGAGTTGCGCGCGCAGGTGTTTCGTCAGGCGATGCCGGGTGTCGCAACGCTCGATGAGTTCATGTGCAGCCTGGTCGGGCAGGGCGTGCAGTCGCAGATGCTCAAGCGGGACATCGCGCCAGTTGGAGCGAAAGCTCATGCGGGCCGTGAGCAGGGTCAGCAACGGGCGGTCATGCAGGCGCTGATACAGGCGTCGAAGGAATTCGGCCGTGCCGGAATCCATCCAGTGCAGGTCGTCACAGATCAGCAGGAGGGGGCCTCGGCGGGCTCGGCGCCGGGCGAGCTCGACGAGGACATCAATGATGTGATCCCGGTCGAGTCCCTGCGCGGCCAGCGCTTCGAGCCCGTTGCTGTCCGGGTGTGTGAGCCAGTGCGCCAGGGCGTCGGCGATGTCCGCATCGAGTGAGCGAGCGGTGCCGAGGACCCGTGCCAGTCGCCGCTGGCGGCTGGCATTCATGCTGCCGAGTCCAAGCCAGGTGGCGAACGCCTGACGCACGGGCGCCAACAAGTGCCGCGAGCGGTCCTCGCGGCACTTCAGCAGGAAGCGCGAGCGCGCCTGGCCGCGGATGCGCTCGTCGAGGTGTCGTGCGAGACGGCTCTTGCCCAGTCCGGCTTCACCCTGGATCAGTACAAAGTGCGGCTTGTGATGTTTGAGTGTCTGGCGCCAGATTTGGTGCAGGCGCTCAAGCTCCTCTGTGCGTCCCGCCAGGGGGGTGAGGCCACCTCGGGCGTGCTGGGCATCGACACGATCCAGGGGGCCGGGGTCGCCCGTGACGCGCTGGCTTCCTTCGGGTGCTCCCGTGCCCGCGTGAGGGCTGAAGAGAAAATATCCCGAGACGCGCTGGTGCACGGATGGAGAGACCACGAGCGTTCCCGTGTCGGTCGAACGCGCCAGAGCCTGCGCGCGCTGGCTGAGCTGGCCAGCGGGGTCGGGGGTGTCCGGGTCGACCCCTGTTACGATGAGGTCGGTATCGACGCTTATGCGCAGCTGACAGTCGCTTGGTGCTGTCTGCAGGACTTGCCAGGCGGCGTGGACGGCATCGACAGTGGCCTGCTCGCGTCCTGCAGGATAGCCAAAATAGGCGAGGAGGCCGCAGCCAGGGGCCCGAACGACATGGCCCCGATGGTTCAGCAAGACCAGGTCCAGTTGCTCCAGCGTGTGTTGCATGCGTTCATGCTGCAGCTCTACGTCAAGGTCGGAGTCCGCCTGGACAAGGCAGGCCACGACGGTGACCCGGCGGCGCTCGGCACGCAGGGAGGCTGTCTCGGGTGTGGCAGTCGGAGACACCGTGGCCGGTGCCTTTGGTGTTGGGACCAGGATTTCGTCGCGGGTTCGCACCAGTAACTGACCAGGGCCATCGACCGCCTGGCGCTCCAGGCGGCCAAAGTGTTCCAGCGCCCGCTCGCGGTTACCCATGCCGGCCAGGGTCAGCATGACCAGACGGTGCAGAGCCTCTTCGTGGGGCTCCATCGCCACCAGGCGCTGGAGCTCGGTGAGCAGGGCCTCGGCGTCTGAGGAATGACAGAGAACGTCGAGATTTTCCTCGATCAGAAGGAGCAGCTGGGACCAGTAGTGGTCGCGCTGTGTCTGTGCCCAGGCGGCGAGCTCGGGGAGATCCTGGAGTGCGCGCACGGGATCAAGAAAGGGCCCATGGTAGTGGCGGATGCTCGCGAGGGTATGTGCGGCCAGTTCGTTGCAGCTCAGGTGGCTGCGGTCGGCCCGCAGGCGGTGCAGGGCGAGGAAATCGATCTCGGTGTGCCGGGCTGAAGCTGAAAGTGGACGTAGCGCGGTGTGGCTTCAAGCAGGGCGGTGGGCAGGTCCGGGAGTTGGCGCCGCAGCTGAAAGAGGCCCTGGCGCAGGTTGACACGTGCGCTGTCGCTGTCCAGCTCGGGCCAGAACAGGTGCGCCAGCTCCTGGCGTGGAACGCGCCGTGGACATTCGGCCGCCAGGTAGGTCAGCAGCAGCCCCAACTTGGTGCCGGACAGGGCGGGCACATCTCGTCCCTCGACCCGCACGCCGACTGTGCCGAAGGTCGTGATCTCCAGATGAGCCAACCATCCCCCCTATCGCAAACGCCGGGTGCATGCCAACAGACGACGTCGCCGCTGTTGCCGGTGCCCGGGTGGTTATTGCGTGTCTTGCCCGCGCTGTCTGGCCGCGAGACGATATCACCTGGATTGTAACGGGATTTGAGGGGCCGGGTCAGTCGATCCGGATGGTGGTGTATCCCTGCCGCTCATAGCCCATGATGGACAGGAAGGTGTTGCCCACCAGATGGACGCCCGGGATCAGGTCCTCCTGGCCCAGATCAAAGCGACGGGTGGCGATGTAGCAGGCCTCCATATGGACGCCATCCAGCTCCTGGATGTCGGCCAGGCGGTCATGGATGTGGCGTACTGCCGAGACGTCCTCGATCTCCAGGTGGTTGGTGTCGCGCGCGATCAATGCGGCGGCACCGCCGCGAAACGCGAACACCATGTTCGGTTCCAGGCCCTGGCGCACCATGTCCTCGTAGGTCTCCTCGATGACGCTCAGCCGGGCAATCAGACGTTCGGGGTCGCCAATGGTGATGTCCCAGAGGATCTGGCCGTGTTCGGCGCCTGCGAGTGCACGCTCGTCTGAGGGCTTTTCTGCCGCCACCGGACCCGTGAGCAGGAAGGCCAGCAGGACAGGACCGATCATGCCGATCAGCCGGTATTTCATGGCGTACTCCTTGCCGACCCGGAGCCGGTTTCTGGGTGACTATGTCTCAAGTTTAGGGCATGGGGACCCGTGTGTGCATGAGCCGCCATGCCTTTGCCTGCTCCGAGGGGCGGCCGCGATGGCCGCCCTCGCGTCTCCCTAGTGCCCGTGGTAGCCGTTGTGCAGGTACTCGACACCATCGAGGTTTTGCACCTGGATCTCGCGTACCGGGATGAAGCGCGCGGAGCCGGGTGCGACGATCTCCTCAGTCACGCGGATGCGGTAGGGGGCTTTGGAATTCAGGATCTGCCCTACGTAGCGCTTGCCCTCGTGGGTCACGCGTACCGGGGTGGTTTTGTCGTGGCGGCTGAAGTTGTAGCTGACGCCTTTGGGGTAGTGCAGGTTGCGTTCGGAAAAGGTCATGTCTGGGCCTTGCTGGATGATGTTCTTTAATTGGGTGAAGTCTTCTTGATGGCCTCGAAGGCCTCGAGTGCGGCCTGGCGGCTGGCTTTCAGATCGACGATCGGGTCGGGATAGCCCGGGGTGCCGCCGGCGCCCGGGGCGTGAATATACCGTGTTTCGGTCTTCTTGAGCACCGGCAGAAAGCTTCGCACGAATCGCCCGTCCGGGTCGTATTGTTCCCCCTGGCGTTGCGGGTTGAAGATCCGGAAATAGGGTGCCGCGTCGGCGCCGCAACCGCCGGCCCACTGCCAGCCCAGGGTGTTGGAGGCGAGATCGGCGTCGACCAGGGTGTCCCAGAACCATCGGGCGCCGTGTCCCCAGTGCAGGCGCAGGTTCTTGGTCAGAAACGAGCCCACGACCATGCGCAGGCGGTTGTGCATCCAGCCGGTTTCCCACAGCTGGCGCATCGCTGCGTCCACGATCGGGATGCCGGTGCGGCCCTGCTGCCACGCGGCGAGGTCGGCCTCCGATTCGCGCCAGGGGAAATCTTCGAAGCGCGGGTTCAGGGGCTGTTCCGTCGTGTGCGGGAAGTGATAGAGCACATGGTGCGCAAAATCGCGCCAGCCGAGTTCACGCACGAAGGACTCGGGTCCCTTGTGATCCAGGCTGACGCCGGCATCGCGCAGTGCGCGCAGCACCTGGCGCGGCGAGACCTCGCCAAAATGCAGATGCGGTGACAGCCGCGAGGTGCCGTCCTGGTCGGGACGGTCGCGGCTGTCGGCATAGCCTGCGATCGCCTGCTCGAGGAACCGCTCCAGGCGGTCCCGGGCGCCACGCTCGCCGGGCGTCCAGGTGGCGCGCAGGCCGCCGGCCCAGTCGATTGGTGGCAACAGTTCCAGGTCGTCGAGCATCAAGGAACGCGGTGGTTTCCCGGGCGCCGGCAGGCGGGAAGGGGCGGGGAGCGGGTTCTGTTCGATCCCGCGCTGCAGGCAGGCGCGCCAGAACGGGGTGAAGACCCTGTACGGGCCGCCCTGGCCGGTCTCGACATCCCAGGGCTCGATCAACAAGGCCGCGTTGAAGCTGCGAACATCCAGTCCGTCGGCGCGCAGCCCGGCCTTGATGCCCTGGTCACGCAGGACGCGAGCGGGTTCGTAGACGCGGTTCCAGTACACGGCCGTGGCCCCGGTCTCGGCGACCAGCTCGCGCAGGGTGTCGAGGCTCGGGCCGGCGCGCACCACCAGAGGGCTGCCGGCCTTGTTCAGCGCCTCGTTGAGCGACTGCAGGCTGTGGTGCAGCCACCAGTTGGAGGCGGCCCCGGGGGGCCACTGCAGGTCCTCGTCCGGGGCATGAATGAAGACCGGGATCACGGCCCCGCCGCGCTCGACGGCGGCATGCAGCGCGGGCTGGTCGGCCAGGCGCAGGTCCTGGCGCAGCCAGACGAGGGTGGGTCCGGGCATCAGAGTCGCTCCCCCTGGCGCAGCCGTTCGCGGATCGCGGCGGCCTGTGTGCGAATGGCCTGAAGGCGTTCGGTGTCCATCTTCTCGACGTGCTTCCACTGCAGCGCGGTGCGCGGATGATTCGCGAAGCGATCGCGGTGGCGATCGAGGAAGTCCCAGTAGAGGGTTGTGAATGGACAGGCGTCGTCGCCCAGCGCCTCGGTCGGGTGATAGCGACACTGCGTGCAGTAGTTGCTCATGCGCTGGATGTAGCGCCCGGTGGCGACATAGGGCTTGGAGGCCATGCGGCCGTCATCGGCGTGCTGCGACATGCCGATGACGTTCGGCATCTCCACCCATTCCACCGCATCGACGTAGATGCCCAGATACCACCCGTGAATGGCGGCCGGTTGTACCCCCAGCAGCTGCGCGAACAGGCCGGTGACCATCAGGCGCTGGATGTGGTGGGCATAGCCAAGACGCAGGGTCTGCCCGATGGCTTCGTGCAGGCAGTGCATCTCGGTGTTGGCATCCCAGTACAGCGCCGGCAGGGGCTCCCCGGCTTCGAGCGCGTTCCACTCGTGCCAGCGCTCGCCGAAATGGAAATACAGGCCGCGCACATACTCGCGCCAGCCCAGGATCTGACGGACAAAGCCTTCCGCAGCGGCCAGCGGGGTATGGCCACTGTGCCAGGCGCCTTCCGCCGCAGCGATTACCTCGCGCGGGCCGAGCAGGTGCAGATTCAGTGCGGCGGACAGGCGGGCGTGGTACAGCCAGGGCTCGCCGCTCCACATCGCGTCCTGGTATTGGCCGAAGTGTGGCAGCCGATGGGCGATGAAATCATCCAGGGCCTCGCGCGCCTGTGCGGGTGTGACCGGCCAGTCGAAGTCCTCGCAGCGGCCGGGGAGGTCGGGCAGCTGCTCGGCGATGGTCTGGATCACCTTGCGCGTGAGGGCGTCGGGCGGGAAGGCTTTTGGCGTTGGCAGCCGGCCGGGGCCTTCGCGGCCGAAATGCCGCCGGTTCTCGGCGTCGAAGTTCCACTGGCCGCCGGCGGGTCCGCCGCCCTCCATCAGTACATCAAGGCGGCGGCGCTGGTCGCGGTAGAAATACTCCATCCGCAGTTGCTTGCGGGCCCCGGCCCACTCGGAGAATGCCTCGAGCGATACCAGGAACAGCGGGTCGGGCAGGACGGTGAGCGTGACCCCGGCGCTGCGGCAGGCCGCCTCCAGTCCGCGCTGTACGCGGATTTCGCCAGGTTGCAGGACCTGAACCTCGCACGGACGCAGGCGGCGCAGATCGGCCTCCAGGACGGACTCGAGCGTGTGGTGCCTGTGTTCGCCCAGGGCATGGTAGTGCAGCGTCCACCCGTCCTCGCGCTGGCGCCGGGCGAAGTGTCGCATCGCCGAGAGGAACAGCACCGTACGGGCGGTGTGTGACCGGACATGCAGCGATTCGCCCGGCACCTCGGCCATCCACAGGGCGTCACGGGACGGGTGCAAGGCCTCCAGAGCGGGGTGTGGCTGGGCGAGCTGGTCACCTAGGACCACCAGTAATCTCGTCGGGTGGTCGTTTGCGGTCGGAGGTTGGCCGGAGTCCACGAGCCGTGGTGGACCGGCTCAGTGAGGCAGCTGCCGGCTGAGGAGTTCGGCCGCTTCGAGCGGCGCGCCGGGCAGCACTTCGATCTCGCGCTGATGATCCATCTGGGCGAGTTCCAGCGCGGCGGAACCCGCCAGATAGCAGCGCGGACCGGGACGACTCAGGATGGCCTCGACGCGCGGCAGTTCGGGCGAACGCATCAGCTGCGAGGATCCATGGATGATCACCGCAGGGGCCGACAGACGCTGCACCAGTGCCTCTAGGGCCTGGGGGCTGGTGGCGTCGAACAGCGGAAGGGTCTTCAGGCCCCGTCGGGCGCAGGCCAGCTGCAGTAACATCCCGCCCACTTGCTGGTGCCCGCCCCCCAGTACCAGGCACGGGATCGAGGGGCCCTCGCAGGCCCGGATCGCGGCGCGCAGCTGGTCGGAAAAGGCCGCGGTCGCCCAGGCCGCGAAAACCGCCAGGCGAACCTCGCCTTCGGGCGAGTGCCGCGATTCCTCGCGCAGACGCCGATAGACGTCGAGAAAGGCGCTTTCGTGCACGCCGTTCCAGCCGTGGCGCATGACCAGGCGGGCGTAGGTCCTTTCCAGCTGACTAACGTCCAGTTCCGCGGCAGAGGCATAGAGCGCCTCGGCCAGTGGGTCGAGCGTGTGAGGGGCAATACCGGGTTTGCTGCTGCCCGTGCGATTGTGGTTGGCGGGCGCTTCGGATTCGGTGTGCGGCGAGGAGGGCAGTTCCACCGTTGCGTTTTCGCTGGCCAGGACCCGATGGACCTGGGAGACCGGAATCCCTTGGTCGAGCAGCTCCAGTATGCGCTTGATGCGGGCAATGTCGTCTGCGCTGTACAGCCGATGACCCTTGGGCGTGCGCATCGGGCGAATCAGCCCGTAGCGGCGCTCCCAGGCGCGCAGAGTGACGTCATTGATCCCGGTCTCCGCGCACACGTGGCGGATGGGATAAAGACCTTCCTGTTCGGATGTGCCCAATTGTGTCGCGCTGGCCATTGGTTAATTGTACAGCATCTGTACGGATCATGTACTACGTATTCGGGCCGAGCATCGGCCGTACTGATGGTTGCCGTCAACCCCGAGCTCGACCGCTCCCTCGCGATTGGCCACCAGGCCTTCATGGGGTATCTCCGTTGGAATGAACCCGAACGGGGTTTAGTCCCCTAATAGGGCAAAGGATCCCATATGGAGGCGAACCATGCCGCAGGACGGACACAGAGCGCGACATCCGGTCATTCGGGCCAGTTCCATGCTGGGCGTGATTACAGCCCTGTCCTTGGCTGTGGCCATGCCGGTGCAGGCCAATCCCGAAATGGCAGAGAGTATTTCCCCGTACCTCCGGTTGCATGTCGACGACCCGGTACAGTGGCGTGCCTGGGATCCTGCGCTGCTGGAGAAAGCCCGTGAGGAACAGCGCCCGCTATTGATCTCGAGTGGGTACTACTCCTGCTATTACTGCCATGTCATGCAGGAGGAGAGTTTCCAGGACGATGGCATTGCCGAGCGCCTGAACGAGCATTTCATCCCGGTCAAGGTCGATCGCGAGGTGAACGGCGCGCTCGATACCTATCTGCTCGAGTTTCAGCGCGCGACCGCCGGGGCAACCGGCTGGCCGCTGAACGTGGTGGTCACGCCCGAGGGGTACGCGCTCACAGGCGTGGTGTATGCCCCGCGTGATCAGTTCGCGGAGTTCCTGGACGGCATTACCGATCGCCTCGCGGCAGACTACGACAGGCTTCTGGAGCTCGCTCGCCGCGGCAGTGACGAGCTCTCCGAACAACTGCGCAAGGGCGAAGAGCCCATGTCGGACAGTCGGGCGGCGCGTCTGCCGCAGGTCCTCTGGAACGCAATGGAACGCGAGGCCGATGACCTCCAGGGCGGGTTCGGGAGTTCGACCAAGTTCCCGCATTCGCCGTGGCTGCGCGCGATGCTCGAGGCCGAACAGGCTGGCAAGGCACCGGACTGGGTCCCGGAATTTCTCGAGATCACGCTGGACGAGATGAGCGGGTCCGGGCTGCGTGACGTCCTGGGTGGCGGGTTCTTTCGTTATTCCGAATCGCCGGACTGGGACGAGCCGCATTTCGAAGTGATGCTGGAGGACCAGGCCCAGCTGGCATGGATTTACCTCAAGGCGGGCAAGCACTTCGATCGCGATGACTGGGTCGATATCGGCCTGGAGAACCTCGATTTCGTGAAGCGCGACATGGCCCTGCGCGAGGATGACCTGGGCGAACAGGCCGACGTCGGTCCCGAGGGCTTTCGTGGATTCGCGGCCAGTCTCTCGGCCATCGACGAGCAGGGGCGCGAGGGCGGTGCGTACCTGTGGCCTGAGGAGGACCTCGACGCTGCGTTGGCGGAGCACGAGCACCCGGAACTGGTGCGGGCCTATTTCGGGATGGAAGGGCCCTCGGTGTTCGACCTCGGATACCTGCCGCGTGGAGGCGATTCCATCACGCAATTGGCCGAGCGCTTCGAGCTCGACGAGGAGGTGGTGCGGGAGCAGGTGGACAGTGGCCGCGAGGCCCTGATCCAGGCTCGCGAGGAGCGCGGTCTGCCGCGCGACGAAAAGGTCCTGACCGGGGCGCATGGGCTGCTGCTTTCCGCGCTGTCGCTTGCAGCCGACCACGACGAGCGCTTCGAGGAGGCCGGAGAGGCCGTGCGCTCGTGGTTGCTGGAGGTGGCCGAGTCGCCCGACGACTTGCCGACGCTGATGGGCCTGCCGAGCGACGATGCCGGCGGTGCGACGCTGAACGACTACGCCTATGTTGCCCAAGGGCTTCGTGACTGGGATTCGGTACGCGACAGTGGTGATCGCGACGCCGCGATCGCCTTGCTGGAGACGGCCTGGGAGCGTTTCCGTGATGACGACGGCTTTCGGTCCGAGCCGGAACCCCCGCTGCCCGGGATGATCTCGCAGCGCTTCCATCCGGCGGTGCATCGGCCGTCGCCGACCACGCTGATCCTGCGGATGACCGAAGAGTGGCTGGAGCACAGCGAGGCGCTCAGGACGGCCTTCGAGGAATACGACTTGCGCCCGGGGCGCGGAGTCGAAGGGCAGCCGAAGCATCATGCGCGGCTGATCCTCTGGTTCGAGGAACGCGACTGATCGCCAGCGCCCGGCGTGTGTCGCACCTGTCCGGTGCCGTTGAGGCTGGGCGTGGTTCGTCTTTCAGTGTTTACGGTGGCTTCGGTCCGCCGCCTGCCTGCGCTGTCTCGCCAGCGCGCCGCGAGGTACTTTCTTGCTTGCCCAAGAAAGTACCCAAAGAAGGGCACCCGGATTCCGCCCGGGGACCTTGCTCCAGGGTCCTCGGGACGGCGGCGCTGAAACTCGCTGCGCTACGCTCCGCTCAGACAGTCAGCGCCTCTCTTCCGTCCCGAGGACCCTTCCGCAAGGGGCTTCATACGGGGGGATGAAGGTCAAAACAGAAGGTATCCCCACGCCTGCAGCCAACTCCAGCGCCGTAGGGTGCGGTTGACTACAGCGAAACGCACCGTTCCGACGTCGGGGCAACCCTGATGCGATTCGCCGCGCTCATCCGCATCCTACATTGGGTCTGGCACCCGCTAGCGGGCGCGGCACGCCAAGGCCGAAGGCCGAGCTTGCCCAAGATGTTCGAAGACCTAGCCTCCATCCATAAGCACAAGCGCCAGAGCAGCTGTTGTCTTGACCTTCACCCCCGTTGTCGTCGCGCCGAGTGGAGAGGGTTTTCGCGGGAAGAGAGGCGCTGACTGTCTGAGCGAAGCCGAAGGCGCAGCGAGTTTCAGCGCCGCCCGCGAAAAGCCTCGGAGCGAGGGAAACCCCGGCCCGCTGTGCGGGCCGGGGTCGCGGCAGGCGGCGGACCGAAGCCACGATAAACACCAGAGGACGAACCAGGTCCAGCCTTAACGGCGCGAAAGGTGGCCGGGGGGGCTACCTGGGTGTTAGCCCGGCAGGGCGGTCGAAGGGGGGCTCAGTCGCTCTGTAGTGGTCAAGCGATTTCGGACACCTCGATAGGAGGTTCGGCTGTCCATTTTCGCTCGTAGGCGTTGGGCGACAGGTAGCCCAAGGTCGAGTGCATCCGGCGCTCGTTGTAGAAGCCGACGATGTAGTCGGTGATGTCCCGGGTGGCCTCGCCATGGTTGGCGTAGTCCCGCCGCCAGACCCGCTCCATCTTCAGGTTCAGGAAGAAGCGCTCGGCCACCGCATTGTCCCAGCAGTTACCCCGCCGGCTCATGCTGGCCCGGGCGCCGTGCTGCGCCAGCACACGCCGCCAGGCGTCGCTGGTGTACTGACAGCCCTGGTCGGAGTGGACCAGCAGACCGGGCTCGGGTTGCCGGCTCTGCAGCGCCATGCGTAGCGCACTGCAGGCCAACTCGGCATCCAGCCTTCGGCTCATGGACCAGCCCACCACCTTGCGGTTGAACAGGTCCAGCACCGCCGCCAGATACGTCCAGCCGGTGCGGGTCCGGATGTAGGTGATATCCGTCACCCAGGCCGCGTTCGGGCGCGATGGCTGGAACTGCCGGTCCAGGTGGTTTTCCACCACCGGCGCGGTCGCATCCCGCTGGGTGGTCACGACGAACGCCCGCTTCCAGACCGGGCGCAGGCCCTGTTCCCGCATCAGACGGCGGACCCGGTAGCGGCCCACCGTCACACCGTCCGAACGCAGGGCGGCCTGCACACGGCGGCTGCCGTAGGTCCATTCCGACTGCTCGAACGCCTCCTTGACCCGTGCCTCCAGTGCACACGGCTGGCGCGGCCGCCGGCGGCGCGTCTGCGCCGCGTAGTAGCCCGACCGGTTCACCTCCAGCAGATCACACACCCGCTTCACCGGAGCCTTCTTCGCCAGCGTCGTGATGCAGCGAACCATCACAGCAGTTCCCGGGCGAAGAAGGCCGAAGCCTTTTTTAGTAGGGCCTTGTCCTCTCGCAGTCGGCGGTTCTCTTCCTCCAGCTCCCGGATCCGGCGTTGCTCCGGCGTCAGGGGGCGACCATCACCCGCCTCGCCGGATCGATCCGCCTTGAGCTGCTCGACCCAGCGCCGGACCGCCGTCTCGCCGACCCCCGTATCCCGCACCACCTGCGGCACACCCTGGCCCTCGTCCACCACCATCCGGGCAACCCGAAGCTTATACTCCGGATCAAAATTCCTGCGTCCCATATCGTCTCCTCGATCAGATCCCAATCATTCCACCGATCGAGGTGTCCACCAACATTAGACCAGCACACTCGCTTGGGCGGCGCGTTCTTTTTCGGCCTGGTGCAGGCGCTGCAGCATGGCCTTGAGCACCTTCGGGTTGCCGGCGACGACATCACCGCGGCGCAGCACATCCGGGTTGCCGGCCCAGTCACTGACCACGCCACCCGCCTCCTGCACCAGCAGCAGGCCCGCCGCGATATCCCAGGGCTGGAGGCCCATTTCCCAGAAGCCATCGAAACGCCCGCAGGCAACCCAGGCCAGATCCAGCGCGGCGGAGCCAGGACGGCGCACACCGGCGGTACCCGGCACCAGGTGGCGCAGGCTGCTGAGGTAACGCTCCAGATCCTGGCCTTCGCGGAAGGGGATGCCCGTGCCCAGCAGGGCGCCGTTGAGGTCCTTGCGGTCGGAGACGCGGATGCGACGGCTGTTGAGAAATGCCCCGGCACCCCGCGTCGCGGTGAACAGCTCTTCCTTCAGCGGGTCGTAGACCACTGCCTGTTCCAGTCGTCCCTTGTGCTTGAGTGCGATGGAAATGCCGTACTGGGGGATCTCGCGCAGGTAGTTGGTGGTGCCGTCCAGCGGGTCGATGATCCAGACGTATTCGCCGTCAGCCCCGTCCTGCTGTCCGCCTTCTTCCGCCATGATGGTGTGATCGGGGTAGGCGCGGCGCAGGGCCTGCACGATCGCCTGCTCGGCGGAGAGGTCGACATCCGACACCCAGTCGTTGCGGGCCTTCTCGCGCGTGTTCATACGATCCGGTCTTCCCCAGGCGCGGGTGGTGATGCGTCCGGCCTCGCGAGCCGCCGATACCGCCGTGTTCAGCATGGGGTGCATGGGGTGTCTCCTGGTGTCCTGAGGGGTGTCCAGCGGGCGCGCGCACGTGCCGCGGAAAGGCCGCGAACAATACACAAGCGGCTCTTTTTTGGGAAGTCGCAGGCACCGGTGTGTACAATCCGACGCCTTGAACGAAGGGGGTTCCGCATATGGAGCAATGCCTGGGCCGGGTGCGGGTCGTGCTGGTGGGCACGACGCATCCGGGCAACATCGGCTCCGCTGCACGCGCGATGAAGGCCATGGGGATCACCGATCTGGTGCTGGTAGCGCCAGAGCGGTTCCCGCATGCGGATGCCACGGCGCTGGCCTCCGGGGCCGATGACCTGCTGGCGGGGGCACGGGTAGTGGACGACCTGGCGGCTGCGGTCTCGGACTGTGTGTGGGTCATTGGCACCAGCGCCCGGTTGCGCACGCACTCGGTGCCCGTGCTGGGTCCGGACATCGCGGCCGAACAGGTGCTGACGCAAGCGGCCGAGGGGCCGGTCGCGCTGGTGTTCGGGCGCGAGCACAGCGGGCTGACCAACGCCGAGCTGGATCACTGCAACGCCTTTGTACAGATCCCGACTGTCCCGAATTTCAGCTCCCTGAATCTCGCTGGCAGCGTGCAGGTGATGACCTATGCCTTGCGCATGGCCGCCCTGGCCGGAGAGTCGGCCAGAACGGCAGCCGAACCGGAGGATGCGCGCGACCCGCTGGCGAGCCAGGCGGAGATGGAGGGCCTGTTCAGCCATTTTGAAAAGGCGCTGACGACCATCGAAGTGCTGGATCCCGAGAACCCGCGTCATCTGATGCGGCGTCTGCGCCACCTCTATATGCGCGCGGGGCTCAGTGCCAGCGAGGTGCGCATGCTGCGCGGCATATTGACGCACACGGAGCGTGGCCGCTGAGGCGGGCCGCGCGCGGAAGTGATACCTTAGTAAATGACTCAGGAATGAGGCCGGACCATGTTTGACAGGATGCGCGAGGATATCCGCTGCGTGTTCGCACGCGACCCCGCCGCCCGCAACGCCTTCGAAGTGTTGACGGCGTATCCCGGTCTGCATGCGCTCTGGTATCACCGGCTGGCGCACTGGCTGTGGAACCATCGTATGCGCTGGCTGGGGCGGGTGATCGCCAACTTCAGCCGCTGGGTAACCGGGATCGAGATCCACCCGGGCGCGAAGATCGGGCGGCGCTTCTTTATCGACCACGGCATGGGCGTGGTGATCGGCGAAACTGCTGAGGTCGGCGACGATTGCACGATCTACCACCAGGTGACCCTGGGTGGCACCAGTTGGGAGGGCGGCAAGCGCCACCCGACGCTGGGCAACGAGGTGGTCATCGGTGCGGGGGCCAAACTGCTCGGCCCGATCCACGTGGGTGACCGTGCGCGCATCGGTTCGAATGCCGTGGTGCTGAAGGATGTCCCCGCGGATGCGACCGCGGTGGGAATCCCGGCGCGGGTCATCGGTCCGCGGCCGGAGCCGGACCCGCGGTTTCAGCAGATGGCCGACCGCATGGGCTTCGACGCCTATGGCGTGGCCCGCGACATGCCCGACCCGGTGGCCAACGCGATTCACCGGATCGTGCATCGGGTGCACGAACTGGACGAGCGCATGGACAAGGCCTGCCAGGCCCTGAAGCGTGCGGGGATCGACCCCGGCGAGGTGGTGGGCGATGTGGACTCGAGGCCGATCGAGCCCTGCGATCTGGAGGGGCTGGAGCCGGACGAATGTGAAGTGCCCCGGCCTGCGGAAAGCCAACAAGAACGTAAACAGCAGGGGAATACTTGATCGTTTTGGTCGGGTATTCTAAGCTGCGCGGCAAATGAGCAGGAAACAAACACAGCCATGAAACTGACGACCAAAGGACGCTACGCCGTCACCGCCATGCTGGACGTGGCGATGCACACCGAGAACAGCCCGGTATCGCTGGCCGAGGTGGCGCGACGCCAGAAACTGTCATTGTCCTATCTGGAGCAGCTGTTTTCCAGGCTGCGTCGGCAAGGCCTGGTGAACAGCAGTCGCGGCCCGGGTGGCGGCTATGCGCTGAGTCGGGAGCCCGAGGGTATCTCGGTGGCCGATATCATTGTCGCGGTGGACGAGCCGGTGGATGTCACGCGCTGCGGCGGCAAGGCTAACTGCAATTCCGAGTCACGCTGTCTGACGCACGACCTGTGGACGGATCTCAGCCAGCAGCTCTACGACTTTCTCAGCAGTCGGACGCTGGCGGACGTGCTGGAACGGCATCAGGCGCAGATGGCACAGGACGGCGTGAAGAAAGTGGTCATGCACGGCGACGCCCTCAAGGGCGGTGCAACGAAATCGAGCAATGCGACCGCCTGAGGCGGTCGCGAAAGGAGTGAACACGAAATGAGTGACCTGAAACTGCCCATCTACCTGGACTACTCCGCGACCACGCCGGTCGACGAGCGTGTGGCCGAGAAGATGACGGGCTGCCTGACCAAGGACGGCCTGTTTGGCAACCCGGCTTCGCGCAGCCACAGCTTCGGCTGGGGTGCGGAAAAGGCTGTGGAGAATGCCCGCGAACAGGTTGCCGCGCTGGTTGGCGCCGACCCGAAGGAGATCATCTGGACCTCCGGCGCCACCGAGTCCGACAACCTGGCGATCAAGGGTGCCGCGCATTTCTACCAGCGCAAGGGCAAGCACATCATCACGGTCAAGACCGAACACAAGGCCGTGCTGGATACCGCACGCCAGCTGGAGCGCGAAGGCTTCGAGGTCACCTACCTGGGCGTGAAGGACAACGGCCTGGTGGACATGGATGAGCTGCGGGATGCAATCCGCGATGACACGATTGTCGTCTCCGTGATGCACGTGAACAACGAGATCGGCGTCATCCAGGACATCGAGGCAATCGGCAACCTGTGCCGCGAGCGCGGAATCGTGTTCCACGTGGACGCCGCTCAGTCCGCTGGCAAGGTTGCGCTCGATCTGTCCAAACTCCCGGTCGACCTGATGAGCTTTTCCGCGCACAAGGTCTACGGCCCGAAGGGTATCGGCGCGCTGTATGTGCGCCGCAAGCCGCGGGTGCGCATTGAGGCGCAGATGCACGGCGGTGGTCACGAGCGCGGCATGCGTTCCGGCACCCTGGCGACTCATCAGATCGTCGGCATGGGCGAGGCCTTCCGCGTCGCCGGCGAGGAAATGGGCACCGAACTCGAGCGCATCCGCATGCTGCGCGACCGTCTGTGGGCGGGCCTCGATGGTATGGAAGAGGTCTACCTGAACGGCGACGCCGAGCAGCGGGTCGCACACAACCTGAACGTCTCGTTCAACTTCGTCGAGGGCGAGAGCCTGATCATGGCGCTGCGTGACATCGCCGTGTCCTCCGGTTCCGCCTGTACCTCGGCGAGCCTCGAGCCGTCCTACGTGCTGCGCGCGCTGGGCCGTGACGACGAGCTGGCGCACAGCTCGATCCGCTTCTCCATCGGTCGCTACACGACCGTCGAGGAGGTCGACCATACAGTCGAGATCGTGCGCGCCGCAGTGGCCAAGCTGCGCGAGCTCTCCCCGCTGTGGGAGATGTACCAGGACGGCATCGATCTGAGCACCGTCGAGTGGGCGGCCCACTAGGCCACCGGCTCGGCACCACGAACGCAAACGCGTACTACGCAACAGGAGAACGGTCATGGCTTACAGTGACAAGGTTCTGGACCACTACGAAAATCCGCGCAACGTCGGCAGCTTCGACAAGAACGACGAGTCCGTCGGCACCGGCATGGTCGGCGCCCCGGCCTGCGGCGACGTGATGAAGCTGCAGATCAAGGTCAACGACGACGGCGTGATCGAAGACGCCAAGTTCAAGACCTACGGCTGTGGCTCGGCCATCGCCTCCAGCTCGCTGCTCACCGAGTGGGTGCGTGGCAAGACCCTGGAAGAGGCGAGCCAGATCAAGAACACGCAGATCGCCGAAGAACTGGCCCTGCCGCCGGTGAAGATCCACTGCTCCGTGCTGGCCGAGGACGCGATCAAGGCGGCCATCTCCAACTACCAGGAGCGGCATGGTCAGAACGAGCAGAAGACCGCCTGAGGTGCCTATGGCGATTACACTCACCGAACCGGCGGCCGAGCGCATCCAGAGCTTTCTTGCCCAACGGGGCAAGGGCTTGGGCGTGCGCCTCGGGGTCAGGACGACCGGCTGCTCGGGCATGGCCTATGTGGTCGAGTTCGCGGACGATATCGAAGACACTGACACGGTGTTCGAGGATCGTGGCGTGAAGCTCGTGGTCAACCCGAAATCGCTGGTCTATCTGGATGGCACCGAGCTGGACTTTGGCAAGGAAGGCCTGAACGAGGGTTTCAAGTTCAACAACCCGAACGAGAAGGCCCGGTGTGGCTGTGGTGAAAGCTTCAGCATCTGAGTGATGCTCGCATCCGGGGTGGTGCATGGTGGTTGCCTGGCAACCACTGTCCCACCCCGTTTTGCGTTGGGTGCCCGCCGCCCCCGTTGCCAGTCTCTCGTTGCGAGGACAGCAGGACGTCATGACCGATCCCTTCGAGCAGTTCGACTTGCCGGTCGCCTTCGAAATCGACCGTCAGCAGCTGGCCGAGCGCTTCAAGCGCCTGCAGGCGGAGCTGCATCCCGACCGCTTTGTCCGCCAGGGCGACCAGGCGCGGCGCATGGCCGCAGCCATGGCGGCAGATGTCAACGAGGCCTATGCCATCCTCGACGATGACTACCGCCGTGCGGTGGCATTGCTGGAGCGTGCGGGTGTCACGTTCGATCCCGAACGCGATACCAGCCAGAACATCGAGTTCATCGAGGCCCAGATCGAGTGGCGTGAACGCCTGGAGGAGGCCGAATCCGCCGGCGACCGCGAGGAACTGGACGCGGTGGGCATGGAGCTGGAAAAGGCCCGCGATGAAGCGCGCTCGAAGGTCGCCGAGGCCCTGGCCGATCCGGCATCGCCCGGGGCACAAGCCAAGGATCGCGTGCTGGAACTGCGCTTTTTCGACCGCCTGCTGACCGAGCTGAAACGAACCCGACAGAACCTGGCGCGCGGCTAGTCCATAACCAGCCGCGGCCTCCAAAGGAGCCGATTTTCCATGGCGTTACTGCAGATCACCGAACCCGGAGCCGACTCCGCCCCGCACCGGCGGCACCTGGCGGCCGGGATCGACCTGGGCACCACGCATTCGCTGGTCGCCACCGTGCGCAGTGGCGTGGCCGACACCCTGCCGGACGAGCAGGGCCGCCATATCCTGCCTTCGGTCGTGCACTACGGTGCGGATGCGGTCAGCGTCGGGTACGAGGCGGCCGAGCATGCGGCGGATGATCCGCACAACACCATTGCCTCGGTCAAGCGCCTGATCGGCCGGGGCGCGGCGGATGTGGCCACGCTGTCCGGCGAGTTGCCATTTCGGCTGAAGACCGGGGACTCCAGCGTTCCGCGGATCGAGACGGCCGCCGGGGACAAGACGGCGGTTGAGGTATCGGCCGACATCCTCAATACCCTGCGCGAACGTGCCGAAGCGACACTCGGTGACGAGCTGGAGGGCGTGGTCATTACCGTGCCCGCGTACTTCGATGACCCCCAGCGCCAGGCCACGCGCGATGCAGCGCAACTGGCGGGCCTGAACGTCCTGCGCCTGATCAGCGAGCCGACCGCCGCAGCGGTCGCCTACGGGCTGGACCAGGCCGAAGAGAGCACCATTGCGGTCTATGACCTCGGTGGCGGGACCTTCGATATCTCCATCCTGCAGCTGCGCCGCGGGGTGTTCGAGGTGCTGGCGACCGGGGGCGATTCGGCTCTCGGCGGCGACGACATTGACCGTGCAATTGCGGACTGGCTGCTGAATCAGGCCGGGATGACCGGCGAAACCGACCCGCAGCGTCTGCGCCGCGTGCTGTTGTCCGCACGCAAGGCCAAGGAGGCCTTGACCGATGCCGACAGCACCCGGGTCGAGGTCGTGCGCGCCAATGGTTCGAGCTTCACCGCGGATCTCGACCGCGCGACACTGGTGGACTTGGCCAAGCCCCTGCTGGAGCGCACTATGACGGCCTGCCAGCAGGTGCTGGAGGATGCCGATCTCGCGCCCGATGCCATCGACGAGGTCGTGCTGGTCGGGGGCTCCACGCGCATGCCGGCGGTTCGTGAGGCGGTGGAGCAGTTCTTTGGTCGTGCGCCGCATGCAGGGATCGACCCCGATCGCGTGGTCGCCATCGGGGCGGCCCAGCAGGCGGACATCCTGGCGGGCAACAAGCCGGATACCGAGCTCCTGCTGCTGGACGTGATCCCGCTGTCGCTGGGTCTGGAGACGATGGGCGGGCTGGTCGAGTTCATCATCCCCCGCAACACCACGATCCCGGCCACCCGCGCGCAGGACTTCACCACCTTCAAGGACGGCCAGACCGCGATGTCGCTGCACGTGGTGCAGGGCGAGCGCGATGTGGTCGATGCCAACCGCTCGCTGGCGCGTTTCACCCTGTCCGGTATCCCGCCGATGGTCGCCGGGGCCGCGCGCATCCGCGTGACCTTCCAGGTCGATGCCGATGGGCTGCTGAACGTGACCGCACGCGAGCAGACCCAGGGCGTGGAGGCGCATATCGAGGTCAAGCCGAGCTACGGCCTGACCGACAGCGAGATCGAGCAGATGCTGCGCGATTCCGCCTCCTCCGCGCGCGAGGACATGGAGGCGCGGCGCCTGCGCGAGGAGCAGGTCGAGGCGGACCGCGTGCTGGAGGCACTGGATGCCGCGCTGGAGACGGACGGCGATCGTTACCTCGAGGCCGAGGAGCGCCGGACCATCGAACAGGCGCGCGACGCCCTGCGCGCCGAACGCGAGAAGGGTGCCGATCCCGACGCCATCGAGGCTGCGCGCAAGCGCGTGGAGCAGGCCTCCGAGGCCTTTGTCGCGCGGCGCATGAATGACAGCATCCGGCGCGCGCTCGCCGGACACAACGTTAGCGAATACGACGCAGGGAACTGACCATATGCCCCAGGTAATCTTTCTGCCCCACGAGGAAATCTGCCCGGAGGGGGCCTCCATCGAGGCTGAGCCGGGTGTCAGCATCTGCGATCTCGCGCTGAAGAACGGGATCGAGATCGAACATGCCTGCGAGAAGTCCTGCGCCTGCACGACCTGCCACGTCTACGTGCGCGAGGGCTTCGACAGCCTCGAGGAGCCGACCGAGGACGAGGAAGACATGCTCGACAAGGCCTGGGGGCTGGAACCGGATTCCCGGCTCTCCTGTCAGGCGATCGTGGCCGATAACGATCTCGTGGTCGAACTGCCGAAGTACACGATCAACCAGGTCTCCGAGAACCACTGAGGACAGCACGATGAAATGGACCGATACGCAGGAAATCGCGATCCAGCTGGCGGATGAACACCCGGACGTGGACCCGCGCAACGTCAACTTCATGGACCTGCGACAGTGGGTCATGGAGCTGCCGGAGTTCGACGATGACCCGAACCGTTCCGGCGAGCGCATCCTCGAGGCGATCCAGCTCGCCTGGATGGAAGAGGCCGACGTCGACGACTGAGTTACCCGTCGCCTTCGAGGGTGTGCTCGGCCTCTTCCTGCTGATGGTGCCATAGGCGCGCATAGGCGCCACCCTTTGCCAGCAGCTCGCGATGCGTGCCGCGCTCGACCACCCGGCCGTGCTCCATCACCACGATCTGTTCGGCGTCCATCACAGTGGACAGCCGATGGGCAATGACCAGCGTGGTCCGGCGCACCGAGATCTCGTTCAGCGCCCGCAGGATCGCCTTCTCCGATCCTGAATCCAGCGACGAAGTCGCCTCGTCGAAGACCAGGATCGGTGGATCCTTCAGCAGCATGCGGGCGATCGCGATCCGCTGTTTTTCCCCGCCGGAGACCTTCAGCCCCCGTTCCCCCACAATCGTATCCAGCCCGTCCGGCAGCTGCGCGATGAAGTCGTCGAGGTGGGCGAGGCGCACCGCGCGGCGAATGGCTTGCTCGTCCGCGCCTGGCTGGCCGTAGGCGACGTTGTAGCGGATGCTGTCGTTGAACAGCACGGTATCCTGCGGCACCACGCCGATGGCGCGGCGCAGGCTGGCCTGCGTGACCTCGCGTATATCCTGACCGTCAATGGTGATGCGCCCGCCGTCCACGTCGTAGAACCGAAACAGCAACCGCGCCAGAGTGGATTTGCCGGCCCCGCTGGGGCCGACCACGGCCAGCTTGTGCCCGGCCGGGATCTCCAGCGAGACGTCGTCGAGGATGCGCCGGTTGCCGTGGTAGCCGAAATCCACATGTTCGAAGCGCACCGTGCCCGCCCGGACTTCGAGATCGGGGGCATCCGGGCGGTCCTCCACCTGCACGGGCTTTTCCAGCAGGCCGAACAAACGCTCGATGTTGGCCAGCGACTGGCGGATCTCGCGATAGACGAAGCCGAGGAAGTTCAGCGGCATGAACAGCTGAATCATGTAGGCATTGACCATCACCAGATCCCCCAGTGACATCTCGCCGGCAGCCACCTGACGCGTGGCCAGCAGCATGATCACGGTGATCGCGGCGGCGATGATCAGCGCCTGTCCGGAGTTCAGCAGCACGAGCGTGAGGACGTTCTTGGTGCGTGCCTGTTCCCAGGCCGCGAGCCCGCGGTCGTAGCGTTCGGCCTCGAAGGACTCGTTGCCGAAGTACTTGACGGTTTCGTAGTTCAGCAGGCTGTCGATCGCGCGGGTGTTGGACTCGTTGTCGCGCAGGTTGGCCTCGCGCACGAAGCGCGTGCGCCATTCGGTGATCCAGATCGAGAAGGCGATGTAGACCGCGACGGCCACCAGCACCGTGACCATGAACACCGGCCCCACGGCGATCAGCAGGATCACCGCGACCAGCGCGATCTCGATCAGGGTCGGCAGGATGTTGAATACGGTAAAGCGCAGCAGGAAGCTCATGCCGCTGGTGCCGCGCTCGATGTCGCGCGCCAGGCCGCCGGTCTCGCGAGCCAGATGAAAACCCAGTTCCAGCCGGTGCAGGTGCTGGAAGACGCGCAGCGAGGCGCGGCGCATCGCGCGTTCCGCCACGCGCACGAAGACTGCGTCGCGCAGCTCGCCGAACAGCGTGCTGCCAAAGCGCAATAGCCCGTAGCCGATCACCAGGGCCACCGGTACGGCGACCAGTGCCTCGGTACCGGCGTCCTCGAAGTGCTCGACGATGTATTTCAGCGCCAGCGGGATCGCGACCGTGGCCAGCTTGGCCAGCCCCATCAGCACGAGCGCCAGGATCAGCCGCCCGCGAAACTCCGCCAGATAGGGGAGCAGGCTCTTGAGGATGCGCCAGTTCACCGCCCCGGGGGTTGGGGCGTCCGGATGGCTCGCGTGGCCGCGCATTCAGGCGTGCTCGACACAGTTGCGGCTGGCGCGTTTGGCCGCGTAGAGCGCCCGGTCGGCGCGCGCGATCAGGCCCTCGGCCGTATCGCCCGGTTCGAGGGCGGCGACGCCGAAGCTCGCGGTGAGCGGCGGATCGGTCCCGAAATCGTGCTGCTCGATCGACTGGCGCAGGGTCTCGGCGAGGCTGGAAGCTTGTCCGGCGGTGGTATGGGGACAGAGGATCAGAAATTCCTCGCCACCCCATCGCGCCGCCGTATCCGTCTCGCGAAGACGTTCATGCAGCAGTTGTCCAACAGCCCGTAGTACGTGATCACCTTGCGCGTGGCCCTGGTGGTCGTTAATGGCCTTGAAGTGATCGAGATCCACCATGATGGTGGCCAGCGGGCTCGATTGCCGCCGTGCGCGTTCAAGTTCGTCCTCAAGGGCGTGGTTTCCCTTCATTCGGTTGTGCAGCCCTGTGAGGGGATCCGTGGTCGCCAGGTGTTCCAGGTGTCGCTGGACGTTTTCCAGGTCCTGCGTGCGGTCGCGGACCATGCGTTCCAGTACCTGTGCGCGGTCCTCCAGTTCCTTGATGGGATAGGGCTCGCCTTCACCGTGGATGGTGGTCGGGAACGACCCATGCAGGTGAGCCAGGCGCCAGGCGCTGCCTTCCCGCCGAAAGACCAGCGTGCCACGCAGGTGATGGAGGTGAACGGACTGGTCGTGAATGCGGGTCTTCATGTCAAAGGCGATCATCGCGAGTGCGACGTCCGGGTGCGGAAAAGTGATGTGTTCCCGATGAATCGCATAGTCGAATGGTTCCGGGGCCTGCTCGATGTCGCGCCGGACGATTCGCACGACGTCCTCGGGGGAGAATGCGGCCTCGTCGACCCCGGTGCCAAAACCGCAGACTTCGGCTGAATGGAGCGCCAGTAGCCTGTCAGTATCACGGCGGCGCAACCAGGTATCGAGGTAGTCGCGCACCGCGGCGTGCACCTGCTCGTGGGCTGGGTCGGGCATGGGTTCGGGTCCTGCGGTGGGGAGGCGATTGGCGGGTGACGCTCGGCATCCTGCGAGGTGGACGATTGTAATGAATCTACACGCCCGTGCGAGAACGTGACCAGCGTTCGGCGAATTGTCCTTCTCGGTGTGGCTTGCCCGGTGCCAGGCTTGCAGGCTCCGGGGGGTTTCGGCAGGCTGCGTTATGCATTGAACCTTGGAGTTACCCTTGGAACCGACACGTCTCGCCGCCGGGCACGCGCAGGGAAGCGCACCGGCCACCGCGCCGCTGGACATCCTGCGCGAGACCTTCGGCTATTCCGATTTTCGCGGCCAGCAGCAGGCGGTCATCGAGCATGTGACCGCCGGCGGCGATGCCGTAGTGCTGATGCCCACCGGCGGCGGCAAGTCGCTGTGCTACCAGATTCCGGCGCTTGCACGGCCGGGCTGTGCGGTCGTGATCTCCCCGCTGATTGCGCTGATGCAGGACCAGGTGGCGGCCTTGCGCCAGAACGGGGTGGCCGCGGCCAGCCTGGATTCTGGTCAGAACGCCGAGACCGCGCGCGGCGTGCTGGCCGCACTCCATGCGGGCGAGCTGGATCTCCTGTACCTGTCCCCGGAACGGCTGTTTGCCTCGGGCATGCTGGAGCGTCTGCAGGGGATCGAGCTGGCCCTGTTCGCGATCGACGAGGCGCACTGCGTTTCCCAGTGGGGCCACGACTTCCGGCCGGAATACGGCCAGCTCGCGGTGCTGGCCGAACACTTCCCGGATGTCCCGCGCATGGCGCTGACCGCCACGGCCGACGGGCCGACCCGCCAGGAGATCCGCGAACGGCTGCGACTGGAACAGGCCCGCGCGTTCATCAGTTCGTTTGACCGTCCCAATATCCGCTATCGCGTGGCCCAGGCCGATGGCGGGCGCGGGGGTGCCCCGCGCGACCGCCTGCTGCGCTTTATCCGCGAGGAGCACGCGGGCGAGGCGGGCATCGTCTATTGCCTGTCGCGCAAGAAGGTCGACGCGGTAGCCGAGTGGCTGGCGGAGCAGGGGGTTCCCGCGCTGCCTTACCACGCGGGCCTTTCTGCTCGGACGCGCGCGGAGAACCAGACCCGCTTCCTGCGTGAGGAAGGCGTGGTCATGGTGGCCACGATCGCGTTCGGCATGGGGATCGACAAGCCCAATGTTCGGTTTGTCGCGCATATGAACCTGCCCAAGAGCCTGGAGGGCTACTACCAGGAGACCGGGCGCGCGGGGCGCGACGGGCTGCCGGCCAATGCCTGGATGGTCTACGGCCTGCAGGACGTGGTTACGCTGCGGCAGATGCTGGAGGGCTCTCAGGCCGGCCCGGAGCGCCAGCGCATCGAGCAGCAGAAACTGGACGCGATGCTCGGGTTTTGCGAGATCACGAGCTGCCGCCGTCAGGCCCTCCTGGCGTACTTCGACGAACACATGCCGGAACCCTGCGGGACCTGCGACAACTGCACGGATCCGCCCGCGACCTGGGATGCCAGTGTGCCGGTGCAGAAGCTTCTGTCCTGCATCTACCGCACCGGTGAGCGTTTCGGGGCCGGGCATGTGATCGATGTGCTACGAGGTTCGTCGAGCGAGCGCCTGCAGCGGCTGGGGCACGATCGGCTCAGCACCTACGGCATCGGCGCGGAACTGGACAAGATGCAGTGGCGTGGGGTGGTGCGCCAGTTGCTGGCCCGAGGCCTGCTGCGGCTGGACGACGAGGGCCATGGAGGGCTCAAACTGGATCCCTCCTGCCGCGGCGTATTGCGCGGGGAGGAATCCATCCATCTGCGCGAGGAACAGGCGCGCCCGTCACGCACAGCCCGGCCGGCGCGGCGGGATACCGCCCGCAGTGTGTCGGCCATGGACCCGGAGGACCGGGGTCTTTGGGAGCGCCTGCGAGCCCTGCGCACCGATCTGGCGCGCGAGCAGGGTGTGCCGCCGTATGTGATTTTCTCCGACGCGACTTTGCTGGAAATGGTCGCCAGCGCCCCGCGTACGCCGGAAGAGATGGCGGGGATTACCGGGGTGGGGCAGCACAAGCTCGAGCGCTACGGGGATGCCTTTATTCGGGCCATCGAGGGGCATTTCGGGCTATAGTGGTGCAAACGCGACGGGGTCTGTCCCATCAAGCAGGGAAAGGCCCGATAACAAGACGACAACAGCCGGGGAGACCGCGTGAGCCATACCCCTTTTCTGAAGGATTTCTACGAACTCCGGGATGGCCAGTTGGTGGTTACTCCCGAACAGGGCAGCGACTTCGCCAAGACGCTGGCGGGCGATTTCAACCCGATCCATGACGCCGACAATCGGCGCTTCTGTGTGCCGGGTGATCTGCTGTTTGCCCTGGTGCTGGATACGTTCGGCGCGAGCGCGAACATGCATTTCCGTTTCACCAGCATGGTGGGCGGGCATGTGCCGTTGATCTTCCCGGACAACCCGGGTGATGCCTTTGCCATTACGGCGGACGGCGGCAAGAGCGTGATCGAGGTCGAGCGTTCCGGCCGTGTGATCAATGATCCGGATGTGATCGAGTCGCTGATCCGCAGCTACGTCAGTTTCTCCGGGCAGAACTTCCCGCATGTGCTCGTGCCGCTGATGGAGGAGCACGGGGTGATGGTGAACCCCAAACGCCCGCTGGTGATGTACGAGCGCATGGGGTTCCGCTTGCCGGAGCCACTGGCCGCGACGGCGGGTGTTCCCGAGCCGCGGCTCAAGGATGCGGTGATGACCGTCCATGGCAAGCGCGGGGAAATCCGCCTCGACTACGAGCTGGTGATCGACCAGGCCGTGGTGGCCGAAGGCAGCAAGCATCTGGTGCTGAGCGGGCTGCGGCCGTTTGATGCGGCGGACGTCGAACAACTGGTGGCCGACTACGAGGGCTGGAAGGCCGCCTACATCGGCGAGGTCCGCGCACGGCGGGTGGTCGGATAAAACAGACCGCCTAGTCGGCGGTGTCGCGCGCGTGTTCGGCCAGGATATCGCGTGGGATGATCGCCAGCGTCTCTTCGTGCGTAGCGCGCAGGAACACCCCGGGCGCACAGCCGGCCTTGTAGGCCTCCAGCCAGCGCCCGGCACAAAGGCACCAGCGGTCCCCGGCCTTCAGGCCCGGGAATCCGAATGCCGGGTTGGGTGTGCTGAGGTCGTTCCCTTTCGCGCGCGAGAACTCCAGGAATTCCTCGGTCAGTTCGGCGCAGACGGTGTGAATGCCCTGGTCGTCATGGCCGGTGGCGCAGTCACCATCGCGATAGAAACCGGTGACGGGATCGGTGCCACAGGGTTCCAGTGGACGACCAAAGACGTTGCGGGATTCGAAGCGCTGCATCAGTCAGCATCTCCTGTCGAATGATCTGCCCTGCAGGATATCGAAGTCGTCAGCGTACCGAGCGGTTCCTGCACGCTTGGTAAGCGATCATCCCGGATTGCATCCTCGGGGCTCTTTACACGGGTCGAAACGTGAGGTGGTCGGCAGTTTTTCGGGTGGACCGGAACGCCCCGACCTGGCAAACGGACTCACGGGCAGGAACCCACGCAAGGAGTAGGTGACATGATGTCGACGAAACGTTGGGTAATGGCGGCGGCACTGGGCGCGTTGTTTGCGGTGGGTACCGCTCAGGCACAACCAGGACCCGGTGGACCGCCGGGTGGTGCGCCCGGGGCCAGTGGCGATACGCCGGCCGGAGGCAACCCGCCGCCCGGCCATGGTGGGACGCCTCCGGGGCAGCAGCGCGGGGGTGGCAGCCCGGACCTGCCGGAGCCGCCGCGGACGTCGGGCCCGCCGAGCCCGCCCGAGCCGGGGGATGGCCCGCTGCCGGACCCGTCCGATCTCCCGGAGCCACCGACCCCGCCCACGCCCGATCTCTGATCGGTCTCTCTAACGGCTTCCTGCCCGCCGTGCACGTAGCGCGGCGGGCAGGGCCGGGTTCATCAAGACCGCATAGGCCATGGTGGCGGCCACCACGCCGACCAGGGGCGGCACGACGGGCGAGTAGTATGCCGACGCCGAGCCGGCGGCGTAGGCCAGCAGCCCCGGCCAGTGAACGCTTGGGAGCCGGGTCTCGGCCAGTTGTGGATACTGCCCCCGGTGGCGCAGCCAGTAGTCGGCCATGATTACGCCGCCCAGCGGCGGGATGAAGGTCCCCAGCAGGATCAGGAATGGCACCAGGTAGTCATACATCCCGGCCACCGCCAGTGCTGTGCCGATGGCCGCCCCGAGTACCGTCACCAGACGCCTGCGTTGCGTGCGCAGCAGATTGCAGCCGGCCACGCCGAAGTTGTAGATGGTGTTGTCCTGGGTGCTCCAGATGTTCAGCAGCAGCATCAGCAGGGTGAAGGTCACGAACCCCTGCGCCAGCATCACGTGGACGATGTCCGCCTCGTGATAGATCAGCGCGCCCAGTGCGCCGGTCAGTACCATCAGCCCATTCCCCAGTACGAAGGCCGCCAGGGTGGCGATTACCGCAATGCGCGGTGTGCGGGCGAAGCGGGTCCAGTTGGTTGCCAGCGTCGCACCGCCCACAAACGTCCCGATCACGATGGTGAGCGCGGCACCAAAGCCCATCTCTGTTGCCGGGACCTGTCCCAGCAGACCGCCGGGGCCGCCGACCTCGCCGACGCCAATGAACAGCGTGAACAGGATAAACAGCAGCATCACCGGAACGGCAACGCGGGAGAGCCAGTCGAGGCCGCGGTAGCCGATCATCGCGGTGATGCAGAAGGCAAAGCCGAACAGCACCATCAGCCCGACTTCCATGGCGTCCGGCAGGGCCGTGGTCTCCACCAGGATGATCGCGACGGTCGCGGTACCCCAGGCGTACCAGCCGATCTGGGTGAATGCGAGGATCACGTCGGAGAGCTTGCTGCCCCATTCGCCGAAGCAGAAGCGCCCCATCAGCACCGTGTGCAGCCCGCTTCGGCAGCCGATGTAGGCGAGGGTGGCGGCATAGGCTCCGAGCAGGAGATTGCCCAGCGCAATTACCAGCATCAGCTCGCCGAAGCTGAAGGCGGTGCCCAGCGAGCCGCCAGCCCAAAGAGTCGAGGTGAAGAAGGTGAACCCGAACAGGACCACGGTCATGGACAAGAACCCCTTGCGGGCATGATCCGGTACTTCGCTCAGGGGGTGGTCGTTGTGGTTCACACGGGGCCGCCGGCTGGGAGTCCGGGGAGTGTACCGGTGCTGGGCCTACTTCGCTTCGGCGCCCAGGGCGCGCATCTTCTCCAGCCAGCGTGTGCGCGAGGCGTCGTCACCCCCGGATTGCCCGATCAGGGTGTGGCGCACAGGGCCCAAACCGCAGAAGCGGAAGACGTTGCGTTCCAGGCTCTTCAGACTGTGCGCGCGATAGAACCAGCGGTAGATCGGGGCCGGCATGCCCATGGTGACGACGATACGTACCGAGCGGCCCTTGAGGCGGGTATGGCGCAACTGATTCATGTCGCCGTCGCCCACAAAGGATGGCCGAAAGACCTGCTCCAGAAAGCCTTTGACCAGCGCGGGCATGTCGCCCATCCACAGGGGGTAGATCAGCATCAGGTGGTTGGCGACCTCGATCAGCTCCTGTGCTTCGAGGATCGCCGGGGGTACGGTCTCGTCCAGAAACTCGGCCTGGCTGCGCAGCAATGGGAAGTCCCGCTGGGCAATCGGGAACGTGTCCACTGCGAGACCTGCACGCTCGGCGCCCTCGCGGTAGGCGTCGGCCAGCGCATGGTCGAAGTGGCCTTCGGCCGGGTCCGGGTGGCCCTGCAGGATCAGGATGCGTGTCATCGGCCAGCCTCCGACTGCTCGGGAACAAAGCACTTGAATACGAGCGTAGCCCATCACTGCAGCCGTCTGGTTTTACTGGCAGTAGCAGCGGCGGATCGGTGCACATCGATTCGAGTTTGCCCTACGATATTTCGGGTGCTGCAGTGCAGTGCAGTAACGGAGACGGGTTGAAATGGCTTTTGATCCGGTAGTTCTGTTCTTCCTGCTCGGGGCGATTGCCGGGCTGGCCAAGTCGGACCTCAAGATCCCGATGGCGATCTACGAGGCACTGTCGATTTACCTCCTGCTGGCCATCGGCTTGCATGGTGGCGTGAAGCTGGCGGAAAGCGAGCTGGTGCCGCTCATCCTGCCTGGCCTTGCGGTGCTGATGGTCGGGGCCCTGATCCCGCTGCTGGCGTTCCCGGTGCTGCGCTGGCTGGGGCATATGCCGCGCGCGGATTCGGCCTCCATCGCCGCGCACTACGGGTCGGTCAGTGTGGTGACGTTCTCGGTGGCGGTGGCCTTTCTCGCGGCCCGAGGGATCGACTACGAGGGCCACATGGTGGTCTTCCTGGTGCTGCTGGAGATGCCGGCACTGGTGATCGGCATCCTGCTGGCGCGCATGGGCACGAAGGGACCGGTGCAATGGGGCAAGACCATGCACGAGGTCTTTTTCGGCAAGAGCATCTTCCTGCTCGCCGGTGGGCTGGTGATCGGATTCGTGGCCGGTCCCGAACTGATGGACCCACTGGAGCCGATGTTCTTCGATCTGTTCAAGGGCGTGCTGGCCCTGTTCCTGCTGGAGATGGGGCTGGTCGCCTCGAGCCGGATCGCCGAGGTGCGCCAGTACGGGCTGTTCCTGGTAGTGTTCGCGATCGTGATGCCGGTGGTCTCGGCGATCCTCGGGATCCTGCTGGGCTGGGGCCTGGGCATGAGCCTGGGCGGTACGCTGCTGCTGGCTACCCTGTACGCGAGTGCGTCCTACATCGCCGCACCCGCGGCCATGCGGATCGCGGTCCCCAAGGCCAACCCCGCGCTGTCGATCGGGGCCTCGCTGGGGGTTACCTTCCCGTTCAATATTTTCCTGGGCGTCCCGCTGTATTTCTGGATGACCCAGTGGCTCTACTCGTTGGGAGGCTAGGGCAATGCAATCGGACGAGATGTTGCTGTTGACGGTGGTGGCCGAGGCCATCCTCGAGGACATCCTGATCGACGAGGTTCGCCGCCAGGGCGCGGCCGGCTACACCGTGTCCGACACCCGTGGCTGGGGCAAGCATGGCAAGCGCCGGGGCAACTGGCGCCAGGGCGGGAACATCAAGCTGGAGGTGGTCGGTTCCCCGGACCTGTGCGACCGCATTGCCAGACAGTTCAAGGAGCAGTACGAGGCGGACTATGGCCTGTTGATGTTCACCTCTCCGGTCACGCTCAAGAACTGAACCGAACCCGCGCGAGAACCTGGTAGAGGCCGGGGTTGCCATCCTGGCCGGATTCGATCAGCGCGACCTCCGCCGCGTTCCAGTGGATCGGGTGTTCGGGCCGGTCGCTTTCGGGCGGACGCGCGAAGCGGCGCAGGGTGACGTGCGGCAGGAACGGGTGATCCTCCGGCGTGACGCCACAGGCCCGGGCGAGGTCGCGCGCCCGGGCCGCGAGCGTGTCGAGCGCGGCCGGTGTCTCGGAGGGCCCGATCCAGCTGACGCGCGCCCGCTCGAAATGCCCCAGCCGGTCCAGCGTGAGCGGGAAGGCCTCCTGCTCCAGCATGCCGATCTCCCGGGCGATGCAGTCGACCTGGGTGGCGGGGATGGTGCCGGCAAAGGCCAGGGTCAGATGCAGATGGGCCTTGGGTATGGGCCGGCCGGGGCCGCCCAGGCGTTTCGCCTCTTCATCCAGCATCTCCCGCGTGGCTTCGTCAGGCCAAAGCGCAATGAACACGCGGCGCCGGTTGCTCAAAGCGTCTCTCCTCGAGCCGGTCAGGCGGCTCAGGGGCGGGGCAGGTTCTCGCGCTGGCGCCGTTCCCACAGGGTCTTGCGGCTGATACCCAGGGCACGGGCGAGCTCGGTCTCGGTCATCTGATCCTGATTCTGCTGCACGAAGCGGCGGAAGTAGTCATTGAGGCTCGATCCTTCAGGGGGCGTGTCGCCATTGCCCGCAGCCGGGGCCAGCCCCAGGTGGTCCGGTTCGATCCGGCCGTCCGGGCTCAGCACCCAGCCGCGCTCCAGGGCATTGGCCAGTTCGCGCACGTTGCCTGGCCAGTCGTGGGTCTCGAGGGATTTCTGCGCGGCTGGGGTAAGTTCGGCGGGTGGTCCGCCGTTCCCTGCCAGATCGGCGAGGAAATGCCGGGCCAGTGCCGGGATATCCTCGCGCCGCTCGCGCAGCGGCGGGATCGACAGCTCCAGTACGCGCAAGCGGTAGTACAGGTCGGCACGAAAGGCCTGCTCGCCGATCATCGCCTCCAGGTCGCGATGCGTGGCCGCCAGCAGGCGGACATCGACCTTCAGGTTTTCGTTGGCGCCCACCGGGCGGATCTCGCCGTCCTGCAGCACGCGCAGCAGCCGCGCCTGCGCGGCCGGGGCCAGTTCGCCGATCTCGTCCAGGAACAGCGTGCCGCCGTGAGCGGCCTGGATCAGGCCGGTGCGCGCCTTGACGGCGCCGGTATAGGCGCCTTGGGCATGGCCGAACAGCTCGGCCTCGACCAGACCTTCGGGGATGGTTGCGCAGTTGACCGCAATAAACGGCCCGGTTGCGCGCGAGCTGAGCCGATGCAGGGCCCGTGCCGCCAGCTCCTTGCCGGTGCCCGACTCGCCACGCAGCAGTACGGTGGACTGGGTGGTCGCGACCCGGTGGATCTGATCGCGCAGGCGCTGCATGGCCACGCTGTCGCCTATCAGGCCCAGGCCATCAGCGTCGGGATCGCGGTCGTTCCCCGCCGTTGTTGCGGCGGGGGTCCCGGCCCGCAGTGCGGCGCGAAGAGTGAGCAACAGGGCATCGTGATCGAATGGCTTGGCGATATAGTCAGCCGCGCCTTCCTTCATCGCGGTGACGGCCGATGGGACCGAGGCGTAACTGGTCATGATCACGGTGGGCGTATGACCGGCCTCGGCCAGTAGTTCGATGCCCTCGCCGTCGGGCAGGCGCAGATCCACCAGCATCAGATCCGGCAATTCCTCCCGCAGGGCGGCACGGGCGCTGGCGAGGTCTTCGGCCAGACGTACCTGGAAACCGTGATGCTCCAGGAACCGGCGCACGGCACGGCGGATCGGGGCTTCGTCGTCAACCAGAAGGATGCGCGTCATGCGTGGTCGCCATCGGGTTTGTGTCGCGGCAGGATCAGGATAAAGCGCGCCCCGCCCTCCGGGCGGTTCGCGGCCATCAGGGTACCACCGTGGTCGCGCACAATGCTGTAGGCCACTGGCAGACCGAGTCCGGTGCCGTGGCCCGCGGGCTTGGTGGTAAAGAACGGCTCGAACAGCCGCTCCAGGCTGGATTCCTCGATCCCTGGCCCGCGGTCGTCGATGATCAGGTGGATATTGCGACCGCGAGCGCTCGCGCTGATCGATACCGTCGCATTCTCGGGCGAGGCCTGTTCGGCGTTGGTCAGCAGGTTGATGAATACCTGCAGCAGGGTCGCGTGCGAGCCGCGCAGGTAGTGGCCTTCGAGGCCGTCCAGATCAAAGCGCAGGTCCTTGCGTCCGGCCAGGCGGGTGAGGCGGATCGCCTCTTGGACGATGGCATCCAGCGCGATGGTCTCGAAATGCCCGGCGGAGGGACCCTCGTCGGCATGGGCGAAGGTGACCAGTGACTGCACGATGGCGTTGATCCGGCGTGTCTGCGCGAGGATGTCCTCGGCGGTGCCCCTCACCTCCTCGGGGTCTTGCTCCAGTGGGAGGTTTTGCGCCAGCGAGGCGATGCCGGTCAGGGGGTTGCCGATCTCGTGTGCGACCCCGGCCGCGAAGCGTCCGATCGAGGCGAGGCGGTCGCCGTGGGCGATCTCGGATTCCAGCTGGGCGCGTTCGGTGATGTCCTCGATCAGGACGATGCGGCCCTCCAGCCGGCCATGTTCGTCCTGGAGTGCGGATTTGTGGAGATTCAGCCGACGGTTGCCATCGGGCAGGTCGACATTGAGTTTGTACCACTGGCGATCCGGGCTTTCGATAAAGGCGGTCAGCAGCCCCGCCCAGGGGCTTTCGAGCTGCTGCAGATTGCATCCGACGGCCTGTTCGGTGCTGATCGCGGTGAGTTTGGCCAGGGCCTGGTTCCAGCCGGTGATCTCGCCGGTGGTGCCAAGGCTTGCGACCCCCAGCGGCAGTTCGTGCAGGATTTGCCGGTGGAAGCGGCGCAGGGCGTCCAGCTCGGCCGCCAGACCCGACAGGGGCAGGGCTCGGGTCTCGAGCTGCTCCTCCACCCGGCGCAGGCTTTCGCTCAGGGTGTGGCGCCCGGCGGCGTCGAGACGCAGGTGCTGGTCCACAATCATGCGGGCGAGCACCGGGCCCAGCAGGCCTGACAGGTTGCGCTCGATGCGCTCGCGCAGTGTGCGCAGGTCGCCGCGCGAGCGGGTGTGGCGCGGCAGGCCGAGGTCGTCTAGTGCACGCTGGACCTCGTGACGGGCGGCGCTGGCACCGAGCGTGGCGGCCAGTGCGGTCTCCATCTCGGTGACATCGCCGGCCAGCGGCAGGCCGCCGCCGGTCCCGGCCGATTCGTTGGGGCAGCAGGCGCGCCCGGCCTCGGTCTCCTCGCGGTTGGGGCGGGTCAGCAGTGATCCGAGCACAAACAGCACGGCATTGATGCCAAGGCTGCACATCAGGGCAAAGGTCCATGGGTCCAGGGCCTCGGCCCGAAGCATTGCCTGTGGGTCCGGGTAGCCAGCAATGATCCCTGCCTTGGCCATCAGCGGCAGCACCAGCGTCAACAGCCAGCCGGTGATGCCCGCGCCCAGCCCCAGCAGGAAGCCGACGCGGTTGGCCTGTTTCCACAGCATCAGCCCGATCAGCCCCGGCAGCAGCTGGGCCACGGCCGCGAACGAAATCAGGCCCAGCTGGGCCAGGCCCTCGACCACCTGCAGCAAGCCGTAGAACGCATAACCCAGACCGATGATGAACACGATCCACAGGCGGCGCCCCCACAGGAGCCGGGAATAGAGGTTGGCGGCGGCGCTGTCCTCGTCGTGCAGGCGCGTCAGTGGCGAGAGGTAGTTGGTCCCCATGTGGGCCAGGGCCAGCGTGGTCACGATCATCATCGCGCTGGCGGCGGAGAGCCCGCCAATGAACACCAGCAGGGCCAGCGACGGCGAGTCGAGCATACCGGCGATACCGATCGCGTAGTAGTTGGTGTCGATGCCGAGGCCCGCCGCCTCGCCGGCCCAGTAGAGCACCGGCATCGGCAGGTTCAGCAAGAGCAGGAAGGCGGGAAAGGCCCAGGCGGCCCGGTTGAGCGCCGCCGGGTTGATGTTCTCGGTAAAGAGCATGTGGAACTGGCGCGGCAGCAGGAAGGCGGCGGCAAACGCCAGGATCATCATCGCGAACCAGCCGCCCTCGCGCACCGGCGCATACAGCGCATCCACGGCCTCTGGGTTCTCGGTCAGCCAGGTGTCCAGGCCGGAGAACCCGCCGAAGACTGCGTAAAGAGCGACTGCAGTGATGCCGAGGATCGCCAGCAGCTTCACGATGGACTCGAACGCGATGGCCAGTACCAGTCCGGCGTGTTTCTCGCGCGGAGCGATATGGCGGGCACCGAACAGGATCGCGAACAACGCGATGGTGGCGCTGAAGGTCAGGGCCAGCAGGTGCGGCGGCGTCTCGGCCGTCAGCACGCCCGCGGATTCGGCGACCGCCTTGATCTGCAGTGCAATGTACGGGAGTACCCCGGACAGCATGAACAGCGCGACGATCGGCCCGGTCCAGCGGCTGCGATAGCGAAACGCAAACAGGTCCGCCAGCGAGGTGAGTTGCTGCTCGCGGGTCAGGCGCAGGATCGGGCGCAGCAGCCACGGGGTGGCGGCGAAGGCGAGCGTCACACCCAGGTAGATCGTCAGGTACAGGTAGCCATGGTCCGCGAGAAAGCCGAGGTTGCCGTAGAAGGTCCAGGATGTCGCATAGACGCCGAGCGACAGGCTGAACACCCAGCTATTAGCTGCGATACGCCCGATGCGCGGGACCCGGTCGGCCAGGAAGGCGATCCCGAAAAGCAGGGCCAGGTAGGCAACGCCGACTGCATAGATCAGGCCCAGGCTAAGGGTCACGGCGGCCTCCGGCAAAGGCGACGGCGACCAGGACGATGAATGCGGCCCAGCCGGCGAACGGCCACCACCAGGCCGGCGTCAGGTGCGCGACCCAGATCACCAGCGGGCTGAGGAACAGCAGTGCCCCAAGCAGGGCGATCAGGATCGCGCGTGAGGCACCCACTGTCAGCGCCTCCGGGGGGTGTGAAGCCGCGCGCCGCTGGTCACATGGGGTGGCGCGGTTGCTGTAATGGGGGCGGGCAGCATGGCGGCAGTCTACCCTGCGTGATCGCGGGTGGGCACTTCCGTGGCAAGTGGCAGGCGCGTGGCCAGAGGGTGTCCGGCCAGTTGATCCAGGGCCTCGGCCAGTTGTGTGGCCGGGTGGTCGGGTCGATCGCGATCGCTGGGCGGCAGTCCGATGCAGTCCAGAACGGAGGCGACCTGGGCACGGGCTTTGTCCTCGTGCAGTTCCTTGGCGCCCGTTGCCTTCGAAAGTTTGTGGCCGCGTCCGGCGACCACCACGGGGTGATGCGCGTAGCGCGGCAGGTGGGCGTCCAGAGAGCGGTAGAGCTGCATCTGACGCGGGGTCGACCCGAGGAGGTCGACCCCGCGCACGACGTCGGTTACGCCCAGTTCGATATCATCCACGACCGTGGCCAGCTGGTAGGCAAACAGGCCATCGGCGCGGCGGATCACGAAGTCGCTGCCCAGGGTCTCCAGGTCGAAGGCGACGGAGCCCAGGAAACGATCCTCCACGAGCCAGTGCGGCTGCAAGGCACGGGCGCGAATGGCGCGTGGTGGGCGCCCGGCGGGCGGGCCATGGCGGCAGGTGCCGGGGTAGATTGGGCCTTCCCAGCCCGGTTTGCCGTTATGGGCAAGGTCGCGCCGGGTGCAGGAACAGCCAAAGGCAAGGTCCCGCTCCAGCAAATGCTCGAGCGCGGCCTGGTATGTCGCGGTGCGATTGCTCTGGCGGGTGACCGGGCCGTCCCAGTACAGGGCGAAGGTCTCGAGTGCTGAAAGGATCGCGGATTCCGCCCCCGGCTGTACGCGCGGGCTGTCGACGTCGTCGATACGCAGATGCCAGCGGCCATGGTGGCTGCGGGCATCCAGCCACGAGATGACGGCGGCGAACAGGGAACCCGCATGCAGCGGGCCGGAGGGGGTGGGGGCAAAGCGCCCCACATAGGGGGTGCCTTGATTCGGGCTGGCGGTCGTCATGGCACCGCCATCCTGCCGCCGGATGACCTGCTAGGGAGACGCTGATTGAATCGCACGTCCGCGTTGGTGCCCCCTGTTTTCCGAGACAAGGCGCGTCGTGTAGCGGGTAGTGGTTCTACCCGCAAGCGGCGCAACGCAGGATCGGGGAACAGGGGGCACCAACCCCACAAGCCATTGAAAGCAGGGGCTCGGCCGCTTTTGCGCGGGAACTGCGTTGCGGTTCCCTTGTGCAGAATGACTGCACGGCAGTCACCGCGCCTTGTTCCCACGCAAAAGCGACTCGAGCGCGGACGTGCGATTAAATCAGCGTCTCCCTAGGCCATCTGCTTTTCCTTGATTTCCGCCAGCTGCTTGCAGTCGATGCACATCGTGGCGGTCGGGCGTGCCTCGAGGCGGCGGATGCCGATCTCGACGCCGCAGGTCTCGCAGTAGCCGTAGTCCCCGGTGTCAATCTTGCGCAGCGCCTCGTCGATCTTCTTCGACAGCTTGCGCTCGCGATCGCGGGCACGCAGTTCCAGGCCGAACTCTTCTTCCTGGGTGGCGCGGTCGGCCGGGTCCGCGAAATTCGCGGCGTCCTGGCGCATGTGGCCCACGGTACGATCGACCTCTTCGGCCAGCTCCTGGCGCCATGCCCGCAGCAGGCTGCGGAAATGATCGAGCTGTTCCGGATTCATGTACTCTTCGCCGGACTTCGGCTCGTAGGGCGCGATACCTCCGGCAACCATGTGCTTGGTGGAGGGTTGGTCCTGTTTCTTGTCGGCAGCCATGCGGGCATTCTCCGGCTGGAAAAATGAGGCGCACTTAGTACCAGAGACGGTGCGGGCGGGCAAGTCCCGTGCCAGGGTTTTTGTGTGTGTCCAAGCGTGAATGCCCATTTATCAGACTGATATCAAAGGAACTCGGATGCAGGAACTGAAGGCCTTGATCTTCGATGTCGACGGCACACTGGCCGATACCGAGCGTGACGGCCACCGCGTGGCCTTCAACAAGGCGTTTGCCGAGGCCGGGCTGGACTGGGAGTGGAGCGTCGAGCGCTACGGACAGCTGCTGCGCGTCACGGGTGGCAAGGAACGCATCCGCCAGTACCTCTCGGAGGAGCACCCGGAGATCCTGGCCGAGCCCGGCATCGATCAGCGCATCCGCGATCTGCATGCGGCCAAGACACGGCACTACGTGGCGCTACTGGAGACGGGTGCGATACCGCTGCGTCCAGGCGTCGAGCGCCTGCTCGACGAAGCGGCGGCCACGGGCCTGCGCCTGGCGATTGCCACCACCACGACACCCGAGAACGTCACTGCGCTGCTGGTGGCGACGCTGGGCGAAGAGGGCCCGTACCGATTCGAGGTGATCTCGGCTGGTGACGTCGTCCCGGAGAAGAAACCCGCCCCGGATATCTTCCAGCACGCGATGGAGGCGATGAATCTCGGTCCCGAGGAGTGCCTGGCCCTTGAGGACTCGGACAACGGCGTACGCTCGGCGCGGGGCGCGGGCCTGAAGGTCGTGGTGACCACGAACGACTACACCCGCCGGCAGGATTTTGCCGGTGCGCTGGCGGTACTCGACGGGTTCGGCGAGCCAGATCAGCCCGCAACCGTTCTGGAGGGTCCGGCGTTGCCGGGGTCTTGCGTGGACGTGACGGCCTTGCGCGCGTGGTGGGCGGCGGCCTGAGGGGCTGCCAACACCGTATCCGTGCTGATGGGCGGCTCAATGACCTGGAATCCCCGGAACCCGCCGGCCGCATGACGAGTCCACCGACTTGTACGGACGCAACAGGAGTTCGCGGGATGAGCAAGACGATATTGATGGTGGTGACCAGTCACGGCGAGATCGGCGATGGCCACGCGACGGGCGTGTGGTTCGACGAGTTCTCGGTGCCGTATGACCGCTTCCGCAAGGCCGGTTTCGAGATCAAGGTGGCCAGCCCCAGGGGCGGGCCCGTGCCGCTGGACCCCAAGAGCCTGGAGTCGAATCATCCCGGCCCGGCCGCGGTCGCCGCGCAGGAGGCCCTGGACGACACGATCCATCTCGATGAAGGCATGCACCATGATGCGTACGCGGCGATCTTCTTCCCCGGCGGGCACGGGACGATGTTCGATCTCCCGGAAAACCCGCATGTGCAGCGCCTGGTGGCCGAGTTTCTGGAAAACGACAAGGTCGTGGGCGCGGTGTGTCACGGGCCGGCCTGCCTGGTCGGCGCGATGCTGAAGGACGGCAGCCCGGCGGTGAAGGGTCGTAAGGTGGCCGCGTTCACCAATAGTGAGGAGAAGGCGGTACAGCTCGACCAGGCCGTGCCGTTTCTGCTTCAGGACCGCCTGGCCGAACTGGGCGGGGAGGTCGAGACTGCCGAGGACTGGGCCGACCATGTCGTGGTCGATGGCAAGCTGGTGACGGGGCAGAACCCGCAGTCCAGCAAGAGCGTGGCCGACGCGATCGTGCGCCTTCTGCGCGAAGCCGGCTGACTGGGTGCCGACGACAGGCGACCGGGGTCTTCTGGGCCCCGGTTTTTTTGCTGAATGCGTGAACGAGGTTCAAATCTTGGTTCCAATTCGGTAGGCTGCGCCGATGGGTACCGAGAACCGAAAGCAGCGCGAGCGCGAGGCGCGTGAGACCCTCTTTGTCGAAAAGGCCCACGAGCTGATCCGCTCGGAGGGCCTTCTGGCGTTGCAGATGTCGCGTCTGGCGGCCGCGTGCGAGTACGCGACCGGCACGCTGTACCAGCATTTCAACTCCAAGGAGGACCTGCTGGCGGCCGTCGCCACCCGGACGACGCGCCAGCGTGCCGAGGTTTTTCGGCGGATTCCGCGGCTGCCTTTGGGAACGCGTTCACGAATGCTGGCCATGGTGCTGGCCGATATCGATTTCGCGCAGGTGAATCCGGATTACTATCGCCTGACTCAGTTCGTGACGACAGAGGTGGTCTGGGCGAGTACGTCGGAGGCGCGCCGGGAGGAGTTGCTGGAGGCCGCGCAGCCCATAAGCGAGGCGGTGACCGTGATTGTTTCCGAGGCTCGGGCCAACCAGGACCTTCCATTGGCCCAGGAACTGGGCGAGGAAGAGATGGGGCTGGGCCCGTGGGCGCTCAATACCGGAATGCAGACTCTTGCCAATGCCCAGGGGTTGCTGGATGCCTACGACATCCACCGCCCGTATGAACACTTGATTCGCCACACCCATGCACTGCTGACCGGCTGGCGCTGGGAACCGCGGATCGATCCGGACGAACCCTCGGTCGTGCGCGCCGAGACGGAGCGGGTGCGCGCGGTCCTGCGCGAGCACATTCCCGAGGCAACTTCATGAGCAAGCGATTCTTTCTGATGCTGCTGGGCGTAGCCCTGGTCCTGGGTGGCATCTTCGGTTTCAAGGCCTTCGTGGATCAGCAGATCGCGGAGTTCTTTGACGAAATGCCGGAGCCGACCGCGACCATCAATGCGGCGACCGTGAAAACCGATCGCTGGGCCCCGCAGCTGCGCGCGGTGGGGGATCTGGAGGCGGTGCAGGGCGCCACGCTGAGTTTCGAGGCGCAGGGCATTGTCGATCGCATCCACTTCGCCAACGGGGCCTTCGCCGAGGCGGGCGAGACGCTGGTCGAGCTCGACACCGAGCTGGACGAGGCGGAGCTGGAAAGCCTGCGCGCCGAGGCGCAGTTGTCCGCACGCGAGCTGGAACGGGCGCGGGGCCTGGTGCAGCGCAACGATATCTCCGACTCGGAGTTCCAGCGCCGTGCCACCGAGGCGCAACAGGCGCAGGCGGCGGTCAATGCGCAGGAGGCGCGGATTCGTCAGAAGCGTCTGCGGGCGCCCTTTGACGGGCAACTGGGTATTCGCCAGGTGAACGAGGGCCAGTTTGTCGGCCCGGGCGACCCGATCGTGGTGCTGGAGTCCCTGGACCCACTTTATGTGAACTTCACGCTGCCCGAACGCCGGCTGGCGAATGTCGAACTGGGGCAGTCGGTCGAGGTCACCGTCGATGCCTATGGCGAGACCTTCGAGGGGCAGATTACCGCGATCGAGCCACGTGTCCGAGCTGCTTCAAGGATGTTCCGCGTGCAGGCAATGATCACCAACGAGGACCATCGCCTGCGCCCCGGCCAGTTCGCCCGGGTCACGCTGCAGCGTGGCGAGCCGGAGGAAGGCCTGGTCGTCCCGCAGACGGCGGTTCGCTTTGCGCCCTGGGGCAACTCGGTGTTCGTGATCTACGAGGACGATGACGGCGACAAGCGCGTGGAACAGCGCCTGGTGGAGATCGGCGAACGGCGCGGTGACCTGGTGCGCATCGTAGATGGTCTGGAAGAGGGTGACGAGATCGCCGTCAGCGGGCTGCTGAAGCTGCAGAACGATACCCCCGTGAAGATCACGGAGGATGCCCAGCCGGATGCCGAACGCGATCCGCGGCCGGCGAATCGCTGAGCGAGCCCGCGACGATGCGCTTTACCGATGTCTTTATCCAGAAGCCCGTGCTGGCCACTGTGGTCAGCCTGTTCATCCTGCTGTTCGGGGTGCGCGCGGTATTCGACCTGAACGTGCGCCAGTTCCCCGAGGTGCAGAACGCCGTCGTCACGGTCAGCACCGCCTATATCGGAGCAGATGCGGACCTGGTGCAGGGATTCATTACCACGCCGATGGAGCGCGAGATCGCCGAGGCAGAGGGGATCGACTACATCGTCTCCAACAGCCTGCCGGGGATGAGCACGGTGCAGGCGTTCCTGGAGCTCGATTACGACCCGAACCAGGCCCTGACACAGATCTCCGCCCAGGTGGACAAGATTCGCAGCGACCTGCCGTCCGAGGCGGAGGATCCGGTGGTGGATCTCTCCGTGGGTCAGGACGTGGCGGCAATGTACATGTCGTTCTATTCCGAGCGGCTCTCCAACAACCAGACCACCGACTACCTGATCCGAGAGGTGCAGCCCGAGCTGGCGACCGTCAACGGTGTGCAGCGGGCCGAAATCCTCGGTGACCAGAGCTTTGCGATGCGCGCTTGGCTGGATGCCGACCGCATGGCGGCCTATGGCGTGACCGGACGCGACGTGCGCTCCGCACTGGAGGGCAACAACGTCCTCTCCGCGGTGGGGCAGACCAAGGGCTCGATGGTGAGCCTGGATCTGACTGCGGATACCGATCTGCAGACCCCGGAGGCCTTCGAGGAGCTGATCCTGTTCGAGCAGGATGGCGACCTGGTGCGCCTGGGCGACATTGCCGAGGTGGAGCTGGGGTCAGAGAACTACGATACCTCGGTGCGCTTCAACGGTCAGGCGGCGACCTTCATCGGCATCGAGCTGGCGCCGGATGCCAATGCTCTGGAAGTGATCGCGGATGTACGCGAGATCTTCGAGCAGCGCATCGAGCCGCGCTTGCCCTCGGGGCTGGAGGGCGAGATCGTTTATGACTCCACCGAGTACATCGAGAGCGCGATCGACGAGGTACTGACGACCATCGTGCTGGCGCTGCTGATCGTACTGGTGGTGATCTATCTGTTGCTGGGGTCGTGGCGCAGCGTGTTGATCCCGGCGGTGGCGGTGCCGCTGTCCCTGATCGGGACCTTCATGCTGATGCTGTTGATGGGGTTCTCGCTGAACCTGCTGACGCTGCTGGCGATGGTGCTGGCGATCGGCATCGTGGTCGATGACGCGATCATCATGCTGGAGAACATCTCGCGGCATATCGAGGAGGGCATGTCGCGTATGGATGCGGCGATCCAGGGGGCGCGCGAACTCGCCTGGCCGATTGTCGCGATGTCGACCACGCTGGTGGCGGTCTTCCTGCCGCTGGGGTTCATCGGCGGCCTGACCGGCACGCTCTTCATCGAGTTCGCATTTACCCTCGCGGCGACGGTCGTGATCTCGGGGATTGTCGCGATCACGCTCTCGCCAATGATGTGTTCGAAGATCCTGCGCGATGGTTCGGTCGAGCGACGCGGGCGCATCGAGTCGTGGCTGGACGCTCGCTTCGACAGCCTGCGCGAGCGCTATCGCCGACGCCTGCACGGGGCACTGAATGACCGCTTCACGGTCGCCGTATTCGGTGCCATCGTGCTGGTTTCCTGTTACTTCCTGTTTGTGACCTCCCAGACGGAGCTGGAGCCCCAGGAGGACCAGGGCTTCGCCTTCTCGATCATGGAAGGCGATGCCTACATGGGGATCGACTATCTGGAGCGCAACACCGCGCTGACGGACGGCTTCTTCGACCGCATCCCCGAGCTCGACAATATCTTTATCGTGAACGGCTTTGGCGGCGGGCCCGGCATGGCCGGGGCGACCAACCAGGCCCTGGGCGGTTTTGTGATGGCGCCCTGGGATCAGCGTGAACGAACGACTGCCAAGATCCTGGAAGAGGACCTTCAGCCGGCGCTGGAAGGGTTGCCAGGGCTGGAGGTGTTCGCGATCCAGCCTCCCCAGCTGCCGACCCCGGGGCAGGGCGCGCCGGTGAGTGTCGTGTTCGGCTCGACCAGCTCGTTCGAGGAACTGAACGAACTGAGCCAGGAGATCAAGGATCGTGCGATGGCCACGGGTCGGTTCATCTTTCTGGATACCGATCTCAACTTCGACCAGCCACGGGTGGATCTGAAGATCGACCGCGAGCGTGCCTCGCAGCTCGGGATCGACATGGCGACGCTGAATGCCGACCTGGCGACGTATCTGTCCGGCGGGTTCGCCGGGCGGTTTGCGATGGAGAACCGCAGTTATCGCGTCATCCCGCAGGTTCAGCGCTCCGATCGTCTGACGCCGGAGCAACTCGAAGAGCTGTACACGCGCACCGCGGACGGCGAGCCGGTGCCGCTGTCCAGTATCGTGACGCTGGAGGAGACCGTCACGCCGCGCCAGCTCAACCGCTTCCAGCAGCTGAATGCAGTGACGCTGCAGGGGGTGCCGCGCCCGGGCGTGACGCTAGGCGAGGCCCTGGACATCATCGACCGGATTGCTGCCGAGGTGCTGCCGCCGGATGTGAACGTGGACTATGCCGGCGAGTCGCGCCAGTTGAAGGCCGAGGGCGGGGATCTGGTCGTCACGTTCTTCTTCGCGCTGGTGGTGATCTTCCTGGTGCTGGCCGCGCAGTTCGAGTCGTTCCGTGACCCGTTGATCATTCTGACCACGGTGCCGATGTCGATTGCCGGTGCCCTGATCTTCATCAGCCTGGGCGTGACCTCCCTGAACATCTATACACAGGTGGGTCTGCTGACCCTGATCGGGCTAATCGCCAAGCACGGCATCCTGATCGTGGAGTTCGCGAACCAGTTGCAGCGTCAGGGGCGCCCCTTGCGCGATGCGATCGAGGAGGCGGCCAGCCTGCGTCTGCGGCCCATCCTGATGACGACCACGGCCACCGTGGTGGCGATGGTGCCGCTGCTGATGGCCACCGGTGCCGGGGCGGGTTCGCGCTTCGCGATGGGCCTGGTGATTGCTGCGGGCATGGCGATCGGCACGTTGTTCACGCTGTTCGTGGTTCCGGCCATCTACACCTATGTCGCGCGCGATCACTACGCCGACACGCTGGAGGCGCAGGAGCCCGACGCAGGTCCCGCCTGACCTTCGCTGCGGTCCCCCCGCATCGGGGGCAAGGGCTCCGATCACGGTGTGGCCTAAAAGGCATGCATTGACTGCGGTCATGGACTACAATCAGCGACCGCATTCCCGGCTGAGGCTGCCGGGCAGGCGCCGGGCGCTGATGCGAACAGAACCCCCATGCCGCTGCGCGGAACTCTGCGGAGCGGCCCTTCTATAAACGAAAGTCTATTGGTCGTATCTAGATTATTTATTTGTTATTAGCAGTGCGCCTTCCTAATCTAGGCGACCGTCACGATTAACCAACGCGTAGGAGAAAGCCACATGGCCGCCAAGAAGTACTCCGCGGGCGTCAAGGATTACCGCGAAACCTACTGGATGCCGGAATACATGCCGCTGGATACCGATCTGCTGGCATGTTTCAAGATCACCCCGCAGCCGGGCATCGACCGCGAAGAAGCCGCGGCCGCTGTGGCCGCCGAGTCCTCCACCGGTACCTGGACCACGGTGTGGACCGACCTCCTGACGGACATGGACTACTACAAGGGCCGTGCCTACTCCATCGAGGACGTGCCGGGTGACGACGAGTCCTTCTACGCGTTCATCGCCTACCCGATCGACCTGTTCGAAGAAGGCTCGATGGTGAACGTGTTCACCTCGCTGGTCGGTAACGTGTTCGGCTTCAAGGCCATCCGTGCCCTGCGTCTGGAAGACGTGCGCTTCCCGATGGCCTACGTGAAGACCTGCGGTGGCCCGCCTTCCGGTATCCAGGTCGAGCGCGACAAGCTGAACAAGTACGGCCGTCCGATGCTGGGTTGCACCATCAAGCCGAAGCTGGGTCTGTCCGCGAAGAACTACGGCCGTGCCGTGTACGAGTGCCTGCGTGGCGGCCTCGACTTCACCAAGGACGACGAGAACATCAACTCGCAGCCGTTCATGCGCTGGCGTGATCGCTTCGAGTTCGTGCAGGAAGCGACCGAAAAGGCCGAAGCCGAAACCGGCGAGCGCAAGGGTCACTACCTGAACGTTACCGCGCCGACCCCGGAAGAGATGTACAAGCGTGCCGAGTTCGCCAAGGAAATTGGTGCGCCGATCATCATGCACGACTACATCACTGGCGGCTTCTGTGCCAACACGGGTCTGGCCAACTGGTGCCGCGACAACGGCGTGCTGCTGCACATTCACCGTGCGATGCACGCGGTGCTCGACCGTCATCCGAAGCACGGTATCCACTTCCGTGTGCTGGCGAAGATTCTGCGCCTGTCCGGTGGTGACCACCTGCACACCGGCACCGTGGTCGGCAAGCTGGAAGGCGACCGTGCCGCGACCCTGGGCTGGATCGACCTGCTGCGTGAATCCTTCATTCCGGAAGACCGCTCGCGCGGCATCTTCTTCGATCAGGATTGGGGTTCCATGCCGGGCGTGTTTGCCGTGGCCTCTGGTGGTATCCACGTCTGGCACATGCCGGCCCTGGTCTCCATCTTCGGCGACGACTCCGTGCTCCAGTTCGGCGGCGGTACGCTGGGCCATCCGTGGGGCAACGCCCCGGGTGCGGCAGCCAACCGTGTGGCGCTGGAAGCCTGTGTCCAGGCGCGTAACGAAGGTCGGGACATCGAGAAGGAAGGCAAGGACATCCTGACTCAGGCGGCGCAGCACAGCCCCGAACTGAAGATCGCCATGGAAACGTGGAAAGAGATCAAGTTCGAGTTCGACACCGTCGACAAGCTGGATACCCAGCACAAGTGATCGTCCGAGCACGGGCGGCGCTAGGGCGCCGTTCGTGCCCAGAAAGAACCAGAGCACAGGATTACCGACATGTCTGATATCCAGAACTTCAAGCAGTCGCAGAAGTACGAGACCTTCTCCTATCTGCCGGAGATGAATGCCGACCAGGTGCGCAAGCAGATCGAATACTGCCTCGCGCAGGGCTGGAACCCGGCGATCGAGTACAGCGAAAAAGAAAACGCCATGGCCCACTACTGGTACATGTGGAAGCTGCCGTTCTTCGGCGAGCAGTCCGTCGAGGCGGTGCTGCAGGAGATCGAAGAATGCCGTCGTGCCAACCCGGGCATGATGGTGCGCTTCATTGCGTACGATAACTACGCCCAGAGTCAGGGCATGGCCTTCGTGGTCGACCGCGGTCGCTAGGACCCCGGTTCGGTGGAGGCCGGGTGTCTGTGGCACCCGGCCCGTCCATCAAGCGTTATTACCGTTGCTGCCGCCAACTGTAAGGAAGTGCCATGAGTAATCCGACATCCGCGTCTGAAGGTCTCTCGGGTCGAGAACTCGCCCGGGAACGGCGCAAGGCCATGTCTCATAATGGCAAGGCTGCCGTGAAGCCGACCGGCCAAACCAAGGGAACGTCGCGTTCTGCCGCGGCCGCGCAAAAGGCGCGCCAGGCTCAGCGTGTTTCCGAACCGGCCCCCCAGGCGCGGGAGCCGGAGTCGCACTCTAGCGAATCTCAGCCGTCGACCTCGTTCGAGGTCGGCAGCAGCGCACCTGCGCGCCGCCCGGAACCGGGCGCCCACGCCGGTGCCTCGAACGGCCGCCAGGCCGCTCTTGAGCGCCGCCAGAAGATGGCGCGCCAGGGCAAGAAGGCCGTCGGTCGTTCCAATACCCGTGCGCGGGCCCTGGGCGGGTTGGCCCGTGGAGGTTCCGACCGCTCGCGTCAGCTCGAAGCGTTGTCGCAGAACCAGGGTATGGAGATCGACTGTTCCAACATGAGCGGGCGCGAAATCTGCCGCCTGCGCCGTCAGGCACTGGCGACCGACGGCAAAAAGGCCATGGCCGCCGAGCCGCGCCGTGAAGACCTGCTGAAAGGCGAGGGTTCCTTCGCGCCGTCCGCGCAGGAAGAGAAAAAGGGCTGTGGTTGTGGTTGCAAGGACGAGACGTCCGGGCGCGACGACACCTATAGCGCGGCCAGCGCCGAGAGCGACACCGTCGTGGAAAGCGGCCTCGACCAGCTGTGCGACAAGGTCGAGTCCGGTGGCGAGTCCGCGGGTCCGCATCCGATGATCTCCGAGGTCCGCGCGATCTGCATGGCCCGCCGCGAGGCGATGGCTCAGAACGGCAAGCGTGCGACCAAGCGCCGCTTCAACGGCTCCAAGGGTCGCGGTGCCATGCCGCAGGAAGGCTCGTGGAAGGCCGCGAAGCGCAAGGGTATGTCCACTCGCGAGGTGGCACGCCAGCGTCGTGAAGAGCTGTGCACCATCGGGCGAGGTTCGTCCGATCCGGGTCGCCCCTGTGGTCGTCCCCGTGGTCAGACGAGCGAAGCACCGCCGAAGGTAGAAGAGGGCACCACCCTCGCCGGTGGCCACATCAGCGGCACGCAGGTCGAGGCGACGCGCAGCGTCACCGGCGCCGAAGCGGGCAGCTGCTCGAATATTACCGGGACCGAGTACCTGGGTCTCGAGCACTACGAGCGCTACTGCCATGTGCGCCCGAGTGCCAATCCGGCCAAGGTGGGACACTCCCATACCAGCCGCGGCCAGGAAGTCAGCGGTACCGAGGTCGGGCGCTCTGTGCGCGTGACCGGGGACGAATCTGGGTCCTGCGAGGCGATCACCGGTACCGAGTACCTGAGCAGCGAGCAGTACGAAGGCTTCTGCGGGACGGGCGCGCCGTCAAGCAAGCCCCGGACCAGCGTAATGGTGACGCGCCACGGCGAGGGTGTCTCCGGCACCAGTGTCGGCCGTAGCCCGCGTGTCACCGGGGACGAATCGGGCTCCTGCCGAGACATCACCGGCACCGAGTACCTGAACACGCAGGCAAGCGAGGTTCCGTGCAACACGGGAAAGTCCAACGGAGCGCCGATGAAGGTCGGCGTCATGCATACGCTTCGCGGTCGTGAACTGACCGGGACCGAAGTCGGGCGCTCCTCGCGAGTCACGGGTGATGAATACGGCAGCTGCAAGCCGGTCACCGGGACCGAATACATTGGTACGGAACAGTTCAAGGGCATGTGCGGTACCCGCCCGGAGCCGACGCCGGCCAAGGTGCAGGAGCTGCACACGATGGAAGACCAGAGCGTAACGGGTACGGCTGTGGGCCGAAGCCCGAAGGTGACCGGCGACGAATCCGGCTCTTGCCGCCCGCTGACCGGGACGCCGTACTACAACCAGGCCGACTTCGGTGATGTGTGTGATCGCCCGGCGGCTGGTGGTGTGCCCAAGGTGGGGGTGATGCATACCCTTCGGGGCCGTGAAGTGTCTGGCACTCAGGTAGACCACTCGATCCATGTAACGGGTGATGAGTACGGCGGTTGCAAGCCGATCACCGGTACGGAATATGCCGGCTCCGAGCACTACGACGCCTTTTGCGGCGGCCGTCGTCCGGAAGCCGCACCGGAGAAGGTGACGGTGGGTCGGACGTGGAACCAGCAGATGGTGTCCGGGACGGCAGTTGGGCGCTCAGCCCGCGTGACCGGGGACGAATACGGGGCCTGCAAGCCCGTGAGCGGCACCGCGTACATTGGACCGGATCAGTACGAGACATTCTGCGACACGTCCGACAGTCAGGCGGCGGAAGTCCGCGTAGCCGAACGGCATTCGACGCCCGCGCATGAGGTGTCGGGCTCCCAGCCGGGCTACGACGAGCGGGTAACCGGTACCGAGCGTGGAGCGTGCCAGGATGTTTCCGGGGCCCCGTATGTCGGTGCCAACGAGTTTGTTCAGACCTGCGCCAGTGTGGCCGGGAGGCTGCATCCGCGTCTGCGTCCGGACGGTATGCAGGGTCCGGCACCCGCGCAGCCGGCAGCCCCGGCCCGCCCGATGCCCAACGCGGGGTTCAGTGTCAATACGCCCGCACGGAGTGCGGCGGAGCGCCGCGAACGTATCACTGGAACCGCTTATGGCAGCAGCAGCAGCCTGACCGGTTCGATCAACAAGGCGATGGGTCTGGTATCTGGGACCGAGGAATTTCGCTACAACCGTGGCCAGCAGGAAGTAGCGGCGGCACCGGTGGAAGAAGGCCAAAAGGTCGGTGCCGAGCGGGTGACGGTCAACGGCAGCAGTAACGGCGTCTCCATCACGGGAGATGACTGGCAACGGGGTGACCGTGTGACCGGGACCGAAGGGTTCTCGACGCGCCGCAATGCGACGCAAAAGGGCAACCCGCGGGGCGAAGGCCGGAGCGCCTATGCCAATCGCGAGCTGGAACGCAAGGAAGTGCCGATGAGCAAGATCACCGGTTCCTCCGGGAACAGTGGCAGCGGTTCGCTGGTGACCTTGTCCGGCGGTGCCCGCGGCTAAGCGGCGAATAAGGAGGCAATACGACCACGATGGTGCGCCGAGGCCGCCGCAAGACTTCGCCCTTTGGCACGCGTTACGCGACGCCACGGGGAAGTGCCGTCCGGTCGCCGGTAGCACAAGGTGCCACTTCGGTGGCTGCGCAACCTTTGGTGAGCGCGGTGCCGCCGAAGGCGCAGGCGCCGCTGGATGTGCCTTCTGTGTTGAAGCCCGGGCATCCCCTGGCGGATGTTGCCGACAACGAACGGCTGTATGCGTTTGAAAGCGGCTTTCGCGATCGGTTCGCGAATCTGGTGCCGGTACTGAAAGAGGTCCATGCGCTGCAACACGAGCGGGACTTCGAGGAAAAGGCGCAACGGATTGTGGAGGATAACCTCGGCTATCGGTTGCCGGAACGCGTCCTGGAGGATGCGTGGATCAATGATCTGGACACGCGCGAACTGTACCTGCACGGGACGTTCGAGCTGTTCGATCAGCTGGTCAATGAATACTGGGCGGGTCGGGATGACCTGGTGGACGAGGCGGAACGCGCGATCGCGTATTTCCTCGACTGCGACTTCCACGAAGTGGACATCTCGCCCTGTTCGGATGGACGGCTGTTGAGCCTGCGGCGTTTTATCCTGCGCCTGCCGGATCTGGCGGTTCGAGTGAAGAGTTATGCCGGGGCGCAGTTCGACATCGAAGAGGATGTCCGCCACTGGACGAAACGCGAGCTGTTGCGCTTTCGTGAAGGACGGCCGACCACGGCGGATGTGCCGAGTCGCTACCTGAAGATCGCGGCGTATCACTACAGCAGTGCGGACCCGCATCACCAGGGGTGTGCGGCGCACGGCAACAGCGAACGGGATGCGGCGGATGCCGCGCTGCGGCAGCTGCGGGCGTTTCGTCAGGCGATCGAGAATACCTACTGTTGTGGGGCCTCGGTCGACACGCTGCTGATTGGCGTGGACACGGATACGGATGCCGTGAAGATCCATATCCCCGACGCCGATACGCGGATGAGTCTGTACCGCTTCGTGGATAGCGCGAAGGTGTATCGGGAGACGCAGGAGCTGGACGGCCGTGAGGCGGAATTGCGCGTGTATCAGTCGATCCAGGACGCGATCCACCAGCAGGGCTGGGGACACGGCAACGGGGCGCCGCACGAGGGGATGCTTCGGCTGATCTCGCGGCTGCTGCTGAACAATATTTCGCAGCTCGATTACGTGGCGCGCTACCACAACGGGCATTACGCCGATGTGGGGCACCGCGAGCGGGTGATCATCGTCGGCCAGGAAGTCGAGGAGATGCAGGTACGCAATTTTGCCTACTTCGCGCACCTGGAAACGATGGAAGAAGGCGCCCACGGGATGGACGTGGGGGTGAACAAGATTTTTCGGCAGCTGAATGTCGAGCGGGGCCTGCCGGTACCGGTGGTGATCCATTACCGCTACGACCGCAAGGTGCCGGGGTCGCGCGAGCGGGTTGAAGCCCGTTGCCGGCGGATTCGCGACCAGATCATGGCGCGCTACCGCGAACTGGCCGAAAAAGGCCTGATCGGGTGCCACATGGTGATTCGCGACAAGCGCAGCGGCAGCCAGTTGGAACCGCTCGCCGGTTGAGCTAACGGGACACGGAATGAAGATCTGCAAGGTAGAGAAGACGCTGGTTTCGACCAACCGGATCCGGGATCTGGGTCACCGTCCCTTGCTGGTGGTCCAGGAGAAGGCCGGCGGGCCGCGCACGGTCGCGGTGGACGCGGTCGGTTGTGTCCCCGGGGACTGGGTGATCGTGGTCGGCTCGTCCGCGGCGCGCGAGGCGGCCGGCAGCAAGGAATACCCCAGTGACGCGACGATCGTAGGGATCATCGATTACTGGGAGGAGCAGTAGCTCCATGGAAATTATGCAGGTGCAGGACGAACTGGTGGTGACCCGTCGGGTGGACGGCCTCCAGACCATGTCACTGCGCGTGCTGGTGGATCAAAAGGGTGCGCTCAGCGTCGCCGTGGATCCAGTGGGTGCACACCCGGGCAACTGGGTGTTCACGATCTCTGGATCGGCCGCGCGCTACGCGCTCGATGACCCCAAGGTGACAACCGATCTGACGATCGGCGGCATCATCGACCACTGGGACGATGGTGGCAGGAAGGCGGAAGGGTCGACGAACAAGGCTGGACAAGACCAGACCGATGCACAGCGCTCTGCTAGTGCCCACAAGGCGGCTTGAGCGTCATTTTAATTGGAAAAACTGTAACTCCAGGAGAAAGAGAAATGGCAACTGAACGTTTTGGTGTGGCGCTGGGCATGATCGAGACCCGTGGTCTGGTGCCGGCGATTGAAGCCGCTGACGCGATGACCAAGGCCTCGGAAGTGCGCCTGATCGGTCGTCAGTTCGTCGGTGGCGGTTACGTGACCGTTCTGGTGCGTGGCGAGACCGGTGCCGTGAACGCTGCCGTGCGTGCCGGTGCGGATTCCTGCGAGCGTGTGGGCGACGGCCTGGTGGCTGCGCACATCATTGCCCGCGTGCATTCCGAAGTGGAAAGCATCCTGCCCGAGCAGGTTGAAAAGTAATTCATCAGTAACGCTTGATAGGAGTTGAGTAATGGCTAGCGAAAACTTTGGTGTGGCCCTCGGCATGATCGAGACCCGTGGTCTGGTGCCGGCGATTGAAGCCGCTGACGCGATGACCAAGGCCTCGGAAGTGCGCCTGATCGGTCGTCAGTTCGTCGGTGGCGGTTACGTGACCGTTCTGGTGCGTGGCGAGACCGGCGCCGTGAACGCTGCGGTGCGTGCCGGTGCGGATTCCTGCGAGCGTGTGGGTGACGGCCTGGTGGCTGCGCACATCATCGCCCGTGTGCATTCCGAGGTGGAAAACATCCTCCCGGAAAAGCCGTAAGTCCCTACGGCGGATCAACGCCGCCGTGGCCGAGCGGCCCGGCGGCCCGTTTGTAAAAGAGGTTAGCAATGGCGAGCGAAATTTCTGGTGTGGCCCTCGGCATGATCGAGACCCGTGGTCTGGTGCCGGCAATTGAAGCGGCGGATGCGATGACCAAGGCCTCGGAAGTGCGCCTGATCGGTCGTCAGTTCGTCGGTGGTGGTTACGTGACCGTGCTGGTCCGTGGCGAGACCGGTGCCGTGAATGCGGCGGTGCGTGCCGGTGCGGATTCCTGCGAGCGTGTGGGTGACGGTCTGGTCGCTGCGCATATCATTGCCCGTGTCCACTCCGAAGTGGAAAGCATCCTGCCGAAGGCCCCGACCGCCGACGGCTCGGCCAGCTGAGGCAACCTCGATGGCGGATCCGCGGATCGTGGGTTACCTGAACCGTGCGGTGGCGCATGAGCTGTCCGCGGTTCAGCAGTATCTGGCCCAGGCGCGATTAACGGCGATGTGGGGCATGAGCGATGTCAGCGAATGCCTGCGTCGGGACGCCCAGGAGGAACTGGACCATGCGGATCGATTCATGACCCGCATGTTTCACTATGGGGTGGCCCCCAACGGGAGCCAGTTGGCACCCGTACGTCTGGGGCGCTCGATGGCCGAGTTGCTGGAGCGCAACCGCGAACTGGAGATGGACGCCGTGCGCCTGTATGACGAGGCGGCGGTGTACTGTCGGCGCGTGGGTGCCGCGGCGGACGCCGAGCTGTTCGAGAGCATCCTGGAGGATGAGCTTGAGCATGTACGGGAGATCGACGCACAGGATGCGGCCGTTCGTTAAGGACGCGCCCGTCCAACGTTCTGGAGTAGTACATGGCGGATAGCGATCTCGTGGTGCCGGCCGGCTGGGAGCCGGGCAAGGGCTCTTCGGCGACCATCAGCAAACAGTTCACCTTTGACCGTTACGGCATCACGCGCGAGTTTCTCGATCGTGTCGCCGAGTTGTCGGAGGAGGATGGCTATCATCCGAATATCAGTTTCGGTACGACGTATGTGAACATCACCATTGATGCGCGCGATGGCGACCGGATTGGCGAGGCGGATCAGCGTTTCGCGCAAGAGGTGGATCGGCTGGCCAGCGAAACGACTGGCTGATCGATCATCACGTCAGAGGCCACGGGACTGGCTCGGCCGGTTCCTGGCAACGGGAAACGCTGGTCGATGCACACACGCGCGTTGGTTCTCCGGATTTTTCGAGACAGGGCGTGTCTTGCAACGGGCAGTGGCTCTACAGGAGGCTGAGACGTGGGTTCCCGGGTATTCGCGGTAGTCAATCAGAAAGGGGGTACCGGCAAGACCACCCTCTCCATGAATCTCGCCGCCGGTCTGGCGCGTCGAGGACGCACCTTGGTGGTCGATGCGGATCCGCAGGGATCGGCCGGCCAATGGGCGCGGATGTCTTCGGAAGACCGTCCCTTTCCCGCCTCCGTGTTTTCCGTCGCGGGGCCGCTGGACCGCGAACTCAAGGCGCTGCGCAAGGACTACGATCACATCGTGGTCGACTGCCCGCCAACCCTGGAGGGTGGGGCGGTGACCGCTGCCCTCGCGGGTTCGGATGTCGTGTTGATCCCCGTTCTGCCATCCCCCGTGGATCTTTGGGGCAGCGTCCGGATGGGGCGCGGTCTGGAGGAGGCGCAGATGAAGAATCGTTCGCTGCGCCCCTATGTCGTGGTCAACCAGCTCGAGGTCCGCAGTGCGCTGTCGCGTGCGATGAAGCATGCACTGATGGAGATCGACATCCCCGCCCTGGAGCAGTCGCTCCGTCGGCGGGCCATCTACCGGCGCTCCGCGCTGGAAGGCTGTTCCGTGTACGACCTGGGCAAACCGGGCGAACCGGCGGCGGCCGAGATCGAAGCCATCATCGAGGAGGTGTCGCAATGAGCAATCTGCAAGACAAGCTGGCGGCCGGAGTGCGCAGCGCCCGGGAAGACCAGAACAAGGACAACAACGCCGCGGCGGCCAGCGCGCCGAAGAAAGACACCAGCACGACCCCCGCGAGCGCACAAACGCATCAGGCGGCCAGCACCAAGGCAGCCGCAACGAAAAAGGCGGCGACGCCCAAAAGCACGGGACGCAAGACGGCGACCCGCAAGGCGTCGACGGCCAAGCGCAAGGCACCGGCCAGGAAGCCGGTCGCACAGTCTGCACGCAAGGCGTCGGGCACCAAGGCGGCGGCCACGAAGTCCAGCGGCGCCAGCCGCGGCGGCCGCACCATCGCCGAGCTCGATCCGGGCAAGGCGAAGGCGACGGCCGACGAGCCGTGGAAGAACCTGCACCCGAATCGTATCTGGCCGGACTGAGCCGGGGCGTTTCGGGGCCGGGGCTGGGCGGGATGGAGACCATCCCGTCCCCCGGCCTTTTTTGATTGAGGAGTCTGGGCAATGCAAGACGATCTGCGCGATCACCTGATCACGGAAGAGCCGTATTACCAGCCGGTCGCGGACGAGATCGAGCTGTACGAGGCGGCGTATTCGGTGCGCATGCCGATGATGCTGAAAGGCCCGACGGGCTGCGGGAAGACCCGCTTCGTCGAGCACATGGCCTGGAAGCTCGGCAAGCCGCTGATTACGGTCGCCTGTAACGAGGACATGACGGCGTCCGATCTGGTCGGGCGTTATCTGCTCGATGCCGACGGCACGCGCTGGCAGGACGGTCCGCTGACCCTGGCCGCCCGCCACGGGGCGATCTGCTATCTCGACGAGATCGTCGAGGCCCGCCAGGACACCACGGTGGTGATCCACCCGCTGACGGACAATCGCCGCGTACTGCCGTTGGAGAAGAAGGGCGAGATGGTCCAGGCCCATCCGGACTTCCAGGTCGTTATTTCCTACAACCCGGGCTACCAGAGCCTGATGAAGGACCTGAAGCAGTCGACCAAGCAGCGCTTTGGCGCGCTGGATTTCGACTATCCGGATCACGAGACCGAGGCGAAGATCGTCGCTCACGAGGGCAAGGTCAACGAAGAGATGGCCGGCAAGCTGGTCAGCGTGGCCGAGCGCGCACGCAACCTGAAAGGCCATGGGCTGGACGAGGGCATCTCCACCCGTATGCTGGTCTACGCCGCCTCGCTGATCGCCAAGGGCGTGGAGCCGCTGGGCGCCTGCCGTATGGCCCTGGTGCGGCCGATCACCGACGATCCGGACATGCGCGACGCGCTGGATTCGGCCGTCACCACCTTCTTCTAGCGCACCGCGCGGCGTACCCGTACCGATGAGCGTTCATCTGGAGGACTACCAGGACCTCCTCGAAGATCTGGGGAACCACGCCGCCGAGGTGCTGGAGAGTTCCTGGCAGGAGGCCAGCCGTGCCTTCAGCGCCGGTGGTCTCAAGCGCTACTACCTTGAAGGGGCCCGGAGTCTTCAAGCCCTGGGACGCGGTTCGGAGATGGTCGTCGCCTTCGTGCAGGAGGCGCCGGCACTGGCCCAGGAACTGGGCGAGGATGCCGTTGCGGAGCTGCTCGGTTCCGCGATCAAGATGTACTCCAAGACCTCCGCGGCGGTCATTACCCTGGTGATCGAGACCAGCCCGGTTGCGGCCCAGCGGCTTGGCGACTATTCGCTGTTCGAAGGGTATCTGCGCCTGCTGGACAACCTGCTGGGGCAGGCGCCGCGTGGCGTGCGCCCGATGCTGGAGCACCTCGACGAGCTGCTAACCCACCTGACGCTGGGTGGGCTTCGGCGCTGGGCGACGTGGGGCGCACAGGCGCACCGCACGGACCTGGAGGCGCAGATTGCCTACTTCGGCCTGGAGTCGCCGGAGTCGCGCTCGGTGTTCCAGAAGGAGCGCCGCGGCACCCTGTTCGTGGACGTGCAGCGACGCATCAACCTCTATCTGCGCTCGCTGTGGGCGCGCGATTTTTTCATGCGCCCGACCAGTGGCGACTTCGAGTCGCGCGAGGGATATCGGCCCTACATCGAGGGCTTCACGATCTTCCTGCCGGACGCCTACGACGATGTCGAGGGTCTGACCGGTCTGGATCTCTATCGCGCGGCGGCCGCGCATGCGGCATCCCATGTGGTGCATACCCGCGAGATGCAGTCGGAGGAGGGGCCACGGGGCGTGGTTGGCATCCTGACCGAGCTGTTCGAGGATGCGCGCATCGAGGCCCTGGCGATCGCCGCGTTCCCGGGCCTGCGCCAGATCTGGGTGCCGCTGCATACCGCCACGGCGGAGGATGGAGAAACCCCGCAGGCATTGCTGGCGCGCACCGCGCGTGCCCTGCTCGATCCGGATTACTACGACCCCCATGCGTTTGTGCAGAAGGCCGTGAGTGCGTTTGCGGAACGGGTAGACGACCTCGAGGCCGCTGGATTGGCCCGCGAGCTGGCCGAAGCGCTGGCGCCCGAGTTCCCCGAGCAGGGCTACATGAATCCGGCCAAGGTCGCGCCGGACGTCCTCTATCGCGACGACAACCGCTATCTCTGGAACTTCGGCCGCGAAGAGGAAGCGGCGGAAGTCCTGGCCGCGCATGGCTCCGGGCAGGAGCGATTCTACGTCACCCCGATGCAGATGATTAACACCCTGGACGTGCCGAATGCCGGGGACGACGCCCAGCAGGTCATGGTGCTGGCGACCGAGTGGTTCCGCGACGGCGAAGAAGAAAGCATTAACCAGCAGGAGGGCAAGGAGCCGATCTCGCTGCCGTTCCACTATCACGAGTGGGACTATCAGATGCAGCTGGAACGTCCGCACTGGGTCACACTGCTGGAGCGGCGCCCGAGAAAGGGCGAAATCGAGGAGATCGAGGCGATCTACGACAAGCACAAGCCGCTGGTCTCGCGCCTGAAGTTCCTGATCGAGGCGATGCAGCCCCAGGGCGTGCAGCGCATGCGCAAGCAGCCGGAGGGCGACGAGCTGGACGTGAACGCGCTGGTCGAGGCCCAGATTGATGTCCGCATGCGGCGCCAGCCCGACGAACGCATCTATGTGCGCAATCTGCGCCATGTACGCGACCTGTCCGTACTGGTGCTGCTGGATCTGTCGGAGTCGACCAACGAGACGATCGGCGACGGCGAGACGACCGTGGTGCAACTGGCGCGCGAGGCGGCCACGCTGCTGTCCGGCGCGATCTCACGCATTGGCGACCCGTTCGCCATCCACGGCTTCGCCTCCGATGGGCGCCACGACGTCGAGTATTACCGCTTCAAGGATTTCGATGCCCCGTTCGACGACACCGCGAAGGCGCGTCTCGCCGGGATGAAAGGCCAGCTATCCACCCGCATGGGAGCGGCTATCCGCCATGCCGGCCAGTTGCTGCACAATCAGGGCACGGCGAAAAAGCTGCTGCTGATCATCACCGACGGCGAGCCGGCGGATACCGATGTGCGCGACCCGCAGTACCTGCGTCAGGATGCGAAGCGGGCGGTAGAGGAGGTCGGGCGCAAAGGCGTGTACACCTTCTGCATGAGTCTCGATCCGCAGGCGGATGAATACGTCGAGCGCATCTTCGGGGCCCAGCATTTCATGGTGCTGGACCAGATCGAGCGGCTGCCGGAAAAGCTGCCGATGCTGTACGCCGGTCTTACGCGGTAACCGGTTGCGACGCATGGCACAGTCCCCGACGCAGAAGGAGTCCGGTCTCCCCCAGGTGATGCTTAAATCGGAGCTTCCGGCGCACCTGATCCGGCATGCGACGCTGCGTCAGCTGCAGGTGTTCGAGGCGATCGTGCGCCTGGGGAGCTTTACCCGCGCGGCGGAAGAGCTGCATCTGACCCAGCCAACGGTCTCGATCCAGATCAAGAAGCTCTCCACGGCACTGGGGCTCCCGCTGTTCGAGTACGTGGGGCGCAAGGCCTTCCCGACCGAGGTCGGGCTGCTGCTGTACGACACCTGCCGCGAGATGCTCGGCGCGCTGACCAACCTCGAGATGAAACTGGCCGAGATGCACGGGCTCAAGCGGGGGCGTCTGCGCCTGGCGGTGATCACCACCGCGCAGTACTTCGCGCCCAGCATTCTCGGACAGTTCGCCCGGCGCTATCCCGATATCGAACTGTCGCTGGAGGTCAGCAACTTTGACCGGGTGCTGGAACGGCTGTCGAACAACGACGACGACCTCTACATCATCGGGCATGTCCCCGAGCGGCTGACCGATGTCGCCGTGCACCCGTTCGCTCCGAACCCGCTGGTGGTGATGGCCAGCCGCGATCACCCACTGGTCGGCCGACGCAACATCCCGCTCAAGGAGCTGGAGCAGGAAACCTTTCTGATGCGGGAGCCGGGCTCGGGGATCCGCGAGGCGACGCTCAAGTTGTTCCAGGAACACGGGATCAGCCCGCCCGTGCGCATGGAACTGGGCAGTAACGAGGCGATCAAGCAAGCGGTGATTGGCGGTCTGGGGATCGCCGTGCTGTCGCTGCACACCCTCAGCGCCGAGGGGGCCGAGGGCCCCGTGGCGCTGCTGGATGTCGAACACTTCCCGATCCATCGCCAGTGGCATATCGTCTACCCGAAGAAGAAGGTCCTGTCCGTCGTCGCCCAGACCTTTCTCGACTTTGCCATCCAGGACGAGGCCCGGGTGCGGGCGCAGGTCGAAGACCTGCTGGCTGCGTTCAAGGCCCAGGCCGGCTGAGTGGCTGCCATGACAGGCCCTGGAGGGTCCCTTACAATTCACGCTTTGCCCGGCCGCCATCGGCCCGAGTGGGAGAACACGCAGTGAGCACCGTCACCCGGCCGCGCATCAGCGGCACCCAGTTCATCAACGCCGACGAGGCGCCGCGTTCGCGCCTGAGTCTGAGCGCCTCGCACCGTGACCAGCACCACCCGGTGACCGGGACGGGCAGCGGCATGTTCGCCGGCGCCATCGACACCCCGCCGAACGAGAGCTGCGTGGTCTGTGCTCCGGCCACGCGCCGCCTGGCCGAGGAGCTGTTCGACGCCTGGAACGACGCCCTGCAGACGGGTGATGCCCGCCGCGTGACCGCCCTGTACGCCGACGACGCGGTGCTGCTGCCGACCGTGTCCAATGTTCCGCGCACCAACCATGCCGAGATCCAGGACTACTTCGAGCATTTCCTCGAGAAGAAGCCCTTCGGCACCATCAACACGCGCAACGTGAAGCTCGGCTGCAACAAGCTGACCGACGCGGGCACCTATACCTTCCGCGTGACCGACGGCAGCGAGACGCAGGAAGTCCCCGCTCGCTATACCTTCGTCTACGAGAACCGCGAAGGGGAATGGAAAATCGTGCACCACCACTCCTCGATGATGCCCACTGCGTGACCCGGTAATCGGTGAACGTTTGTTCCCGGCAGGGCGAGTCGCGATACTGGACGCTCGCCACCATCGGGAGAAAGGGAATGTCCAAACGCTCATTCGTGATCCTGGCCGCTGCTGGCCTGGCACTGGCCGGTGCCGGTAGTGCGCAGGCCTCCAACAGCGCCGAGCTGGAACTGGACGGCGAGACCTACACGCTGGATGTTCAGGTCTGTGACTTCTCGGGCGAGGCAGACGAGGGCGATCTTCAGACCCTGGTCGGGGATGCCGAGACCGATGATGGCCCGATGCGTGTGTTTGTCTCGCGCAATGAGGTCAGCGGCATGCTGATGCACACGGTCAGTGTTCAGATCGGGGATGTGATGTCCCCCGAGGGCGAGGTGCTGGAGGCCAACCGCAGCCGTTCCGGCGATCAGTGGTTCTCCGCCGCCGATGGCCCCTCCGAACCGTTGATCCGGATCGACGGCGCGGACCTGATCGCCGACGGGCTCTTTTCCGATACCGGAATGACGCGGGATCCGGTCGAGGGGCGCCTGACCGCGACCTGCAACGACCCGGGTGTCTGAGCCAGGCCGCGACCGATCGCAGGCGGCGGTCGCCGCTGCAGTATGCGCAGCCACGGGCGCCCGCCGCGCCATCCCCGTCGAGCGTGTCCAGACCCTCTGGAGCGGCTATGGCGAGATCGTTCGCTATCATCTGGAAGACGCGTACGTTCCCACCGTGATCGCCAAGCACATTGTGTTCCCCGATGATCGTCGCCACCCACGCGGCTGGTCGGGGACGCGAGGTCATGAGCGCAAGCGACACTCCTATCAGGTCGAGATGCACTGGTATCGCGACTGGGCGGGGCGTTGCAGCGACGCCTGTCGTGTCCCGCGATGCCAGCTCGCGCAGGACCTGGGCGATGCCCACCTGATTGTGCTGGAGGACCTGGATGCCGCCGGTTTTCCGCTTCGCCACGATCACCTGTCGGTGGAGCAGGCCGGCATTTGCCTGGCATGGCTCGCGGCCTTTCACGCGACCTTTCTGGGTGCCAGGTCCTCGGGGCTCTGGACTACGGGCACCTACTGGCACCTCGCGACCCGGCCGGACGAGTGGGCGGCCATTGCTGATCCCCAACTGCGCGAAGCGGCCCCGAAGCTCGATCAGCGACTCAGTGCGGCGCGCTTTCAGACGCTGGTGCATGGCGATGCCAAGGTCGCGAACTTCTGTTTCAGCGAACGCGGTGATCGGGTGGCCGCGGTGGATTTCCAGTATGTCGGGGGTGGCTGCGGGATGAAGGACGTTGCGTACTTCATCGGCAGCTGTCTGGACGAGGCCGATCAGGAACGCTTCGAGAAGGAACTGCTGGGGGGATATTTCGCGGCGCTGCGCTCGGAGGTTGTCGCCACGCACGGAGCTGGCGCGGACCTGGACGCACTGGAGCAGGAATGGCGCGCGCTCTTCCCGCTGGCCCAGGCGGATTTCCAGCGTTTTCTGGCCGGCTGGAGTCCGGAGCACTGGAAACGCAACGATTACGCCGAGCGCGTGACACGCAAGGCGCTGGATCAGTTGTAGGGCCGGGCTCTCCGGGCGCCGTGCGGGACGCCCGGAGAGTGGGTCCGGTCAGGAGGCCAGTCGCTTGTACTTGACCCGGTGCGGCTGGTCGGCCTCGGCGCCCAGGCGCTTGTGGCGGTCTTCCTCGTATTCCTGGTAGTTGCCGTCGAAGAACACCACGTTGCCGTCCTCCTCGAACGCGAGGATGTGGGTGGCGATGCGGTCCAGGAACCAGCGGTCATGCGAGATCACGATCGCGGAGCCGGGGAAGTCCAGCAGGGCCTCTTCCAGCGCGCGCAGGGTTTCCACGTCCAGGTCGTTGGTCGGTTCGTCCAGCAGCAGGAAGTTGCCGCCGCTTTGCAGCAGCTTGGCCAGGTGCACGCGGTTGCGTTCCCCGCCGGACAGTTCCTTCATGCGCTTTTGCTGGTCGGTGCCCTTGAAGTTGAAGCGGCCGACGTAGGCGCGTGACGGCATCTGGAAGTTGCCGACCTGGATGATGTCCTGGCCGTTGGAGATCTCCTCCCAGACGGTCTTTTCGTCCTGCAGCGCATCGCGGCTTTGGTCGACATAGGCCAGCTGCACGGTCTCGCCCAGTTCGATCGAGCCGTCGTCCGGCTGGTCCTGCCCGGCGATCATGCGGAACAGGGTGGTCTTGCCAACGCCGTTCGGGCCGATCACGCCGATCAGCGCGCCGCGCGGCACGGAGAACGACAGACCCTGGTAGAGCACACGGTCACCAAAGTGCTTGGACAGGTTTTCCACCTCCAGCACCTTGTCGCCCAGGCGCGGTCCCGGCGGGATGTAGATTTCCTTGGTTTCGGAGCGCTTCTGGTAGTCGCTGGAAGCGATCTCCTCGAAGCGTTTCAGACGGGCCTTGCTCTTCGCACCCCGGCCCTTCGGGTTGGAGCGCACCCACTCGAGTTCGGATTCCATCGCCTTCACGCGGGCGGCCTCGGCCTTTTCTTCCTGCTTCAGGCGCTTTTCCTTCTGCTCCAGCCACTGCGAGTAGTTGCCCTGGAACGGGATGCCCTGGCCGCGGTCCAGCTCGAGGATCCAGCCGGCCACGTTGTCGAGGAAGTAGCGATCGTGGGTGACCGCCACCACGGTGCCCTGGAACTCCTGCAGGAAGCGTTCCAGCCAGGCCACGGACTCTGCATCCAGGTGGTTGGTCGGCTCGTCAAGGATCAGCATGTCGGGGCTGGACAGCAGCAGGCGGCACAGCGCCACGCGGCGGCGCTCACCACCGGACAGGGTCGTCACGTCCGCATCCCACGGCGGCAGGCGCAGGGCGTCCGCGGCGACTTCCAGCTTGCGTTCGAGGTTATGGCCGTCGGCGGCCTCGATCTTCGCCTCGAGCTCCGCCTGCTTGGCGGCCAGGGCGTCGAAGTCCGCCTCCGGCTCGGCATAGGCCGCATATACCTGGTCCAGCTCGGCCAGCGCTTCCTTGATTGGGGCCACGGCCTCCTCGACGTTGCCGCGCACGTCCTTGCTTTCGTCGAGCTGTGGCTCCTGCGGCAGGTAGCCGATGTTGATGCCCGGCTGCGGCCGCGCCTCGCCGACGATCTCGGTGTCCACGCCGGCCATGATGCGCAGGAGGGTGGATTTGCCCGCACCGTTGTAGCCCAGCACGCCGATCTTGGCGCCCGGGAAGAAGTTCAGGTTGATGTCCTTGAGGATGTACTTCTTCGGCGGGACGATCTTGCCCACGCCGTTCATCGTGAAGATGTACTGCGCCATGATGCTCCTGCGACCAATGCGGTTTGAATGAGGGGCAGGCCACTGACGACCCGCGCTGGGTCCGCACTTTACCATCCCGAGGGGTACAGGGGCGCATGATCCCGGCGCTAAACAGCGATTGGGGACTCAGGGCCTGTTTGCTGGGGTGACCGGGTCAGTACCCGCTACCCGTGTACAGGGGGTCGGGCGCTGCGTTCCCGGGCATGAAATCACCGCCTTCAGCCCTTGAACTTCACCAGACGGCTGACCTGGATGTCGGAGATGAAGACGACACCACTGTGCTGGTTGAAGAAGGGCGTGAACCCTTCGAGGATCGGCTCGACCAGCTCTTCGGGGATCGCGGCGATGATCATGATCAGCACCTCGTCCTCGTTGAACATCAAGTGGCCTTCGTGGAAGCCCTGACTGCCCTTGCCGGAGAGGTTGCCAATGATTGTGTAACCCTTCACTCCGGCGCGGTCCAGCAGATCGGTGGCGAAGGCCTGGTGTTCGCCTTCGAGGATGATCTCGAGTTTTTTCAGTGGTTTGAGATTCAGGTCGTTCATGCAGGGTGGTCCTCCTCAGCAGGTCGATCGGTTGCGCCTTGCGCGGTGTTGGGCAGGGGTTCGTCGTGCCAGTTGCCGTCGACGTATCGGTGCAGTCCGCCGGTTTCGGGGTCCAGGACGACGCACTGCACCCAGCCATTCGCGATCAGGCTGCGCACCTTGGGCACGTTCTCGATGGCCCGGCGCGCGTGCGCGAGCGGCGCCTCGATGAGGGCCAGCAGACGGATCGGGTCGTGGTAGGGCAAACCGTTGTAGTGCACGGTCTGCGCGGGCAGCCCGGTGCGCAGGTCCGACAGGTTGCCGGTCATGACCCCGATGCGACAGGCAACGTTGTGGTAGACCTTGCTGCCTGAACCGTAGTGTTCATTGTCGACCGCCGAGAAGTAGTGTTCCATGTTGATCCATTGGGCGACGATCAGCGGGCCGGTGAGGATGCTTTCCAGCAATCGGCCCCTGGGGTCGACCCGGTGGTCGTAGGAATGCAGGAAGGTGCGTCCCTTCAAATCGGTTGTCTCGGTCAGGTGCCGTCGGCCGATGATGAAGCCTGCATTGCGCGCCAGACCCCATTCGGGGCGTACCTGCGCCCAGTCGACCGCATTGCGCTGTGCCTTGCGCGCGGCCTTGACAGCATCCGGGGCTGGCTCGCGGTCCGGGTCCAGGGCCTGCAGGCGCTCGCGGGCAACGAGGCGCGTGGCGGCGCGCAGGCCGTTGCGCAGGCGCTCGAGGTAGACCAGGTGGCTGGTCGGCAGCAGGTCGAGATCGTGCAGCCGGATCTCGTCGGAGGTGGTGTTGTGCATGGCCGGCAGAAACCAGGCGTCATCCGGGATGTCGATGCCCTGGGCACGCAGCCGTCGGCGCACCTCCGGCTTGTTGCCCATGTGCGCGAGTACCCGGGCGCTGACGATCCCGTGGCTGCCTCCGCAGGCGCCACAGTCGAGCGCTGATTCGTAGGGGTTGTTGTCCGACCGGCTGCCATGGCCGGTGAGGATGATGAAGCGCGAGAACTGTTCGGTCAGGCCGATCGAGCGCAACGCCTGGGCAACGAAATAGGTCTGCTCGTCCAGCGAAAACCCGATCCGGCCCAGGCGCTCCAGCTGCATCTGCGCATAGGAACGGTTGATGCGGTAGTCATCTTGCAAGGTCTTGATGAAAGCCGACTCGTCACGCTCGTTCAGGCCAAAGTCGCGGGCGAAATGGGTCTGTCCGCTGCAGTGGCCCAATGCCGTTTCGCGCAGCTCGCGGATCATGGCATCGGTGATGGCTTCACGCTCGATGTCGAACGCCTGGTGGATGGCCTGGACGATGATGGCCCGTTGCTGGGCGCGAACGACCGAGTCCGCCTGCTCGCGGGTGAGTTTGTCGACCATCAGACGGGTCGAGGGCTGATCCGCTTCGATCCTGTCGCGCCATCGATGGTAGGCCGCCGGAGCGATGGTCTTGCCGATCATGTCAAAGCCGAACAGCAGGCCAATGGCCTCGACGGTGAAGTACGGCGAGAGAACGGAGTTCTTCAGGTCGTGCAGCAGATGCTCGGCCGAGGAGTACAGGTCGAGGTCGAGCGGCTCGCCACCGGTGGTGACTTCCAGTACGACATTCCTGGGTGTAACGACGACCGGACAGAGGTGATCCTCGCTGCCCTTGCCAAGCGCGATGAAGCTCACCGGGACGCCGAAGAAGCCGGCAATGCCGTAGGTCTGGTAGTCGCCGATGGTCTCGAGTTGACGGCGCACGCGTTCGGAGCGTACGTCGATGCAAAAGAGCAATTGCGCGAACGGGCGTTTCGCGCGCGGCGCGGGCGGTTCGAGCCGCAGGCTTGACAGCACGCTGCGGCGGTAGGTCGCCTCCATGGCTTCCAGCCAGACCATACCCTCGTGCTGCTCGAAGTCGCCCAGCTGTTCAAGCACTGCGGCGAGTTGGCTACGATCGAGATCGGCAAACAGCGACGGATTGCCAGTAAGCGAGGCCAGCGAGCCGAGGGCACGGGCCTGGTCGCGGCCTTCGGCGCGGCGCTTGGCCGGCAGGTATTGGTCCAGCTGCCGGGCGATCTCGTTGGATTTGCCGCGTGCAATGACGGCCTCAACGGTCTCGGCGTAGACGGGCAGTACCTCGCCGCCGAAAAACTCGCGGCGCAGGTAGCACTCGGCGGGGCGCTCATCGAGGAGTGTTTCGAGGGCCTTGCGGTCGCCCGGCATCTTGTGGCGACGGCTGTGCTCGCGAATCAGGGACAGCCCGAGCACTAGACGGATGGCGAGAAAATCAATCAGGTCGGCCGGATGCTCGCGTGCCCAGTGATAGTGGTTTGCCGTCGAGCGCCAGCGGATGAAGCCGGCCCAGCCGTGCAGGCGGGTCAGTTCGCGCACGATCAGATCGGGCCAGGCCTCTTCGGGGATGCCGATCTCGTCCAGGACATGGGCGATGATCGCCTCGGGGCTGTCGTGGTCTGCCAGGATCGTTTGGGTGTGCTGGCCACGCAGGAGCAGGCGCGGGTGGTGATGGACGATCGTCTTCCATGCGGCAAACAGGCCGTGCTCGCGTCCGGGCATCTGCCATGCTGACTGACCCTCGTCGAAGTAATCCAGGCAGATCTTGGTGAGCTGTTCGTCCAGCGTGGTGCCGATACGTGTGCCGAACAGCGAATCGAGTGCCTCGTAGAGCGGCTGTATGACCGGAAAGGCGGCATGCAGCCGTTCGGCGAGTATCCCGGTATCGGTCGCAGAGGGGGTGTGTTCGCGACCGTTCAGGGCGGCCGCCACGTCGTCGACATCGGCGAGCGTGCGCGGTGTGATGACCGGATCATGATATCCAGTCAGCAGCGTGCAGAGCAGGTCGATCCCGCCGATCGCCTGGAGGGCCGGGCGGTTCTCGAGGGCGGCCTCGACGCGCGTCTCGAGGGTGTCGCGGTCCACGTGGCCCTCGCGGAACAGTCGCTGGTAGTCGGCCCGGGGCAGGAACCCCCGCCCGTGAAACAGTACTTCACCGCGCTGGATGGCTTCAGGGAACGGCAGGTCTTCCAGCCCGTGGAGCGGGTTGTGATGGATGAAGGTGCGCATGGGCCAGAAGTTGGGAATGGGCTCGGCCGCCATGTGCACCATCGAGCGGATCTTGAGCTTGCGTCCTAGCGTCAGCTTCACAGGGCACCTCCAGTCCACAGCAGGCCGGATATCACCAGCAATACCAACAGGCTGGTGAAGGCCCATGTCGTGGTGGCCGACAGGTCCTCGGCGACGGGGCCGCTGCGTGGGCCGAACACCGTGCCTTGCAGCAGCCGCGCTCCCGCCCAGCTCCACAGCAACCAGGTCAGCAGCACCCCGAGGGCGATCCCGGGCGTGGCGCTGCCCAGCAGCGCCAGCAGGGCAAAGAAGCCCGGGAACAGTGGCAGGGCCATGGCTGCCAGCGTGGTCACCACGATCACGCCCGACAGACGCGGCAGGTCGCGGGCCAATCCGCCATGCAGTCCGGTATAGGCCGACTCCAGCCGTCGAGCAAGCGCATCGCGTACCAGGAGCATCAGCACTGGGGCGGCTGTCATCGCGAGGGCGAAGCCGATCACGTTGGCATCAGTCGGCCGTTGCATCACGAACAGCCATACCAAGGGCCAGGCCGAGCTGGCCAGCATGGCCGCCCAGCGCCCGACTTCCCGTATGGTCAGCAGGCGAAAGGCGTACAGGATCGCACTGAGGCCCGCCCAGGCGATAAGCAGTCCGTGGGCCGGTGCCAGATCACCCCAAAGGATGATCGCGACGCCGATCTGCGGCCAGATAACGAAGAGGAAGACCTGCACGTAGGTGCTGGTGATACGCGCGGCCAGAGCATTGAACACCAGGCTCATCGGGAACAGTGGCAGGAAGACAGCCGCGAGGAAGATCAGCAGAACGGACATCTCAACCCCATCTCAGCCAGATGTTCAGGCGCCGGGACAGCGCCAGCATCGAGACCGTCATGCGGTGGTACAGGTCTGCGATATAGAACTCGCGGGAGAACAGCGCGTACAGCGTCAGCCAGGTGCGTCCATGTTCCCTGTCGACCCGCTGGCGGCGCACATGGGTCAGGTAGGCACCCAGCCAGCCGGCCACCATGACCAGCGCCAGCAGCACGATGAGCACACCGAAGGTGATCTGATCAATGCCCGCGGCGGCATAAAGCGCTGCGCGGAACTCGGCATCCGGATACAGGAAACTCTCGAAGCTGTGTCCGATGAAGCTGTAACCGATCACGATCACCGCGAACGACAGCACGATCAGGGCCATCATGCGCAATGGGTTCTCGGTATCCAGCCGGTGCGTGGCGAACAGCACCTGAACGCCTGTGATCCAGCCAAAGAACAGGAGCACGATCGCGCCCTGTTTCTGGAAAAAGTCCGGGGCCACCCAGGCATGTGCCAGCACCAGAATCACCAGCGGCACGATCAGCATCGCCGCACCGATCAGCAGCCACGGCAGGCGGGTGGGGGCCGGCTTGCGTTCGACCAGAAAATCGTAGAGCGGGTCGTTGGGCACGCCGTCGTGCTTGCGTGCGGCGCCAATCACCTTGCCGGCACCGAGGAACAGGGTGCCCTTGAACAGTCCGTGGGCAATCAGGTGGAAGATTGCCAGCGCGAACGCGCCGGCGCCCGTCTCCATGATCATGAATCCCATCTGACCCACCGTGGAATAGCCGAGCGACTTCTTGATGTCGTTCTGGGCGAGCATCAGCATCGAGCCGAGTATCGCCGTGAGCAGACCCACGATGAACAGCAGATGCAGGACCTCGCTGCTGTGGACGAATACCGGTGCGAAGCGATTGATGATGATGCCACCCGCGTTGACGATACCCGCGTGCATCAATGCCGAAACCGGCGTCGGACCCTCCATGGAATAGGGCAGCCAGGTGTGCAGTGGGAACTGCGCGGATTTGGCAAAGGCCGCCAATGCCACCAGGAAGGCCACGGTTCCGGCGACCGGCAGGTCCAGGAACGTGCGGGCGTCCGGCGTCGCTTCGATGCGGGCGAACAGGGTGGGGAAGTCCAGCGCGCCGTAGGCCTGGAACAGCACCATCGCGGCCAGTACCAGCGGCAGATCACCCAGGCGATAGGTGATGAACGTCCAGAAGGCGTAGCGCTGCGCGTTGAGAGGTTCGGTGTTGTGCGCCAGCAGGAAATACAGGAAGACGCCGATCAGGTGCCAGGCCACCAGCAGGGTGATCAGGTCGCCGGCCATCACCATCAGCAGGATCGAGCCGGTCATCAGGTCCAGCAGCATGAAAAAACGGGCGTACCCCGGTTCCTCGATCATGTAGCGGATCGAGTAGATGTGGACCACCAGGCTGATGCCGGCGACCACCAGCGCCATGATCGCGCTCAGCGGATCGATCTGCAGACTGCCCAGGCCGCCGGCCAGGCCAGCCCATTGGGGCCCTGTGTCGTTGACGATATAGGCAGTCAGCTGGAAAGCGGCCACCAGCACCACGACCAGGTTGAGGCCGACACTCAGTTGCGCGACGCGCTTGCCCAGCCGGGCACCAAACAAATGGACCAGTAGCGCCGCGAGAAAGGGAAGGAGAGGGATCAGCCACTGCGTCTCGATCATTGTGTTGACCTTGGTTGGCGCTGTTGACTGACCGTCGGGGTGTTGACTTCGATCTACCGGATGATAGGTAAAGAAACACCCAAAAACACGCCGTCTGGATACAAAACAAGAGGGCCGATTGCAAAGTCTGGCCCTTCGTCACGGGAGGCGTACGGGGCCTCGGCGGGTGGTCCGGCGTGAGCCAGTTGCTGGCGGCGGTGGCTGGGGAGTTATGGTCAAGTCTGGTGTATGAGCGATGGCGGGTTCAGGCGGCGCTCCGGTCGGTGATGGAGGATGCCTCGTCGTTGGTCGGTTCGGTCTGCTCGATGCCGTCGATGAACTTGACCCCGCGCTCGAGCTTGTCGAGCCATTCGTAACCCCGGAGCCGACGCCAGCGCTTCTGCGTGCTCTGACCGAGCTTGAACGTCAGGCTCAAGACGGTGTTGCGGGTCACGCAGCCCCGGGTCTTGTCGGTGCGCAGCCGCACGGTGGCGAAGGTCGATTCGATCGGATTGGTGGTCCGGATCGACTGCCAGTGCGCGGCTGGGAAGTCGTAGAACGCGAGCAGGTCTTCCCGGTCCTTGGCCAGCGTCTCGGCGGCTTTCGGGTACTTGTCGCCGTAGGCGGTCAGGAAGGCGTCGAAGGCCTGTTCGGCGTCGGCGCGGGTCTCGGCCATCCAGATCGCCTGCAAGGCGGACTTGGCCTTGGGCTGACTGCGCTTGGGCAGCCGGTTCAGCACATTGGCGGTCTTGTGGACCCAGCAGCGCTGGCGGCGGGTGTCCGGGTAGACCCGGGCCAGGGCCTTCCAGAAGCCCAGCGCGCCATCGCCGATGGCGAGCTTCGGGCCGTTCGCGAGGCCCTGATGATCCCGCAGGCGCACCAGCAGTTCGTACCAGCTCTGCTCGGACTCGCGCATCCCGTCGTCGAGGGCAACAAACTCCTTGGTCCCGTCGGGCAGGACCCCGATGATGACCAGCACACAGGCGCGTTCGTCGTCCTCCCCGCGCAGGTTGAAGTGGATACCGTCCGCCCACCAGTAGCTGTAGCGGTAGGCGCGGAGATCACGCTCGCGCCATTCGGCGTGCTCGGTCAGCCACTGCTGCTTGAGGCGGCCCAGTGTCGAGGCCGACAGCCCCTGGGCCTGCTCGCCCAGCAGCGCGCTCAGCGCCTCCTGGAAGTCGCCCGAGGACACCCCCTTGAGATAGAGCCAGGGCAGCAGCTCCTCGACCGAGCGCGCCCGGCGCAGATACGGGGGCAGCAGGCTCGACGTGAAGTGCCGGCCACCGCCGGACCGATCCCGGGTCTTCGGCACCTGCACCGGTACATCGCCGATGCCGGTCTGAACCCGGCGCTGGGGCTGATAGCCATTGCGTACGACCGCCCGGCGACCGTCCGGCATGCGATCCTCCGCGTAGGTCTCCATGAACGTCCGCAACTCTGCCTCCACCGCTTGCTGGATCAGATCCCGCGCCCCGCGGCGCAGCAGATCGGTCAACGGGTCCTCTGGTCCGTTCGGGTTCTCTGTCGTATCGTGAGCCATGTTGGCGTATCTCCTCTGGCTGGCTGGTTGGTCGCACTTCCATTCCAGCCGGATACGCCGCCTTCCTCAATCCCCCCGTACACCACTTTTGACAGTAACTCGTGGCTGGGGCGGGGCTCCTTTACTGGTGCGGGTTAAAGCCCCTGCGGCGCAACAGGGCCTTCTCGAGCTCCACCAGGGCAAAGAGAATCAGCCCGAAGACGAGGATGCGCAGCCATTCTTCCGCCCCGATGGCGGTGGTGCCGAACAGGAACTGCAGTGGCGGGGCGTAGGTGAACAGGCCCTGCAGCACGACGAGTACGCCGACGGCGATCAGGACCGGACGGCTGCCGAGCAGGCCCTCCCGGTTGAGGGCCGGTTCCAGGATGTAACGGCTGTTGAACAGGAAGAACAGCTGTCCCATGACCAGGGTGTTGATGGCGACGGTGCGGGCAAAGTCGTCCGGGACGCCCTGTTGTTCCAGCCACAGGAAGTGGCCGAACGTGCCGGCGACCAGCAGCGCGGAGACGAACACTACGCGCCAGATCAGGAAGCCCGAAAGGAGGGGCGTGTTGGGCGGGCGCGGCGGCCGGCGCATGGTGCCGGGTTCGGTCGGCTCGAAGGCCAGGGCCAGCGCGAGGGTGACGGCGGTCACCATGTTCACCCACAGGACCTGCACGGGGGTTAGCGGGAGGGTGAGCCCCAGCAGGATCGCAGCGACGATGGTGAAGGCCTGGCCGCCGTTGGTGGGCAGCAGGAACAGGATCGCCTTTTTCAGGTTGTCGTAGACGGTGCGGCCTTCCTCGACCGCGTTGGCGATGGAGGCGAAGTTGTCGTCGGCCAGCACCATCTCGGAGGCCTCGCGCGCGGCCTCGGTGCCTTTGACGCCCATGGCCACGCCGACATCGGCGCGTTTGAGCGCGGGGGCATCGTTGACGCCGTCGCCGGTCATCGCCACCACGTCACCGTGGCTCTGTATGGCCTGTACCAGGCGCAGCTTGTGCTCCGGTGTGGCACGGGCAAATACATCCACCCGTCGGACCATGGCCTTGAGGTCGTCGTCCGAGCTGTTTTCCAGCTCGTGGCCGACGACTACGCCGCCCTCGGTACTGATGCCCAGTTCATCGGCAATGGCGCGTGCGGTCACGCCGTGATCGCCGGTAATCATCTTCACGCGGATACCGGCCTCCTGGCAGTGCGCCACCGCCTCGATTGCCTCCTCGCGCGGCGGATCGATGATCCCGCAGACGGCCACCAGGGTGAGTCCGCCATCCTCGACGTCGGCGAATTCGAGCTCGCGGCGGTGGTTCTCCATGCGTCGCGTGGCCAGGGCGAGCAGGCGCTGGCCACGCGCGGCGACGCCATCCATCCACTGCTGCCAGTGCTCGGCGTCCAGCGGCTCGTCGCCGTCGGCCGTGCGCTGGTGGCTGCAAACGGCCAGCACCCGTTCCGGCGCGCCCTTGAGAAAGAGAAAGGCGCCCCCTTCATGATCGTGGTGCAGGGTGGCCATGAATTTGTAGGACGACTCGAAGGGGATCACGTCGTCCCGCACAAAGAGCTCATTGATCTCCTTCGGCTCCAGGCCGCCCTTCATGGCGGCGGCGATCAGGGCGCCCTCGGTGGGGTCGCCTTCCATGGTCCACTGGTTGTCCTTGAGATAGACCTCGGCGTCGTTGCACAGCAGGATGCCACGCAGGGTCTCGGCCAGCAGGGGATCGGACTCCGGGTCGGCCTCCTGGCCGCCGCGGGTGATCCCGCCGTGTGGCTCGTAGCCCACCCCGCCCAGCGCGTACTCCGCCTGCGTGGTGATGATGCTCTTCACCGTCATCTCGTTGCGGGTCAGGGTGCCGGTCTTGTCCGAGCAGATGGTGGTGACCGAGCCGAGAGTCTCCACCGCCGGCAGGCGGCGGATGATCGCGTGGCGGGCGGCCATGCGCTGCACCCCGATCGCCAGGGTGATGGTCATGATCGCCGGCAGGCCCTCGGGGATGGCCGCGACCGCGAGGCTGACCGCGGCGAGGAAGGTCTCCACCAGGTCGTAGTCGCGCACCCAGTAGCCGAAGGCGAAGGTTGCCGCCGCCAGGATGCCGATGGCTACCGTCAGCCAGCGGCCGAACTGGGCGATCTGGCGCAGCAGCGGGGTGGTCAGGGTCTCCACCTCGCCGATGAGGGTGGAGATGCGGCCGATCTCGGTATCGGCCCCGGTGCCGACCACGACGCCGCGCCCCTGGCCGAACGCGATCAGCGTGCCGGAGTAGGCCATCGAACGGCGATCGCCCAGGTCGGATTCGGCCTCCACCGGGTCGGTTTGCTTGTCGCTGGCCACCGACTCACCGGTCAGGGCGGCCTCGTCGATGCGCATGTTGTGCGCCCCGATCAGGCGCAGGTCCGCCGGGACGCGATCGCCCGCCTGCAGATAGACGATGTCGCCGGGGACCAGCTCTTCCGCCGGGACGCTGCGTCGCTGGCCGTCGCGCAGCACCTGGGCACGCGGCGAGAGCATCTGGCGGATGGCGTCCAGCGCCTTCTCCGCCTTGCCTTCCTGGATGTAGCCGATGATGGCGTTGATCAGCACCACCCCGAGGATCACGCCGGTATCCAGCCAGTGACCGAGAAAGGCCGTGCCCAGGGCGGCAGCGATCAGTACATAGATCAGTACGTTGTGGAACTGCGCCAGAAAGCGCAGCAGCGGGCCACGGCGTGCGGGTTGGGGCAGGCGGTTGTAGCCGTGTTCTTCCAGCCGCTGGCGCACGGCGTCGGCATCCAGCCCGTGGGCATCGCTGCCCAGGGCATCCAGGACCTGGGCGATGGTCAGGCTGTGCCAGTTGCGGGGACGTTCGCGTTCGCTCATGCGTTTCCCTGATGCATGACCATGATGGCCGTGTTCTGGTGTGTACTCATCATGCGCCGGGGCGGACGCGTTGTCAGGGTGTATCGCGTACCGAGTGCGATCGCTCGACAGGCCGACTGGGGGCACCGACAATGCCGGCATGATCGCGTGGTGGGAGGGACTTTTGCTGGTGGGGGCAGGGGGCGCGCTGGGGGGGCTGGCGCGCTTCGGGCTGTCGCAGTGGATCGACAGCCGCACCGGGGGCCATTTCCCGTGGGGGACATTGGCCGTGAATACTTCGGGCGCGCTGCTGATTGGCGTAGCGCTTGGGCTGGTGGTGGATCCCTCGGGCGCGTCCTGGCTCTGGTTGTTGCTGGTCGTGGGCGTGCTCGGCAGTTTCACCACGGTCTCCTCGTTCAGCCTGCAGACGGTGGGAGTCGCGAAACGGGACGGCCCGCGCCCTGCGATCGTCTACGTCCTGCTCACACTAGGTGGCGGGCTGGCGCTGGTGTATATCGGCCATGCGCTGGGCCGTGTCGTGGGTGGTGCGGCATGACGGGGTATTCGTGGCGCCTGTCCGCGTTCGTCGCCCTGGGCGCCGCGCTGGGCAGCATGGCGCGCTATGGCCTGTCGTGGACCGGGCTGCACCTGATGGCCACCGGGTTTCCCTGGGACACGCTGGCGGTGAATGTGGCCGGGTCCTGGCTGATCGGTCTTTACGCCGTGATCAGTGCCCCGGAGGGCTGCCGGCCCGCCGACCCGGTGACCCGCCAGTTTGTCCTGGCCGGCTTCTGCGGGGGCTTTACGACGTTTTCGGTGTTCAGCCTGGAGAGCCTGTGGTTGTTCGAGGCGGGCGATCCCGGACGCGCGGTGCTGTATGTGTCCGTGTCTCTGGTGCTGTGGCTGGCGGGCGTGTGGCTGGGCAGCACGCAGGGGCGTCGCTGGAATGCCGCTGCATCACGCGGCTGAGGCCGCGCGGGCCTGACAGAGCCGGCCATGGACGGGGCGCGGCCGCGACCGTAGACTTCCCCGTCGTTTGTGAACGGATGACCGACATGCTGGATATTCGCAGTCTGCGCCAGGATCTGGATGCGACCGTGGCGGCGCTGGCCAGCCGCGGCTTTGAGCTTGATCGCGAGCGCTTCGAGTCGCTGGAAGCACGGCGGAAAGCCCTGCAGGTGCGCACGCAAGAGTTGCAGAACGAGCGCAACACCCGTTCCAAGGGGATCGGGCAGGCCAAGGCGCGGGGCGAGGATATCGAGCCCCTGAAGGCCGAGGTCGGCCGTCTGGGTGACGAGCTCAAGCAGTGCGAGGCCGATCTGCAGGCGGTGCAGCAGGAACTGGACGCGCTGCTGATGCGCATCCCGAACCTGCCGCAGCAGGACGTGCCCGTTGGCAAGGACGAGGCGTCGAACGTCGAACTGCGCCGCGAGGGTACCCCGCGCGAGTTCGATTTCGCGCCCCGCGACCATGTGGATCTGGGCCTGCCCGGCGGCTGGCTGGATTTCGAGGCGGCGGTACGCGTGGCCGGCTCCCGCTTTGTCGTGATGCGTGGCGAGATGGCGCGTCTGCACCGGGCGTTGACCCAGTTCATGCTCGACCTGCACACCCAGCAGCACGGCTACCAGGAGACCTATGTCCCGTACCTGGCGAATCCGGAGTCGCTGGAGGGGACGGGTCAGCTGCCCAAGTTCGACGAGGATCTGTTCTCGGTGGACTGCGACCAGCGCTTCCGGCTGATCCCGACCGCCGAGGTCACGCTGACCAACCTGGTGCGCGAGCAGATCCTCGAGGCCGGTGCGCTGCCGCTGAAGATGACCGCCCACACCCCGTGCTTCCGCTCCGAGGCGGGCAGCTATGGCCGAGACGTGCGCGGCCTGATTCGCCAGCATCAGTTCGAGAAAGTGGAGCTGGTGCAGGTGGTGCATCCGGAGCAGTCCGAGGCGGCCCTGGAAGAGCTGCTCGGGCATGCGGAGGCGGTGCTGCAGGCGCTGGAGCTGCCCTACCGCGTGATGCTGCTGAGTACCGGCGACATGGGCTTTGCGGCGGCGCGCACCTATGACCTGGAGGTCTGGTTGCCGGGCCAGCAGGCCTACCGCGAGATCTCCTCGTGCTCCAATTTCGAGGCCTTCCAGGCGCGGCGCATGCAGGCACGCTTCCGTCCGCAGGCGGGCGGCAAGCCCGAGCTGGTGCATACCATCAACGGATCCGGCGTCGCGGTGGGGCGTGCGCTGGTCGCCCTGCTCGAGAACCACCAGCAGGCGGATGGCTCGATCGCGATCCCGGAACGCCTGCGTCCCTATCTCGGTGGAACCTCGTTGCTGAAGCCGCCGTCTGAACAGTAAGTTGATTCAGACGGAGTGGGTGTGAAACCAATCGGAAAGCCAGTCGCGATCGCCAGCCTGCTGGCGCTGCTGCTGTGCTGGCCGCTGTGGGCGCAGGCCGAGATCGAGGAGGGTTTCGATTTCGACGATGCGCCGCGCATCATCGGCCTGCACACCCCGGACTGGTTCGAGCTCAGCTTTCTCGATCTGCCGGAAGACCTGGAGCGCGCCGTGGAGCGCGGCAAGCAGGGCCTGGCCGTGTACTACGGGATGGACGACTGCCCGTACTGCGAACAGCTGTTCGAGGTGAATTTCGAGAAGGAGGACATTCGCGCGCAGCTGTCGGACAATTTCGACGTGGTGGCGATCGACGTGCTCGGAAACCGCGAGGTCACGGGGCTCGATGGCGAGGTCCGGTTCGAACGCGAATATGCTTCTGAACAACGGCTTAACTTTACACCTTCAATTGCTTTCTACGATGCTGACGGCGAGCGCATTCACCAAATGCGGGGCTATTACCCGCCGTATCGCTTCCGCGCGCTGCTCGACTATGTGACCGAGCGCCACGACCGCGAGATGAGTTTCCGTGATTATCTCGACCGCGCCGATCCCCCGCCCAAGTTCGACACGGACGACATCAACGAGCGCGACTTCTTCATCAACGAGCCGTATGCGCTGGATCGCAGCAGAATTCCCGCTCAACGGCCCCTGGTGGTGTTCTTCGAGCGCGAGGCCTGCCATGCCTGCGATATCCTGCACACCGAGCCGTTGCAGGAAGACGAGGTGCTGGACCGCATCGCCCTGATGGATGCCGTCCAGCTGGACGCCGAGGACAGTGACACGCCGGTACTGACCCCGGACGGTCAGCGCACCAATCCGCGCGACTGGGCGGCGGAACTCGATGTGCACTGGGCGCCGACGCTGATCTTCTTTGACGAGGCGGGCGAGGAGATCATCCGCATCGACTCGGTCGTGCACCTGAACCGGCTGCGCAACGTGATGGACTATGTGCTCACGCGCGGCTACGAGGACTATCCGACCTTCGAACGCTGGCGCGCCCAGCAACCATAGCCGTAAGGGAAACACTGTCTAATGTACATGCTCGCGTTGGTACCCCACGGGGCTCGGCCGCCCGTTGTTATCAAGAATGGGCGCGCGCATTAATCAGTGTTTCCCTGGCGGCCGAGGACCGAACTGCATGCATTTCGAACGTGACTTCGTCCTGCGCAATCGCGATGTGCTGGAGGGCATTGTGGCCCGTGCCCATCGTGTCGCGCTGGGGATCTTCGTGCTGACCTTCAGTGGCTACGGCATCGCCGTCTGGCTGTGGTTCCAGGAGCAGATGTGGGCGGCACTAATTACCGCGACCGTCAGCTACCTGGTGTTTCGCCAGTTCCGGATGCTGGCGCTGGGGATCGCGCGCATGCCGCTGCGAGGGGACCCCGCGGCGCTGGAGGCGACCCGGGCACTGGATAACGCGCTGGAAGAGGACCGGCCGCACCCGGTGCTGGCGGAGCTGGAGGCCCACCTGCGGGCGCTGGACGAGGAGGGATCCCCGGAGGCGCCGTCGGAAGAGAGTGAAGACGGCCGGTCGGGCCGGGACTAGGGAGACGCTGATTTAATCGCACGTCCGCGTTGGTGCCCCCTGTTTTCCGAGACAAGGCGCGTCGTGTAGCGGGTAGTGGTTCTACCCGCAAGCGGCGCAACGCAGGATCGGGGAACAGGGAGCACCAACCCCACAAGCTATTGAAAGCAGGGGCTCGGCCGCCCGTTGTTGATCAAAAACGGGCGCGGGAACGGCGTTGCGGCTCCTTTGTGCAGAATGACTGCACGGCAGTCACCGCGCCTTGTTCCCGCGCAAAAGCGACTCGAGCGCGGACGTGCGATTAAATCAGCGTCTCCCTAGAGCTCGACGCGTACGCCCAGCTTCTGCCCGATCACGCGGGCCACGGTCTCGTGCAGGTCGTCCCCGTTACGGTCATCCAGCCAGGCATCTTCGTCCTCGTTGTAGCCGAAGTGGGCCGGTCCCTCGGGCGAGGACAGCCAGATCTGCTGTGCGGCCTCCTGGCGGTTCAGGATCATCTGCGCCCCGTCCTCGAACTCGAGGGTCAGGACACCGTCGATCAGGTCGATGTCCAGGTCGTCGAGACCGTCCTGGTCGCTCAGGCGGTTGTAGATCTCGTCGAGGGTCTGTTCGGCAAATACGGCGAAGGAGGGCTGGCTCATGGGTCTCTCGGTTCGGTCGATGCTTTGGCGCGGGCAGTATAAAGGAGGAAGCGCTGAATGAAGCGATGTCGGCGTTCCGGACGGGGTCAACGTCTTCCTATGCTCGCCAGGCGGCGATCGCCAGGGCCACCCAGCCGAGGATGAAGGCGGTGCCGCCCAGTGGCGCGATGGCGCCCAGTACGCGCGGGGCCCCCAGGGCCAGGGCATACAGACTGCCGGCAAAGAGCAGGATGCCGAGCACGAAGGCCACGGCACTGGCGGTGGCCCAGCCGGTGGCCAGGTGCGCCCACAGCGCCGCCAGCAGGAGCAGGGCGAGGGCGTGGATGAAGTGATACTGGACGCCGGTGTGCCAGGTGGCCAGCGCGCGTTCGGACAGCCGGTCCTGCAGAGCGTGTGCCCCGAACGCACCGAGCACGACCGCGATCGCGGCGAGCAGGGCCGCGATTACGATCAGTGCGCGGATCAGCGGTTCGCTTTCCGTGCCCGGCATTAGGGAAACACTGACCGATGTACACGCTCGCCGCTTCGTCGCATTTGCGTTCGAACAAGGCGTGGCGACGGCCGTGCAGTCATTCTGCACAAGGGAGCCGCAGCGCCGTGCGCGTGCCCGTTTTTATCAACAACGGGCGGCCGAGCCCCTGCATTGAATGGTTTGTGGGGTACCAACGCGAGTGTGTACATCGATCAGTGTTTCCCTAGGCGTCGTCGCCCATGTCGCTATCGTAGTCCTGCCCGGGCACCCAGCCGTGTTCCCGGGCCCGCGCGATCGCTGCATCGTGGATGCGCGTGTGGCGTTCACGCAGATCGGGCGGGAGGTTGGCAATGCGCAGGTCGTACTTGTCCCATTCGGCGTTGACCTGGTCGTGCAGCTGCTGGATGCGGCCGAGGTCCCAGCCCTCGCAGGTCTCGGTCTCCGGCAGGAAGCCGAAAACCCAGGCATCGCGGATAATATTGCCGACCGGCGTCATGCCGCCGTACAAGTCATTGTGGATGCCGACGTAGTGGCGGCTTCCGGAGCGTCTGGCTGTAGTCATCCGCGTAGTGTAGAGGCACGCCGGCCAGCCGCAAAGCACATTTCGTTATTGGTGGAGACCTGATGATACAGCCCGCGGGCGACAGCCTGAATCGAATGCGGATCCGCGCTCTGCTGAAGCTGATGGTGCTGGGGGCTGTGATCGTGTTTGCCGGTGTGCTGGGGAGTTACGCGCTGTCCGTGCTGGGGGGTGGGGAGAGCGAGCGTCGCATCGTGGAGCTGGATGGGATCGGGCCCGGCGAGCTCAAGCGACTGGACTGGGAAGGCCGGCGCATCCTTGTTCTGCACCGTGATTCCGACCTGCAGCAGGCGCTGGGCAAGGACGATGAGCTGGTGGATCCGCGCGCCCGTCGCGGTCAGCAGCCGGACGGGCTGGAGCTGCCACTGCGCAGCCTGCGGCCACAGTGGCTGGTGGTGATCGGCGAGAGCACCGATCTCGGCTGCGAGCTGGATCTGGTTCATCCGGACGAGGCCGATGGCTGGTCCGGCGGGTTTGTCGATCGCTGCCGTGGCGGTCGCTACGACGCCGCCGGGCGGGTGTATGACGGGCAGGATGCCCGGCGCAACCTGTCCATCCCCGAGTATCGCTTCTCTGGAGACGACCGGCTGATTCTGGGTGGTTCGTAATCCCGAGGCGGGCGTGGGTCCCGCGGCCCGGATTCAGGATTGCGCGGTGGGTGCGTAGACGTCGAAACGCACGCTCTTGCCCCTGACGCTGCCCTGGGGCGTGTCGGGACCCAGGGCAGGGGCATGCAGGGGCCGCTTGACGACGACCCGTCGCGTGGCCGCGTTGCGCAGCGTCTGCAGTGTGGTTTCCGGCTCGGGATCCGGGTCGCCCTCCATCAGGGCCTGGGTCAGCTGCATGTCCTTCTTGACCGCGGCGCGCTTGGCCCGCTCCGGGAACATGGGATCGAATACGGCGGCGACGGGCGGCGTGCTCAGGGTGCCCGGCGCGGCCAGGCCCGCGTGCAGCGTGATGCGCTCGACGATCGGGGCCAGCGCCTCGTCATGGGCGGCGCGCTGCAGGGCATCCGCCAGCAGCAGGTAGACGACCGGGTGGCGTTCCCAGGCGTCCACGCGGAAGCCGTGCGCGGCCAGCAGCAGCGTATCGCGCCCCAGGCCCGCCGTGGCGTCTACCACATGGCTGTCCCGCGGGATATTGCCCATGGCCCGGATCAGGCCCTCTCGCTGGCGCCCGCTGTGCGCCAGACGATACCCCTGACGGCCGGTGGCAAAGTCCAGATGCAGACGCAGTTCGCGCCGGCCCTCCTCGCGGATCAGCGACAGCCCGTCCGCGCCGACCTCCAGTACCAGGGGTGCGCCCAGGTGACGATAGCCATGGGCTTGCAGGTCGCGGTCGATCTCCCCGGCTCGGGCCTCCTGCCCGGGTTCTGCGCGGATTTGAAGCGTCACGGTCAGTAGTGCGGCGGAGGCGGCTCGTTGTCGGCTCCAGGACTGCCACCCTGGTCCTCGAGTTCCCGCAACCGGTCGCGGAGCCACTGGAGCTGGCGGCGCAGTTCCTGGTTGTCCTGCTGTAGCGCGTGCTGGACGCGAGCCTGCACTTCCTGGGTGTACTCCTGATGGGCCAGGCGAACCTCCAGCGCCTCGATCCGCGCGATGAGTTCGTGGTCGGTGCGGGATGGATCAGCTGACGACATGGCGGGGCTGTCCCTGGGCGAAAGAGCGGATGTTGGCCGCGATCTCCTCGATCACGCGCTGGCGGGCACTGCGAGCCGCCCAGGCCGTATGCGGGGTCAGCACGAGGTTCGGGATGTCCGCTGCCAGCAGGGGGTGGTCCGCGGGTGGGGGCTCGGGCTCCAGGACGTCGATGCCGGCACCACCCAAATGTCCCTCGTGCAGATGCCGTGCGAGGGCCTCGGGATCGACCAGACCGCCCCGGGCGGTATTGAGCAGGATTGCCCCCGGTGGCATCTGCCGCAGAGCGTTGTCATCGATCAGGTTGCGCGTCTCGGGCGACAGCGGGCAATGCAGGCTGACCACGTCGCTGGTCGCAAGCAGCTCCGGCAGCGGGATTCGATACGCGTCATCCGCGGGCGAGGGCACTGCCTTCCGCAGGCTTGCGGCCACTTGGACCTGCATGCCGAAGGCCCGGGCGACGCGTGCCGTGGCCTGCCCCAGTACGCCGTAGCCGATGATGCCCAGGCGCATGCCAGCCAGGGTCCGGATCGGATGGTCCAGCAGGCAGAACTGGTCGGAGGCGCTCCAGTGGCCGGCGCGGATATCGGCGCGGTAGTCGTCCAGCCGCGTGACCAGCGTCAGCAGCAGGGCAAATACATGCTGTACCACGGAGTCCGTTGCGTAGTCGCGCGCGTTGCTGACGGTGATGCCCAGCCGGTTTGCAGCGGCAACATCGATATTGTTGGTGCCGGTGGCCGCGGCACAGACCAGCTTGAGGTTTGCGGCGGTGCCCAGACGTGACTCGTCCAGTACCACCTTGTTCGTGACCACCACCTCGGCATTCGCAATGCGGGCGGCGATGTCATCTGCCTCTGTGCGCGGGTGCAGATCCCACTCGGGGAGGGCCTCGCGCAGGGGGGCGAGGTCCAGGTCGTCACGATCCACCGTGGACAGGTCGAGAAATACCCCGTGTCGCAGTTCAGTCATGGCGGTTACCAAGGGAAAATGACGTTACGACGCTTGCGGATAGGAGCACTACCCCCGGCGCGACGCGGCTTGCCTCGGAAAACCTGGGGTGCCAACGCGAGCGTGTACATTGATCAGTGTTTCCCAACAAAAGGGCCCCGCATCGCGGGGCCCGAATCGCTTGCCTGTCAGCCTGCGACGGTTAGTTGTCGCCCATGAAGGCGTGGAACAGGTTCAGCAGGTGGAGGAACATCACGTAGAGGTTCGCGTACAGCGAGACCGTCATCATGATGTAGTTGGCCTCCGGGTCGTGGATCATGCGGCTGGTGTCGAACAGGATCGCCGCCGACAGCAGCAGCACCACGGCCGCCGAGATGGTCAGCGACAGCGCCGGGATCGCCAGGAAGAGGTTGGCGACGATCGCGAGCAGGGCGACGATCAGGCCGACCACCAGGAAGCCACCCAGGAAGCTGAAGTCCTTCTTGGTGGCCAGGGCGTAGCCGGACAGCGCGACAAAGGCGACCGCCGTGGCGGTAAAGGCATTGCCGACGATCTGCGGGCCATTGGGCAGGCCCAGGTACATGCTCAGGATCGGGCCGAGGAAGAAGCCCAACACGCCGGTGAAGGCGAAGGTCAGCACCAGCCCGAGCGCGGAATTGCGCGCGGCATGGATGGCAAACGGACCGCCAATCAGCACGGCCAGCAGGACCAGCCAGTGCACCGCCGGGGCGCCCACGGCCATTGCCACAAAGGCCATCACCGCGCTGAACGCCAGGGTGACCGACAGCAGCATGTAGGTCTGTCGGATGACCTTGTTGGTCGAGATGGTCTCGCTGATGGAACCGGTACTGGACGGGTTGCGACTCGAGCGAACGATCTGGTCTCGGGACACGGGTCAACTCCTCTTGGGTTCGTAGCCTGCTCAGTGTAGCGACTGACGTCGGTGGTTGCAGCCCTTTTCGCCGTCCTTGGCGCGGGCTTTCGCCATCATTTGATCGGTTCGCCCACGCGTTCGGAGATCTCCTTCACCGCATGGTCGGTGGACTTGAAGATGTTGTCCTTGCCGATGATGTCCTCGAGTCCGGTGCGCTGCATGACCTCCAGGACCTGTGCCTTCACGCCGGCGAACACCAGGGTGATGCCACGCGCCTTCAGGCGGTGGACCAGCTGGTGGATCACTTCCTCGCCGGAGGCGTCGATCTCGTTGATGCCCTTGCCGACCACGATCAGATACTTGGCCTGCGGGTGGCGGGCAATCAGGTCGAGTACCGCGTCCTCGAAGTAGGGGACGTTGGCGAAGTACAGCGAGCCGTCGAAGCGCATCAGGCCGACCTTCTCGTTGGTCTCCAGGCCGTAGCGCTGGGCCTCGCGAAGCGTCCCGTCCTCAAAGCGGGCCAGTTCGCACACGCGCGGCTGCATGGTGCGGTACAGGTACAGCACGATCGCCAGACCGGCGCCCATCAGGATGCCGTAGTCGAGGTTCGGAGCCATCGCCAGGGTGGCGATGAAGGTGACCACCGCGGCCGCCCCGTCATGCTTGTTGGCCACCCAGGCGTGCTTGATCGCCTTGAAGTTAATCAGTCCGACCACCGCCATCATGATGATCGCCGCCAGCACCGACTGCGGCAGGTGATAGATCAGCGGCGTCAGAAAGAGTAGTGCGATCCCGATGATCACGGCCGTGAATACTGACGCCAGACCGGTGCGGGCACCCGAATTCAGGTTGACCGCCGAGCGCGAGAACGAACCACTGACGGGGTAGCCCTGGGTAAAGCCGCCGGCGATGTTGGCCAGGCCCTGTCCCATCAGCTCCTTGCTCGGATCGAGACGCTGGCCGGTGCGCGCGGCCATGGCCTTGGCAATCGCAATGGCCTCGGTAAAGCCGACCAGCGCGATCACGAAGGCCGTAGTCAGGAGCGTGGTGATCGTCCCGAAGGTGATCTCCGGCGCGGTGATCGATGGCAGGCCCTGGGGTACGTTGCCCACCACAGCGCCACCGCCATTCAGCGAGACCTCGTCGCCGTCCACTCGCTCGATCCGCCACGCGGTGCGCTCGGCGCGTTCGCGTTCGGCGTCCGTCAAGTGATCATCGGCGATGAAGCGCTCGGGTTCGTCGTCCGTCGCCGGGAGTCGGCGCAACGTCGTGTTGCGCAACTCGTCGCGCAGCGGGACGAGCTCGGCGCGCAGTTCATCGCGCTGCAGTTCGGCCTGCTCCTGCTGGAAGCGCAAGGCGGGCGCATCGCCGCGGGCCGCCTCCTGGATCTCGACTTCCAGTTCGCGCACGCGGTCGTCCAGATCGGCCGCTTGCGACCGCTTCTCTTCGATCTGCTGGGCGAGTTCGACCAGCTCGCTCGGTGCGATCTGAGCCAGCGTCGTGTCGGCCTTGCGCTCGTACCCGATCAGCCAGGAGATCAGGATGGTGACGACCACTGCGACCAGCACGCCCGGAATCTTCGGGGTGACGCGCTTCATGCCAACCATCAGCGCGATCGCGCCCAGGCCAAAGGCGAGGGTGGGCCAGTGGGTGTGGCCCAGTTCCAGTACGACGCCCCAGAGACCCAGGAGGAAGTGGCCGGAGGTGTCGATCGGGACCCCCAGCAGCTTGTTGATCTGGGACAGCCCGATGATGATCGCGGCGGCGTTGGTAAAACCGACGATCACCGGGTGGGAGATGAAGCTGACCAGCGCACCTAGCTTGAACAGGCCCATGACCAGCTGGATCACGCCCACGATCAGGGCCAGTGCGATTGCCAGCATGATGAATTCGGAGGAGCCCTCGGCCGCAAGCGGCACCAGGGCCGATGCCGTCAGCAGGGATACCACTGCGACCGGGCCGGTAGCGAGCTGATTCGAGGAACCCCACAGCGCGGCCACCATCACCGGCAGCAGCGAGGCATAGAGCCCGTATACCGGAGGCAGGCCGGCCAGCTGCGCATAGGCCATGGATTGCGGAATCAGGACCAGGGCCACCGAGATCCCGGCGATCAGATCCGCGTTGAGCGTTTCCTTGGTGGGGCGCCAGCTCAGGAACGGAAAGATGCGCAGCAGGATCGAATTCATGGCGGTACTCGCTTGGCCTGTTCGTGACGAAGACGACGGCTAGTCGAGCGATCCCGCGTGCCCGGCGCACCCGGGCCGTATGGCTGCCAGGGCCGTCGTCACGTGATTGGCAGCCATGTCTGGCCCGGGCTTGGGCCGGGCGCAGTCAGGGGAGCGCAGATTATAGAAGGTTGGCTTATTTTCTTCTATCAAAGGTATTCAATGCGACATATAGAGCATAAGAAATGTAACGGGGCGTGATGGACCGTCGAGGTTCAAACAAAAAAGCCCCGGTCACCAACGGTGACCGGGGCTTTCGGCGTATGCTTCGGCGTGGCTTACTGCGGGGGTGCCATGCCCGGGCTGCCGCCCTGCTGCATTTCCTGCTGCAGGTTTTCCAGACGCGCGATGACATCATCGATGTCCGGATTCTCTTCGCGCATCGCGGCCATCAGGTCTTCACGCAGCGATTCCTGAGCGGAGATGATCTCCTCGTCCTGCGCCACGGCCTGCTGGGCCTCCTGCAGGTTCATCTGCGCCTGCTGGACGTCTTCGGACTGAATTACCTGCTGGCGTTCCTCGGCGCTCAGGTCCGGGTCGCGCAGGCGTTCTTCGGCACCTTCCAGGGTCTCGAGATCCTGGCGCGGCTGATAGCCGGCCTCTTCCATCTTGTTGAGCACCAGGTTTTCAAGCTCTTCGCCCTTTTGTTCCAGATCGGGGTTGTTCTCGATCGCCTGCTGCTGGGTCTCGGCCAGGGTCTGCTGCAGTTGCTGCATTTCCATTTGCGGGTCGGCACCGCCTTGCTGCTGTCCCTGCTGGCCCATGCCTTCCTGACCCATGCCCTGGGCCATGACCAGCGGGCTGGCGAGCGCGAGCGCGGCGGCGGCAATCAAACCGGCGAGAGGCCGGGAACGGTTCGTCATAACAATTCTCCTCATGAAAGTACGGTGGGAAGCTTAGTGCGTGGCGACTTAACAACAGCTTAACAGGCGCGAGCGTGCGTTTCCGGGGCACCCCGGTTTTCGTTGCAGGCTTCTCGTTTTTCGACGCTCTAGGGAGACGCTGACTAGGGAGACGCTGATTGAATCGCGCGTCCGCGCTCGAGTCGCTTTTGCGTGCGAACAAGGCGCGGTGACTGCCGTGCAGTCATTCTGCACAAGGGAACCGCAACGTTGTGCGCGCGCCCGTTTTTGATCAACAACGGGCGGCCGAGCCCCTGCTTTGAATGGCTGGTGGGGCTGGTGCCCCCTGTTCCCCGATCCTGCGTTGCGCCGCTTGTGGGTAGAACCACTACCCGCTGCACGACGCGCCTTGTCTCGGAAAACAGGGGGCACCAACGCGGACGTGCGATTCAATCAGCGTCTCCCTAGGGCCGTGGGGTTCCGAAAAGCGCAATGTCCGGCGCCGTCAGGTGGATCTCCCAGCCAAGATGCGCGGCGATCCAGCGCAGGGTGTCGGGCCCGTAGAAGGCCACATGGGTGGGGTCTCGGCGATAGTGCCAACGATGAAAGGCCGCCGCGGGAGGCGGCCAGCCGGTCATGATCGCCAGCGTGCCGCCGGGGCGCAGAAGGGCGGCCATCCCCGCAAGTGTGGCGATCGGGTCATGCAGGTGTTCGAGGACCTCGGTACAGGTGACGAGATCGAAGCATTCGCCGGCGTGCGGGCGGTCGGGCGCAAAAACCGGATCAAAGGCCTGCATGGAATAGCCCCGCGCACGCAGCATGTCCGCCAGTACCGGATGAGGGCCACAGCCCCAGTCAAGGCCCTGTGCTGGCGGTGGACAGTGCGCCTCCAGCGGCGCAAGCAGGCGGCCCAGGAAGCGCCGATATCCGGCATCATCCGGGCGGTTCTCGTGCGTCTGGTAGTAGTCGCGCTCGAAGTTGGGTGTGGGCCAGTACTCGCGCTCGAGGACGATCAGGGAACAATGGCGACAGCGCTGGTAACCCCCGGGCGAGGGATCACGCACCCCGCGGCTGAAGAACGGGTGCAGAAGGCTGGCGCACAACGGACATCGGGCCATGCGTCAGTGTTTCCCTAACGGCGCAGGAAGCGGAACCAGGACGCGATGTTCAACAGGCTCATCAGGGACTGAGCGAGGTAAGTATAGGCCGCGGCCTTGAGGATGCGCTGGGCATGCGGGTAGTCCGGCGGGTGCAGGTAATTGCCCCGGCGGAGCATGGGCAGGGCCCGGCGGAAGCTCGCGTCGAATTCGGTGGGCAGGGTGACGAAGTGCACCAGCGCGGCGAGCCCCATCGACAGGATCCCGGCCAGGAAAAACAGGATGCCCGGCGCCGGATGCCTGGCGATTAGAGTGATCACGGGGATTGCGACCATCAGCCAGGCCCCGATCTGCTGGCCGTAACGGGAAAGGCAGACCAGGTTGCTGCGCATGCGCAGGGGCGGGTATTCCTGAGCATGCTGCACCGCATGACCCACTTCGTGCGCGGCCACGGTGATTGCGGTGAGCGAGCGGCCATCGTGGTTGTCCTCCGACAGCCGTACCGCGCGATCAAAGGCGTCGTAGTGGTCGCCGTCGCGGGTGGATTCGACACGCACGTCTTGCAGGCCATGGCGATCCAGCAGATCACGCGCCAGCTCTGCGCCGGTCCCGTCGTAGCGGTCCTCCGGCTGGCTGTACTTCTTCATCGTCTGGCGTACCCACCAGCTCGGGGCCCAGGCCAGGAGCAGCACGAGCGGTGCGAGCAGAATCAGCAGTCGCATGCCTTCATCATGGCGCGACTTCCCCTCCAGGGGAAGTCGTCCGCGTGAATCCGCACACCCGTCCTTTCTCGCTCAGTCGTCGGCCTCGTCGTAATCGCCCTTGTGTTTCGGATTGGGGCGTGCGCGCCGGTCTTTCGAGTAGTCCCGACCGTCCTCGGTGTCTTCGCCCGTTTCCTGCGTGAGCCGCAGATGCGCGGGCGGGGCGGTCCCGTCCTTTTCCTGACCGAAGTAGATCGTCTGGTGCGGGAACGGGATCTCGATGCCGGCCGCGTCGAAGTGCTTTTTCACCAGGCGGTTGAACGCGCGGCCCAGCCCGAACTGCGTGCCCGGCAGGGTCTTGATGCGGATGCGCACGTTGACCGAGCTGTCGGCCAGTGCAGTGACGCCGTGCACCTCGATCTCGTCGAGGATGTTCGGGCCCTGATCCGGATCTTCCTTGAGTTCCTCGAAAGCCTCGCGCAGGCGCACGATGACCTCGTCGATGTCCTCGCGATAGGCCACGCGGTACTCGCCCACATGGTAGGCGAACTCGCGCATGTAGTTGGACACGGCATCCACCGACGAGAACGGGATCAGGTGATAGGTGCCGGACAAGTCACGCAGGCCCATGGAACGGATGGTGAGTTTTTCGACCACCCCGGTCAGTCCCGCCACCGTGACCACGTCCCCGGTATTGATGGCCTTTTCAAGCTGGATGAATACGCCCGTGATGATGTCCTGCACCAGTTTTTGCGCGCCAAAGCCAACGGCGAGGCCCAGGACACCGGCACCGGCCAGCAGCGGGCCGATGTTCACGCCAATCTCGGCCAGCACGATCATGGTGGTCATCACCGCCAGCACCACAGCGACCGCGTTGCGGAACAGGGTCAGCAGGGTCTTCTCGCGCGCGCCCGGCTCGCCTTCGCCGGTACTCGGGCTCAGGCGGTGTTCGATCCAGCTGGCGAACACCAGCCAGATGGCCAGTGCGCCGAGCAGGATCAGGGCGACCGAGATCGCAGTGCCGAGGACATACATACCCGTGTCGGATGCGATCCAGTCGGCGAGGTTGAAGATGCCCCAGGCATCCGCGATGACCGCGAGCACGATCAGCAGGATCACCAGACGCATGGTCTTGAGTGCCTTGGGGATATAGGAGTTCAGGCGCGCCTCGAGCAGCGGGAACTTGACGCGCGTCTCGTCCGGGACGCGAATCTCGCGTCCGATGATCTGGGTGAGCACGTTGGCGACGAATACCCCGATGAAGGCCGCCAGTACGGTCTGTCCGGTGGCCTTCGCCATGAAGGGAAGGGCATCCTCCGGCCGGGTAATGCTGACGACCGCAAGCGTCAGGAAGTAGATCAGCGCGATCCAGTGCCAGGCATTCGCCAGAAAGGTCAGGGTCATGCGCGTAAACGCAAAGCCGGCGCGGTTAGCGACCAGGATCAGGCGGTCGTGCACCCGGTGTCGGTTCTGCAGGATGATGACCGCTGCATAGAGGAAGGCGGTCAGCATCACCAGCAGGCCGAGCGAACGGCCGGCCTCGCTGGAGATGTGATTGTTGGTGATCGGTACCAGCAGAAGCAGGCCGTAACCGATGTAGGTCACCAGGCGTGCCAGCCAGGCATTCCAGTACGCGGCCTCGTCGCCGGCCATCGGCAGCAGTCGCAGGCCGTGATAGCGCGTCGCGAAAATTAGACGCAACGCCGCTTTGGTCACTTCGATCAGCAGGAAGGCATTGAGGAACAACGAATGCCGCATGAGCATCTCGCCGGATTCCCCGAGGACAAAGAGTGCGAGCCCATAGCCCCCCACCCAGGCCAGAAGGACGACCAGAAAGTCGATCAGCGCCGCCAGCAGGACCGCCGGAAGCGCACGCAGCAGGTGATACTGCCTCGGTGAGTGAATCACCCAGCGATCCAGGGCGGCGAACATCGGGTGGCCCAGGCGTCGCAGAATCAGAAAGCCGGCAACCGTCAGCACAATCAGGATCGCCAGGTCCAGCACGCCGGCGCCAAACACCACTAGATCGATCGTGCGCATCTGTTCGCCAATGTCCGTGGCGATCTCGTTCAGCGCCCGAATCTCCTGCACCGTGCCTTCTGCGAGCGATTGTGTGACCTGGGCGATCTGGCGCGGGATCGACATCGGCTCGTCGGTGTCGACGGCCGCCTCGTCTGCCGTGCTTTCGTCGTTCCCGGTCCGTTCGGCACGCAATGTCTCGAGCAGGCGCTCGCGTGCCTCTTCGTTTTCCAGTGCCTCGATCAGCGCGTCATGCAGATCGCGTCCGTCACCGCCCTCCTGGGCCTGAACGGTCCCCAGGGGCATGAGCAGCGACAGCAAGAAGAGGGTCAGGAGGAGGAAGATGGGGAGACGCAAAAAGCGGCTGGGGGACACGGGCGGACCTCGGGTTTGGACGGGGTTCGCGGGTCGCCAGGAGGACGCCAGTGCGAGCATCCGTGCGACAGCGGAGGCATGTAGTCTAGGGAAACGACAAGGCATTTTCACGCCCGCGGAGCGAGCGCAGGGACTATTCCAGCAGCATGGGATCCAGCCAGGCGATCCCCAGCTGATTCATCTGGCGTTCGATCCAGGCGATGCGCTGGGTCAGCCGCGGTCCCGGGTGCACCGGGTTGTAGGCACCGGGGCTGGGCAGGATCGCGGCCAGGCGTGCAGCCTGGTGGCGGTCCAGCTCGCGCGCCGGGACGCCAAAGTAGTGCTGGGCCGCGTGCTCGATGCCGTAGATGCCGGGGCCCCATTCCGCCAGGTTCAGGTACACCTCGAGGATGCGTCGCTTGGGCCAGACGGTCTCCATGCCCGCGGTCAGGCCCGCTTCCAGTGTCTTGCGCATCCAGGATCTTTCGTGCCACAGAAAGAGGTTCTTGGCCGTTTGCTGACTGATCGTACTGGCCCCGCGCAGGCGCTGTCCCCGCAGCATGTGGTCATCCACGGCCTGACGCATGGATCCCCAGTCGAAACCGCGATGCACGGGGAAGTTCTGGTCTTCCGCCGCGATCACCGCGAGCATCAAGTGGCGTGGCAGATCATCCAGTCGCTGCCATTCCGGGCGCAGGCGCGAGGCGGTCTGCCAGTCCGTGGCGACCACCATGGCCATACCATAAGGCGGGTTGACCTTGGCGAACAGGACAATCAGCCCGAGTGCGACGGTAATCACAAGAGCAAGCGCCCCGGCCAGCAGCCAGGCCAGCGCGCTCAGGAGGGGTGCGATGAGTCCGCGCTGTTGACGGGCCATCAGTATCTCCCTGGGTGCAAGCAGCAAACGGCGTTCATGGGCAAAAGAATACCTCGACTAGCGCCCTTCACGTGGATACCCATTCAGTGACGTCCGGTGAGGAATCTCGTCATCGGGTGAACTGTTTGTGTCGTACGTGGCCCAACCTTGCAAGCCGGAGTATTGTCTGGTGACCCCACCCCATCCACGCGAAAGAGAAGGAGAGACTCATGGACGTAATGCCCTATCGGTATACGACACCCAGCGGTGAGGCTGTTTCCTTCGAGTTTCGTTTGCACCCCGAAACCGGCTCCGCTGTACGCGTACAGCAGCTGCTTGACCGGCTGGTCGATACCCTTGATCACGAGATCGGGGTGCTGGGCGACACCTGCAATGGTGACGTGCTCCAGGCGCTGGCGATGGCACTCGCCGTGCGCACGGACATGATCCCTGCACATCCGGAGATGACGCGTGACCTGGCGCGGGATGTCGTCGAACGCGCGCTGGGGTCCTTGCAGCAGTCCGAGCACCAGTACCTGGGCCCGGTGGGTCACGCCTGACCCCATGGGTTCCCCGCGGCGTCCAGTGGTCTTTTTTGATGGTGGCTGTCCGCTTTGCCGTCGCGAGATCGGGCACTACCAGCGTCTGGATCACGCGGGTCACGTGGACTGGCGAGATATCCATGCCGACGCCTCGCCACTCGAGCCGTGGGGGATCGACTGGGATGCCGCGATGCGGCGGATGCACGCGGTCGACGCCACGGGGCAGATCCACAGTGGCGCCTGGGCGTTTGTCGTTGTCTGGCGGCAGCTGCCGTATTACCGCGCGCTGGGGGCGGTGCTCGCGCGGCTGCCTCCCGTGGTGCGCCTGATGGATCGGGCCTATAACTGGATTGCCCGTCGACGCTGGCGGGCGCGCTGCGATCACGGGGTCTGTCACCCCAATCGCTAGGCATATACGGGGCCACCGCATTTCCCCGGTATTTCGACGCCTGTTGGCGTCACCGTTCGAGGAAAACGCGTCCGTGAAGCGGCTGCTGGTTGGTGTGGTCTGTGTACTGGGGTGGATCCTCATGGCCCCGCTGTGGGCGAATGACCTGGCCAGCGAGCGCGCGCTCGTGGCCCAGTTACAGGAGCCCCACCGGATCCTGTTGATGCGGCATGCGGCCGCGCCGGGGATCGGCGACCCCGCGGGCTTCGAACTGGAAGACTGTTCCACCCAGCGCAACCTCTCTGCGGCGGGGCGGGAGCAGGCTCGCGAGATTGGCGAGCGCCTGCGCGCGGCCGGGTTGGACGCAATCCGGGTGTTCGCCGGCCCATGGTGCCGGAATGCGGATACGGCCCGTTTGCTGGGTTATGGCGAGCCGCAGATCCTGGGTGCGTTGGGCTCGATCTTTCGCACTAACGAATCCGATCGGGAGCGTTGGATGCGCGCGTGGCACGCACATCTGGCGGCGGAGGTCGCGCGCGATGCGGGACCGGCGGTATATGTCACGCATCGCGCGAACGTCATGGGGCTGTCGGGGCGCAGTCTCGGTGCGGGCGATATGCTGGTGGTACAGCTCGATGCCGACGGTCGGGCTCGGCCCGTCACCGACTGACCCAGCGCGCGGGCCCTCTATATGTAGGGCCCAATAATGCGCGCGATCCAGCCATAGATCCGGTACTTCCAGGGGCGATTCTCCCAGGCCTCGATCGTCATGCGCTCGGCATCGGCCTTGTCTTCCTCGATCAGTTCACGGATCGAGCGGGCAAAGTCTTCATCAAAAATGTTCAGGTTGGTCTCGTCATTCAGGCGGAATGATCGGTTATGCAGATTGGCAGACCCGATGCTGGCCCAGCGGTCGTCCACGCTGACCAGCTTGGAGTGATACATCCGCGGGTGGTATTCGTACAGTTCCACGCCGGCTTCCAGTATCGGTCGCCAGCGATTAACCGAGGCGTGACGCACGAAGCCGAAGGACATGGTGTCGCCCGGCATGAGTACCCGGATCTCCACGCCGCGCTCCGCGGCCTCGGTCAGGGCGACGAGAAAGTCCGGGTCGGGATAGAAATACGCCGTGGCGATGGTCACCTGGTCTTCTGCGGCGGCCAGTGCGTGCAGGAACATTTTGCGGACCCGATGGCGCCCCTCGCGCGGGGCACTGTTGACGACTTGCGCATCCAGCTCGCCTTCAGCCTCCAGCTCTGGGTAGTAGGCATCGCCCAGCAGTAGTTCGCCCATCGCATCCAGCCAGGTTTCCATGAACGCGGCCTGCAGATTGCCCACCACAGGTCCGGTAACGCGGAAGTGGTTGTCACGGTAGGGTTCGCGATCCTCACCGGGCACCCAGGAATCCGCCACATTGGCGCCGCCAATGAATCCTGTGCGACCGTCCACCACCAGAATCTTGCGGTGGGTGCGGTGGTTGAAACGTGACATCTGATACCAGGAGGGCTTGCGCCAGCGCACAACCTCCGCGCCGGCATCGGTCATGCGGTCGAATTTTTCCTGAGAGGCGTGGACCGAGCCGATGTAATCAATGACCACATGCACCCTAACCCCGCGTTCTGCCGCGCGTGCAAACGCCTCTGCGAAGCGCGCGGCCTGGTCGCCCCAGAACTCGTACACCTCGAACGTGACTGTATGCTCGGCAGCCTCGATGGCCTCGATTTTGGCGTCGTAGATCGCCTCGCCGTCACGCAGCAGTTCCAGTGCATTGCCGGAAACAATCGGCTGTTGCAGCGTGAGCCCCATCCCGCGGCGAAATGCACTGTCCGAGGTGCCGTAGTCGATGGCCACCGGAGACTTCACCCGGTCGGGTTTCGGCAGGAGGTTAAAGAGGGCAACGTTCACCAGCACGAAGGCAAGCGCGAGGCCCAGGAGGATACCGACAGGAATGCCGATGACGCGGCGGCGCATGGTAGGCCTCTTGTATCGAACCCGCTACAGGGAGGGCGGGGAGGGATTGGGTGGTGCCGGTGTAGAACCCGCGTGTTTGAGTGTACACAATGCGCTGCGAGCAACCCTGGACGAATGTCATGAATCCGTTTCTGGAAGCAGCACTGGACGAGGCGCGAACCGGCTGGGATGAAGGGGGTATCCCGATTGGTTCGGTCATCGAGCACGGCGGCCGCATCGTCGGCCGCGGGCACAATCGGCGGGTTCAGAGCGGCAGCGCCATCCTGCATGCCGAGATGGATGCTCTGGAAAACGCCGGACGCCAGCCCGCGAGCGTCTACCGAGAATGCACGCTTTATACGACGCTCTCGCCCTGCGCGATGTGCAGCGGGGCGATCGTACTGTATGGCATCCCGCGTGTGGTGGTCGGCGAAAACGCCACCTTCATGGGGGAGGAGGACTGGCTGCGCTCGCATGGTGTGCAGGTCGATGTGCTGCAGGATGCCGCCTGCCAGGAACTGATGACCGCCTTCATCGAACGCCACCCGGACCTCTGGCACGAGGATATCGGTTGCGAATAACCCCGGGTTGACCGGAACACCCTTGCTGGCGGGCGGATATTGGTTGCCGCCCCGGACAAGGCAGCGACAAGGGGCAGGCGCCCCGGGGAGCGCCTCATGGTGCCCTTCGCGGTCAATGCCACTGTTCTGGCATGGTCGCTGCTTGGGAGCCGGATGCAATGAAAACCGGGAGCACCCCATGATCGACGGCATTGGCATGAATCAGGCGGCCCTGGCGCGGCCGGCCCATTCGGCGCAGGCCACGAACAACGCCGGGCAGGCCGGCAACCAGGCGGCACAGGCGGGGCCCGCGGCACACGCACAGCCCGCCCAGCAGGCACAGGCCGCCATGCAAGCGCAGGGGAACGGTCCGGTCAACGGGCTGGGCGCGGGCGTCTCGACCTCCCCGCATGTCGCTCAGCCTGCGGCCACCACGCACGCCCCCACGGCACACGAGGCGGCATTTTCGCCCCAGGGCATCAACGCGTCCCCGCCAACCCAGGCCACCGCGATGCCGCTGGCTGGCGGTCAGGTCAATGGGACCCAGCAGGCTGACGATGCCCCCCGGATGGACGCCGATCCGGACGACAAAGCGGACATGGGCCAGACCTTCATGCCCGATGGCTCGGTGCAGTCCAACTCCAACGAGCACCTCGGATCGCACTTTGACCTGCAGGCCTGAGGACTACAGATCCCAGTAGCCCCTGGCCACGGCCCCCGGGCTGTCCAGTTCCAGTGCAGGCTCGTCCAGTGCGGCCGCCTGTTCCCGCAGGGTCAGGATGTGCTCTTCCCAGTAGCGCGGGGTGTAGAACACGGGGAATCCGTCGATGAACGCGGGATCGTCCGCGCGGCGGGCCAGCCAGGCGGCGTGGCGCAGGATACGTAGCGTGCGCAGGGTGTTGATCAGGCCCAGCTCGCGGCGGTCGAAGCGCATGAACGTCTCGTAGCCCCCCAGCAGATCGCGTAGCTGCCCCGCCATCTCCGGCGGTTCGCCGGAGAGAAACATCCACAGATCCTGCATTGCGGGTCCATTGCAGGCGTCGTCGAGGTCAACGAAGTGGGGGCCGTCGTCGGTCCACAGGATGTTGCCCGGGTGGGTGTCGCCATGCAGCCGCAGCTGCGGGACGGGGCCCACGGCCTCGGTGTTTCGCTGCATGCGGCTGATCAGGTCCGCACTGAGGTCACGGTAGACCGTCTGCAGCCCCGGGGGCAGGTAACCGGAGGCGAGCACGTCCTGCCGCGCCTGCTCACCCAGAGTCCCCGGTTCCAGCGTGATGCGTTCGTGGAACGGCGTGCTGTGGCCCACTTCGTGAATTCGCGCAATGAACCGTCCGATGCGCTGCAGCGTAACGGACTGCTCCAGGTCCGGCGTGCGGCCGCCGCAGCGCGGATAAACCGCGAAGCGAAAGCCCTGATGATGGTGCAGCGTTTCCCCGTCCTGCCCAGCCAAGGGCGCCACCACGGGAACCTCCCGAGCGGCCAGTTCCTGGCTGAACGCATGTTCTTCGACGATCGCCTGGTCGCTCCAGCGGCCGGGGCGGTAGAACTTCGCGATGACCGGCGTCGCATCCTCGATGCCGATCTGGTACACCCGGTTTTCGTAGCTGTTCAGCGCGAGCAGGCGGCCATCGCAGCGCAGGCCGGTGGTTTCCACCGCATCGAGAATAACGGTGGGTTTGAGGGCATCGTATGGGTGGGGCTGTGTATTCATGCGGCCAATGTACGCACGCGGGCAGCGTCCGGGTCCAGCGTTTTGACGAATGTGTGTCGGGAGAGGGCCGGTGAATCGAGCGTACTGGGTGGTGGCCATCCTTGCGGTGGCTGCATTGATCGCGTTCTTCGCGCTCGATTTGGGCCGTTTCCTGGAGTTCGAGCGCCTGCAGGCGGCGCAGGGCGATTTGGAGGATCAGCGTGCGGCCCGCCCGCTGTTGGTGGCGGTGGTGTTCTTCCTTGTGTATGTGGTGGTGGCGGCGTTGTCGTTGCCCGGTATCGTGATCATGACGCTGGCGGGCGGGGCTATCTTCGGCGTTTTCTGGGGCAGCGTGCTGTCGTCCTTCGCCTCCACACTGGGCGCGACGCTAACATTTCTGGTGGCGCGCACGATCGCGCGCGAGCCCCTGCAGCGCCGGTTCGCGGATCGCCTGGACCCCATCAATCGTGGCTTCGAGCGCGAGGGGGCCTATTACCTGTTCGCGCTGCGTCTGACGCCGGCCTTCCCCTTCTTTGTGATCAACGCAGGCATGGGCCTGATGCACATCCGGACGTGGACGTATTACTGGGTGTCGCAACTGGGAATGCTCCCGGCCACGATCGTCTTTGCCAATGCCGGTACTCAGATCAGTCGACTGGACGGGCCCGAAGGGATTTTCTCGCCCGGCTTGATTGCCTCACTGGTAGCGGTCGGTCTGTTCCCGCTGGCGGCGCGGTGGGTCGTTCGTGCGCTGCATGGTTCGACAGGAGACTCGCAGCCACGGTGCTGATGTGAACCCTGTCTAAATATGTGCGAAAGCGCATATAATCGCTGAAAACCAATAACGGTCCGAACGGGCGTTCCAAGGCCGGGGTACGCGCGACACGTTTGCAGGCTCTCCAACCGGGGGCGAAACCCGCTTAATGAGGATGTTTGGATGGATAGGCAATTGAAGAGGCGCTGGACCGTAGGGCCAGTGCTGGCCGTTGTGCTGATGGGCCTGGCCCTGATTGCGCAGGCTGGGGACGAAAACGACGAGCCCCACGACCGGCCCATCGAGACGGTGCTGGAGCCGATCCAGCTGACGGATCGCCTCTGGTATTTCTACGGCTCGCTGGAGAACCGCACGCCGGAGAATCTTGGTTTCACCAACAACACGGGCTTTGTCGTGACCGACGAGGGCGTGGTCCTGATCGACTCGGGGCCGAGCTACAAGGTCGCCGAACGCATGGCCGAGGCCATCGCCGAGGTCACGGATCAGCCGATCACGCATGTGATCTCGGTGGGTTCGCAGGATCATCGCTGGCTGGGCAATGGCTTCTTCCAGGAGCAGGGTGCGGAGCTGGTTGCGCTCAAGCGCACTGCCAGCACCCAGGCCGAGCGAGGCGAGAGTCAGATCGCCTCGCTGGCGAATGCAGTCGGCGAAGAGGCGATGGAAGGCACCGAGCCGGTGCCGGCACCCAATCCCATTGATGCCGACGAATACACCTTGACGGTGGGCGAGGTCGACTTCGAGTTGATCTATGCCGGGGACGCCCATTTCCCGGGCGATATCATGGTCCACCTGCCGGGCGAGGATGTCGTATTCACCGGCGACATCGTCTACACCGAGCGCATGCTGGGGATCCATCCGTTCAGCAACCCGATGGAGAAGCTGGAGGCGTTCCGACATCTGGAATCCATCGATCCGGAGATCGTGGTGCCGGGCCACGGGCGGGCCACCGACATGGCCGAGGCGCGCCAGGATACCGGCGACTACCTGGAGTTGCTGGTGCGCGAGGTGAGCGCCGGGATCGAGGACTGGGAGTCGCTGGACGAGGTAGTGGAGCGGCTCGCGGACCTTGAAGAGTTCAAGCACCTGCGCCATTACGACGACTGGCACCGCCCCAACGTGAACCGGACCTATCTGTTCATCGAAGAGAACATGTAAGGGGCTATCCGGGAATCCCGGCTGCAGGCCGGGAAACCTGCCGCGGCGCGGGGCGTGTGATACGCTTCGCGCCGTTGTCGTTTCCGGCAAGTCCAATTTTTGACACGCGACGTTCGACCCCGCGTATGGGTCGGCGAAGGAGCCTCGCAATGCCCGCAGTAACCCTCCCCGACGGCAGCCGCCGCGAGTTCGATCATCCAGTCACCGTGCTGGATGTGGCCAAGGACATCGGTCCGGGCCTCGCCAAGGCGACCCTGGCCGGCAAGGTGAACGGCCAGCTGGTCGATGCCCGCCACGAGATCGACGCCGACGCCGAACTCGCGATCGTGACCGACCGCGACCCGGAGGGGGTGGAGATCATCCGGCATTCGACCGCGCACCTGATGGCGCAGGCGGTCAAGCAGCTCTTTCCCGAGGCCCAGGTCACCATCGGCCCGACCATCGAGAACGGCTTCTACTACGACTTCGCCTATGACCGCGGCTTCACGCCGGAGGATCTGGAGAAGATCGAGAAGCGCATGAAGGAACTGGCGAAGCAGGACCTGCCGGTGGAGCGCTCGCTGATGGATCGCGACGAGGCGGTGAAGTACTTCCGCGACATGGGAGAAGAGTACAAGGCCGAAATCATCGCCTCCATCCCGCAGGGCGAGAACATCTCGCTGTACAAGCAGGGCGACTTTGTCGATCTCTGTCGCGGCCCGCATATCCCGTCCACCGGCAAGCTGAAGGCCTTCAAGCTGACCAAGGTGGCCGGTGCCTACTGGCGCGGCGACTCCGACAACGAGATGCTGCAGCGCATCTACGGGACCGCCTGGGCGAACAAGGACCAGCTGAAGGAATACCTGGAACGCCTGAAGGAGGCCGAGCGCCGCGATCACCGCAAGATCGGCCAGGAGCTGGACCTGTTCTCGATCCAGGACGAGGCCGGCGGCGGCCTGGTGTTCTGGCACCCGAAGGGCGCGCGCATCCGCCGCGAGATCGAGAAGTACTGGTACGACATGCACGAGAAGGCGGGTTACGACTTCGTGGTCTCGCCGCACATCGCGAACCTCGAGCTGTGGAAGACCTCCGGCCACGCGGACTTCTACGCCGAGTCCATGTACGAGCCGATGGAAGACGAGCACCAGGCCTTCCAGCTCAAGCCGATGAACTGCCCGTTCCACGTGCTGATGTACAAGGACCGGCTGCATTCCTACCGCGATCTGCCGCTGCGCTGGGCGGAGATGGGCACGGTCTACCGTCGCGAGATGTCCGGCGCGCTGCACGGGCTGATGCGTGTGCGCGGCTTCACCCAGGACGATGCCCACATCTTCTGCCGCGAGGACCAGATCGAGGCCGAGGTGATGGCCGTGATCGATTTGACCCTCGAGGTGCTGCAGACCTTCGGCTTCGAGAAGTTCGACGTGAACCTCTCGACCAAGCCCGAGGATGCGGTCGGCTCCGACGAAATCTGGGAGCACGCGACGGCCTCGCTGCGCTCGGCGATCGAGAAGAAGGGGCTGGAATATTCGGTGGACGAGGGCGGCGGCGCCTTCTACGGGCCGAAGATCGACATCAAGATCCACGACGCGATCGGCCGCGAATGGCAGTGTTCCACGGTGCAGCTGGACTTCAACCTGCCCGAGCGCTTTGACATGGAATACGTCGCCGAGGACAACGAGCGCCGGCGCCCGATCATGATCCACCGCGCCCTGCTGGGTTCGGTGGAACGCTTCTTCGGCGTGCTGATCGAGCACTACGCCGGGCACTTCCCGACCTGGCTGGCTCCGGTGCAGGCCGAGGTGCTGACCATCACCGAGCGCCAGGACGACTACGCCCGCGAGGTCACCAGGGCGCTGCGGGACAAGGGTTTCCGGGTCGAGTCCGACTTGAGAAACGAGAAGATCGGCTTTAAGATTCGCGAGCACACGCTCAAGCGCGTGCCGTACCTGCTGGTTCTTGGTGACAAGGAAATGGAAAACGGCCAGGTTGCGGTGCGTACGCGAAGCGGAGAAGACCTCGGCGTCATGAGCGTCGAGGCCTTTGGCGAGCGCCTCCGGGAGGAGGTCGCCAGTCGCCAACACTGAACCTTGAATTGGAGAGAAGGCTATTAGCGCAGCGAAAACGGTCCGCCTGAACGATCAGATCACCTGTCCGCAAATCCGGCTGATCGACGCCGAAGGCGAGAATCGCGGGGTCTGCAGTACTGCAGAGGCCCTGGAAATGGCCCAGGAAAGCGGCCTGGACCTGGTCGAGATCTCGCCGAACGCCGAGCCACCCGTGGCCCGGATCATGGACTACGGCAAGTTCAAGTTCGAGCAGGCGAAGAAGGCGCAGGAAGCCAAGAAGAAACAGAAGCAGATCCAGATCAAGGAAGTGAAGTTTCGTCCGGGGACGGACGAGGGCGACTACAAGGTCAAGCTTCGCAATCTGCGCCGCTTCATCGAGGCGGGCGACAAGGGCAAGGTGACCATCCGCTTCCGCGGTCGCGAAATGCGCCACCAGGAGCTGGGTGGCGAGCTGCTGGACAAGATCGAGCAGGACATGTCCGATATCGCGGTCGTCGAGCAGCGGCCGAAGATGGAAGGACGCCAGATGATCATGGTGCTGACCGGCAAGAAGAAGTAGGCCGGTCAGACAACAAGGATCGCGCAGGTCTCCGCATACCTGCCGGTCCTCCCATAAACGGTCGGCCCGAATCGGGTACGGCCCCAAATGCCGGAGAGAGTAATGCCAAAGATCAAGACCAATCGGGGTGCGGCCAAGCGCTTCACCCGCACCGGGTCCGGGAAGTTCAAGCGGTTTCAGTCGCACCGCAGCCACATCCTGACCAAGAAATCCACCAAGCGTAAGCGTCAACTGCGCAGTCCGGCCATGGTGCACGAGGCGGATGTCGCCGCCGTGCGCAAAATGCTGCCGTACCGTTGATCTGACCGAGGAAGAAAGACATGCCACGAGTCAAGCGCGGTGTAACCGCTCACGCCCGTCACAAGAAGGTCCTCAAGCAGGCCAAGGGCTACTACGGCGCCCGGAAGAACGTCTTCCGCGTTGCCAACCAGGCCGTTATCAAGGCCGGCCAGTATGCCTACCGTGACCGTCGCCAGAAGAAGCGCCAGTTCCGGTCGCTGTGGATCGTCCGCATCAATGCGGCGGCCCGTCAGTTCGATCTCTCCTACAGCCGCCTGATGGCGGGTCTGAAGAAGGCCGAGATCGAGATCGACCGCAAGACCCTGGCCGATCTGGCCGTGCACGACCTGACCGCCTTCGGCAAGATCGCCGATAAGGCCAAGGCCGCATTGCCGGCCTGATACGAGGTCCTGCAGGATTACCCTCCGGGCTGTGCCCGGAGGGTCCCGAAAAGGGGAGGGTACACGCCCTCCCTTTTTTGTTTCGGGAATAAGGAACACCGGGGTGGCGGGCAACCGTCGCCCATCACTTTCGGGGAACGCACGTGGAGCAACTGCAACAGCTCGTCGCCGAGGCCCGCGGCCGCATCGACGCGGCCACGGACCTGAAGGCGCTGGATGATGTCCGGGTGCACTATCTGGGCAAGAAGGGCTCGATTACCGCTCAGCTCAAGGAACTCGGGAAGCTGCCGGCGGAGGAACGCCCGGCCGCCGGCCAGAAGGTCAACGAGGCCAAGACCGAGGTGGCCGGCCTGATTGAGGCACGCAAGCAGGCCCTGGCCGACAGCGCCCTGGCCGAGCAGCTGGCCAGCGAGCAGGTCGACGTAACCCTGCCGGGGCGCCGACTTCCCGAGGGCTCGCTGCACCCGATTACCCATACCCTGGAGCGCATCGAGGCGTTTTTTGCCGGGCTGGGATTCCGCGTGGCCGAAGGACCCGAGGTTGAGGACGACTTCCACAACTTCGAGGCGCTGAATATCCCCGAGCATCACCCGGCACGGGCGATGCACGACACGTTCTACTTCGACGCCCATCGCGTGCTGCGCACGCATACCTCGCCGGTGCAGATTCGTACGATGGAGCAGCAGAAGCCGCCGCTGCGCGTGATCGCGCCGGGCCGGGTGTATCGCTGCGACTCCGATCTGACCCACAGCCCGATGTTTCATCAGGTGGAAGGGCTCTGTGTCGACACGGACATCACCTTCGCGGATCTGCGCGGTGTGCTGAGCGCTTTTTTGCAAAGCTTCTTCGACCGCGACGACCTCGCCACGCGCTTTCGCCCGTCGTACTTCCCGTTCACCGAGCCTTCGGCCGAGGTGGATATCCAGTGTGTGCATTGCGGTGGCGAGGGCTGCCGCGTGTGCAGCCACACCGGTTGGCTGGAGGTGATGGGCTGCGGGATGGTGCATCCCAATGTGCTGGGGCATGTGGACATCGACCCGGAGCAGTACACCGGCTTTGCGTTCGGCCTGGGGGTCGAGCGCATGGCGATGCTGCGCCACGGCGTGAATGACCTGCGCCTGTTTTTCGACAACGACATCCGTTTCATTCGCCAATTCGGACGGACCGGCTAATGCGCATCAGTATTCAGTGGCTGCGGGAGTGGCTGCAGGTTGACGAAACCCCGGAGGAGCTCGGTCATCGCCTCACTATGGCGGGCCTCGAGCTGGACGCGATTGAGGCGGCGGCCCCGGCGTTCAGTGGTGTGCGTGTGGGACGCGTTACGAAGGTGGAGCCGCATCCCGATGCCGATCGCCTGCGTGTCTGTCAGGTCGAGGCGGGTGAGGCCGAACCGCTGACCATCGTGTGCGGCGCCCCCAATGTCCACGAAGGCATGGTGGCACCGGTCGCGGTGGTGGGCGCGGTGCTGCCCGACAACTTCAAGATCAAGAAATCCAAGCTGCGCGGGGTCGCCTCGGCGGGGATGCTGTGCTCGGCGCGCGAGCTGGGGCTTGCCGAAGATGCCGAGGGGCTGCTCGCACTCCCGGCCGATCTCGAGATTGGCGCGGACCTGCGTGCGGCACTGGGTCTGGATGACACTATCCTGGAGGTGGACCTGACGCCGAACCGGGCGGACTGTCTCGGGATGCGGGGCATTGCGCGCGAATGCTCGGCGCTCCTGGACCGGCCACTGGCCGAGCCCATGGCGGATCCGGTCGCGGCCGAGCTGGACGAACGGGTCGCGGTCCGTGTCGAGGATGCCGAGGCCTGCCCGCTTTACGCCGCACGGGTGCTGGACGGCCTGGATGCACGTGCGCCCACGCCGCTGTGGATGACCGAGCGCCTGCGACGGGCCGGTGTGCGGCCGCTCAGCGCGATCGTGGATGTCACCAACTACGTGATGCTGGAACTCGGGCAGCCCCTGCATGCCTTTGACGCGGGTCGCGTGGGCGACACCATCGAGGTGCGCTGGGCGCGATCCGGCGAGTCGCTGACCTTGCTGGGTGGTGAGCAGAAAGTCGAGCTTGCCGAGCAGGACCTGGTGATCGCCTCGACTACCGCGCCTGTGGCGCTGGCCGGAATCATGGGCGGTGCGGACAGCGCCGTGGATGACGACACGACCCGGGTGGTACTGGAGTGTGCCCACTTTGCCCCGCTGGCGCTGGCCGGTCGCGCGCGGGCCCATGGTCTGCATACCGATGCCTCGCATCGTTTCGAGCGGGGCGTGGATCCCACACTGGTCGAGCAGGCCATGGAACGCGCCACGCGCCTGTTGCTGGAGATCTGTGGCGGGCAGTGCGGGCCGGTGGAACGTGCCGGCGAGCTACCGTCTTCGCATTTCGATCAGCCGATCCGGCTGCGTCGGCCGCGCATCGAACGGCTGCTGGGTACGACGTTCGAGGATGCCGAGGTCGAGCGCATTCTGGGTGCACTGGCCTGCCGGGTCGAGTCCGTGGAAGGCGGCTGGCAGGTCCGTGCGCCGCGGGCGCGCTTCGATCTGGAGCGCGAGGAGGACCTGATCGAGGAGCTGGCCCGGGTGCATGGCTATGACCGCCTGCCGCAGCGCCTGCCGTCCCCGGTGGCGCCTGCCGAGCGCTCTCCATCCTTGCGCGGGCTGCGCGATCAGCTGGCGCGCCAGGGCTTTCACGAGGTGATCAGCTTCAGTTTTATCGACGCCGAGGCTTCGCGGGCCTTTTATCCGGCCGTGGAGCCTCTGGCGCTGGCGAACCCGATCTCCAGTGATCTGGCGGTGATGCGCCCTGGCCTTTGGCCCGGTCTGGTGGCCACGGCGGCCTATAACCAGGCGCGCCAGCAGCCGGATCTGCGCTTGTGCGAGCATGGCCTGCGTTTTGTGCCGGATGCCTCCGGCCTGCGCCAGGAGCCGCGTCTCGCGGGCCTGCTGGGTGGGCGGGCGCATCCGGAGCACTGGGAGGCCCCGTCGCGTCGAGTCGATTTCTTTGATGCCAAGGGTGTGGTCGAGGGGTTATGTGCCTCTTTGGATGGGCCGCTGGGATTTCGTTCGGAAAAACATCCTGCCCTCCATGATGGACAGTCCGCGCGGATTCTGGCGGGTGATCGCCCCATCGGCTGGGTCGGGCGCCTGCACCCGGCCCTTTGCAAGCAATTCGATGTGGAGCCGGTTTATCTGTTCGATCTGGATGCTCGGGCGATCCTGCATACACCGGTTGTGCAGTTCGCGCCGTTATCGCCGTATCCCTCGATCCGGCGCGATCTGGCCCTGGTGGTGAAGGAGACCGTTCCGGCGGGCGATGTGCTGAGCGCGATCGAGGAATTGGCGCTGGGCCTGGTCCAGGATGTCCGGCTGTTTGATGTGTACCAGGGCAAGGGCTTGAATCCGGACGAAAAGAGCCTCGCTTTGGGCTTGATTTTGCGGGCTTTTGATCGCACCCTAGGCGAACAGGACGTCGCAAGCGTCACCGACAAGGTCGTCGAGCATCTGCACGCTCGCTTCCAGGCAACCCTGAGGCAGTGATTCCATGGCAGCAGTGACGAAGGCGGATCTTGCCGCCACGCTGAACGAAGAACTGGGTCTTAACAAGCGTGAGGCCAAGGAGTTCGTCGAGATGTTCTTCGAGGAGATGCGCCAGTCGCTGGAGGATGGCGAGGGTGTGAAACTCTCCGGCTTCGGCAACTTCATCCTCCGCGACAAGAACCAGCGGCCTGGTCGCAATCCGAAGACCGGCGAGGAAATCCCGGTCTCCGCTCGTCGTGTCGTCACCTTCCGCCCGGGGCAGAAGCTGCGCGAGAGGGTCGAAAGCTATGCTGGAAGCGAGTAACCACCAGGAACTGCCCGCGATCCCGGGCAAGCGCTACTTCACCATTGGCGAGGTCGCCGAGCTGTGTCAGGTGAAGCCTCACGTACTGCGCTACTGGGAACAGGAGTTCCCGATGCTCGAGCCGGTCAAGCGGCGGGGCAATCGGCGCTACTACCAGCGCCAGGACGTGATCCTGATCCGCCAGATTCGGGCCCTGCTGTACGAAGAGGGCTATACGATCAATGGCGCGCGACAGAAGCTGTCTGGCGACGAGGCCAAGGGCGACCGTCAGCAGGCGCGCCAGATCATCCAGGACACGATCTCGGAGCTGGAATCGGTATTGCGCGTATTACGCGCCTGAGGCGCCGACCCGGCGGGGTTGGCTTTCGGAACGGAACGTCGTGTTGACGCGATTCGCTTGGCTCGTCGCACCCTGCGCTGGTTCTTGCCTTCTTGCCCCCAAGTCCACTTCAACGACTCGTCCGCTGTAGGGTGCGATGAGCCAAGCGAATCGCACCAATATGCTCCCAACCGATCGATCCCAGGGGGAATGGGTTTTGCGCAAGAATGTGGTTGCATGTGGGCGGCCGATGCTTTCGTGAAGGCGGGGAATCGGATATGATTCGCGGCTTCGGGGCGTAGCGCAGTCTGGTAGCGCATCTGCATGGGGTGCAGAGGGTCGCAGGTTCAAATCCTGCCGTCCCGACCAAATTCAATCACTTGATGGTGGATGTTCAGGTGAAATAAAAGGCCGCATGCAGCGGCCTTTTTTGTGTCTGAAGCAATGTGGGGGGCTGGACCGGCCTGGGCTACTCCATCGAGCGTCGCCGCGCCTCGCGCTGGTAGTGCAGCAGGGCGATGTTGAACTGGCGTTCCAGCCACTGGTTCATGCCGGTGACCTGGAAGCCGGCATATACGTATCCATCGCGCGGGCTGCGGCGACGATTGGCCAGGCGCAGGTCGCCGCCCAGGCGTTCACCGACATCGGGCAGCAACAGGTTTTCGAAACGCATCGGCGTCCCGACCTCAAGGGCCTCAACCCACTCCTGTGGCACCTCCACGCACATCCCCTGTGCCGAGAGGTCGGCCAGGTCGCCGATACCGGGCTCTTTCCATTCGCCATACTGCAATTCGACGCGCGGACGTTCGCCCATCGGGATATGTACGCGAAAGGTCTCCCGTCGCTGCAGATATTCCAGGGTCTCGGGGTAGGGGCAGACGTAGAGCGCGCCGGCATCCTCGCGCTCGCTGCGCGAGACGGCCGTGGAGAAGCGTACGGCGACCCCGCGCAGGCTGGCGAACACCCGCATGCGGGTGCCTTCCTGGACATGGCGATTGGCTTCGACGGGTGTGAGTTCGTCAAGGAAGAGTTCGCGTGCAGCGGAATCCAGGCGGACCAGGGCGGAGTTGTATAGCGGCCCATCGTCGTCGAGACGGACGTTGACGAGGGTGAGCTTGTGATCCAGATCCTTGAGGATGCCGGCAATCCGCTCCGGCTTGTCGACGGTGTAGTCGGTCTCGTCCATGCGTGGCGTTGTTGTAATTATTGGGCCAAGCCGCACGGTACTGCCCGGCGCTCTGGAATACCAGCCCCGGGTGCCGGTCGGTGTGGTGTGAGGCGGTGTCGCGCAGGGCGCGCGCAGCTCATGCGCGAGTGATGCGCCGACCCGTACGGCTGCCAGATTGGGTGCGGCCGTAGGGGTCGTAGGTCGGGGCCGGACCGGGTTCTTCGCCACGCAGGATCTGGATGGACATCTCCACGCGTCGACGGTCGCGATCGATCAGCCGGGCATTCCCCTGGTTCAGGGTGTTGCAGCGCTCCACCGATCGGCGCAGAGCCTGCCAGTGGTCCTCCAGCTCGGCACCGCTCTCGAGCCGACTGAACAGCCGTGCGAGCCCCTCGGGCGTGTAGCTTTCGCCAGCAGCCTCGACCGTCTCGCGCTGCCGGCGACTCTCGGTTTCCAGGTCCTGCAGGAGCGTCTGTTTCTGCGCCACGACCTCGCGCAGGGCCTCGGGTGCACGGGACTCCACAGCCCGGGTCTCCTGCAGCAGGATGTCCTCCATCTGGTGGCTGAGCCGAATCGAGGCTTCCAGTGAGCGGAGGAAGGCGTGGCGTTGTTCGGGCGACATCGTCGGGGTCTCTGTCAGGGGTGCCTAGCGCAGCAGGCTTTCCAGTTCGATCATGCGATCGGCGAGCTGCTCGTTGTCGACCGGGTACTGGCCGCTGGAGATGGCTTCGCGCAGCTCGGCGACACGCGCCTCGTCGAACGGGGCGTTGCTGGCGGCGCCGGAGGCGGCGTTCATCGCCTGCGCCGCACCGGTCAGGGTGACGGAGTCATCCTGTCGCACGGGCGTCGATGCATTGCCCTGAGCGCCTGCGTCGGGCCGGGAGGTCTCGTCGCGGCCCTTTACGCTGGAGGTGTTGCCATCCGGGCGCAGGCCGGGGGAGTTCGGGCCTTTGATATCCATCATTCGGTTTCCTGTTTTTGCAATTCTACTGCAGGGGTTAGCGGCAGCACCGGCTGAAACTGTAGCCCCTTGAGCCGTGAATTTACGAGTCGCTTCACAGTTTGTGGATGGTTACGCGAGGCGCCTCGCCATTTTACGGGGCCACGCGTACATGTCCGGACTCCAGCACCTCGCCTTCGACGACGCGTCCGGACGAGCTGTTCTTCACGCGGATTCGATCGCCCAGAATGCCGTTCTCCAGGGCCTCGCCCTGCATGCGGATCACCACCGAGCCGTTTTCGGCCAGGATGGTGACGCGCTGGCCGCGGCTGACGACTTCGCGCTGGGTGACGTGCTGTTGGCCCAGGATCTGGCCCGAACGGATGTTGCGCCGGGTCTGCAGCCCCACCAGTTCGTTCTTGCTCTCGAAATAGCTCCCGGCATGACGTGAAGTCTGGATGCGCTTGGTGCGCAGATCGCCGGGCAGGATCGTGTGCTGGCGCCGCAGGGTTCGGCTGGCGACCAGGACCTCGGCATAGCGTTCGACCGTGACCGGGACATAGATCGACCAGCTTACGGGCGCCTCGCACTGCACCTGGACCGCCGTATTGCCATCGCGTCGTCCGCCGGGCGGGAATCGGGTCTCCAGCGCCTCGCTGCATCGGGCCAGGCGCAGGCGGTTGTCCAGCCGACCGATCTGGACTTCGACCGCTTCGTCGCCGGGTTTGATGTTCAGCTCTTCCTGGATGAAACGCTCGGCCGCCAGGCGGATGTTTTCCACTGCCTCGATCTCGGCCTGCGCCGTTATGGAGACCAGGGCCAGAACGACGCCGAGGGCGGCAGACAGCCACCAGGTGCGAACAAAGGGTTGGGGGGCGGGCTGGTTCATGGTCTGGGTGCGTGTCGGCTCGTCAGGTTTCGAGAGGTTGGTATCGCTTTGCAAGCAGAAAACATGCCAGCGGATCCGGTGTACACCCTCAAGAGTGACGACGCCTGGCCGTTATCGGGTCAAGACCGTGTGCAATCGGCATGCGACGGCGGTTTGTGGCATGACAGCGTCGGGCACCGGGGTGCACACTGGGGCTGGCGAGTCGAGGTGGCTGGCCGCTGGGCGAGGGGGAGAGCAGGACAATGAGTCAATTCATTGACGATGTGAATCAGCGGACCCAACTGGTGGGGCAGAACCGTATGGAACTGCTCCTGTTTCATCTGGGGAGTTCCCAGACCTTCGGTATCAACGTGTTCAAGGTGCGCGAGGTGATCCCGTCGCCGCCGCTGCGACAGATCCCCGGTTCGATGAGCGTGGTGCGCGGTGTCGCGAGCCTGCGTGGCGGCACCGTCCCCATCATCGACCTTGCGCGCGCGATGGGGCTGCGCACGGCCGTGGGAGGGACGGATGATCACAAGGTGGTGGTGACCGAATTCAATCGGTCGGTTCAGGGCTTCTGGGTGTCGGCCGTGGACCGGATCGTCAACGTCAACTGGGAAGACGTGAAATCGCCGCCACGGGGGACCGGGCGCGAGTCCTTTCTGGTCGCCGTCACCGAGATCGACAACAAGCTGGTCGAGATCATCGATGTCGAGCGGGTGCTGTCGATCGTCAATCCGTTGCCCATTAACGTGTCCGATTCGGTGCGCGCAGAGGCCGACGAAGAACGGGAAAGGATCGGACAGCGCAAGATCGTGATCGTCGATGACTCGGTGGTCGCGCGCAAGCAGATCGAGGGTGCCATCAAGGGCCTGGGCTGGGAATATCTGGTCTTCAAGGACGGTCGCGAGGCGCTGGATTTCCTTGAGGAACAGGCCGAGGCCGGGACCGTAAACGAGGTGGTGGAGCTGGTGATCTCGGATATCGAGATGCCGCGTATGGATGGCTATACCCTCACGGCCCGAATCCGTGCGAACGATCACCTGAAAGGTCTGCGTGTTCTGCTGCACTCGTCACTGAGCGGGGAGTTCAATACGGATATGGTCAAGCGTGCCGGGGCGGACGCATTCCTGTCCAAGTTCAACCCCGACGAGCTGGCCGAGGCCGTGCTTGATCAAACCCGCAAGGATTGAAGCCGGTGCCTTGGCGGTTTGTGTTAATCGACAGGCCGGAGCTTTGCGGCAAGGGGGCGGTAACGGATTGCCGGCTGCGTGAGCATCAGCGGCCATGGCACGCCGCATGCGTCACCTGTCGGGATGCTGTCGGCACCCGTGCGGTTGCACGTATACTGTACCGGTACGGTACGGGGGAGAGCGCACTCCCCGGCCGGGTTTTCCGACACGCTGTCAAGGATTCGTCATCAACGTGCCTGTCCGCCCGTCTCGTCGACTTTCAAGGATGACTTCGTGATCGACTCGCGCGACTACGAGGAGTTCTCGCGGTTCCTTTCCGAATGCTGTGGCCTGGTGCTGGGCGACAGCCGGCAATACCTCGTGTCGAGCCGACTGTCGCGGCTACTGGACGAATTCGGCTACAAGTCGGTCCCGGAACTGCTGCATGCGATGCGTCAGGCGCCCAACCCGCGCCTGCGCACACGTGTGATCGACGCGATGACGACCAATGAAACCTCCTGGTTTCGTGATGGCTTCCCGTTCGAGATCCTGCGCCATGTGCTGCTCCCGGAGCGCGCGGAGAAGGGCGCGGGGATCAAGGTCTGGTCGTCCGGATGCTCCAGCGGGCAGGAGGCGTACAGCATCTCGATGGTGGTATCCGAGTGGGAGGAGTCGCGGCCCAAGCGTGTGGTGCCGGTCTCGATCCTGGGTACGGACCTGTCGGAGAAGATCCTGGACGACGCCCGCCGCGCGGTCTACGACGGCCTGAGCATTGTGCGGGGCCTGAGCGAGGCACGTCGCGCCCGCTTCTTCGAGACGGTAGCGGAAGGTCACCGTGTCCGCCCGGAGATTCAGCGCCGCTGCCGCTTCCAGAAGCTCAATCTGGTCGACCGCTACGCGGCACTGGGCAAGTTCGACATCGTGTTCTGTCGCAACGTGCTGATTTACTTCTCCGCCGAGACCAAGCGACAGGTTCTTGACGGAATCGCCCGCCAGATGAACCCGGGCGGCTATCTGTTTCTTGGCGCTTCCGAGACGGCGGGTCCCTATACCCAGGCCTTCGAGACGGTTCGCACCGAATACGGATCTGTCCTGCGCCTGAAGGGCTGATCGGCCCTTTCTGCCTCGCCATAAGGTCGCGCCCGCGACCCCGGCGCCCACCCTCGGCGCCGCCTTCACAAACCCCTCCAGCCCATAGTGGCACACCAATTGCATCGTCCCTGTCGAGCGGGGCGAAGCGGTTTCGTCCCGAGGAACCTGAGAGCCGCCAGTGGCGGACGGGGCACGACGGATGAGTCTTTCTCTCGACAAGGCGATGGGCATTCTCCCGGAGGCGGTGAACGTCCGTGCGAAGCGGATGGAGCTGCTGGCCTCGAATATCGCGAATGCCGATACGCCGAATTACAAAGCGCGCGATATCGACTTTCGCTCGGTGCTGCAGGCGGCGGCCGGCGAGGGCGGCAACATGCCGATGGCGAGCACACATCAGGGCCATATCGGCGCCGGCGGGGCGGGTGGTGCCAACGGGTCGATGGAGACGCTTTATCGCGTGCCGTCGCAGCCGTCTCTGGATGGCAACACGGTGGACCCGCAGCTGGAGCGGGCTGCCTTTGCCGAGAATTCCCTGCAGTACCAGAGCAGCCTCGAGTTCCTGAACCGCCGGGTTTCCGGTATCCGTGATGCTCTGCGGGGCGAGCGCTAATGCGAGCGCCAACGCTGGGAACAGGAGAGTGATGTCGTGAGTGATCTGTTTAATCTGTTCAACACCTCGGCCTCCGCGCTGACCGCGCAGTCGGTGCGGCTGAATACGGTCGCGTCGAATCTGGCCAACGCCAACACGGTGGCGACCAATCCCGACGAGGCCTATCGGGCGAAGCAGGTGCTGTTTCAGACCGTGATGAACCAGGCCGACCCGAACGGCGCGTCCAACGGCGTGCGGGTGGCGGGCATCGACGAATCGCAGGCGCCGCCGCAGCCGCACTACGAACCGAATCACCCGCAGGCCAACGAAGACGGCTACATCTTCCGGCCCGCGATCAGCGTGGTGGAGGAGATGGCCAACATGATGTCCGCCTCGCGCAACTACGAAGCGAACGTCGAGGTGATGGAGACCTCGCGCCAGCTGTTGCAGCGCACGCTTCAGATCGGCCAGGGCTAAACCGGAGTTCGCACATGACGCAGATCTCACCCGACATGCTGGATCGCCTGGGCCTGTCTCGCCAGCAGAAGGACGAGGGGCCCGCGGATCGCCTGGGGCAGTCCGACTTCCTCAAGCTGATGACGACCCAGCTGCAGAACCAGGATCCTTTTGAACCGATGGAGAACGGCGAATTCATCGGCCAGATGGCGCAGTTCTCGACGGTGACGGGCATCGAGGAACTGTCGAAGTCGTTCGAAAAGCTGGCGCAGTCGATGGGGCAGAGTCAGACCCTGCAGGCGGCGTCCCTGGTCGGGAAGGACGTCTTGGTCCCGACGGACTTCAGCGAGCTCGGGACGGATGGAATGGTGCGTGGGGCGGTGGAGCTGGATCAGTCGACCGGCCAGTTGCAGGTCGAGGTGTACAGCCCGACGGGCGAACGCATCCGCAGCATGAATCTTGGCTCGGCCAGTGAGGGCCTGCAGGAATTCACCTGGGATGGCATGCGCGACGACGGGACCCCGGCAGCGCCGGGCGTTTACGAGTTCCGCGCATCGGCCCAGAGCGGTTCCAGTAGTGAATCAGTAGATGTCTTCCTCGACGCCCGCGTCGAGAGCGTTTCGGTAGGCGACGATTCCAGCCTGGGCCTGATGGTCCGTGGCCTGGGCGAGATCAATTTCTCGGATGTCCGGCGCATCAGCAGCTGACGGACTCTAACGGAGGTAGACCAGTATGCCCTTCAATATCGGATTGAGCGGACTGAACTCGGCGCAGGCCGATCTGCAGACCACCGGCAACAACGTCTCGAATGCCGGCACGACCGGTTTCAAGCGCTCGCGCGCCGAGTTCGGTGATGTCTTTGCGCAGAGTTTTGGTGGCGTCAGCCAGACCGCGACTGGGGGTGGTTCGCGTCTCATGGCGGTGACACAGCAGTTCTCGCAGGGACGCACGGAGTTCACCGAGAACGGTCTCGACCTCGCGATTGATGGCGAGGGCTTTTTCGTGATGAACGATGGTGGCAATCGTGTCTATACGCGCGCTGGCGAGTTTCAGGTAAACCGCGACGGCAACCTGGTGAACAACCAGGGTCAGCAGCTGCAGGGCTATCCGCCAATCAACCCGGGCAGCACGGATACCGATTTCAATACCGGACAGCTTGGGGATTTGCGTCTGCAGACAGGGGCCTCCGCGCCGCAGGCCACCAGCGACATTGAGGCCCTGGTCAATCTCCAGTCGGATGCTCCAATCCTGGATCCGGGCGAGTTCGAGTTCGATGATCCGGACAGCTACAACTACTCGACGTCCCTGACGGTGTATGACTCGCTGGGGACGTCCCGCGATGCGCGCATCTACTTCGTGAAGAGCGACGAACGAGAGTGGACGGCCTTCATGAGCGTTGACGGCGAGCCGATCAACGAGGAAGAAGGCTTCGAACTCTCTTTTGATGCCAGTGGCCAGCTGGATGGCAACACGGAATTCCCGTTCTCCACGGACGATTTTACCAACGGGGCCGAAGGTCTGGACGGGACGATCGACTTTGCCGGGACCACTCAGTTTGGTGGCGACTTTGCGGTGAACGATCTTGGCCAGGACGGGTTCGCTTCGGGCCGGCTGACGGGGGTCGACATCGATTCCAGCGGGGTGGTGTTCGCGCGCTTCACCAACGGCCAATCTTCCGTTCTGGGGCAGGTCGCTCTGGCCAACTTCACCAACCCACAGGGCCTGGAGCAGCTGGGCAACAACAACTGGGCCGAGACCTTTGCGGCCGGTGATCCAGTGTTTGCCTCTCCGGGCACCGGCAACCTGGGCGAGATCCAGGCCGGCGCTCTGGAGGCCTCGAACGTCGATATTGCCCAGGAGCTGGTGAATCTGATCACCGCGCAGCGCAACTTCCAGGCGAACGCGCAGACGATCTCCACGGCCGACCAGGTCACCCAGACCATCATCAACATCCGCTAGGTCAGGGACAGGGACACGAGGGCACAGGCATGGATCGATTCCTCTACATCGCGATGTCCGGCGCGAAGGAGACCATGCACGCGCAGTCGGTCAACAACCACAACCTGGCGAATGCCAATACCGACGGCTTTCGCCAGGCACTGGCCAACGCGAACACCGTCCCCGTGCGGGGTCCGGTATTCGATTCGCGCGACTACGCACAGCTGGGCACCGACGGCACGGACTTCTCCAAGGGCCAGATGCAAAGCACCGGTCGCGATCTGGACATCGCGATTGAAGACCAGGGTTTTATCGCGGTGCAGGGCCCGGACGGTGAGGAGGGTTACACCCGGGCGGGTTCCCTGCATGTGGATGCGTTCGGGCTCTTGCGCACCGCACAGGGGCACCAGGTCCTGGGGGATGGCGGCCCGATCGCGATCCCGCCGTCGGAGAAGATCGAGATCGGCACGGACGGCACGATCAGCGTGCGCCCGCAGGGAGTGGGGCCGGAGGCCCTGGCCGCGATCGAACGCATCCGTCTGGTCAATCCCGACGTGAACGAGCTGGAACGCGGCGATGACGGTCTGTTCCGCATGGCCGATGGCGGCGAGGCGCCGCCCGACGCCGAGGTGCGGGTGGTCTCGGGCATGCTCGAAGGCAGCAACGTAAACACCGTCGAGGCGCTGACGCGCATGATCGAGCTGTCTCGCCACTTCGAGATGCAGGTCAAGATGATGGACAGCGCCAACACGCTGGAACAAAGCAGTAACCGCCTGCTCGGCATTGGCTAGCACGGCATTTGAGAGATAACAGGAGAACACCATGAACCAGGCACTGTGGATCGCCAAGACCGGCCTCGACGCGCAGCACACGCGCATGTCGACGGTCTCGAACAACCTGGCCAACGTGAACACCACGGGCTTCAAGAAAGATCGCGCGGTGTTCGAGGACCTGATCTACCAGACCGTACGCCAGCCGGGCGCACAGGCCACCCAGGATCAGCAGTTGCCCTCGGGGCTGCAGATCGGGACCGGTGTGCGCGCCGTGTCGACCGAGAAGATGTTTACCCAGGGCAACCTGCAGCAGACGGACAACTCGCTGGATGTTGCGATCGAGGGGCGGGGCTTCTTCCAGGTGCTGATGCCCAATGGTGACATCGGCTATACGCGTGACGGCAGCTTCCAGCTCAATGCCGATGGCGAAGTGGTGATGTCCAACGGCTATCCGCTGCAACCGGGCCTGTTCGTGCCGCCGGACACCCAGTCGCTGGCGATCGGCAAAGACGGCACCGTGACCGCGCAGATCCCGGGTCAGGCGGAGCCGGTGGAGCTGGGCAACATCCAGCTCGCGGATTTCGTGAATCCGGCGGGTCTGCAGGCGATCGGTGAAAACCTGTTTCAGGAGACCGCAGCCTCCGGCGTGGCCCAGCAGGCCCAGCCCGGCCTGAACGGTACCGGAACCCTGGTACAGGGCTCTTTGGAGACCTCGAACGTGAACATCGCCGAGGAGCTGGTGAACATGATCGAGACCCAGCGCGCCTACGAGGTCAACTCCAAGGCGATTTCCGCGGCCGACCAGTCGCTGCAGTTCGTCAACCAGACGATCGGGTAACGCCATGAACCGCCTTGAAACCCTTGTGCGCCCCATCCTGGGCCTGGCGGCCGTGCTGGTGCTGTCCGCCTGCGCGGCCACGCAGCCGACCATGCCGGGTGACAACCCGGACTACAACCCGGTGATGCCGCCACAACCGGTGCCGCAGGCCCAGAACAATGGCGGCATCTATCAGGTCGCGCAGTCCCAGGGGCTGTTCGAGGACTACAAGGCACGCCAGGTCGGTGACATCCTGACCGTGATCCTCGCCGAGAGCACCCAGGCGCAGAAGTCCGCCTCGACCTCCACGCAAAAGGATTCCAGCCTCGATCTGGGCAACCTGCAGGCCTTTGGTGGCGAGGCGACCCACCGGGGCCGCCCGTTGTTCGGCGCCAGCAATACGAGTACCCGCGATTTCGATGGCTCCGGCGATTCCTCGCAGAGCAATCAACTGGATGGCGAGATCACCGTGACCGTGGCCGAGGTGCTGCCAAACGGCAATCTGGTGGTTCAGGGCGAGAAATGGCTGGGCATCAATCAGGGCGAGGAATACGTGCGCTTTCGCGGCATCGTGCGCCCGGTGGACGTGACAACCAACAACACCGTGCTGTCCACCCAGGTGGCCAATGCGCGCGTCTATTACGGCGGCACGGGCGTGCTCGCCGACAGCAATACACCCGGGTGGATCACCCGCTTCTTCAATAGCCCCTGGTGGCCGTTCTGAGCGGGAGAGCAGACATGCAGCGAACAGTGCATCAGTCGGATCAGTGCATCATGCGTCGCGTCACGGGTCGTGCGCTTCCCGGGCTGGTGGCCGCATTGGGGCTGCTGCTGGGCGGAATCGCCGGTGCGCAGGCGCAGACGGCTATCCAGCAGCAGGCGGCGATGCAGGAACGTACCTACACCGAGAGGGTCAAGGACGTGGCCAGCGTGTTCGGCGTGCGCGAGAACCAGCTGGTGGGCTACGGACTGGTCGTGGGCCTGGACGGTACCGGTGACCAGACTACGCAGACTCCGTTCACCATCCAGAGCCTGAACAACATGCTCGGTCAGCTGGGCCTGACGCCGGATGCCGGCAACCCGCAGTTGCGCAACGTCGCCGCCGTTATGGTGACGGCCGAACTGCCACCGTTTTCCAAGCCGGGCCAGCGTATCGACGTGACCGTTTCCTCGATGGGCAACGCGACCAGCCTGAGGGGCGGGACGCTGCTGATGACGCCGCTGAAGGGCGCGGATGGTCAGACCTACAGCATCGCCCAGGGCAATCTGGTGGTGGGCGGTTTCGGTGCCGAGGGCCAGGACGGCTCGCGGATTACGGTGAACGTGCCCAGCGTCGGGCGCATACCGAACGGTGCCACGGTGGAACGCGAGGTGCCGACCGCCTTTGCCCAGGGCGATCATGTCACGCTGAACCTGAACCGACCGGACTTCACCACGGCCAACCGTCTGGTGGAAACGGTCAACGATACATTCGGCCCCGGCGTGGCCCATGCGCTGGATGGATCCTCGGTACGCGTGCGCGCACCCCAGAATCCCGATCAGCGGGTGGGCTTCGTCGCGGAGCTGGAGAACCTGCCCATCGAGCGCGGGGCGCCCCCGGCGCGGGTGATCGTGAACTCGCGTACGGGTACTGTGGTGATCGGCTCCCGTGTGCAGGTGACCCCGGCGGCGGTATCCCACGGCAGCCTGACCGTCACCATCAGCGAGGCCCCGCAGGTGGTGCAGCCAATGCCCTTTGCCGAGGGCGAGACCGCGGTGCAACCGCAGACGGACATCGCCATTCAGCAGGATGACAGCACCATGTTCCTGTTTGACCCGGGCACTTCGCTGGATGAGATTGTGCGCGCGGTGAACAACGTGGGTGCTGCCCCTGGCGACTTGGTCGCGATCCTCGAGGCCCTGCGCGAGGCGGGTGCGCTGCGCGCGGAGCTGGTGGTCATCTGATGATCTCCTCCGGCCAGGACCTGACCATGCAGGCGCGCTCGGCCCTGGCCAGCGACCCGAGCGGTCTGCGTGATCTTGGGCGGGCCGCCCAGGCCGGCGGTGACGAGGCCCTGGAGGCCGTTGCACGCGAGTTCGAGGCCATGCTGATTGGGCAGATGCTGAAGCAGATGCGCGAGGCCTCGCTGGGCGATGGCCTGTTCGATAACGAGCAGAGCAAGATGTACCTCGAGATGCAGGACCAGGAATTCGCCAAGGCCATGAGCCAGGGTGACGGGATCGGCCTGCGCGAGGTGCTGATGCAACAACTGTCGCAGCAGGGCCAGTCGCAGGACGGACAGGCGCTGCGCGATCCGGAGCGTCTGGCGGCCCTGGATCTCCCGCAACGTCGGGGCGACCTGAACTTCAAGCGCCTTTCCGACGAGCAACGCGAGCTCGAGCCGGTCGTACCCATGCGTCCTGCACGGGGTGATGTCGAGGCCGGGACCGGTGAATTGCGGCGGCTGGGGGGGCAGGCCAGCCCGCTGGCGATCGACTGGCCGCCCCGTGACCCGTCCGAGTTTGTCGCGACACTGGAACCACTGGCACGGGAGGCGGCCGCCGACCTGGGTGTGGACCCCGGTATTCTGCTGGCACAAAGCGCGCTGGAGACGGGCTGGGGCCGCCACGTGCCCTCGCGCGACAACGGTCAGCCGAGCTTCAACCTGTTCGGGATCAAGGCCGACGCCCGCTGGGACGGTGATCAGGTGGCCGTGGGTACGCTGGAATACCGCGATGGTGTGGCCCAGCGCGAGCAGGCCCGTTTTCGCGCCTATGCCGACCCGGCGGACTCCTTCGCCGACTACGTTGATTTCATTCGTAACAACCCGCGCTATCACCGCGCCCTGCAGGCGGGCGACGATGTGCAGTACATCCGCGAGTTGCAGGACGCCGGTTACGCGACGGATCCCGCCTACGCGGACAAGGTGCTGCGCGTGCGCGATCAGTTGTCGGGATATGTGAATCCCGAACCGACTCAAGCATTGGCCGAGCCGGCCGTTACCCGAAACGAGGGGTAGACCATGTCGCGAACACGTAAATCCAGCTGGGTGAGCCTGACCGGGAGGGGCGGGGTATGAGCGTCTCCGGCATTGGGACCTCCGCACTGCTGGCGTTTCAGCGCGCGATCGGCACGACCAGCAACAACATCGCCAACTCCGCGACCGAGGGCTACAGCCGTCAGCGCACCGAGCTCGGCAACCTGAGCCCGCAGTTCCTGGGCGGTTCCTATCAGGGCCAGGGTGTGGGCGTGGATGCGATCCGCCGCATCTCCGATGACTTCGTCAACACTCAGCTGCGCACGAGCATCTCCGGGCAGTCCAATGCGCAGGCGAAGGCGGACCTGGCCGGGCGCATCGACAATCTGCTGGCAGATGACGCCAGTGGCCTGGCCCCCGTGCTGCAGGGCTTCTTCGATGCCGCCTCCGACGTGGCCAACGATCCGACCTCCAATGCGGCGCGTACCGTGTTCCTGACCGAGGCGGAATCGCTGGCGGAGCGCTTCAAGGCGATCGACGGGCGCCTTGAGGAACAGCGTCGTATCGTGAACGGGCAGATCGAGACCAACGTCAAAGAGATCAACCAGCTGGCCGAATCCCTGGCCGGGCTCAACCGCGAGATCGTTGCCAAGAGCACCCAGGGCACGCCGAACGATCTGCTGGATCAGCGCGACCGTGTGCTGAATCAACTGGCGGAGAAGGTCGACCTGACCACGGTCGAGCAGGACGACGGCGCGCTGAATGTGTTCATTGGGAATGGTCAGGCGCTGGTGCTGGGCGGAACCAGCCAGTCGCTGGTGGCGGATTCCTTCTCCGGCGATCCCGGCAAGCTTGAGGTCGGGATTCAGTCGGGTAGCGGTGTGGCGAACATCACGCGCTTCCTGCAGGGGGGCGAACTCGGCGGCTTGCTGGAGATGCGCGACTCGGTCATCGACACCGCACAGAACACCCTGGGCCAGATCGCGATCCAGCTCGGGCAGGCTTCCAATGACCAGAACGCCCAGGGCCTGGACGCCGACGGGCAGATCGGCGGTGACATCTTCGGGATTGGCTCGCCTGCGGTTTGGGGTCGCTCCAGCAACAGCACAGGTGATGTACCCGAGGTGAGCTTTGGCAATGTCGACGAGTTGACGACATCGGACTATCGCCTGCGGGTCACCGACGATGGCGACTTTCAGCTCGTGCGCCTGTCCAACAATCAGGTCGTCGCAGAACTCGACCCGGATGATGGGGATACCCTCGAGGCCGATGGCCTGGTCGTGGACATCAGCGAGTTGGATGATGCCGAGGCGGGCGACAACTGGCTGATCCAGCCGACGCGCAATGGCGCACGCGATCTCGACGTCGTCCTGGATGACCCCTCGGGTATCGCGGCGGCGGGCGCTTCCCTGCAGGCATCCGCTGCTGACGGGAATGGCGGCGATGCAACGATCGAAGGAATCCAGGTTACGGGGGACGCCTTTGATCCTGCCGTTCTGGATGATCCGATCACGGTGACGGTTGTGGAGGACGGCGGTGACCTCTTCTACGAGGTCAATGGCGAACAGTTTCCGGTGAATGATGATGGCCCAACTGTTATCGAGCTGGATGGCTGGGAATTGACGTTGCAAGGGACGCCGGAGGAAGGCGATGAATTTGTCGTCGAACTGGATCGTGACCGCCCTGGCGATAACCGCAACATGCTCGAGATGGCCGACCTGTCCGAGGCGCGCACGATCGAGACGGATAATGGCGATCGGCGGGTCCCCGGTTTTGGCGATGCCTACAACAGCCTGATCGCGAACGTTGGGACGCGCACGCGCCAGGCCAACGTGGCGCTGGATTCGGCGAATGCCCAGCTGGAGCAGGCCAAGGCCCAGCGCGAGTCGATCTCGGGCGTGAACCTGGACGAAGAAGCCGCCGACCTGATCCGTTACCAGCAGGCCTATCAGGCCGCCGCCCAAGTGATTCAGGTCAGCAACTCGCTGTTCGACAGCCTGCTCGGCGCGTTCCGCCGCTAGCGACCCGGGAGCCCAAGATGCGTATCTCCACGACCCAGATCTTCCAGAGCGGGATCAACCAGATCCAGGCTGGCCAGGGCGAGCTCAACCGCACCTCGCTGCAGCTGGGTTCCGGCAAGCGCATCCTGTCGCCTTCGGATGACCCCAGTGGCGCGACCCAGATCAACCAGTTCGAGCGTATCATCAAGGCCACCAAGCAGTTTCAGCGCAACATGGAGAACACCCAGCCGCGCATGCAGCAGCAGGAGTCGCTGCTTGCGCAGGGCACCGATGCCCTGCAGCGGGCGCGCGAGCTGGTCGTCACCGGCAACAACGACAGCCAGACGCGCGAGACCCGCGGATACCTGGCGGACGAGCTGCGCCAGATTCGCGACGGGATGCTGGATATCGCCAATACCAAAGATCCCAATGGTGAATATATCTTCGCCGGAACGAAGTCCCAGAATCAGCCCTTCCGGCAGGATGGCGATGGCGAGATCCGGTACGAGGGGGCCTCGGGTGCGGGGAGCGTGCGCGAGGTGGCCGTTTCGGCCGATCGCAAGATTGCGGTGGGCCACGATGGCGCGGCCGTATTTATGGATATCCCGGAGAACGATGGCCGAGTCGGAGCCGAGGTGCTTCAGAACAATGGGTCCCTCGTCCTGGAGAAGACCGGCGTCACCCGTGTCTCCGATCTGGATGACCGCGAGTACAGCATCACCTTCGACGAGAATGACGACGGAGAGCTTGTCTATACCGTCACCTATATCGACGAGGATGGTGAGGTCGTGGGCTTGGAGGAAGATGGTGACGGAGAACCGATCCAGTACCCCTATGTGCCGGGTGAGTCGATCGAATTCGCCGGCCGCAGCGTGACCATTAGCGGCATGCCCGAGCCGGGTGACGGGGTCGTTTCGCGACCGGCCGAGAACTTCAGTGTGTTCCAGACCCTGGATCGCATCATCGATGCGCTGGAGCGCAGTGGTGATTCCGCCAGTGCGCGGGCAGACCTGGCCAGTGCCTCCAATGCCGCACTGGCCGACCTGGATGCCGTGCTCGGCAACTTTGGCGACAAGCGCGCCGATCTGGGGGGCAAGCTGAAGGCGTTCGACCAGCAAAAGGACCTGAACGAGGATCGCCTGCTGGATCTCGAGAGTGCGGTATCGCAGATTCGTGATCTCGACTACGCCGAGGCGATCAGCCGCTTCAATCAGCAGCAGGTGGCGCTTCAGGCAGCCCAGCAGACCTATACCCAGGTCAACCGGCTCTCGTTGTTCGACTTCATCTGAAGCGGCACGCGATGAGCCTGCGCACAGGCGCAGGCGTCTGTGCGACCATATTGCGATCCCCATGATGCGTCCATCCAGGACGGGACCTAGCAATGGCCAAATCCCAGGAACCCTCTGCTCCAATCCAGTACCGCTCCACCGGGCGCCCGCCGCGCTATCTGATCGTCCTGCTGGTGCTGGCGTTCATCTGGGCGGGGTTCTGGGGCGTGATCATGCTGCAGTCCGGCGAGCCGAAACCGGTGACCCTGAGCGAGCAGGAACAGGTGGAGCTCGAGGCCAAGCTGCAGGCGATCTCCGCACCCGATGCGCCGCGCCCGGACCAGGCCCCCAGCGAACCGATCATCGATCTCGAGGCGGAAGCGGAGCCGCTGATCCCCGAGCTCTATGAAGAGACCGACGAGGCGCGGATCGTTCAGTTCACGGAACGCGAGCTGAATGCCCTGATCGCGCGTGACCCGGACCTGGCCGGACGGGTGGCGGTCCGCCTGACGCCGGGGCAGGTGAGCACCCGGGTGCGCATCGACGTGCCCGCGGACGTACCTCTAATGGGAGGGCGCGTCCTCAACGTGCGTTCCGGTGTGCGTTTCGAGACCGAGGGCGACGAACTGCGCGCCCGGCTGGTCGGTGTGTCCGTTGCCGGGATCCCCCTTCCGGATGCCTGGCTGGGCGGCCTGAAAGACGAGGACCTGCTGGCGCTGGAGCCCTTCCAGCACCTGCGCGCGGGGATCGAGAGCATCGATGTTCGCGAAGGTGAGCTGGCCCTGCATCTCGCGCGCTAGACTCAGCGTCGCGGACAGCGGGCTTATCTCGGGTCGACGCGCAGCGTCTCCCCTCCCAGCGCCTCGACCCTGGCCCGAACGGTGACGGACACCGTGGAGGTCCCGGCCTCCAGGGCAGGTGGACTGGCGGATTCGTCCATTGCACGCATCGCCATCATCGGCTGCGGGCGGTCGTAGCCACTGTCGACGAGCTCGATTTCCACGGGACGCAGGTGAGTCGCCCCCAGTGAACGTGCGATCGTGCGGGCCTGATCCTTCCAGTCGTCCATCGCAGCCTCCAGCAATGCCTTGCGGTGCTCCTGCTGGGTCTCGCGGCTGAGGGAGAAGCGAATCTGGCCCACGGTGAGTTCGTCCGACTGCAGGGCACCCACCAGTTCGGTCAGGCTTTCGAAGTCAGGGCTGTCCAGCTCCAGTGTCTGCTGAACCTGCCAGGCCGTAATCTGGCCCGGTTCATCGCGGTCATGGATGGCCTGCGTCGTGTAACTGCGGGTCGAGGCCTCGACAGCGTCATAGTCCTCTGCTCGCGCCAGGGCCTGTTCCATGAGGCGATTTACCGTGGCCGCGGCGTCGCGGGCGTCCGGCGCGCGGGCCTGGGCCTGCATCTGAACTGTCATTCGGTCATTCTCCACCTGGCGCTCGGCATGGCCGGAAAGCATCAGGGTGGTGTTGCCATCGGCGGCCGCCAGGGGTGGGACCAGCAGCAGGGCGCTCAGCCAGAGGCATGCGACAAGAGGACGCAGGGATGTGGTGCGGCGCATGGGATGATATCCGGTAGGGTCAGGGTTCCAGAGTACGTGCAAGTCGCAAGCCGGCAAAGACGTGGCGTTTTTCCGGCGTGAAGAAATTGCGCATGCTCGGCCGCTTCAACAAGGGGTCGCTCCAGTCGCTGCCGCCGCGCAGGACGTAATGCTGGCCATCGAACCATGGTGCCGAGTATTCGTGGTAGGGGAATGGGCGGAATCCGGGGTAGGGTGCGAATGGATTTGCGCACCATTCCCACACCCGCCCGGTGCCCTGCAGTGCTCCCTCGCGACAGGCGTGTTCCCATTCGTGTTCGTGGGGCAGCCGGGCAATGGCCCATCGGGCAAAGGCCTCGGCCTCGAACTGGGAGATGCCCACCACCGGGGCATCGGGTTGGCGCTGGATGGTGTCCTCCGGGAGAACCTGCAGGCCCATGCCTGCCCCCGACTCCCGCCACCCGAGTGGGGCCTGGATGGCGTGGGTGTCGCGCCAGGCCCGTCCTTCGTCGCTCCAGAGTTCATCACGGCTGTAGCCATGATCCTCGATGAACGCGGTCCATTCCGCGTTGGTCACCGGGTCCCGCCGGATGGCAAAGGGGGCGAGTGCGACCGTGTGGACGCCCTGTTCGTTATCAAACGCAAGTACGTCCGTGGTGCCCACGGTGGTGGACGTGGCGTCCCACTCGACCCATGCACCTGCTGTGGGGGAGTGGAGGGTTGGGCGGTGGGACACGCTGGCGCCAGCGTTCGGCTCCCGCAGACGCGCAAACCAGAGGACTTGGGCGAGCGTTTCCAGATGCATGGCGTGATGCTGGGCGAGGAAGCCCACGAGGTATCCGTCGTCGAGCAGTGGATGGCGGCGAATGTCGGGTTCCGTGGCCAGCCAGTCGCGATGCCGCGCCTGGCAGTCGCGCCCCCAGGCAAGCAGGCTTTCGCCCGCCGGAAGCCGCCCGCCACGGCGCCACTTCGGGCTCCATTCCGGGAAATAGAGGTCATGCCAGTCATGGGTGCTGTGCGCGTCGAGACCCAGTACACGTTCGCGCAACCACACGGCCTCGATGAAATGGCAGTGGGCGTAGTGCCAGCCGATCGGACTCAGGTCCGGATGGTACTGGTTGCGCCACATGTGCGGTGGGATTGTCTCCAGCGCGATGTTCAAGCGCTCGTGCTGGCGCGCGAGTGCGTCCAGCATGGGCGAAAAAGGGACAGGGGTCGTTGGGTGTTGAAATTCCCGCGCGCTCATACCCGGTGGAGGATCTAAAGCGCCAGGAGTTCCGGGGGCTCGTCGGGATCGAGAATCAGGATGTGCCCCGAAGGCACCGGACGCCAGCGCTCGCGGTCGGTGAGTGGCTCCGAGGCGACGACGACCGAGTCCTCGGGGAAGTCGTCATCGTCGCTGGTGTAATAGAGGCTGGGGCAGGCGCTGTTGACCGCGTGTCGGCTGGCGATCACCCGGCGTCCGTCGGACAGAATGACGTTCAGGAGTGCCATATCCTCGCCCAGCCAGGTCTCGAGTGTGGAGAAGGCCTCGCCCAGGGCCCCTTCCAGTGTCGCGTTCTCGTCGTCCGCGAGGAACTGGCGGACCAGCGCGAACAGGTACTCGGAATCCGTGGTGCCCTGGATGCCTGCCTCGATCTCCGGGGTGAGCAGATTTTCGATCTGGCGGCGGATGTTCGGTCTGAATCCGCCAATGAGCCCGTTGTGACTGTAGAGCAGTCCGTCTCTGGCAAAGGGCTGGGCATTGACCGTGCCACCCCCGAAGCCGGGGGTTGCGCTGCGGATGGCCGCGATCCAGAGGGGTTCCTCCAGTGTGCTCGCAAGGGTTTGCAGGTTCGGGTCCTGCCACAGGGGGTCGGCGCGGCGATAGCAACGAGCGGTGCCATCTTCACTGAACCAGCCAAAGCCGAACCCATCCGCGTTGACCCGGGCATAGACCAGTTCCTGTGGCGCAATCGCCTGTTCGATGAGATTGTGCGGCGGATCCAGCAGTACCCGCCGAAGCGCAAGCGCGGGACCCAGATAGGCAAGATGTCGGCACATTGATCAGCGCTTCCCTGAGGGCAGTTGGGGCGTCCGGGGTTTCATGGTAGCGTGCCGGGAACCCCGAAGCACGGATGTGCCCATGAAGCCCGAGAGTCCCGCCATACCGCTCCCGGAGCGTTATACCCGGCATGTGGTGCAGGTGCGCGACCCGCATGCGGAACTGGTGGCAGACTTCCGTGAGGGCATGCTGGAGGCGCCGCGCTGGTTGCCACCCAAGTACTTCTACGATGCCCGTGGTTCGCAGCTGTTCGACGCCATTTGCGACACGCCGGAGTATTACCCCACGCGCCTGGAGTCGGACCTGCTGGAATCCCGCGCGGCCGAGATCATTGACACCTCGGGCGCCCACACGCTGATCGAGCTCGGCAGCGGGACTTCGCGCAAGACCGAGTACCTGTTGGCGGCGCTGAACGAGCGGGTCGACGATCCGTATTACGTCGCCAACGACGTCTGTGGCGAGATCCTCGACGAGGCGGCCGAACGTCTGCTGGGGCGATTTCCTTCGCTTACGATCGAGGCCCTGTGTGGTGACTATGTCGCCGCACTTTCGGCTCTTTCGACGCTGGATTCCGGCCCGGGTGGCGCGCGCCTTTTTACCTTTCTCGGCGGGAGCCTGGGAAATTTCGAGGACGACGAGGCGATTGCGCTGCTGTCGCAGATTCGCGCAGCCATGGGTGAAGCGGACCGGCTCCTGCTCGGACTGGACCGGGTCAAGGCGATTCCCGTGCTGGAGGCGGCCTACAATGACGCGGCCGGTGTGACGGCGGCGTTCAACCTGAACCTGTTGTCCGTTCTCAATCGCGAGCTGGGGGCCGATTTCGACCCGGATGGTTTCCGTCATCATGCCCCGTTCGTCGAGGCGCATTCCCGAATCGAAATGCACCTGGTGGCCGAGGGTGCTCAGACCGTCCAGGTGTCCGAGCCCATGGCGACCCTGCATATCGCGGATGGCGAGACCATCCGCACCGAGATCTCGCGCAAGTTCACGCGCCCCATGGTCGGTCAGCTGCTTTCCGGTGCCGGGCTGTCACTGGTGACACAGTGGTCGGCGCCGGACGAGGCCTACAGCCTGTTCCTCCTGGCACCGGGGAGTGGGCCGGCGTGAGCCTGCGCCCGCGTCTTGTACTGGTACGCCACGCCCAGGCGGGTAACGCGGGGGACTGGGAGGGTGATGATCGCGACCGGCCGCTGAGCGAGGCCGGACAGGTGAGTGCCCGGCGCATGGCGGGGTCGCTGGCCACCCTGCTTGCCGGTCATACGGAACTGCTCACCAGTCCCTACCTGCGCGCCCGCCAGACGGCGGCACCCCTTGCCGATGCGCTCGCCGTCCCGGTACGTCAGAAGAAATGGCTCGCACCCGGACAGGTGGCCGGGGTGGAACTGGAGGCTTTGGCCGCGCGACTGCCGGCCGACGGCAGTCTGGTGGTGGTCGGCCACGAGCCGGATCTTTCGTCTCTGGCAGGGCGTCTGATGGGCGGTCGGCCGGGGGCGGGCGGCGTGCATATGGGCAAGGGTTCGGTCTGCGCGCTGGGCGGCGGTCTGCCGGGCCCCATGCAGCTGGTCTGGCTGCTGCCTCGCCGGGTGCTGGAGGATCTCTCGGGAGAGCGCGGGTAGATGGGCATGAACGGGCAGGGCGAGACCGTCGCGGCGGTCGATCTGGGGTCCAACAGCTTCCACATGATCGTGGCCCGCCGTCACGAAGGCGAGGTCCTGAAGATGGACCGGCTGAAGGAAACGGTGCGACTGGCCAGTGGTCTGGACGCTCGAGGCCGCCTGGATCCAACGGTTGAACGCCGTGCACTGGACTGCCTGGAGCGTTTTGGCCAGCGGCTGCGCCAGTTACGCCAAGGCAGTGTGCGCGTCGTGGGGACCAATACCCTTCGGCAGATGGCCGACAGTCATGTTTTCCTGGCCGCCGCAGAGCAGGCGCTGGGTCATCCGGTGGAGATCATCGCCGGGCGCGAGGAGGCGCGGCTGATCTACCTGGGGGTGGCTCACACGCTCGCCGATGACGGGGGGCGGCGCCTGGTGATGGACATCGGCGGTGGCAGCACCGAGTTCATCATCGGCGAGCGCTTTCAGCCCATGCTCGCCGAGAGCCTGGAGATGGGCTGCGTGACCTTTACCCGCAGGCATTTCTCCGACGGTCGCCTGACACCCAGGGCATTTGCCACCGCCGAGCTGCATGCTGGCCAGGAACTGCAACCGATCGCCGCTACATACCGCGAAGCGGGGTGGGACCATGCGCTGGGTGCCTCCGGCACCATCCTGGCGCTGGATCGTATCGTGCGCGAGACGGGGATCGACGAGGCACCGGGCATTACACTTGCCGCGCTGCGGACCCTGCGCGAGCGCATGATCGAAGTGGGGCGCCTGGACCAACTCGAGCTGCCCGGTCTTGCCGAGGACCGGGTACCAGTCATCGCGGGCGGGCTGGCGGTGCTGATCGGGGCATTCGAGGCGCTGGGGATCGAGCGCCTCCACCCCTCCGACGGTGCCCTGCGCGAGGGGGTGATCCACGATCTTCTGGGCCGTTTCCGTCACGAGGATGTGCGTGGCCTGACCATTCACAACCTGCGGCGGCGCTTCGCGGTGGATGAGGCCCAGTCCGCGCGGGTGCAGGCCATGGCCGCGCGCCTGTTGGGGGCGGTCCGGGCCCGCTGGGAACTGGACGAGAACGACGGCGATCGCCTGGACTGGGCGGCGGAGCTGCACGAGGTGGGGCTGGCCCTGGCGCACAGCAAGTACCACAAGCACGGCGAATACATCCTCAACTGGGCCGACCTGCCCGGGTTCTCCCAACCCGAGCAGCACGAGTTGGCGCTGCTGGTGCGCCTGCACCGCAGGAGCTTCAAGCCGAAGCTGCTCAATGACGTACGAGAGGCCCGGGTCGAGCCTGTGCTGCGGCTGGCCAGTCTGCTGCGGCTGGCGGTGCTGCTGCACCGCTCGCGTTCACCGGAGCCCCCGCCGCTGGAGCGCATCGAAGCACGCGAGCGCGGGCTGGTGCTGGGGTTTTCCACGGGCTGGCTGGAGGCCCATCCGCTGACGCGGGCCGACCTCGAGGAGGAGGCGGGGCAGTGGGTGCGCCACGACCTGGAACTGGCCTTCAGCTAGCGAGGGTGTGGAGGAGTTCCTGCTGGGCAGAATGGGGGGGCTCGTCCGCGGCCGGTTCGACCCGTCGGTAACTGCCGTCGGCCTGTAGCGTCCAGGCGCTGGCGGTGTCCCGCAGGTAGTTGAACAGCGACTCTTCGGCGACTCGGTCGCGCATGGCGGTATCGCGTATCGGAAAGGCGACCTCGACCCGGCGAAAGAAATTGCGGGGCATCCAGTCGGCGCTGGACAGATACAGTTCGGGCTCGCCGCCGTTTTCGAAATAGAACACCCGCGAGTGCTCCAGAAAGCGGCCCAGTACCGAACGCACTTCGATGTTCTCGGAGATGCCTGGAACCCCCGGGCGCAGGCTGCAGATACCGCGCACGATCAACTGGATACGGACCCCAGCCTGTGATGCGCGATAAAGCGCCTGGATGATACGCGCCTCGTTCAGGGAGTTCATGCGGGCGACGATCCGCGCCGGACGGCCTTCGCGCGCGTTTTCCGCTTCGCGCTCGATCTTCTCGCACATGGCATCGTGCAGGCGGAAGGGGGCCTGGATGAGCTCGCGCAGGCGTTCCACCTTGCCCAGTCCCGTCAGCTGCTGGAATACGCGGTGCACGTCTTCGGTCAGTACCGGGTCGGCCGTGAGCAGGCCGTAATCGGTGTAGGCCTTGGCGGTTCCCGAGTGGTAGTTGCCAGTGCCCAGATGCGCGTAGCGCACCAGCTTGTCCCCATTGCGGCGCACCACGAGGGCGAGTTTCGCGTGCGTCTTGTAACCCACCACGCCATAGGTGACATGCACGCCCGCGTCCTGCATCCGGTTGGCCAGCTCGATGTTGTCCGCCTCGTCAAAACGGGCGCGCAGCTCGATGACCACCGTCACCTCCTTTCCCGACTGCGCCGCCTCGATCAGGGTCTCCACCAGCGGGGACTGGGTACCTGTGCGGTAAAGCGTCTGCTTGATCGCCAGCACGCGGGGGTCGCTGGCGGCCTGGCGCAGAAAATCCACCACTGGCATGAACGACTGGTAGGGGTGATGCAGCAGCAGGTCGTGCGCGCGAATGGAGGCGAAGATACTGTCGCCGCTGGCATCCGGGCGTGGCAGGGAGGGGACGAACGGGGGGAACTTGAGGTCGGGCCGGTCGACCAGGTCGTACACCGCCATCATGCGGTTCAGATTGACGAGACCGGTGACCTGGTAGAGGTCGTCCGCCTCCAGGTGGAATTCCTGCAGCAGGAACTGCGCGACCTCGTCCGGACAGTTGTCCGCAACTTCCAGGCGCACCCCGGCGCCATAGTTGCGCTGGGGCAGTTCGCCCTCCAGGGCGTTCAGGAGGTCATCGATCTCTTCCTCCTGCACGAACAGATCGGAGTTGCGGGTCAGCCGGAACTGGTAGCAGCCGGTAACCTTCATGCCCTTGAACAGTTCGTCGACATGGGCGTGCAGGATGGACGAAAGCAGCACGAAATCGGAATCGCCACTGGCCACCTCGCGCGGGAGGTGGACCAGACGCGGCAGTGACCGCGGGGCCTGGACCACCGCGCGCCCGGACTCGCGGCCGAATGCATCCTTGCCTTTCAGCGTGACGATGAAATTCAGGCTCTTGTTCAGGATGCGCGGAAAGGGGTGTGCGGGATCGAGCCCGATCGGGCTCAGCACCGGCTGTAGTTGCTCGCGGAAAAACTGGCGCACCCAGGCCTTTTGCTGCTCGTTCCAGTGCGATCGACGCACGAAATGGATACCTTCGGCGGCCATCGCCGGGATCAGTTCGTCATTCAGGGTGCGGTACTGATCGTCGACCAGCGCATGCGCGCGGGGCGCGATCTGGCGCAGCTGCTCCGCCGCCGAGAGGCCGTCCGGCCCGGGGGTCTGGACGTTCAGGTCGATCTGCTGACGCAGAGATCCCACGCGTACCTCGAAGAACTCGTCGAGGTTGGTGGACGAGATGCTCAGGTAGCGCAAGCGTTCGAGCAGGGGAAAGCCCGGGTCGCGTGCCAGTTCCAGCACGCGCCGGTTGAATTCCAGCAGTGACAGCTCGCGGTTGAGAAAGAGCTCGGTATCGGTCACGTCGGCATCCGGCATGCACGACTCGGGGCAAGGGTGGGGTCCCGAGTGTAGGCCTGCATTATGTCAGTTTCGTGACAGGCCGGGCGAAGGTCTCAGGCTCCGCGGGTCAGCAGGAATTCCATCAGGGCCTTCTGCGCGTGCAGCCGGTTCTCCGCCTCGTCCCAGACCACGCTTTGCGGGCCTTCGAGCACTTCGGTGGAGACCTCTTCTTCGCGGTGTGCGGGCAGACAGTGCATGAACAGGGCGTCGTCGTTGGCCAGACGCATCAGGTCGGCGTCCACGAAGAACCCGGCAAAGGCCCGGCGGCGGGCGCTCTTTTCCTGCTCCTGCCCCATGCTGGCCCAGACGTCGGTGACGACGAGGTCGGCACCCTCGGCCGCCGCGCGCGCATCGCGGGTGAGCTCGAAATGGTCGCGCGTGGCACCCACGACGTCCTCTTCCGGGTCGTAGCCCTCGGGGCAGGCCGCCACCAGCTGGAAGTCCAGCAGGTGCGCGGCATACATGTAGCTGTGGCACATGTTGTTGCCGTCGCCAATCCAGGCCACGCGCTTGCCCCGGATGTCGCCCCGGTGTTCAAGATAGGTCTGCAGGTCAGCCAGCAGCTGCGCGGGATGTTCCCGGTCGGTCAGACCATTGATCACGGGGACCGAGGAGTGCTGGGCGAACAGTTCGATCTTCTCGTGTTCGTAGGTGCGGATCATCACGCAGTCCACCATGCGCGAGAGGACGCGGGCGGTGTCCTCGATCGGCTCGCCGCGGCCCAGCTGGGTGTCGCGCGGGGACAGGAACAGGGCGTTGCCGCCCAGTTGCTGCATGCCAACCTCGAACGAGACCCGCGTGCGCGTGGAGGACTTCTCGAAGATCATCCCCAGCGTCTTGCCGCGCAGGATGTCGTCGTGGTGCTCGCCCGCGTGGGTCTGGCGCTTCAGTTCGACGGCACGTTCGAGCAGGGCGCGTGTCTCGTCCGCGGACAGGTCGTGGAACGACAGGTAATGGCGGGGTTTCATGCCTGGGCCTCCCGGGAATCTTCGGATGCGAGCAGGGTGTCGACCAGATCGGCTACAGTGCTGGCGATCTGGTCGACCTGGGCGTCGTCCACGATCAGTGGCGGCAGCAGCCGGACTACGCGCTGTGCAGTCACGTTGAGAATCAGCCCTGCGTCGAGGGCGGCCTGAACCAGTGTCCCGGCCGGGCGATCCAGCTCGATGCCGATCATCAGTCCGCGTCCGCGTACGGCGACGACCCCCGGTTTGTCTTCGAGCCGGTCGGCCAGGCGGCGGCGGAGGATCTCGCCTTGTCGTCCAGCTTCCTCGCACAGGCCCTCGTCCTGCATCACGTCCAGCACGGCCAGGGCCGCCCGGCAGACCAGGGGATTGCCACCGAAGGTGGTGCCGTGGGTACCCGGGGTGAACAGGCCGGACGCACGGCCGGCCACCAGGTTCGCCCCGATCGGGATGCCGTTGCCCAGGCCCTTCGCGAGCGATATCACATCGGGCGTGATGCCTTCATGCTGGAAGGCAAACCAGTGTCCGGTGCGGCCGATCCCGGCCTGGATCTCGTCCAGCATCAGCAGCCAGTCGTGCTGGTCGGCCAGTTCGCGCAGGCGCCGCAGGTATCCGGGCGGGGGTACGTGGATGCCGCCTTCACCGGTGATGGGTTCGACCAGGATGGCGACCACGTCGGGGTCGCTGCCCAGGGCCGCGACGGCCTCGGCATCGCCATGGGGGACGTGCACGAAGCCCTCGACCAGGGGTTCGAATCCGGCATGGATCTTTTCGTTACCGGTGGCCGACAGCGTTGCGAGCGTACGCCCGTGGAAGCTGCCGTGCATCACGATGACCTTCGGTTTCTCGATGCCGCGGCGGCGGGCATGCAGCCGGGCCAGCTTTATCGCTGCCTCGTTGGCCTCGGCTCCGGAGTTGCAGAAAAAAGCCTGGTCCATCTGCGCGAGCGCGCACAGACGCCGTGCGAGCTGTTCCTGTAGGGGAATGCGGAACAGGTTCGAGGTATGGACGAGCGTCTGAGCCTGATCGCAGATCGCATGTGCCACTTTCGGGTGGGCGTGCCCAAGGCCGCAGACCGCAATGCCGGACAGGGCATCGAGGTAGCGTTTGCCCTCGGTATCCCAGAGCCAGGCGCCTTCCCCCCGTTCGAAGGCAACCGGCAGCCGGCTATAGGTATTCTGCAGGACGTCACTCATTAGCAAAGCTCTCCCAAATGAAGAAGCCGGCGAGCGAGCCGCCGGCTTCTGCCCAGGGTGCCGCACTGGGGCGGCCCCCAATCGCGTTTGCGCGACTTATTTCATCTGCTGGGCGACGAAATCCCAGTTCACCACGTTCCAGAAGTTTTCCAGATACTTCGGCCGCGCGTTGCGGTAGTCGATGTAGTAGGCGTGTTCCCAGACATCGCAGGTCAGCAGCGGGGTCTTGCCATCCCGCATCGGGTTGGCGGCGTTGGAGGTGTTTACGATCTCCACCGAGCCGTCGCTATTTTGCACCAGCCAGGTCCAGCCGGAGCCGAAATTGCCGACCGCGGCCTCGTTGAACTTCTCCTTGAAGCCATCAAACGAGCCAAAGGCACTGTTGATCGCGTCGGCCACCTTGCCGGACGGTTCGCCACCGGCGTCCGGGCCCATGCAGTTGAAGTAGAAGGTGTGGTTCCAGACCTGGGCGCCGTTGTTGAAGATGCCGCCGGCCGGAGCCTTCTTGATGATGTCCTCCAGCGAGGCATTCTCGAACTCGGAGCCGGGCAGAAGGCCGTTCAGCTTGGTCACGTAGGTCGCGTGGTGCTTGTCGTGATGGTATTCCAGCGTCTCGGCGGAGATGTGCGGCTCCAGCGCGTTCTTGGCATAGGGCAGATCGGGCAGTTCGTAGGCCATGAAAGACTCCTTGTAATAAAACATGCGAGACTGCGGCTGGCCGGCCATCGGTGGCCGCGCCAGGAAACCCGTCAACGATAGTCACGTTGCCCGGGGGATGCAATTTCCGATGGCACGGCTTGGTTATCGTTCAGCCAACGTTTGCGGAATTGTGAAGGAGCCACGGCATGTCCGCACCCGATGCCGATCAACAATCGGACGGCGACTCTCCGGCGGCGGGTGCGAGCCCCACCCGCAGCGCCTATGCCTGGCGCGGGCGCATTGGGCTCTTCCTGGGCCCGCTCCTGATGCTCGCGTTCCTGCTTTTCTCGCCGCCAGAAGGCGTTGCACGCGAGGCCTGGTGGGTGCTGGGGCTGACCCTGTTCATGGCGACCTGGTGGATTACCGAGGCCTTGCCTCTACCCGTCACGGCGCTACTGCCGATTGCCCTGTTGCCGCTGCTCGGCGTGATGCCGATGGACGCGGCGACCGCGCCCTATGCCAATCCCATCATCTTCCTGTTCATGGGCGGCTTTGCGATCGCGCTGGCGGTGCAGCGCTGGGGGCTCCACCAGCGGATTGCGCTCGCGATCGTCAGCCGGGCGGGGGACCGCCTGCATCTTCTGGTGGGGGCGTTCATGCTGGCCACTGCAGGGTTGTCGATGTGGGTCAGTAATACCGCGACTGCCGCGCTGATGTTGCCGATTGCCCTGTCCGTTCTGGCGCTGATGGATCGTGATACGCACATCGCGGGTAACGAGATCGGCACCCATTCGCGCCGGCCCGCACTGGCGCTACTGCTGGGGATCGCCTTTGCCGCCAACATCGGGGGCATGGCGACGATCATCGGCTCGCCGCCGAACGCGCTGACCGCCGCCTATCTGGGCGACCGGCATGGCATCGAGATCGGTTTTGTGCAGTGGATGATGCTGGGCCTGCCTTTGGCCACCGCGTTGCTACTGCTGGCCTGGTGGCTGCTGACGCGCTGGGTCTTCCCGGTCCATCGCGTACGCCTGCAGGGGTTGCAGGCAATGATGGACCAGCAGCGTGCCGAGGTCGGAGCCTGGTCGCGGGCCGAATACCGGGTCGCCGGCGTCTTCCTGCTGGTGGCGCTGGCCTGGCTGTCGCGTCCCTTTCTGGAGGGTCTCCTGCCGATTCACCTGACCGATGCCGGGATTGCCATCCTGGGTGCCGGGCTGTTGTTCCTGCTGCCCTCGGGCGCAGCCGACCAGCGCCGGCTGCTGGCCTGGGACAACACGCGCGAGCTCCCCTGGGGGGTGCTGCTGCTGGTCGGCGGGGGCCTCAGCCTGGGCGCGGCCATCGAGGCGAGCGGCCTGGCGGAGCTGGCCGCCGAGGGTCTGGGTGCCGCCCAGACATGGCCGCTGCTGCTGATTATTGCCGGGACCGTGGTGGTGACCATGTTGCTGTCGCATGTGACCAGCAACACAGCCACCGCTGCGACGCTGCTGCCGCTGGTGGCCGCGCTGGCGATGCACATGGAGATCCCGGTCGTGCTCCTCGCGATCCCTGTGGCCTTTGCGGCCTCAGTGGCCTTCATGCTGCCGGTCGCGACCCCGCCAAACGCGATCGTGTTCGCCAGCAATCGACTGCGGGTGATCGACATGATCCGTGGCGGGGCGCTGCTCTCCATGGTGGCGATTGCCGTGATTACGCTTGCGGTCTACGCCCTGGCGGAGGTCATCCTGATGCAGGGATAGGTTCGTCTCCCGGCCTTTCAGGCTTCCTGTGACGCCCCTCAAGTTTTATGCTGCGCCGCCGCTAACGTCGATGAAATGCCGCAGCAAGGATGCCGCTGGCCCGCAAAGCCTTATTGGGGAGAGTCTTCAAAATGTTCGATAACATCCGAATCGGAGTCCGGCTGATGGTCGGGATTATCACGGTGGTGCTGCTGGCCGTGATCCTGACCCTTGTGGTCGTGATGAACAGCCTTGGCACCATGGCCGATCGTGCCGAACAGCGCGAACTGACCGATCTGGCCGCGCAGCTTGTCGGTCGTCTGGACCAGGAAGCCGCGCGCGCGACCGCAATGGCAGAGACCGTGGCGAAGATCCCCGACGTGCAGGAGGCGATGGCGACGGGCGATCGCGAGCGTCTGGCCGAGATGACTGTTCCGAGTTTTGCCTCGCTCAGCGAGCAGTACGGCGTGCATCAGTACCAGTTCCATACCCCGCCGGCGACTTCCTTCCTGCGCGTTCACTCCCCCGACAATTATGGCGACGACCTGTCCGGGTTCCGCCAGACGGTGGTCGACACCAACGAGAAGCGCACCCCGATCTCGGGGCTTGAGGAAGGGGTAGCGGGTCTCGGCATTCGCGGGGTTGTGCCCATCGAACACAATGGCGACCACGTCGGTTCGGTGGAGATCGGTCTTTCGTTCGGCGACTCCTTCTTCGAGGAGTTTACTGCGGATACGAATTCACCGGTCGCGCTTTATCTGCGCGATGGCCGTTCGTTCAGCCGTTTCCGCGGCACGATCAGCGGCGACCCGACCTTCAGCGATGCCGAAATGCGCGAGGTCATGGAGGGCGAAGAACTGGTGCGCAACGTGACCTACGAAGGTAACCCGATGGCCGTGGTCGCGCGTCCAGTCACGGACTTCTCCGGTGATGCAGTAGGTGTACTCGAGGTGATGGTGGACCGCAGCGCGTATGTAGCGATGGCGCGCAACGCAACCGGTACCGTGGTCGCGGTCGGCGTGGTGGCCGTGGCGCTGGGCGCCCTCCTGGCCTGGCTCCTGACCCGAAGCATTGTTCGTCCGCTGAACCGTACGGTCGCACGCCTGAACGATATCGCGGGTGGCGAGGGCGATCTGACCCGTACGCTGGAGGTCTCTGGCAAGAACGAACTCGGCGAGCTGGCCGAGGCGTTCAACAACTTCGTCAAGAAGATCCGTGGTCTCGTCTCCACGGTCGCGGCCGGGGGCGATCAGGTCGCCGCGGCCGCGAACGAGCTGTCCGCCACCAGCGAGCAAACCAACGAGCAGGTACGGCGACAGAAGTCGGAGATCGATCAGGTTGCCACGGCCATGAACGAGATGACGGCCACGGTGCAGGAGGTGGCCCGCAACGCGGCGGATGCCGCCGCCGCGGCACAGAACACCGACCAGGATGCCACCGAGGGGCAGCAGGTCGTGCAACGCACCGTGGCCGCGATCAACGCGCTGTCGCAGCAGGTCGATGGTGCCGCCGAGGTGGTCAGCCGCCTGTCGCAGGATGCCGAGGAGATCAACAAGGTCCTGGAAGTCATCGGCGATATCGCTGATCAGACCAACCTGCTGGCGCTGAACGCGGCGATCGAGGCCGCGCGAGCGGGTGAACAGGGCCGCGGGTTCGCGGTGGTCGCCGACGAGGTGCGTACCCTGGCCAGCCGCACGCAGGATTCGACCCACGAGATCCAGCAGATGATCGAGCGCGTGCAAAGCGGTACCCGCGAGGCGGTGCAGGCGATGGAAGATGGTCGTTCCAAGGCGCACCAGAGCGTGGAGCAGGTCAACCTGGCGGGCGAATCGCTGACGGCGATCACCCAGTCCGTGACGCGCATCAGCGACATGAACACGCAGATCGCCAGTGCCGCCGAGGAGCAGTCCACGGTGGCCGAGGAGATCAACCGCAACGTCGCCAACGTGACCGAGGTGCTGGATCAGACCGCGGCTGGATCGGAACAGATCCGCAATGCCTCGGAGGAGCTGTCCAAGCTGGCGTCCGAGCAGCAGCAGCGGGTGGCGCAATTCAAGGTATAAACCCCGAGCCAGTTGATGCCAAGCCCGGGTCCGGAGACGGTCCCGGGCTTTTTTGTGGTCGGGCTACGGACTCTCGACGGGCGGAAACAGGCGCTCGCCGTTTTCTCGGGCGATCATGCGCTGTACGTTGGGTGGCATCTGCTGGAGCCAGGCTCGGGTGCTGTCCTTCAGCACGGTAAAGTGCTCCCAGCGGGCGAGGCTGAAGGTGTCATTGCCGATCAGGAACCGGTCCGGATAGTCGAGGAACAGCTCGAACCAGTCGGCGTCGATGATGCCGCCGGGATTGATGCGCGGGTTGCGCATGGAGACATCCATGACCATGTTCGGGTGCCGGTCCAGGTAGTCACGCACCAGGGGCGGGTAGGCATAGGAACCGGCGTGCGCCCAGAGGATGCGTACCTCGGGCTGGACGGCGTAGGCATGGTCGATCACGGCGGGATCGCCATGGATCACGATCCACAGATCGCGCTCGACCGCCAATGCCAGCAGATCCTCGAAGCCGGGGGCGAAGCGGTCATCGGCCTGGATGTGCAATTCCCCGATCCCGCGCCACTGGACTGGGCTTCGGTCGAGGATGGCCTCGACCTGTTCCCGCAGGCCGTCCTCGTACATCCAGTCCATCTTGCGCCCCAGGCGCTGGGAGATCTCGAGAAACGGGACGATGCGCGTACCCACCTTCGGTTCCAGCGCTTCGATCAGTTTCGAGCGCGGGGCCATGATGATCGCGGACTGAATCGAATTCTCTTCGAGCGTGCGTGCAACAGCCTCTGGCGGGAAGTGTTCCATCTGCCGGTCGCGGTAGTGCAGGTGGGCATCGAACAGGGGTTCAAATGCCTGGGCAGAGGCTCCACCAAGCAGCGAGCCGAGCAGCAGGGCCGCGGCCGGAAGAATGAACAGACGGGGCAGTCTTCGAGGGCGGTTCAGGGCAGCCATCCAGGGGGTTCCTCGGGTATGGAGCCCCAATTTTATACCGCGCTGTGCCGTCAGGCCCGAGTCGGTGGCCTGTTCTTCAGGTGTCGTGGTCAGGCGTGGGAGTCCCCGGACACCGCGGCATCTCCGGAGCGCCCATCCGGACGGTTCGGGTCGAAGCGCTCACGCAGGTATTCGCCGATCGCCTCCGACTCGTACAGCCAGCGTACCTGGCCGTCCGGTTCCTCAATGCGCAGGCAGGGCACTTGCAGCTTGCCGCCCTCGGTCTGCAGCGCCTCGCGGTGCGGGCCGGCCGCCTGGGCATTGCGCAACTCGATGTCCAGCGACAGCCGCTGCATGGTACGGCGGGCCCGGATGCAGAACGGGCAGGCCGGGAAATGGTACAGCGCGAGGTGGCGCGTCTGTTCGTCAACGCGGGCCTGGTCGGCGGGGTCGCGCTCGATGCCGCGCGGTCGCGACAGACGCTCGCCAATCAGCATGAACGGGGTGAGGATCAGGCGTACGCCGCGAAAAAACCATCGGATCAGAAATCGCATGCGCGAAAGGATGCCACAAGCCCCCCGGCGGGTGACAGAGCCCGCATCGGGCGTGGCACGTCACGGCTGGCCGAAGTCGAACTCCCACGGGTCTTCCGCCGGGGCATCCAGTAGGGACGGTCGCAGGCGAATCACGGTATAGCCTGCTGCCTTCAGGTCCTCCAGTCGGTCCGGTGCGGCAGTGGCCACCTCGACATGTTCGGGGAATGCATCGGGCTCGAGATCGCGCCAGCCGGCAAAGGTCCCGCAGACCACGACGTTGACGCCGTCATCCATCACCAGTGACTCGATCTCGGCGTGGAGCGAGCCATGTGCCGCGGCCTGGGCACGGGTGAGGGTGAACTGCTCCGCCCCGTGGGTGACGACCGCGATCGGCAGGTCCGGAGCGCGCTGGCGCAGCACTCGGATATTCGCTTGGATCTCGGGCAGCAGCGCGCTCAGGGCCGCGCGGTCATTCTCGACAATCTCGAATGCGACGCCATCGGGGAGTTCGTCCTTCTCGAACAGTGCCTTCACCTCGAAAGAGGGTGCGGCCTCTTCGACGTCATCCGCCCCCCACACGTCTCCAACCGCCGCGAACAGGGTCAGGCCGGCCAGGGCAAACAACGTCGAGATGAAACGCGGCATCGGGTCGCAGGGTCCGGGTATGAATGTGCTGAGCCCTATTTTGAGCCTGATCGCCGGGTGGTTGTCTACTCGGCCGGGTTTGTCGCCTCCTAGTGACGATCCCCCGTGGCTTCGGCTGCCATCTGGTCGTAACTGGTGTGGCGGACGTTCTTGCCCTTTACGAAATACACCACGTACTCGCAGATGTTGCGCGCGCGATCGCCGATCCGCTCCAGCGAGCGGGTCGCCCAGACGATGTCCATCAGGCGGGGCACCGCATCGGGGGAGGCAGTCATCTGTTTCATCAGCTTGTGCGTGATGGCCTCGTAGAGGCTGTCGATCTGGATGTCCTGCTGTGCGACTCGCACCGCCTGCTCGGTGTCCATGCGTGCGAAGGCATCGAGCACGCCGCGCGTCATCTCGCGCACGAGCTGGCCCATCTTCGCGATCTCGTCCATCGGTGCCTCGCGGCGATCGGAATCCAGCAGTTGCAGACCCATACGGCCCACACGCTCGGCCTCGTCGCCCATGCGTTCCAGGTCGGTGATGGTCTTGATCACCGCGATCACCAGACGCAGGTCGGAGGCCGTGGGCTGGCGACGGGCGAGGATGTGGGTGCATTCCTCGTCGATCTCGACCTCGAGCGCGTTGACCTTGTAGTCGGAGGTCATCACGGTTTCCGCCAGCGCGGTGTCGCCCTCGACCATCGCGGTTACCGCATCGCCGAGCTGTTGCTCGACCAGGCCTCCCATGGTCATCACCTTCTTGATGATGTCCTCCAGCTCGGCATTGAACTGCTGGGAGATGTGCTGTTTGAAAAAGCTCTTGTCCATGATCCGGACTCCTGATCCGAAATGGCCTAACCGAAACGGCCGGTGATGTAGTCCTCGGTCTGCTTCTTGGCAGGCGAGGTGAACAGGGTGTCGGTGTCGGCGTATTCGATCAGCTCGCCCATGTACATGAAGGCGGTGTAGTCGGACACGCGCGCGGCCTGCTGCATGTTGTGGGTGACGATGACCAGCGTGTAGTCCTTCTTCAGTTCGATCATCAGCTCCTCGATCTTCAGCGTGGCCAGCGGGTCCAGCGCGGAGCAGGGCTCGTCCAGCAACAGGACTTCGGGGTCGATCGCGATCGCGCGGGCGATCACCAGGCGCTGCTGCTGGCCGCCGGACAGGCCGAAGGCGTTCTCGTGCAGGCGGTCCTTGACCTCGTCCCACAGCGCGGCACGCTTCAGTGACTTTTCTACCACCTCGTCCAGACGTCGGCGATTCTTCACGCCCTGCAGGCGCAGGCCGTAGGCGACATTCTCGTAGATGGACTTCGGGAACGGATTCGGCTTCTGGAACACCATGCCGACGCGGCGGCGCAGCTCCGGCACGTCCACGGTCTTGTCGTAGATGTCGTCGCCGTCGAGCCGGATCGTCCCCTCGATGCGGGCGGCATCGATCAGGTCGTTCATGCGGTTGAAGCAGCGCAGGAACGTCGATTTCCCGCAGCCGGAGGGGCCGATGAACGCCGTGATCCGGTTCTTCGGGATCTGGATGTCGATGCCCTTCAGGGCCTGATCCTCGCCGTAGAACAGCTTCAGGTCCTCGGCGGTCAGACAGATCTCCTCGCTGGAGAGCCGCAGGCCGCGGTCGGGTCGGTCGCCTTGCGTCACGCTGACGGCGTGGGTAGCGGTGTCACTCATTTCGGGTACTCCATGGGGAACAGGGTTCGACGCATCCCGTCCTCGCGAGCGCCGCAGGCGCGTGGCGATCTCCGTGGCAGGCTCGGGGGCTGGGTCCGGCGGATGTCCGGGGCCGCGTCGGGCAATTGCCGCGGCCCCTTGGGGGCCTCGCAATGACGATGTGTGCGAGAGAGGTTATGCATGTCGTGTCTCAGTCACTGTCGGCGCGGTACTTCTCGCGCAGGTAGTTGCGGATCGAGATCGCGGTCAGGTTGAGCACGATGATCAGCATCACCAGCACCAGGGCGGTCGCGTAGACCAGCGGGCGGCCAGCCTCGACGTTCGGGCTCTGGAAACCGACGTCGAAGATATGGAAGCCCAGGTGCATGAACGCCCGGTCCAGATGCAGATAGGGGAAGTTGCCATCCAGCGGCAGGGTCGGGGCGAGCTTGACCACGCCCACCAGCATCAGGGGGGCCACTTCGCCGGCCGCCCGAGCGACCGCGAGGATCAGCCCGGTCATCATCGCCGGCGCCGACAGCGGCACGATCAGGCGCCACAGGGTCTCGGCCTTGGTCGCGCCCAGCGCCAGCGAGCCGTGGCGGATACTGGCACCGATGCGGGTCAGGCCTTCCTCGGTGGAGACGATCACCACCGGCAGGGTCAGTAGCGCGAGCGTCAACGAGGCCCAGATGATCGCGGGCGAGCCGAAGGTTGGCGAGGGCAGGGCATCACGGAAGAAGATCTGGTCGATGTTGCCGCCGATCAGGTAGACGAAGAAACCCAGACCGAACACCCCGAATACGATCGACGGCACACCCGCGAGGTTGTTGACCGAGATGCGGATCGTGCGCACCAGCGGGCCCTGCTTGGCGTATTCGCGCAGGTAGATCGCAGCGAGCACGCCGAACGGGGTCACCACGATGGACATCAGAATGACCATCAGCACGGTGCCGAAGATCGCCGGCAGGATGCCGCCCTCGGTGTTCGCCTCGCGCGGGTACCCGGTCATGAAGTCCCAGAAGGCGACGACATAGTGGCGCAGCTTGGCCGGCACGCTCATGTCGTTTGGCCACCAGGCGTTCACGATGCGCGAGAGCGGGATCGTCGCCTCTTGCCCGTCGGCGGCTTCCAGCACGATCGCAAAGCGGCCCAGTTCGTCACGCAGGGCGTTGCGCTCGGCCTCCAGCTCGGCGTAGCGCGCGTCCAGCTCCGCGCGTTCGGCGTCCAGCTCTTCCTGGCGCTGGCCGCGTTCTTCCAGCGACAGTTCGTCGGCCCGCTCGACACCGCGCTGGGCGATGCGCAGGCGCTCGAGGTCGAAGTTGACCCGGCCGATCTCGATGCGCTCGATGCGTTCGATCTGCTGGACCAGTTCGCGGGTCTGCGGCATGCGTTCCTCGAACGCGGTGCGCGCCTGTTCCCCCTCGGCGACGGTTTCGCCGTCTTCCTGATATTCGCGGATGTAGCCGTAGAAATCGCCCCATTGCAGACGCTCCAGCACCACCACGTCGCGCGGGCGTTCCCATTCGGACATGAAGTCGTCCAGGTACCACTGGAAGTCGCGGCTGTCGAGGTCGCGATTGCCGCGCTTGATCAGGTGGCGGACGACGATGTCCTGGCCTTCCGGCACGGTGAATCCAGCGTCGCGCATGGCCTGGGCGGTCATGGTCTCCGAGCGTTGCAGCTCACCCATGACGCGCCGGGGCTCGGAGTCCTGCTCCGTCTGGTATTCGAACTCGATGACCTCCGAGGGCCAGAAGAAGGACAGGCCGTTCACGGCGATCATCAGAATCAGGCCGAAGACCATCACCAGCGAGGCAGCGACTGCTCCGGCATTCAGCCAGATCCACGGGGTGCCGGATTTGAACCAACGATTCATCGCTTATGCCTCAAAGGGAGCTGTATTTCTGGCGCAGGCGCTGGCGCACGATCTCGGCGACCGTGTTTACCGCAAAGGTCAGCGCGAACAGGACCAGGGCGGCCAGGAACAGGATGCGGAAGTGGGTGCTGCCGACGGCGGCCTCCGGCATCTCCACCGCGATGTTCGCGGAGAGCGTGCGCATGCCCTCGAAGATGTTGAAGTTGACCACCGGCGAGTTGCCGGTCGCCATCAGTACGATCATGGTCTCGCCCACCGCGCGGCCGAAGCCGATCATCACCGCCGAGAAAATGCCGGGGCTGGCGGTCAGCAGCACCACGCGCACCACCGTTTGCCACGGGGTCGCGCCCAGGGCCAGCGAGCCCTGCGTCAGGTGCTTGGGCACGTTGAACACCGCGTCCTCGGAGATCGAGTAGATCGTCGGGATGACCGCGAAGCCCATCGCGATACCGATCACGAGCGCATTGCGCTGGTCGTAGGTGATGCCGTGATCGGTCAGCCACTGGCGGGCATCGCCACCGAACATCCAGACCTCGATCAGCGGGCTCATGGAGACGGAGAACCCGCCGATCGCCAGGATCACGGGGATCAGGATCGCGGCCTCCCAGCCGGCGGGCACGAGGTTGCGCAGGTTCTCCGGAAGCACCCGTGTCCACAGGAACGCGGCGGCCAGCATGCCCAGCGGCATCAGGATCAGGATGCTGGCGATCGCCGGCAGGTTGGCCTCGATGAACGGGGCCAGCCACAGCCCGGCGAGGAAGCCGAGGATGACCGTCGGCAGAGCCTCCATCAGTTCGATCGAGGGCTTGGTGATGCTGCGCATGCGCCGTGACATGAAATAGGCGCTGTAGATCGCCCCCATGATCGCCAGTGGCGTGGCGAACAGCATCGCGTAGAAGGCGGCCTTGATGGTGCCGATGGTCAGCGGCACCAGCGAGAATTTCGGCTCGAACTCGTCGGTGGCGGAGGACGACTGCCAGACGTAGTCGGTCCCGGAGCGTCCCTCGTACCAGACCTTCTGCCACAGCACGTGGAAGGAGACCTCCGGGTGCGGGTTCGACAGATCCTGCAGATGCCAGGTCTCGTGATCGTCGATTCCGATCAGCAGGCGGTTGCGCGGGTCGACATACACCCGGTGCAGTGGCTGGTCGGTGATCTGGCGTTCGATCAGGGTCCGCTGCGAGGTGGAATAGTGAATCTTCACCTCGCCCTGATCGTCGGCGGTCAGGAAGCCCTTGCGGATGTATTCCGGCTGGATGTTGCGGATCGCGCCGGCGTGCGAGGGAAAGTCGCGCACCCGGGTGATGCGGTTCACGTTGTCGTCGTCGCGTACCAGCATGTACTGGGAGACCGTGCCGTCGGAGCCCCCGACGATGATGGAGACCGTGCCCAGCAGATACTCCAGCGAGGTTACCTCGGCATCATCGCCGCGGATCACGCGCTTGCTGTCGACCAGGCTGGCGCGTGAGGGGTTATTGATGTCGAAGAAGTGCAGCTGCCCCTGGTCGTCGCCGACCAGCATGTGGCGGCCGGTGATATCCAGCAGAATGCGGGTCGGCGTCGCGCCATCCGGGAGCGAGGGCAGGTCGTAGGCCGATCGTCGCACTTCGGTCTCGCCCGTCATCATCGAGGTGCGTTTCTCGAAGCGCACCAGCTTCAGATCGCCGTCTTGTGTTGCGGCTGCGACGCGGATGCCGCTGGAGCCGCGCTGTATCCCAACCACCGAGATCGCGCGGCCGTCGTCGTCCACGTCCAGCAGCGCGGAGTCCTCGTCCCCCAGGGGGTACACCAGGCCCGGGTCGTACAGACGGCCTTCGGGACTGAAACGCTCGTTGTATTCGTACTCGATGGCCAGTACCTGCCCGTTGTCCAGGCCCGCGGCCACCAGGCGCGTGCGCGGCTCGGCGGCACTGAAGCTCGTGACCTGCACATCCTCCGGGATCGGTAGCGACTCTTCTTTCACGATGTCGCCGCTGTAGGGGCGGAAGAAGAGGGCGCGTCGGTCTTCGGTGAGGCGCACCGCCATCTCGCGATGGCGGTTCACCGCGAGATGGATGGTCTGCGTGTCGGCACCGCCGGGAGCCGCGTACTCGGTGCGTGGTTCCAGAGTCGCCCCCTGGAACATCGGCAGCGTTTCGCTGGCGAGATACACGAACATCAGGGTCAGGGCACCAATCACGGCCACACCGAAAAAGCCGATGGTGTAACGGGCGGTGCGGTCCTTGGTGCGACGCCAGCGCTGGAAGCGGCCGAGCGTCGAGGTGGCGGATAGGCTGGACATTCAGGGTCCCCTGATGCGGCGGGTGTAAGGTGCAACTGGCCGGCATGCTACGGCCGCTTCATGACAGAGACGTGACAGCCATGTGACGGACGGTTGAACGCTTTATTGCGGGTCGATCGGTCTGCCCGTATGGAGTGCGCACAAAAAACCGGACCCCGCGAGGGATCCGGTTCGGGCCATCCGGAGATGGCCTGAGCGGGACCGGGATTATTCCAGACCGAGGTTCTTGCGCTCGCGTTCGGCCACGGCGGCCGGCAGCGGGATGAACCCGTCACGCACCACGACTTCCTGACCTTCCTTCGACAGCACCATCCTCAGGAACTCGGCCGCGCGCGGGGTCAGGCCGTCTTCCGGGTGCTTGTTGACCATCACGTACAGGAAGCGGGCCAGCGGGTAGTCGCCGGAGGAGGCGTTGTCCGCAGTCGGCTCGTAGTACTCGCCCTCATTCTCGCCCAGCGGGACAGCGCGCACGCCGGAGGTCATGTAGCCGATACCGGAGTAGCCAATGCCGTTCAGGGACTCGGAGACACCCTGGACCACCGAGGCGGAGCCGGGCTGTTCGTTGATGGCATCCTTGAAGTCGCCGTCGCACAGGGCGTGCTGGCGAAAGAAGCCGTAAGTCCCGGAGACGGCATTACGGCTGTACAGCGTAATGTCGCGATTTTCCCAGGAGCCGTCGAGGCCGACCTGGCCCCAGCGGGTGATGTCCTCGGCACCACCGCAGCGACGGGTGGAGGAGAAGATCGCATCGACCTGTTCGATGGTCAGGCCCTCGATCGGGTTGTCGCGGTTCACGTACACGGCGATGGTGTCGATCGCGACCGGCACGGCCGTCATCTCGTAGCCATGGCGCTGTTCGAACTCGGCGTGTTCACTGTCACGCGGCATGCGCGACATCGGGCCGAAGTCGGCGGTGCCCTCGGTCAGGGCGGGCGGTGCGGTCGAGGTGCCGGCGCCCTGGATCTGGACGTTGACGTTCGGGTAGAAGTTCTGGAACTCCTCGGCCCACAGCGTCATCAGGTTGTTCAGGGTGTCGGAGCCGATGCTCGACAGGTTGCCGGAAATCCCGGAGACCGCCTCATAGGCCGGGATGTCGGCATCGACTTCGGCAGAGGCGGTAAACGGCGTAATGGCCATTGCAGTGGCGGTGGCCAGGGCCAGAAGGCTGCGCTTCAACAACATGGGAATCTCCCCTTGAATGGAATTCTTGCAAGGACGCTTCAAGCGACCTTGGTGGGGAATTATGCGCAGCCGGGTTGACGCTCCTGTGACGGGTGTGTGACAGCCGTGTGACATCGCATGGCGTCAGTTTTTGGCGGACTCGGTGGGTTCGATGCGGGTAATCGACAGCGGGAACAGGCAGGTGAAGCGCGTGCCGCGACCGACCTGGCTGTCGATCTCCAGATGTCCGCCGTGGCGCGCGAGTACATGCTTGACGATGGCCAGTCCGAGCCCGGTCCCGCCGCGGCGCTGGTCGCGGCCGGCATCTACGCGGTAGAAGCGTTCGGTCAGGCGGTGGAGGTGGTGGCGGGCAATCCCCGGGCCCTCGTCGATCACGCTCAGGCGAGCCCCGTCCGCGTCGGATTGCCAGCGGAGCTCGATGCGGGTCCCGGCCGGGGTGTACTTGACCGCATTGAACAGCAGGTTGGCGAAGGCCGAGCGCAGTTCGTTCTCGGCGCCTCGCAATTCGAGCCCGGCCCGGGCGTGGATCTCGATCCGGTGGTGCTGGTCGCCGGAGAGCAGTTCGGCCTCATCTTTCAGCGTTTCCAGCATGGCGCCGACATCGACCCATTGTGGCGGGCCCTTCGGGCTGCCGGTTTCCAGGCGGGAGAGGGTCAGCAGGTCGTCGACCAGCAGCTTCATGCGTTCGGACTGCTCCCGCAGCAGTTTCACCGACCTGGCCTTGTCGGGCTGATCGGCCAGTTCGTCCTCCAGCGTCTCGACAACGCCGTAGAGCACGGTCAGCGGCGTGCGCAATTCGTGCGAGACGTTCGCAATGAAGTCGCGCCGCATCACTTCCAGTCGGTGCAGATGCGTGGTGTCCCGCGCCAGCAGCAGGAACTGTGCATCGCCGTAGGGCACCAGGCGAAACTCCAGCTGCTGGTCGTCGTGGAGCGGGGAGGCCGTGGTCACGCTGCCCGGTGTGGTGCGCGCGCTCTCCATGAATGCGATGAATGCCGGGTTGCGCAGCAGGTGGGTGATGCGCTGGCCCTCGTCGTCCGGCCAGTTCAGCCCCAGCAGTTGCGTGGCCATCTCGTTCAGCCATTCGATGCGCAGATCGTCATTCAGAACCACGACCGCGTCCGGCATCGCCCGGGCCGAGTCGCGATAGCGCTCGAGGTACTGGCGCAGCCGGTGCACACGATGTTCGTGGCGCCGGCGGCGGCGGTAGAGATGATCGAAGGCCAGCCCCCACAGCCCACGCACGTCCGGTGGTTCGCTGCGCCCGCCCTGGCGCAGCCAGCGCTCCAGCAGCAACAGATGCGACAGGTTCCAGAACAGGGCCGCTCCCAGCAGGAACGCGATCGTGGCCCAGAATTGCCCCATGCTCCAGCCGAGCAGCGCGATCGGGACACCGACCAGCAGGGTGCCCGCGATGACGCCGGGCCAGGGGTTGCGTGATTGCATCGGACGACCGAGTGGGGTGATTGGAGGTCGCGGTGTCGGCCGCGATCAGGGAGTCTGGGAGAAACGGTACCCCGATCCGCGTACGGTTTGCACGAGGTGGTCGTGCCCGGTCAGCGCCAGTGCCTTGCGCAGGCGCCGGATGTGTACATCCACGGTGCGTTCCTCGACGTACACATTGGTGCCCCATACCTGGTCGAGCAGCTGGCCGCGGGTGAATACGCGGTCCTGGTGGGTCATGAAGAAGTGCAGGAGGTTGTATTCGGTCGGGCCCATCGATAGCGCCTCTCCGTGGCCGCTCACGCGGTGCGAGACCGGGTCCAGGCGCAGACCCTCGACCTCCACTGGTTCTTCGCTGGTGATCGGGGCGGTACGCCGCAGTACCGCCTTGATGCGGGCAACCAGTTCGCGCGGCGAGAACGGTTTGGTCACGTAGTCGTCGGTACCCACGTCCAGCCCGCGGACGCGGTCTTCTTCTTCGCCGCGGGCAGTCAGCATAATGATCGGGATGTCCTTGGTGATCGGGCTGGCCTTCAGCGTGCGCGCCCAGTCGAGGCCGCTGGTATCCGGCAGCATCCAGTCGAGCAGGATCAGATCGGGTGGGTCTTCCAGCAGCAGGCCTTTGGCAGCGCGAACATCGCCAGCCTCTCGCACCGCGTATCCGGCCTTGTGCAGCGGCAGCTGGAGCATTTCGCGGATTGCGGTGTCATCCTCGACCAGCAGAATCTTCACAGCCATGACCCATTCCCGAGTTCAGGATGCCCTGCATTAGATAACAGGGATGTTACAGCTGTGTGACGGCGGGGGGAGCGGCCCGATGCAGGAATGCGTCGAGCCTGAGGCCCTACCCGGCCTTGAGAGCCCTGTTCTGGGCGTGCAGTTCGAACCGCTCGGAGCCCTCGAGCAGGACCATACGGCTGGCATGCCGCGACTGCTGGAGTTGCTGGCGGATGGCCCGTTCGTGCCCGGGTTTCAGGTGCGTGATGGCGATCCGTGGCTGGTGACGGAGCGCATCCAAGTCATCCGCGAGGCGGTGCGGGGTGTAATGCTTGGCGAGATCGGCCATGCCGTCCATTTCGTCCGGCAGCCCTGACTCGATCATCAGCAGATCCAGATAGGGCAGCGCGTTCAAGGCCTCCCACAGGGCCTCGGACGACGAAGTGTCCCCGGTGAAGGCAAAGCCCACACCGTCGTTGTGCATCACGCCATAGCCAATGGCGGGCACCGTGTGCAAGGCGGGCAGGGTATGAACCTCGCGCAATCCGATGGACACCTGCTGATCGGGCCGGATCGGTCGAAACTGCAGCAGTGGTTGCTCGGGGGACGGGAGACAGGTGAAGTCGGGCCAGATGACCCAGTTGAACACATGCTCGCGCAGGGCCTTCAAGGTGGGCGGTAGCGCGTGGATCTGGATGGGGGGCGCGTTCGATGAATACACCATGTCCGCGAGCATCGGCAGAAAACCGATGTGGTCGAGGTGCGAATGGGTCAGAAATACGTGACGGATTTTTTGTAATTCGCCCAGAGTCAGGTCGCCGACCCCACTACCGGCGTCGATCAGGATATCTTCGTCGATCAGGATCGATGTCGTGCGGCGGTTGGGGCCGATGCCGCCGCTGGCGCCCAATATGCGGACAGAGAGACTCATGCGGGATCTGACTGCAACTGAAAGTTGTGAATGTCTCGGCAGACCATGCGGCAGAGACGCCTCCTTGGAGAGACGGTAGCTACGACGGATTTCCGACGTATTTCTAACATACGTTAAGGCTAGATCAAGTCTAAGCGTGTTTGACGTGACCTGCACCACGAAAATGGCACCTGTGGTCGCGCAACGGCTGAAAAAGGTGCTAGGCATCGCGTTTTCCACCCGATTCCGGGCCCGTGCAGAAACGCGGGATGGGATTAGTAACGTCGCTTGGTCAGCCCGGGCAAGGGCGCCCGGCAGCGATCACGCGTCTGTCTCTTCCCGCGCTCGTCGGGAGTTGCTAGAATGCGCGCCTTGATTGGGGCGGTAGCTCAGCTGGGAGAGCGTCGCGTTCGCAATGCGAAGGTCGGGAGTTCGATCCTCCTCCGCTCCACCACATTCCCAGAAAAAAGGCCTGCGTTTGCAGGCCTTTTTTCGTTTGTGGCTAGGCGCAGGGGCGCTACCAACTCTTGTAGGGCAGGAATTTCCCGTTCCAGGTGATCTTGACGCGGTCGCCCTTCGGGTCCTCGACCTTGTCGATGTCCATGGTGAAGTCGATCGCGCTCATGATGCCGTCGCCGAACTTCTCGTGGATCAGCGCCTTCATGGTGTCGCCGTAGACATTGATGGCTTCGTAGAAGCGGTAGATCACCGGGTCGGTCGGGATGGTCTTGTCCCAGTGCTTGTGCGGGAAGGCCTGCAGCGCCTGGGCGACCTCGGGCCCGAGGCCGAGAAAACTTGCGAGCCTTTCGGCCTGGTCTGCCTCGAGGTGGTTCATCCCATAGCAGGCGGAGGTCACATAAACCTCGTGGAGGCCGGTGGCCTCGGCGATCGCGGCCCAGGTGGTGTCGCGGTTCTCCTTTGCCTCGAGGATGGTGGTGGTCATGGCGGTCTTGCTGAGACTCATCGGGTAAGTCCTCTTGGTCGTATTGGTGGATTAATGGTGTTCACACGGCCCGGATCGCGGGCCGTTCCTGTTCCGGTGCGGATTCCGCGGGTTTCGCGGGATTCACGTGACGCGGCTTGTGACGCGGGTCCGCGCCCTGCGCGGCTTCCTGCTGGGCCTCCAGGGACATGTCCTTCGCGCGGTGCACGAGGAAGTCCACTAGGTGATTGCGGATCTTGTAGTAGTGCTCGTGCTGGTGGAGCGTGGCGCGTTCGCGGGGACGCGGGATGTCGACCTTCACCGACTCCGCGACCTTGGCGTGCGGGCCGTTGGTCATCAGCAGCACGCGGTCGGCCAGCAGGATGGCCTCGTCGACGTCATGCGTGATCATGAATACCGTCTGGTGGGTCTCCTGCCAGATCTTCAGTAGCTCCTCCTGGATCACGCCGCGGGTCAGGGCATCCAGCGCCCCGAACGGCTCGTCCATCAGCAGCAGCTTCGGCTCGATCGCAAAGGCGCGTGCGATGCCGACGCGCTGGCGCATGCCGCCGGAGAGCTGTGATGGCTTGCGGTCCATCGCGTGATCCAGCCCGACCATCTTCAGATACTTCTCGGCATGGTCCAGACGCTTCTGCTTGCTCCAGTTGGGCCAGCGGGCGCGCACCGCGAACATCACGTTGTCACGCGCCGACAGCCAGGGCAGCAGGCTGTGGTTCTGGAAGATCACGCCCTGGTCCAGGCTCGGACCCTTGATCTCCTTGTTGTCCATGATCACGTTGCCGTCGGTGGGCGAGGCCAGGCCGGCGAGCACGTTGAGGATGGTGGACTTGCCGCAGCCGGAGTGGCCGATCAGACAGACGAACTCGCCTTTCTGAATATCCAGATCCACCCCCTCGAAGACCGTCATCAGGTCGTCCGAGTCGGGCTGCGGAAAGCGTTGGCTCAGATTCTCGATTTCGAGGAAGCCCTTGCTCATGGTTGTACTCCTGGTTGGGCTGCGCCGACGTCAGTCGGCGTAGCGCACGAGTTTGGTGGCCTGGGCGAGGCTGAGATCCAGCAGAAAACCGATGATGCCGATCATCACGATCGCGAAGATCACGCTGGCCAGGTCAAGGTTGTTCCACTGGTTCCAGATGTAGTAGCCAATGCCGGTGCCGCCCACGAGCATCTCGGCGGCCACAATCACCAGCCAGGCGATGCCGATGGAGATGCGCATCCCGGTCAGGATGGTCGGGGCCGCGGCGGGCAGGATCACGGTGAACGCCGTGCGCACCTTGGACAGCTCGTGGGTCTTGGCCACGTTCAGCCAGTCATTGCGCACCGATGCGACGCCGTAGGCCGTGTTCACCAGCATGGGCCAGATCGAACAGATGAAGATCACGAAGATCGCCGAGATGTTCGAGTCACGGATCACGAACAGGGCCAGCGGCATCCAGGCCAGAGGGGATATGGGCTTGAGCACCTGGATGAACGGGTCAAAGGCCTTGTTCAGAAGGGGCGACATGCCGATCACGAAGCCGAACGGGATGGCGATCAGCGCGGCCAGGAAGAAGCCCAGCAGCACGCGATAGATCGAGTACCCCAGCTGGATGCCGATGCCCTTGTCGTTCGGGCCGGCATCGTAGAAGGGGTTGCTCAGCTCGGAAACGGCGTGGCTGATCACCTCGGACGGTGCGGGGATGCCGCTGGAGCCGCGTTGCCCGCCGCCCCCGGTCAGCATTTCGTACTCGCTGAGTTCTTCCTCCTGGACCATCAGTACCTCCGGGGCGGTGGCCATCTGCCACACGCCCAGGAAGAACAGCAGGATCACAACCGAAAGAACCCCGGCGCGAAAGTTGAGATTGCTCAACATGGCTTAGCTCCTGCGGATTTCGAAGCTGTCGAGATAGCCTTCCGGGTCGGTGTAGTCGAACACCTTCCCCATGATCTCGAAGTTCTTGTAGGTGTCACTCGGCGGCTCGTAGCCGAGCTCGGTCATCACTTCGGCACACTCGCTGGCGAGGAAGACATCCTCGGCGAGCTGGTTGTAGTCGAAGTCGCGGCTGACATAGCCCCAGCGCTTCATCTGCGTGAGGATCCAGGTCGCCATCGAATGCCAGGGGAACGGGTCGAAATCGATCCGGTGCGGGTCTTCCTTCACCTCGCCCAGGCCATCGGCGTAGCGTCCGGTCAGGACCTGCTCGACCACCGATTGCGGCTGATTGAGATAGGCACGGGGGGAGATGGCCTCGGCGATCTCGGCCCGGTTCTCGATGTCGGAGGAGTACTGCGTGGCCTCGATCAGCGAGCGGAACAACGCCCCGAAGGTGTTCGGGTGTTCCTCGGCCCAGGCGGCCGAACAGGCGAAGGCGCAGCAGGGGTGCCCGTCCCAGATCTCCTTGGTCAGCATGTGAATGAAGCCGATCTCGTCCCAGACCGCGCGCTGGTTGAACGGGTCGGGGGCCAGGTAGCCATCGATGTTCTCGGCGCGCAGGTTGGCCACCATCTCCGGCGGCGGGATCACGCGGATGCTGATGTCCTGATCCGGGTCCAGGCCGTGTTCCGCGACCAGGTAGCGCAGCAGGAAGTTGTGCATCGAGTACTCGAACGGGACCGCAAAGCGGAAGCCCTTCCAGTCCTTGGGATCGCGCTTGTCCTTGTGCTTGTTGTGCAGGGTGATCGCCTGGCCGTTGATGTTCTCGATCGCCGGCATGATGAAGTGCTCGCGGCTGGACGAGCTGGTGCCCAGCGTCATCGACAGCGGCATTGGCGAGAGCATGTGCGAGGCGTCGTATTCGCCCGAGAGGGACATGTCGCGCGCGACCGCCCAGCCCGCCGTGTTGATCACGTCGACATCCAGGCCATAGCGCTCGTAGAAGCCCATCGGGTGGGCCATGATGATCGGCGTGGCGCAGGTAATCGGCACGAAACCGATCCGCAGCTTGGTCTTCTCCAGCGGACCGCCGTCCTTGATCGCGGCCTTGACCTTGTCCAGCGGCATGACCGAACCCAGCGCCGCGGCCAGGGTGCCGCCACCCAGCATCTGCAGGAAACGCCGACGATTGATCTCGTTGTGGCCGAACATGCCGCGCACTACCGCGCTCTCGACCGCGCGGTCGATCAGGGCCTCTTCGTCCAGCGTGTCCTGGGCCTTGTGCTCCGCATGGTGCGGCTCGGTCGTGGCGAATTCGCCGTTGTCCATTCGGCGTTCGAGGTTGGGGTCGGCCGTGTCGAAGCAGCTGCACTGACCTGGGCCGTGGTGGCCGTGGCGGCAAGCGCTGTCGTGGCGCAGGTCCGAATTGGCGTCAAACGGGTCGCTTAGGCTCTTGGTCGGCATGGCGATGTTCTCCTGGGTGGACGGATTCAAAACGGGGCGGTTGCGCCGCCCATGCCCAAGGGGTTGCAGAAGCCATGCCAAGAAGGGAAATGACGATTTGTGGGGAGGCGGCGGGGAGGTGTCTGGCGACACTTGGTCGACACTCTGGACAGAGTGGACAAAGTGTCCCTATTAAACGGCTTGATCGCTTCTAAGTGACTTCTATGCCGAGTTTTTTCAGGCGGTAGCGTAGCTGGCGCGGGGTCAGCCCCAGGCCGAGTGCGGCCCGCGTCTTGTTGCCGCTGGATTCCTCGATGGCGCGCAGCAGACGCTCGGCCTCGGATGCATGGACACGCTGGTAGGGACGCACCACGCTGGTGCGCTGTGCGTCATCGTTGGGCGCCAGGGGTGCGGGATTGACCGCTGGCGGGGCAGCCGCCTCGGCGGGGGTTCGAGTGGGCTCGTGGGGGCTGATGCGCGATTCCTCGTGCAGGATCTCGTCGATCAGTGCCGTCGTGATGCGGCCGTCGCTGGAGAGCAGAACGGCGCGTTCCAGCACGTTCTCCAGTTGACGGATGTTGCCCGGCCAGTCGAAGGCCTCAAGCCGTTCCAGCACGCGTTCGTCCAGCACCACGTTCCAGCCGTGCAGGTGGGTGAAACGGTCAAGGAAGTGTCGTGTCAGCAGTCGGATGTCGCTTGCCCGGTCGCGCAGTGCGGGTATGTGCAGCGGGATGACGTTCAGGCGGTAGAACAGATCCAGCCGGAACTCGCCGGCGTTGACAGCGGCCTGCAGGTTCTTGTGAGTGGCGGCGACAATGCGTACATCCACCGGAATATCGCGGTTGCCGCCGATCGGCTGGACCACGCGCTCCTGCAGCACGCGCAGGATCTTCGACTGCAGCGCCTCTGGCATGTCACCGATCTCGTCCAGGAACAGCGTGCCGCCATCCGCCAGGGCGATCTTCCCGGTCTTGGCACTGCTGGCTCCGGTGAACGCGCCTTTTTCATGACCGAACAGCTCCGACTCCAGCAGATCGGCCGGGATGGCCGCGCAGTTGAGCGAGATGAAGGGGCGGGCGTTGCGCTGGCTGATCCGGTGGATCATGCGCGCGACCTTTTCCTTCCCGGTCCCCGAATCCCCGGTGATCAGGACCGTGGCCTGGGTATCCGCGATGCGGTGGACCTGCTTGAGTACATGCTTGAGCGCGGGGCTCTCGCCGAGAATGCCGTACTGCCCGCCTTGCGTATCCAGTGCGCTTTTCAGGTAACGGTTTTCCGATACCAGCTCGGCGGTGCGCTCGGCGATCAGCTGATTAATGCGCAGGACCTGGCCGATCATGCTGGCGATCACGCGCAGGACGTTCAGGTCGTCCTGGAACTGTCGTGAGCGCCGGCGCAGGCGATGCACGCCGAGTACGCCGATCGCGTGTTCGTCCTGCACGATGGGTACGGCGATATAGGCGACCGTCTCCTGTGGCAGGGTGGCGCGGTCGATCGCACGCGCCAGGTACTCCGGTTCGTTGTCGATGTCCTGAATCAGCGCGATCTGGCCCGTCTTCATCACGCGCCCCGTGACCCCCTCGCCGAGGCTGTAGCGCCCGCGTTCACGCTCGGCGTCGGTGAGCCCGTAGGCATGACGGATACGCAGCTTTCCGGTGTCCGGGTCGGGCAGCAGTACGCGTCCCCGGTTCAGCCCCAGCAACTGCGACATCATCCCGAGGATGCGGTAGATCGCGGCGTCGGGATCGCCCGAGCGGCCCATCAGCTTGGCCACCTCCAGCAACAGGGTGATCTCCTGTTCGCGGGTGGCCAGGTCGGGTGCGGCCGGTTCGGAAAGCGAGTGCAGTGCCATGGTTGGGTATATGCAGAAAGCCTGCCAGCCCGTATTTCCTGTCATAAGGCGGTCTGGCAGGCGATTTTGTGGTCCGTTGTGGTGCCGTCTGCCTCGCCGCGGGGCGCGACTTGCACCACCGCGCGGCGAGGCCTGCCGCCCGCTAGCTCTCGGCGTGGTAGCTGCTGCGCTTGATCAGACGCACGCAGATCGCGTCGAG